>CAVYIZ010000048.1:0-155050 GCA_963768555.1 uncultured Alphaproteobacteria bacterium
TCGGGTTGGCGGGGATCAACCATGACACCGGACAGTTCGCCGTCAACGGCGTTCGCCTCTGGTTGGATCGGATGGGCCGCGGACGTTATACCGCGATGACCCGATTGATGATTGCGGCCGATGGAGGGGGTTCGAATGGTTCGCGGCTTCGGCTCTGGAAGGTGGCCCTTCAACAACTCGCCGACGAAACAGGCCTGACCTTACACGTCTGCCATTATCCGCCCGGCACTTCCAAGTGGAACAAGATCGAGCACCGGATGTTCTGCCACATCACCCAGAACTGGCGTGGAACGCCGCTCACAAGCGTTATCGTCGCGATCGAACTGATCGCGAACACCACAACCAAGACCGGCCTGACGATCCGCTGCGAACTCGATGCCCACGCCTATCCAAAAGGCATCAAAGTCTCCGACGAGGAAATGGCGACCCTCAACATAACCCGTGATCCCTTTCATCCCGAATGGAACTACGCTATCGCGCCGAGAAATTCGACCTGATGCGATAGTTTTTGGGCGTCGCCTTAGTCCTGATGCGATGGGCATTTGAAACATGGAAGCGGAGTTTGCGGCGCCCGGTATGCTGCGTTGGTCGGCTTGCCGGGTTCATCCGGCTGCGAGGCGGACTTCGGGCAGAGTCCACCCTTGGGCGAGCTTCAGAATATTGTGGGCGACGCAGACGAATCCCCATTCGGAAGCCACCTTTTCGACGCCGCGCAGCAGGAACTGACGAAAGCCGCGCGCTTGCTTGATCTGGCCGAACACCGGTTCGGGCAGCTGCTTCCTCAACCGATAGGGGCTGGCGTGGCCGCCAGCCTTGATTTTCTCTCGCATGGCGGCGATGCGTGCGCTGCCCCCTTCTCCTGCGCTGGCGTGCTTGGCCCGCCCCGGCGCGATGTACCCGTCGATTTCGCGTTCCTCCAACGCCGCGAGGTTGGCGTCGGAGCAATAGCCGGCGTCCGCCGACAGCTGCGCCGGCTTGCGGCCCAGGTTGGCTTCGATCGCATCGGCGATCGGCGCCAGTTGATGCTGGTCGCTCTGCTTGGCGTCGAGGGCATGGGCGACGATCACCTGCGCCGTCGAGTCCACCGCCGCTTGCGCGTTGTAGCCCTGAATGAACCCGTCCTTGGTCTTCATGATGCGGCTTTCGGGGTCGGTGAAGTTCTTTTGCGCTTTGGGATCGGGTTCCTCGGAGGGTGTGGCGGCTGGCTTTCCCGGTTTCTTGCGCCCTTCGGCTTTTCGCTTCTCCTCGGCCTCGGCCCGCGCTCTGGCCTCCGCCGCGGCGGCCGCTTTCGCCTCGGCCTCCAATTCGGCCTGCGCCGCCCGGATCTTCTCGGCCCGCTTCTTCTTGTCGGCGACCCAGTCCGGCATCTCATCGCCGCTCTTGTCGCGGCCGAACGCCTCGTCCTCCCGCGCGTCCGCCGCTTCGGCGGCGCTCATCCACTGGGCGACCTCGGCGTCGAGTTCCGCCGCCCGCTTGGCCATGCGCTCGTAGCTCATCGCCTTGTGTTTCGAGGCGTTCGCCTTGATCTTCGTGCCGTCGAGCGCGACATGCCCGAGCTTCGCCAGCCCGGCCCGTTCGCACAGCTTCAGAACCTGGGCGAACAGGCCGGCGAGCGCCTTCAGGTGTCGCTTGCGGAAATCCGAGATGGTGCGGAAATCCGGTGCGTCGAGGCCGACGATGCTCATGAAGTCGACCCGTTCGCGCGCCGCCTTGGCGATCCGGCGCGACGAGTAGACCCCGTTGCAATAAGCGTAAAGCAACAGCGCCGTCATCATCGTCGGATCAAACGGAGGCTGTCCGCGCGCGCTCCCATAGGTTCCCTCGATCTCACAAAGTTCAAGATGCCCGACCACAAGCGCCAGCACAAAGCGCGCCAGGTGGTCCTTCCCCACGAAGTCTTGCACGCTCGCCGGCAGCAGCAGCGGTTGATCGATCGTCCACGGGCGGAAAGTCTTGCTCATAAGCAAGCAGAATCCAATTCGCGCCCAGGCCGCCACAAAAATCCGCTATTACTCGGACAGGCTCCTAGGCTGCGCTTTGACCACTTGGGGCGTGTGGGCGAGGGCGCTCGCATGCGTTGCGAAAGCGCCGATGCCGGCGGCCGCGCCTGTGGTGAGTATTTGACGTCTGGAAGTTGGCATTGTCCGGTCTCCAATTGTTGGGGTTAGATTTCGATGGTAGTCTCAAGGCCACTCGCAGCTTGCGATTTGGCAGCGATCCTCTTGACGATGGCCATATGCCGATCCCCGAACGCAGAGGATTGGCTGCCGCGGGCGGCGCTGCCGCGGGCGGCGCTGCCGCGGGACATCTCCCGCTCTCGCCGTAAACCTACGCGTATGGCTCTAAACCTACGTGTATGGCTCGGCTTGCTCTATTGGGCGCGCGGATGGCCGCCATTGTCCCAACGGATGAGAGCGTTGCCACCTTGGTTTCAGCGCAGGAGTAGTTCCGCTCGCGGGCCTCAGTGCCGCCTCGCAGCGCCGCCGCTTTCCGGCGCCGTGCGCCTTGGAGCAGTCGAAGAAGTTGCTGGTGGTTCGTTGCCGCCGGCGCTCGGTCGGTTTGCAAGCTCGCATCCGAATGTGAAGCTTGAGGTCCAGATCGGTGTGAGTTCGCCGCTGATCGAGCAGCTCGACGCTGGAAGACTGGACGTGGTGTTTGCGAAGCGTCCTCTGGGAACATCGAGGGGGCGCCTGCTATGGCGGGAGCCATTGGTATGGACAGCCGCGGAAACGTTCGAGCTTGTTGCAGGCGCGGCGTTGCCGCTGGCCTTGTACCGCGAGAATTCGGTTTCACGCGACGCAGCGCTCAGTGCGCTTCGCGAAAGCGAATTGGTCTGGCAGATCGTCTACACGAGCCCCAGTCTTACGGGCGTTCGCGCCGCAGCCCTAGCTGGTCTCGCGCTCACGCCGCTTCCTGCGAGCGCGATTGTCGCCGGACTTAGCGTTCTCGGCGTGGAAAGCGGCCTGCCGCTATTGCCGGATCTTGAGTTTGCGATCTTCGAGAGGAAGCGGCCTGACGCAGCGGCGGCGGCGCTCACCGCGGTGCTTGTCACGCTCGGTCAAACCGCAGTCCGACCAATCGCCGGCTAAGGCGACGTTTTTCAGGTCACGGCTGACATGTAACCGCCCCTCCGCCAGCGCGCTCAAGCTTTCCGCCATCATTCCCTCCCTTGTCGAATTTGAAGCCCCACTATACCGACTTCCGCATCACGATCGGGCACTCGACCTTGATCTGCCGCGGCGCGCAGCGCCGACCCGGCGGCCGCGTCGATGAGGAGCTCGGCCGCGATCGAACCCATTTCGAAATGCGGCAGCAGCACGGTCGTGAGCGGCGGATGCAGATGCTGGGCGATCTCGCGGTCGTCGTAGCCCATGACCGCGACGTCGTCCGGAATCTTAAGCCCGAGTTCGCGCAACGCCTCGTAGCAGCCGACCGCCATCATGTCGTTGGCGCAGAAGATCGCGGTCGGCGGGGCAGGCAGGCCCATCAGCTCCCGCGTCGCCTCATAGCCCGAAAGCGGCTGCCAGTTGCCCTCGCGCACGAGGTCCGGATCGAACGGCAGGTCGGCGGTCGCGAGCGCCTGGCGATAGCCCCTCAGCCGATGGCGCGCCGCCTCCATGCTCGCTTCGCCGTTGATGTAGCCGATGCGCCTGTGGCCGGCGCGGATGAGGACGTCGGTCGCGGCGTGCCCTCCCGCGACCTCGCCCGGCGCGACCGAAGTCAGCGCGCTGTTGGCGGCGTGGCAGTTGAGCAGAACGATCGGCATCTGCGGCGGCGTCGCGGGCGCGTCGACCAGCCGCGTGTTGATGGTCGCGTAGATGAGGCCGAGCAGCGGCTGCGCGGTCAGCTGGGCAAGCGCCGCGGCTTCCATGTCGGCGTCGCCGCGCGTCACCATGACCGTGACCGTGAGCCCGTGCTCCCAGGCCTTTTCGCGCACGCCGTCGAGCCCGATCGCCGTCCAGGGGTCGGTCGAGATTTCGTCGCAAACAAAGCCGATCGAGGTCGGCGACGACGGCGAGGGCGCGCCGCCGCGGCGCACCGGCTGATAGCCGAGCCGGGCCGCGGCCTGCATCACCCGCTTCCGCGTCTCCGCGCTGAGGCGCGCCCCGTCGGCATGGTTGAGCACCAGCGAAACCGTGGTCTGGGAGACGCGCGCCTCGTTGGCGACGTCGATCATGGTCGGCCGGCGCGGGGACGCCGCGCGACCGCGATCGCCCCGCCTGTCCTCGGCGCCGCGGCGCTCCGCGCCGATCGACGCGCCGCTTTGCTCCCGCATCATCGCCCTCGAACCGGCCTTGCAAATATTATTAGCGTGGCAAGCTGCTGAATTGCAAACAGGAATATTGCACCATCAGCTTAGCCATTGACAAGTTTTAGCACTTTATTATCCTCCGAGAAGCTCGGGGTCGCCCGAAGTCAAACGGCGAAAGAGCCGTCGCGACGCGCCCTGGCGCGCGGTCTAGAGGAGGAAAGCGAAATGCTGATCAATCGCAGACAAGTGCTCATCGGGACCGTCGGCGCCGCCGCCGGGCTGACGATCGTTCCCGCCTTCGGCCAGGTGCCGCCGCTGAAGAAGAAGGATACCTACAAGGTCGGCTTCGCCCAGACCGAAAGCAACAATCCCTGGCGTCTGGCGCAGACCGCGAGCATGAAGGACGAGGCCGCGAAGCGCGGCTGCCAGCTCGTCTACACCGACGCCGCCAGCTCCGCCGCCAAGCAGGTCGCCGACGTCAACAGCATGATCGCCCAGGGCGTCGATTTCATCTTCCTCGCGCCGCGCGAGGAGAAGCCGCTGATTCCGGCGATCATGGCCGCCAAGAAGGCCGGCATCCCGGTGCTGCTGGTCGACCGCAACGTCGATCAGTCGCTCGCCAAGGCGGGCCAGGACTATCTCGCCTTCATCGGCTCGAATTTCGTCCAGGAAGGCCAGCGCGTCGCCGACTGGACGATCGCAAAGACCGGCGGCAAGGGCAAGATCATCGAACTCGAAGGCTCCGTCGGCGCCTCGCCCGCCAACGACCGCAAGAAGGGCTTCGACGAGACGATCAAGGCCAAGGCGCCCGAGATGGTCGATCCTCGCCAGCCAGTCCGGCGACTTCGCCCGCGACAAGGGCCGGCAGGTCGCCGAGACGCTGCTGCAGGCGCATCCCGACGCGACCATCGTCTACGCCCACAACGACGAAATGGCGCTCGGCGCGATCGCCGCGATCGAGGCGGCCGGCAAGGTCCCGGGCAAGGACATTCTCGTCGTGTCGATCGACGGCGAGAAGGACGCGCTTCAGGCGATCGTCGACGGCAAGTTGGGCGCTCCTGCGAGTGCAACCCGCGCTTCGGGCCGGCGGCGTTCGACATCATGTACAACTACGCCAACGGCGAGAAGATTCCGCCGGTCATCATCAATCCCGACCGCTTCTTCGACGCCAGCAACGCCAAGGAGATGCTGCCGACCGCGTTCTAAGGTCGCAGGGCTTCCTCTCGCCCTTGCCGAAACCTCTCCCGCCTGCTTTGCTGCCGGCGGGAGGGCGCGCCTCGGAAGACGCGCCAAAAAGCCGAAAGTCGACGATGCCGGCGTCCGCTCCGCTCCTCGTCATGCGCGACATCGACAAGCGCTTCCAGGGCGTGAAAGCGCTGTCGTCCGCCTCGCTCGAGGTGGCGGCCGGGGAGATCATGGCCATCGTCGGCCAGAACGGGGCCGGCAAGTCGACCCTGATCAAAGTCCTGACCGGCGCTTACCGGCGGGATTCCGGCGCGATCGAATTCGGCGGCGCGCCGATCGACTTCGCCTCTCCGCAGGAGGCCCAGCGCGGCGGCGTCAGCACGATCTATCAGGAGATCAATCTCGTCCCCTTCCGATCGGTGGCGGAGAACATCTTTCTCGGCCGCGAATACCGGCGCTATGGGTTGCTCGACTGGCGGCGCATGAACGCCGAGGCGGCGGATCTGCTTCGGCGCTTCGCGGTCGAGATCGACGTTCGCCGGCCTCTCATGGACTTCAGCACCGCCATCCAGCAGATGGTCGCCATCGCCCGCGCCGTTTCCTTCAAGGCGCGGCTCGTCATCATGGACGAACCGACCTCCTCCCTGGACGAACGCGAGGTCGCGGTTCTGTTCGACGTCATGCGGCAATTGCGCGCCGAAGGCGTCGAGCGTGATTTTCATCACCCACCGGCTCGACGAGCTCTATCAGGTGTGCGACCGGGTCACGGTGATGCGCGATGGGCGCACGGTGATGACGAGCCGCATGGCCGAGACGTCGACAAGCTCCATCTCATCGCGGCGATGCTCGGGCGCGATCTCGAAACGGTGCGCAGCCACGCGACCGGGTTTTCCGCCGCCTCGGCGAAGGCGGGCGACGAAGTGCTCTCGGCCGAAGGGCTTCGGATCGGCCGGAGGGTGCGCGACGCGCGCGTCGAGGTGAAGGCCGGCCAGATCGTCGGCCTCGCGGGCCTGCTCGGCTCCGGCCGGACGGAAACCGCGCGGGCGATCTTCGGCGCCGATCCGCCGGACGCCGGCGTGATCCGCGTTCTGGGAAAGGAGGTGTCGCCGCGCAGAGCCCTCCGATGCGATTGCGCTCGGCGTCGGCTATTGCAGCGAGGATCGCAAGGCGGACGGGATCGTTCCCGACATGTCGGTGCGCGAGAATATCACGCTCGCGATCCTGCCGCGGCTCGTCAGGATGGGCGATCGTGGACGAGGCGCGACAGCGCGCGATCGTCGAGAAGTTCATGAAACGTCTCGCGATCAAGGCCTCGAGCGTCGAGCAGAAGATTCGCGAGCTCTCGGGCGGCAACCAGCAGAAAGTTCTGCTCGCCCGCTGGCTCTGCACCGATCCGAAGCTGCTGATCCTCGACGAGCCGACCCGCGGCATCGACGTCGGCGCCAAAGGCCGAGATCCAGTCGCTGATCCGCGAACTGGCCGATCAGGGACTGGGCGTGCTGATGATATCCTCCGAACTCGAGGAAATCACCGAGGGCGCGGACCGCGTGTTCGTTCTCAGCGATGGACGCACTGTCGCCGACCTGCCCCACGAGGCGGCGAGCGCCTCGGCGATCATCGCGGCGATGGCGCATGACGGCGGCGCCGCAGCGGGAGCCGACAATGGTTGACGCGCCGACGATTGCGCGAAAAGCCATTCCGTTCGAAGTCGGCGGTTTTTTTCGGCGCTACGCCGCATTGACGGGCCTGATCGCGCTGTTGCTGTTCAACTTCGTGTGGACGCCGCATTTCTGGAGCCCGCAGACGCTGAACGTGAACCTCACCCAGGTCGCGACGATCGTCATCGTCTCGGTCGGCATGACCCTGGTCATCGCGACCGGCGGCATCGACCTGTCGGTCGGTTCGCTGATGGCGATATCAGGCGCGCTGGCGCCTCTGATCTTCCTCAGTCCGTTCGGCCGCGATCATGTCGCGCTCGGCAACCTGCTCGCCTTTGTCGTCCCGATCGCGGCCGCGGGCCTGCTCGGCGCCTTCAACGGCTGGTTCATCACGCGATTTCGGGTGCAGCCGATCGTCGGCACGCTCGTCATGTTCATCGCCGGCCGCGGCATCGGGCAGGTTCTGACCAACGGCAATCTGCAGGTGTTCCACAATCCGACGTTCCAGTTCATCGGCCTTGGCCGCATCTTGGGCGTCCCGGTCCAGGTCATCGTCATGCTGGTTCTGGTCGCCGTCGCCGCATGGATGCTGCGGCGTACGCTGTTCGGCCGCGAGATCCTGGCGCTCGGCGGCAACGAAAAGGCGGCGCGTCTGTCCGGCGTTCCGGTCGACCGGGTCAAGCGCTGGGTCTACGCGATCAGCGGACTTTGCGCCGGCATCGCCGGTCTCGTCGTCATTTCGATCAATTCGTCGAGCGACGCCAATCAGGTCGGCCTCGGCATGGAGCTCGACGCGATCGCGGCGGTCGCCGTCGGCGGGACGCCGTTCACCGGCGGTCAAGCGAGCGTAGTCGGATCGCTCATCGGCGCTCTGCTAATCCAGATCCTGCGCTACACTCTGCTCGCCAACGGCGTGCCCGACGCGGCCGCCCTCGTCGTCAAAGGCGTGATCATCGCGGGCGCGGTGTGGTCGCAGCAGCGAGGCAAATCCGCATGAGCGCTGAAACCGCGAAGTTTCCTCCCGCGACAAGATCGAACCGTCTCGCGTGGGCCGCGCAGCAGCGCGTTCTGATCGCGCTCATCCTGCTCATCGTGTTTGGAGCGCTCCGTTACGACCATTTCCTCGGCGCCTACAACGTGCTGAGCGTGCTGCGCTACAATTCGATGTTCGCGCTCACGAGTCTGGGCATGTGCTTCGCCATCATGGCGGCCGGCATCGACCTGTCGGTCGGAACCACGGCGGCCTGCGCCAGCGTTGTTGCGGCGATTTTCTCGCCGATGGGCCTTCTGCCCGGATTGCTCGCGGGCCTCGGCGTTGGGCTCGCGGTCGGTCTCGTCAACGGCGTCATGGTCGCGCGCATGAAGCTCCTGCCGTTCATCGCCACACTTTCCGGGATGCTGATGGCGAGCGGAACGGGGTTTCTGCTCGCGCGTAACCAGTCGGTCTCGGTTTCCTACGACACCGACTTCACTTGGCTCGGACAGGGCGATCTGCTTGGCTTCCCCGTGCCGGCGTGGATTGCCGGCATCGCCTACGCCTACGGCTCCGTCGTGCTCAACTACACGAGTTTTGGCCGCTACGTGCTGGCGATCGGCGGCAATGAGGAAGCGGCGCGCCTCATGGGCCTGCCGGTCGACCGGGTGATCTTCTGGATCTACGTTCAGTCGGGCGTGTTCGCGAGCTTAGCCGGCGTCATCCTCGCGGCGCAGTTCGGCGCCGGCCAGCCGGGCGAGGGGGTCGGCTGGGAACTGTTCTCGATCGCGGCGGTCGTCGTCGGCGGGACGTTGCTGACCGGAGGCGTCGGCTCGGTTGCGACGACCCTCGCCGGCGTCCTCCTGCTCGGCCTCATCTTCAACGTGCTCAATTTCGAAAACGGCCTGGGCTGGATCAGCCTCAGCGCCTACTGGCAGTCGGTCGTGCGCGGCGTCTTTCTTATGATCGTCGTCATGGCGGGTTCGGGCGCGGCGAGACGCGCCGTCCGCTCCGCCTAGCCACGATCCGACCGCTGGCGCAGCCGGCCTAGGCGGCTTCCTCCCATACGCAGTGACGGATCGACCGCCCGGTCGACGGGTGCGAGATCCTGCCGGGGCGGATCTCGCAATCCGACGCGGGGACGCCCCAAGCGCCGGCCGCCATTGCCGCGGCGAGAGATTGCGCCAGTCCCGTGGCCTCTTGCGCCTGGCCCCAGGCGGACGCGGGCTTGGCGGCGGGCGCGGTGTGCCGCGCCTCAAGCCGAACGGCCGGCAGCACGCGCAGCGGCCGGCCGCGCGCGTCCAAGTAGGCGAACCGGACATCCGCTCCCGCTTCCGGCCGGAGCACCACCCAGGCGGCGAGCATGGCGGATGAGGCGTCGGTTGCCGACGGGGCAGCGGCCAGCGTGGCGGCGGCAAAACCCGCGGCGACGAGCGCGCCAGCGCCGAACGCGGCCGCCTCCAGCATGGAACGGCAACTCAGGACAAGAGGCGGACTTTGTAACGCGATCGCCGGCAGCCGGGCGCGGAGGCCCACGGGAACGCGGCGGCCGGAGCCGGTTCAGAAAACGCCGCTTCCCTTCGCTGCGCTCATTTGGCGGCCATCCACCACGATCGCCTTGGTCACGCTGATCACGTCCGCCACCGCCCGGGCATCGCTCCGCATAAGCCTTGGCATGGGCGGGTCCACTCTCCCGGTGAGAGTCACGTGCCCGCGTTCGACCACGACGTTCAGGCTGATCTTCGACAGTTGGCGGAACCAAGTCATTGACATCGAACGAGAAGGCGCGCCGTTGTGACGGCGTGGCACGACATTGCGGGTTTTGGGTGTGGATCAGGCGTCTGCGAATTGGCGCAGGGTCGGCGGCAGGGCGACGCCGAGGGCCGACAGCGCGAGGGTGGCGTCAGGGCGCGGGGCGGAGCGCAGCAGGAAACGCTTGCCGTCCTGTTCGACTTCGGTCTCGGTCAGCGAGTTCGAGATCGGCGATGACGTCGGGCCAGGAGGCGCGGGCGCTCTTGTCGGCGGCGGCGAGGCGGTCTTCCAGCTCCTTCTTCAGAACGAGCGCGAGGAAGCTGCAGGCGACGTGGCCGCGGATCGTCTGATCCAGTTTGTGATAGATCGGCCGCGTTTCGAGCAGACTCTTGGTCGTGCGGAACGTCCGCTCCACGGTCCACAATTGTTTGTAGACGAGCATCGCCTCCAGCGGCGAGAGATGCGCGTTGGTCCGCAGCACGAACACGCCATCGAATTTGGCGTCCTCCTCGACCTTGGCGCGGTCGATGGAAAAGCCCTCGCCCTCCGGGTTGGCGAGGAACCGGCGATAGCCCTTGTTGCCCACCAGGCTCTTGTCGCCTTTCTTCAACTGCTTCTCCAGCGCCGCGACGACGGTGGCGCGGTCAGCGGCGTCCTTCCTCATCTGATCGAGATTGCGGCAGACGATGTAGCGCCGCCCGGCGAGCTTCACCGCCTTGGCCTCGTAATCGACTTCGCTTCTGGGCTTCATCAGAATGAAGGGAACGAACGGCGCGGGATCGTCGAGGACGAGTTCGCGCACCAGCTTGTCGGTTCGCTCGCGCACGCCCAAAACATAAAGCAGCCCTCGCGCTTCGAGTTCGGCGATCGTCTCGGCGCTGATCATGCCGCGGTCGGCGACGACGCAGACGCGGTTGATGCGGAACCTGCGCTGCAACCGATCGATCGCCGGGATCAGGCTGCCGACGTCGGCGGTGTTTCCCGGCCACATTTCCGTGCACACCGGGCGGCCGTCGCCATCGAGGAGCACGGCCAGGATCATCTGATTGAGATCGGGCCGATGGTCCTTGGAGAACCCGCGCCGTCCGAGAGTCTGACCGCCTGCGCCCTCGAAATAGAGGCTCGTGGTGTCCATGAACACGACGTCGAGCGTGGTGAGCAGGTCGCGCCGACAGGCGAACAGTTCCTCCTCCAGGACGTCCTTCACGCAGCGCGGCGCAAACGGCGTCGCGCCGTCCTGTTGCTCTTGGGGGAGTTCCGCGCCGAGCCACGCCATGGCGCGATAAAGATGATGCAGTTCGAGCCCGTCGACGCCATCAATGCGGTAATCCTCGCGCCAGCGGTCGGCGGCACGGTCCGAGCCGCCGCAAAAGAGGCGGTGCAGCACGGTCAGGAACGCCGCACGCTCCAGCGAGAAATCATGTTTGCGCGCGCTCGCCAGGCGCTCGATCACGCGCCGGCAGCCCGTCTCGTCCCATACCCGCTCGAAGGCGAGCGCCGGACCGATGCGCCGGGTCGCCACGACCGTCGCTTCGCCGCGGTCGAGCGCATCGAGCACGATGGCCTTGTCGGCAAACCGCGCCCCCGAGCGCAGCAGGCGCTCCAACTGCCCGCTTTCCTTAAGATCCTCGATCCGCCCGAGCGTCGCGATCACCTGCTGGCGCACCGCAGCGCCCTCGCGCCGGCTCTCGACGATTTGCCGATAGGCGCGGCCGCCGGAGGTCTTCTTGCGGAAATACATGGGGGGAAACCGAGCGACTTACCTTTGGTACGCACAGCATCCGCGCTGCGTCTTCAGAAATCAATAAAAATATTCCAATCCGTGGCACTACACTATCGCAACTGCCGCCTGTCGCCACAAATAATATCAATGGCTTACACCTCGCGCGCACCCTCCAACTGTCGAAGATCAGTCAGGCTGCCTCTTGGCGCCGCGAGGTCCCAGTGAAGGGCGTTCAAGACATCCAGTCGGACAAGCTCGTCGATGGGCTCTTTGTGCTCGGCTCTCGCGCCGCGGGCTGCGAAAGGATGGAAGCGTTGCGCAAAACCTGACCCACGGGCGTATCTCCCGATCGGCAGACAACGCGGGCGGCGTTCGTCGAGTTCCAAGCCGGGCGCTTTCGAGTCGTCTTCGCGTCGACATTGGGACCGAGTTCCGCGTTGCGCGCGGAACTGTTGCGCTTCTCCCGCGTTGCTGTTGTCGCCCATTGGCAAGGCCCGCTATCCTGCGGAATGCTGGGGCCGACGGGAGCATTCATGCGAATAAGCGAAGGCAAGCCCTATCCGCTCGGCGCCATGGCCGACGCCAACGGCGCCAATTTCGCGGTTTTCTCCGCCCATGCGATCCGGGTCGACGTGTGCGTCTTCGACGCTCCAAACGGGCGCGAGATCGACCGGTTCGAGCTGCCGGAATACACCGACGAAGTCTTTCACGGCCACGTCGCCGGCATCGGCCCCGGCTCCTTGTACGGGTTTCGCGCCCACGGGCCGTTCGAGCCCGAGGCCGGACACCGCTTCAATCCGAACAAGCTCCTGCTCGACCCCTACGCGCGCGCGCACGCCGGCAAGCTCGTCTGGGACCCGGCCGTGTTCGGCTATACGATCGGCGCCGAAGGAGACGACCTGACCTTCGACGAGCGCGACAGCGCTCCTTTCATGCCGAAGTGCGCGGTCGTCGATCCCAACTTCGACTGGCGCGGCGAATAC
This sequence comes from uncultured Alphaproteobacteria bacterium, assembly GCA_963768555.1. GTDB lineage: Bacteria > Pseudomonadota > Alphaproteobacteria > Rhizobiales > Beijerinckiaceae > Roseiarcus. The sequence continues at coordinate 12,527 of CAVYIZ010000048.1, forward strand.
CATAGGCGCAGCGTCCCCTGGGACCACACGATCATCTATGAAGCGCACGTCAAAGGCTTCACCAAGCTGCATCCCGAGGTGGACGAGGGCCTCCGCGGCTTCTACGCCGGGCTCGGGTCGAAGTCGATCGTCGACTACATCCGCTCGCTCGGGGTGACGACCGTCGAGCTCTTGCCCGTCCATACGTTCATCGACAACTCGTTCCTGCTCGAGCGCGGCCTCAAGAATTATTGGGGTTACAATTCGATCGGCTTCTTCGCGCCCGACCCGCGCTATGCCGCCGACGTCCCGAATTCGCTGCGGGAGTTCAAAGAGATGGTCGCCCGCCTGCACGACGGCGGGCTCGAGGTGATCCTGGACGTCGTCTACAACCACACCGCCGAGGGCAACGAGCTCGGCCCGACCCTGTCTTTCAAGGGCATCGACAACCGCTCCTACTATCGGCTCATTCCCGACCAGCCGCGGTACTATGTCAACGACACGGGCACCGGGAACACGCTGAACCTCAGCCATCCCCGCGTCATGCAGATGGTCGCCAACTCCTTGCGCTATTGGGTGAGCGAAATGCGGGTCGACGGATTCCGCTTCGATCTCGGCACGATACTCGCGCGCGAGCCCGACGGCTTCAAGACCGAGAGCGGCTTTCTGAAGGCGGTCGGACAGGATCCCTTGCTCGCCGAGGTGAAGCTCATCGCCGAGCCTTGGGACTGCGGGCCGGGCGGCTATCAGGTCGGCGGCTTCCCGCCGGGCTGGGCGGAGTGGAATGACACGTTCCGCGACGCCGCGCGCGATTATTGGCGCGGCATGGCGAGCGCGAAGGCGCTCGCTCCCCGTCTCTGCGCTTCGCCCGACAAGTTCAACTTCCGCGGGCGGAAACCCTGGGCGAGCGTCAATTTCGTCGCCGCGCACGACGGCTTCACCCTGCGCGATCTCGTCTCCTACAACGACAAGCACAACGAGGCGAATGGCGAAGACAACCGCGACGGCCATTCCGACAATCGCTCGTGGAACTGCGGCGTCGAGGGGCCGACCGACGACCCCGCGATCCGCTCGCTTCGCTGGCGTCAGATCCGCAATCTGCTCGCGACCCTGATGTTGTCCCAGGGCACGCCGATGATCGCGGCGGGCGACGAATTCGGCCGCACGCAGAACGGCAACAACAACGCCTACTGCCAGGACAACGAAATCAGCTGGGTGAACTGGCGGCTGGACGAGGAGCAGCAGGCGCTGGTCGCCTTTTTCCGCCGGCTGACGGCGCTGTTCCAGCTCTATCCGGTCCTGCGTCGTTCGCGCTTCTTCACCGGCGACACGAATCCGGACATCGACGTCAGGGACGTGACCTGGATCGACACCAACGGCTCGCAAATGACGCGCGAGACCTGGGATAACGATCTCACGCGTTGCTTCGGCATGCTTCTCGACGGGCGGGCGCAGACGACCGGCATCAAGCGTCGAGGCAGCGATGCCACGCTGCTGATCGTTTTCAACGCGCATCACGCCGTGGTCAAATTCAAGTTGCCGCGCTGTTACGAGGCGTACGGCTGGAACCGCCTGATCGACACCAACGACCTGGAACTTCCGCCGCGAAAGTTCAGGGTCGGCGCCGTGTACAAGGTGACCGGACGGTCTCTCCTGCTGTTCGAGCGCGTCGCGACCTCGCCGAGAGCGTCGCGAGCCTCGAGCGGACTCCGCCATATCTCCGTCTCTTTGATGGTCAAGTCTGATTGCCCATGTCCTTCGACCTGGTCAAATCCAGCGTCTGTTCAAGGAGGGCGGAATGGCGGAAGATCAAGCCGGTCCCGATCTGTCGCAGGGTCTGTCGCTCGCCGAGCTACCCGACGGCGGCAAGCTGGTCGGTCATGTCGGGGACGAACAGGTGCTGGTGACGCGGCAGGGGACCGACGCGTTCGTGGTCGGCGCCCACTGCACCCATTATCATGGGCCCCTTGTCGACGGGCTCATTGTCGACGGCGCGGTCCGCTGCCCCTGGCATCACGCCTGCTTCGACCTGCGCACCGGCGAAGCCGTTCGCGCGCCGGCTTTCAGCCCGTTGGATACATGGACGGTCGAGCAGCGCGACGGAAAGCTTTTCGTCCGCGAGAAGCGCGCACGGCCGAGCGCCAAACCGCGCGCCACGTCGGGCGGGCCGAATCGAATCGTGATCGTCGGCGGCGGCGCCGCTGGGTTCGCCGCCGCCGAGATGCTGCGGCGACAGCAATACGGGGGCGAAATCGTCATGCTCAGCAGCGACGACGCGCCGCCGGTCGACAGACCGAGCCTTTCGAAGGACTATCTCGCCGGCAGCGCGCCGGAGGAATGGGTCCCTCTTTCTCCGCCAAGCTTCTATTCGGACAATTCCATCGACCTGCGTCTCCGATCCGCCGTTGCTAGCGTCGACGTCGGGGCGCGCGAAATCGCGCTCGCCGGCGGGGAGAAAATCTCCTTCGATTGCCTCCTTCTCGCGACGGGGGCCGAGCCGGTGCGCCTGTCCATCCCCGGCGCGAACCCGTCGGATGTGCTCGTGCTGCGCTCGCTCGACGATTCCCGAGCCATCATCGAACGAGCCAAGACGGCGCGGCGGGCGGCGGTGCTGGGCGCGAGCTTCATCGGGCTCGAGGTCGCGGCCTCGTTGCGGGCGCGCAATGTCGAGGTCCATGTCGTCGCCCCGGAACAACGTCCGATGGAGCGCATTCTGGGCCCCGAATTCGGCGATTTCATTCGCGCTCTCCATGAAGAGCACGGCGTTGTCTTCCATCTTCAGAGGACCGCGAGCGCGATCGACGGCAAACAGGTCCGACTGTCAGACGAAACCGTCATCGAGGCCGACCTCGTCGTGGCGGGCCTTGGCGTGCGCCCGCGCGTCGGGATTGCCGAATCGGCCGGCCTCAGGGTGGATCGCGGCGTCGTGGTCGACGCCTATCTCGAGACGTCCGCGCCGGGCGTCTTCGCCGCTGGCGACATCGCCCGCTGGCCGGACCCGCACAGCGGCGAGTCGATCCGGGTCGAACATTGGGTCGTCGCCGAGCGCCAGGGACAAGTTGCAGCGCTCAACATGCTTGGCGGCCGCGAGCGATTCTCGGCCGCTCCGTTCTTCTGGAGCCAGCACTACGACATCCCGATCAACTACGTCGGTCACGCGGAGCGGTGGGACGAACTCGCGGTCGAGGGAAGCATCGCCGACAAAGACTGCCTCGCCCGCTTCAAGCGCCAGGGGCGCACGCTCGCTGTCGCTTCGATCTTCCGCGACCTGCAAAGCCTGGAAGCCGAGGTGAGCTTGGAGCGCGAGCAGGCGCCGTAGGGATGGCGCCTTCACCTCGGCCGTCATTGCGAGGACTCCAGCGTAGCGAGGGGACGAAGCGATCCAGTGGATCGAGGGGCAGTGGCGGTGGCCGGGATTGCTTCGCTTCGCTCGCAATGACGGTGGCGTCGCGGTTTGGTCGAAAACCGTGCTGTCGCTTACCCCTGCGTCAGCACCGCGAACGGCAAAGGGCCGAACCCCTCGCGCAAGGACGCACCGGCGTCGAAAGGCCGGGCGCGAACGAGATCGAACCATTCGCCCTCCGGCAATTTGGCGTAGGCGCGCCAGTCCGGCTTCTCTTCCCGACGCGCCGGAAACCGCGCGACCAGCACCGCGATCCGGCGCTCGCCGGCGGTCCGGACGAAACCGAGCGCGAATTCCGCGTCTTCGCCCGTCGTCTCGATCGGCAGGTAGCCGCCATCGGCGAAGAGCTCGGCGTGATCGCGTCGGAAGGCGAGCAGAAGCGCCGTCACGGCGAGCTTGATCCGCCCGTCGCGCCAGGTGGTCAGCAGCGACTCGATGAGCTCCGCGCGCTCATGTTCGATTTCGAGCCGCGGGGCGAGCATGGCGAACGCCGCCTCGCGCTCGCGGTAGTCGACCGCGCGGCGATTGTCCGGGTCGACGAGGCTCAGGTCCCACAATTCGCAGCCCTGGTAGGTGTCGGGGACGCCCGGCGCGGTCAGCTTCAAGGCCGTCTGAACGAGGCTGTTCTGCACGCCGAGCCGCGCGACGCGCGCGACGAACGGCAGGAAGCTCGTCAGGAAGCCACCCTCCGGCCTCAGCGCTTCATTGACGAAGGCATGCATCGCCGCCTCGTATTCGAGGTTCGGCGCCGCCCAGTTCGAGCGTTGCTTGCCTTCCCGCAGCGACTTCTCCAGCGCGACATGAACGCGTCTTCGATAGGCCTCGAGCCCCTCGGCCGTCTGCGCTTGGAGCAACTCCATCGGCCAGGAGCCGACCAGCATCTGATAGAACATGTATTCGTCGTTGCGGTCCGGCGGCGCGCGGCCTTCGACGTCGCCGAGCCGCGCCCGGATGAGCCGGCTCCATCCGCCGACCTGACGCCGCCATTCCTCCGGGATTTCCGAGAGCGCCGCGAGCCGCGCGCGCGCGTCCTCGCCGCGTTTCGTGTCGTGCGTGGCGGTCGCGAGCATCGCGTGCGGCCAATGCTCCGCGCGCTGGGCGTTCGCCTTGTGGAAGAGCGAGGGCGCGATCCCGAACCTCTCCGGCGCGCCGCCGACTTCGTTCAGGGCGACGAAGCGGTTGTAACGGTAGAACGCCGTGTCCTCGACGCCCTTCGCCATCACCGGCCCCGAGAACTGCTGCAGCTTCATTGCGAAGCGCAGCGCCGCGGTTCGGCCGATCTCGCTGGCGGCGGACTGCTTGATCTCCCCGGTCAGTACCCTCTCGAGGAAATCGAACGCCGACGCATGCACGTCCGGATCGAGCCTGCGCGCCCGCGTGACCGCCCAAGCGATGTCGCGCCGGTCGGCCTCGGCGACCGCGCCGGAGAGGTCGACATAGGTGCGATAGACGGGAAAGCAGGCGACGATCGCCTTGATCGCGCGCGTAAGGATCGCGCGGGTGAGATCCGCCGTCATCGGGCTCTCGCGGGCGAGCCGTGCTGCAGCTCGGCCAAGCGCGCCGAGTTCGCTCGCCATCTCGTTGTCCATGATTCTGAGCTTGGAGGCGAGGGCGATCTCTTCGAAGGAATCGTCCGCGCCGGCGAAGGCGCGATAGGTTTCGGAAAACACGGCCTCGGCGGATTGATCGACGAAGAGGCCGAGCGAAAGATTCAAATAGTCGTAGCCCGTCGTGCCCTCGATCGGCCAATCGGCGCGCAGGCGCTCGTGCGGCGCCAGGATCTTCTCGACCACGAGATAGAAGGGCCGCTCGACCCGCTCGCGAAGGGCGGTCAGATAGGATTTGGGGTCGAACAGGCCGTCGACGTGATCGATCCTGAGGCCGTCGGTCTCTCGCGCCTTGAGTAGGCGGAGCGCTCTCGCGTGCGCATGCGCGAATACGGGCGCGAGCTCCATCCGAAGGCCGGCGAGATCGTTGATGTTGAAGAAGCGCCGGTAATTGATCTCGTCCTCGGCGACGCGGAAGAACGCGACGCGCCAGAACTGCGCGGAAATCAGCCGGTCGATCTCGCGCCAGTCCCGGTTGAACGCGGCGACGCGCTCGTCGATCTCGCGTCGCGTCCCGGCGTCGCCCCGCGCGAGATCCGCCAGTTCGGCCTTGAGACCGAGCGCCCGCTCGGCGATCTGCGGCCGCCAGTTCGGCAGGTCGAGAAACTTGTCCGACATCCGGTCGAGCGCCTCGCTGTCGTGGCCGAGAACCGTCGGATAGGTCAGAGGGCAGAGCGGCAGCTTGTGTTCGCCGTAGGCCCATATGGCGAAGGTTCCGTCGTCGTCGAACGCGAGGGCGAGTTTGCCGTTCCTCAACTCTTCGCCGTATTGCGCGCCGAGCACGGGCGCCAGCAGCTTGCCGCCGCCCGCCGGCCAGTCGATGTCGAACCAGCCCGCGAAACGCGACTCCGGCCCCCATTCGAGCACGTCGAGCCAGAGCGGGTTGTCGGCGCCGCCGACGCCCATGTGGTTCGGGACGAAGTCGAGGATGGCGTTGAGGCCCTCGCGCCGGAGCGCGTCGACCATCGCCGAATACTCGGCTTCCGAGCCGAGGTCCGGGTTGAGCCTGGCGTGGTCGGTGATGTCGTAGCCGTGCGCGCTGCCCGGCCGCGCCTTGAAGAAGGGCGACAGGTAGACATGGCTGACGCCGAGGCGGGCGAGATAGGGCGCCACGGCCGCCGCTTCCTTGAACCCGAAGCCTCCCCTGAGCTGCAGCCGGTAGGTGGCGCGCGGAGGGATCATGCCGCCTCGACGCTCCAGCGCACGCTCCAGGGTCCGAACGCGCCTTCCGTCTCGCCGCATCGCCAGAAGACGCCGGTCGTCTCGGGGAAGGCGACCCGGCCGTCGGACAAGTTGGCGTCGACCGTCAGGCGCTCGGCGCCGGCCCGCCAGACGACGCGGACCGCCTGTTCGCCGAGAACCGCGCCCCTGCCGCCGCGCTCGATCTTCGGCAGAAGCGGCCGGACATGCCGTCGCCGCGCGGCGAGCGCGGCGCGGTAGAATTCGAGCTGGTCGGCGTCGACCCGGCTCCAGTCGAGCTTCGCCGACAGGAATGTCGCTTCAGCGATCGGATCGGGTATCGTCGCCGCCCGCTCGGGATCGGCGAACTCGGGAAAGCGCGCGAATTCCTTGCGACGCCCGCGTCGGACGGCTTCCGCCAGTTCGCCCTCGAAATCGCAGAAGAACGGGAACGGCTGCGCCGCCGCCCACTCCTCGCCCATGAACAGCATCGGCGTCTGCGGCAGGAGGAGATAGACGCTCGCGAGCGCCCGGACGGCCGCGGAGGAGGCGAGCGCGCTGATCCGCTCGCCGAACGCGCGGTTGCCGATCTGATCGTGGTTCTCAATGAATGCGACGAAAGCGTCGGGAGGAAGCTCCGCGCTCGGGCCCCCGCGCGGGGCGCCGCGGTAGGGCGAGGTCTCCCCCTGATAGGCGAAGCCCTCCGCCAGCGCCCTGGCGAGGAGCTTCGCGTCCCCATAATCGGCGTAATAGCCGCTCTTCTCGTGCGTCGCGGCGACGTGCAGCACGTGGTGGACGTCGTCGTTCCACTGCGCCGTGCAGAGGATGGGCTCGCGGTCGCGGCGGGCGAGGCGCCCCGGCTCGTTGTCCTCGTTCTCGATCAGGAGATGGATCGTCCGGGCGAAGCGCGACCTGAGCCGCTCAGCGAGCTCGTCGACGATGTCGGGACGGCTGTCGTCCTTGATCGAATGCACCGCGTCGAGGCGCAGTCCGTCCAGGCGAAACGCGTCGATCCAGTATTCGGCGTTCTCGATGACGAAGTCCCGGACGGGGCGCGCGTCGGGCCCGTCGAAATTGATAGCCTCGCCCCAGGGCGTCCGATGGCGGTTGGTGAAAAAGTCCGGCGCGTAGGACGAGAGGTAATTCCCCTCCGGTCCGAAATGGTTGTAGACCACGTCGAGCAGCACGGCGACGCCGCGCCGGTGCGCCGCCTCGACGAAGGCCTTGAAATCCTCCGGCCGGCCGTAGCTCGCGTCGGGCGCGTAAAGGTAGACCCCGTCGTAGCCCCAGCCCCAGCGGCCGCAGAAGTCGCCGACCGGCATGATCTCGACGGCGGTCACGCCGAACTCGACGAGATGGTCGAGCTTGCGAGCGGCCGCGGCGAAGGAGCCTTCCGGCGTGAAGGCGCCGATGTGCAATTCATAGAGCACGACGTCATCCCAGGGCCGGCCCGGCCAGCGCTCGCGCCAGCGATAGGCCTCATGGTCGATCGTCTCGCTCGGCCCATGCACTTCCTGAGGCTGATAGCGGGACGCCGGATCGGGGACGCGCGTCCCGTCGGAGAGCTCGAAGCGATAGAGAGCGCCCGCGCCGATGCCCTCGACGAAGACCTCGAAGAATCCGCCGTCGCGCCGCTCCATGGGGATTGTCGAGCTTCGGCTTTCGAGCGCGAGGCTCACGCGCTGCTCAGCTGGGGCCCAGAGTCGAAAGCGGATTCCGCCCTCTTCGAGCGAAGGGCCGTGCGTCCAGCGTCGTACGCCGTCATCCATGCGCGCTCTTCGTCGAGGAGGGTTTCGAACGGCAGGAAAACCGCCGAGCGCGGCAACGGTTCCGCGGCTCGGCCAGCTGCGGGTCAGGAATTGGTCGGGTTCCGCCAAATCGGGCGGGCGCCATCATCGCCGGCTGGGACGTCAGGCGGGCCGTAAATTGGAAAATGCGGCCTTCAGCCGTTCGTGCTGCAACACGACCTCGCTGTGGCGCTTCAGCGCGTCCAGCGAACGCGCGGCGGCAAGCCCTTGATCGAGATGGATCACGCGCTCCTGGATGCGCAGCGAGCGCTGGCTCAAGCTCCTGAGCGAGGGCGGCAACTGTTCGAAAATATCCGGCGGGCAGCTGAGGTCCTGGCGCGCGAGCTTGACGCGGTGGCGCTCGGTCAGCGCCTGACCCGGGGTCAACTCGCCTTCGTTGACCGCGCGCCGCAGCAAGAGCCAGGAGGCGACCTGCATGAGGCGCGTGGTGAGCCGCATGCTTTCGGTCCCGTAGGCGAGCGCAGCGGGGCGAGGAAGCGCCTTCAATTCCGCCCGTCCCCTGCCGTCGAGATAGGCTGCGGCCTCTTCGACGAGCGCCATTCCCTCGCGGAAGAGTTCATTGAAGGCGGGCGAAGCAGTCAGGTGGTTGATCAGGGGGACGGCGACCGGCGGCGGACTCGGCGCCGCGGGAACTCGCTTCCAACCGTCGAACTGGCGACCCATACGCCTCACTCCCATCCGCCGCGACCGGGGCCGTCCACCGGCGGCCCCTGCGCGCATTCAGGAAGACCCAAAGCAAATATAGCGCCCCGGACGGGCGGGCCGGGCGTTTACTCTTGAGCTAACGTTAACGCAGACGTAAGGCCCTTTGCAATGCACAAAAAAGCCGCCCGGAGGCGGCTTTCGAGGGAGGGTGGAGCGAGGAGTCGAACAGAACGGGCATGAAACCCGTTCGGAACCCGAGAATCCGGGTCGACGAATTCATAATCGATAACCCTTAACGGGCCGTTGCGCCGCGGCCGCCTGTCGCAAATTGGGATTCAGCGGATCGGAACGGGACAGGTCTGGGCTAGACCTTGAACGCCGCGCTCGCGGCCGCCCGGGTCGCCTGGCGCGCCTCGATCGCTCGCTCGAGCCGCTCGATCTCCGCCTTCAGAAGCGTGATGCGCTCGCCGAGTTCGGGGGCTGACAAGTCGTCGAGGTTCTGGCCGATCTCGTGGACGGGCGGAGCCTTCCGCTTGGCCCCGAATACGGATTCCTCGTTGAGCTCGGCCATCGCTCGCCTCTCCGCAAAGCTTCAGGACGCGGCGATGAAGCCACCGCCCAGCACCCGCGCCCACGGGTCGAGGGACTGGTAGAAGACGCAGGCCTGCCCGGGCGAGACGCCGCTCTCGGGCTCGATGAAATCGACCTCGCCCGACGGCAGGAGGAGCGCCGGGGCGGGAGGCCGGGTCGAGCGCACCCGCGCGGCGATGAGGAGCCCGTCCTTCGGCAGGCCGGTGACCTCGCCGTCGCCGATCCAGTTGACGTCGCGCAACTTGAGCCTGGTCTTGGCCAGGGCGGCGCGGGGGCCGACGACGACCCGGCCGCGCGCGGCGTCGAGCGCCACGACATAGAGCGGTTCGGTCGCGGCGACGCCGAGGCCGCGCCGCTGGCCGATCGTATAATGGACGATGCCGGCGTGACGGCCGAGCACGCGGCCGTCGGCATGGACGATGTCGCCGGGAGCCGACGCGCCCGGCATCAGCCGCTCGATCATTTCGCTGTAATGGCCCGCGGGGACGAAGCAAATGTCCTGGCTGTCGGCCTTTTCGGCGTTGATGAGGCCGAAGCGGCGGGCAAGCTCGCGGACTTCCGGCTTCGGCATCGCGCCCAGCGGAAAGCGCAGGCGGTGGAGCTGATCGCGGGTAGTGGCGAACAGGAAATAGCTCTGGTCGCGATCCGGGTCGGCGGCCCGGTACAGCGCCTGCCCGCCATGCCCGTCGTCGCGCGCGACGACATAATGGCCGGTCGCCAAGAGGTCGGCCCCGAGATCCCGCGCCGCGGCGAACAGGTCGGCGAATTTCATGTGCTGGTTGCAGGCGACGCAGGGGATCGGCGTCTCGCCTGCGACATAGGCGCGAGCGAAAGGCTCGATCACCTTTTCGCGAAAGCGCTGCTCGTAATCGAGAACGTAATGGGGAATTCCGAGCCGGGCGGCGACGTCGCGGGCGTCGTGGATGTCCTGCCCGGCGCAGCACGCGCCTTTGCGGTGGGTCGCCTCGCCGTGGTCGTAGAGCTGCATGGTCACGCCGACGACGTCATAACCCTGGTCGGCCAGCATCGCCGCGACGACGGAGGAATCGACGCCGCCCGACATCGCCACCACCACGCGGGTTTCCGCCGGCGGCTTGTCGAGTCCGAGGCTGTTGGCCGCGCCGCGCGGGACGTGCGCGAAGGTCGTCGCGAGCATTCCATTCCCATTCCGGCATTCATCGCCGGACCCGGCTTAGATTGGGCCTTTGCCCGGCAAAGGCAAGCCCATAGCTCAAATCCGGCCCCGAGGCGAGTTTCGTCGGCGGAAGGTGGGCGGAGGTGGTGTCTCGGTTTGAAAGTCGGCTTCGGTGAAGGGAGCGGACATTTTTTGCACCTGATTTCTGCACCGCCTAACTAAGCCGGCGATCGAACTGCCGCAAACCACTTCTGTTAAGCCCATTCGCCTTCGAGGGAATTACGTAGCTTTTCCGGATCGCGGGTCAGAGCCTCGCACATTCAAGTTGCACAAGGCCGACGCCAGCTGGCAAGCCGAAAACGAAGCAATTGCAACCGTTTCTGTAACAGTGGGGTAATGGGTCCGTTTGAAATATCGCCGTCTTAACGATGGAAAGCGGCCGGTGCGTGTGCCATATACAGGGGATGGCAAGAGAAACCTACACGGCGGCGATGGATGGATCGGAGCATGTCGTTATATATGAGCGGCATGGCGAACGCCGCATCCATGAGAGATGCCACTCCAAGGAAGAAGCCGAGCGGCGAGCATACCAGTTAGATAGCCAAGCGGAGATACTTTACAGCGCGGAGCAGCAGTTACCGCGTAACTGGCGGGATGACGATGACTAAGCATCCCAAGCGCCCGCGCGATCCCGCGCAACTCGCGAAGCTCATTGTGGACATCGCAACTGGCGAGGTTGATGATCGCGATCCAACGCCGGAGGAACTTGGCAAAGACCCGGCCGCAGTCGCCCTGGGAAGGCGCGGCGGTCTCACGCGCCTGACAAACGGGTTCTCGAAAAAATTCGAGAACCACGCTTATTCGGTCGCGCTCTTCGCTATGTACTATAATTTCGTGAAAATTCATTCGCCGCTGCGTATGTCGCCGGCGATGGCGGCCGGCGTGAGCAAGACGCTTTGGAGATTGGTGATATAGTGAAGCTTGTTGAAGCTGCAGAAACCAAGCCAGCAAAGCGCGGGCCATATAGGAGGAAGTCACATGGCGCATAAGGCGGCCAACGGTTTCATTGCTCCGGCACCACCAGACAGCAACTTTACTGTCACGGACGACGGCGGCAAGAAGCATAAACCTTCCGGCATTTTCGTTCACGGAGACCACAGAGTTGGAGTGTCTATGAACTACGCCGGAATCAATTCCGCGTGGTCAACATTCAGCCTCCCGACCGATCCGAGGTTTCTTCGGGAGGTTGCGAAATCCATCGAACTAATGGCGGAGCACATTGATCTGGCGTCTCGCTGAATAAAAAATCCCTTGATTTAAAGGAGGGTGCAACATGAAAGCGATTGTACTTGTTCTAGGCATCGCTGTAGGCATCGCTGGGATTACCGTGACACATGCATAATTTCCATATTTAGCGTCGTGGCCTTTGCGCGTCACCCCCGCGGCCTCCGCCGCGCGCCACGGGTTGCACAATTGGAAAAATATGAAAGTGTCACGAACCCAATCCGGACAGGCGGCAGACCGGCGAAGTTGAGCGAGGACGATCTTGACGTAGCGAGGACGTTGCTCGCCAATCCTGATATTAGGGATGCCGACGTTGCCGACCGGATCGGGGTATCGCCAGCGACGCTGTACCGCTATCTCCCCGCCGCGAGGACAGCGAATAGCCACGAAGTTTGAGAACAGCGCATATGCCAGCTCAGATTAAGAGCACCGAGGTAAATTGGCATGATCCGGTTCGCCTGCAATTTGGTTTCTACGGATTATCGGCGGCGCACTCCATTCCAATTATAAGAGAGCTTATTCAAGAGAGTTGGCCAGAAGTTCGCCGTGAAAAACAGTGTGTGTACGTTGTTCGCCTCCGAGGCGTTGTCTCTATTGCATACGGAGCTGCCCACTCTCCGATTATTTACATTGGAGAAGGTAACGCTTACGTCAGATTATACAGCCACGCACATTGGATATCCTCACTATTAGTTAGCGTTCCGAATGCGGAAGTTGAGATACACATTGCCGAAATTGCGCGAAAAAATAATGGATCGTTATATTACATTGAAGCTGACATGATAAAATGGTTCTTTGATCAATTTGGATGCTTACCATGGTTCAATCAGCAGAGAGAGACTAGTAAGGAATCTCATTATAAATATGACGCCGACGCCGAACAAAAACTTATGAAGCATATTAGTGTGGGGTCTGGTAATAAATTCCTCTGGGCGATACGGCCGTTGCCTAACAACGATCAATATAAACCTTATGGTAAGGGAGCGATTTCATCGTAGCGGCGATCAATATTTTTGCACCAAAGACCGACACGAACGGAATCAACCGCGTACGCGGTGCAGAAATCAGGTGCAGAAAGTTCCGCTCTCCGCCCTTCGCAACGTTCTGCTGGCGCCTCGATCAAGGCCTGCTTCGGGCGGAGTTCCTGCCCTTCCCGGCGCTGGCTGAAGGGCCGCACTCCGCCCATTTCCGACGTACCCTTGTTTTTTGGCAACAAGCATTACATATAGCCTGTGCCGTGATGTGGACACAGCCCTACAGCAGATGTTTACATACAGAGAGCATGGACGTCGCACCCCGACATAGCCCCGGCCACTGATTGACCGGGGCTTCGTTATTTTCCAGCCCTTTGACCCGCGCCCTCATCGCCCGACCACCCCAGGCGCTCGCGTTCGGGGAGTTTGGGATCGGCGAGGACTTCCAGCGGCTCGCCGCATGCGAATGTTGCCTTAACACCCGCAAGAGACGATCGTCGCAGCCGACGACCGGCGATGGGCGACCGGCGCGTTTCGACCCTAAGCGGACGGTCGATATGGTGCAGAAATCAACCAGACCGTGCGAAAACTCTGGACTGATCCAGGGATGCCGAATTCAGGCGAATTTCCGCGGCTTCTGATCGATCAGAGCCGGAAAAATCGGCGGAAACCGAATTCTGCGCGACGTTTTTTGCCCTACTCGCCAGTTTTCGCACAGTCTGCTTAAAAAATGCGCCCCAATATCGCAAGGCGCATAACACTCGACTTTTCGGCCGTCCCGACAAAACGCGAGGGGCTCCAGCGTCAAATTCAAAGCGTTAGCAGAAATGTTTCGAAGCGCGATTTTCGTGAACAAGAAGGGTTGGCCGCGATCAAGAATTGAACCATGGTCTGAACGCCTCCTGCGCGTAATAGCTTTCTGTAGCAGGTGCGCGCATCACCCGCGCGGTGGTAGATGGGAGCGGGTTTAAGCGACTTCAAGGGGTGCTTAGCCTGTCAGGAAAAGAGGCGGCAGGTGGAACGCCGCCGAACGTTCCGAAAGGGCCTCTCAAAAACTCATTCTCAATTCCTACCTCTCAAAAGGTCGCCGCACCGCGAGTTTCGAGGGGTGCAGAAATCAACCAGACCGTGCGAAAACTCACGATCGCCGTCAAAATCGCCTCGCAGAGGGCGGTTTTGCGCAATTTTTCGGGCTCTGATCGACCAGAACCCCCGAAAATTCGCTTGAAATTAACATTTGAAATTCACCGCACGGAGTTTTCGCACGGTCTGCAAGATTTTTGCACCAAAAATCGACACGAACGAAATCAATGGGTTACGCGGTGCAGAAATCGGGTGCAAAAGGTCCGCTCTCCGCTACTTGATCAGGGCGGCCGCCTCCTTGAAGCGCGGATGCTCGGCGGTTCCGAGCCATTCGAAGACGACCATCTCCGCCGTCACGATCTCGACGCCATGGCGCGCCATGCGCGCGATCGCCGCCTCCTTGCTTTCGGCGCGCCGCGACCCGATCGCGTCGCGGACGACGAAGACGCGACGGCCGCGCTCGATCAGGCCGAGCGCCGTCTGGAGCACGCAGACATGCGCCTCGCAGCCGGCGACGACGACGGCGCGGTCGGCGGGAACGCCGAGCAGAAACTCTTGCGAGCGAGCGGCAGGCGTCGAATGTCATCTTTTGAACCACGATCGAGCGGTCCGGCGCCAATTCAGCGACCGTCGGCCCGAGGCCCTTGGGGTTCTGTTCCGTGAACAGCGCGGGCGCGTCGACGAGCCTCGCCGCGTCGACGAGCCGGCGCGCGTTGGCGACGACCGATGCGCCGCCTTCGATGGCCGGAATGAGCCGGGTCTGAAAGTCGATGACGACAATCATCGAGGTTCGCGGGTCGACGGTCAGCATGGCGTCCTCCCAATTCCGGGTGTCCGGTTATGCGGATGTAAAACAGAGAGAGGCCGGCGTATAGCCCGCCCTCCCCGCAATGGCGCGGTCCGCTCGCCCATTGGCATCCGGAAGAGACAGTCTTATGTAACGGCGTAAACATAGGCGCAGCCTTTCGTCTTGCTAACCTTTACGCAATACATCGCGCGAATTGAGACACATGCGCCGGTTTTTCCGCGCCCGCCGCTTAGGCAAATCTTAAAGCGCCGCCCCTATCGTCCGATCGTCGAGTCAAGCGTAAGAGCGAGCGTTCCATGAGTGATGCGATACGGCCGCGGATCAAATACGTGATCGGCCCCGACGGCAGTCCGTTGACGGTCGCCGATCTGCCTCCTCCCAGCACCCGCCGATGGGTCATTCGCCGCAAGGCGGAGGTGGTCGCCGCAGTGCGCGGCGGCCTGCTTTCGCTCGACGAAGCCTGCTCGCGCTACACGTTGACGGTGGACGAGTTCCTGAGCTGGCAGGTGTCGATCGATCAGCACGGCCTGCCGGGCCTGCGCACGACCCGCATCCAGCAATATCGCCAGTAGGCGCTTCCGCCTGGCACCGCCTGCGCGTGCTCATCGCTCGCCTCGGTGGACGGGACGCGGCCAAGCATCAGGCCGGCGTTGTTGATCAGGCCGTCGAGGCGGCCGAATCGCGCCGTCGTTTCGGCGACGATGCGCTCGCACTCGGCCGGGCTCGCGACGTCGCCCTTGACGGTGAGCACTTCGCCGCCCTCCGCCTCGAGCTCCTTCGCCAGCGCGAGCGCCGGCCCCTCGCTCGCGTGATAGCCGATCGCCACCTTTGCTCCCTGTCCGGCGAACCCGCGGGCGACCGCGGCGCCGATGCCGGTCGAGCCGCCGGTGATCAGGACGGCCTTGCCGGCGAGGTCGGGGATGACGAGGCGCGGAGCGGGCAAGGCGGCAGCTTTCGACCGGGGCGGGGAGGGGGGCAGCATGACGGCGAGGCGACGGCGCGTCAAACGGCCGAGGCCCGGACGATGAGGCCGGGACGAGGTCGAAACGACCGGAGTTCGGACGTCTCTCCGATGATGGATTGTTCGCGCACCGCCCCTATATTGTCCGGGGACACGCGGAGGCTCGCCCATGATCGTTATGCGCAAGCTGGCGGCCATTCTGGTGGCCGACATCGTCGGCTACTCACGACTGGCCGGCGCCGACGAGGATCGCGTTTTGGCGCGACTGCGCGCGCTCAGAAGCGATCTGATCGACCCGGCCATTTCCGTACATAACGGGCGGGTGGTCAAGCGCACCGGCGACGGGGTCCTGGTCGAGTTCCGCAGCGTCGTCGACGCCGTGCGCTGCGGGATCGAGATGCAGAACGGCCTGATTGAGCGCAACGCCGGGCTGCCGGCCGATCGTCGCATCGAGTTCCGCGTCGGCATTCACCTCGGCGACGTCGTCGAAGAGACCGACGGCGACCTGATGGGCGACGGCGTCAACATCGCCGCGCGCCTCGAAGGCATCGCCAAGCCGGGGGCCATCGCCCTGTCCGAGGACGCCTATCGCCAGGTGAAGGGGCGGCTCGACATGTCGGTCAGCGATCTCGGCCACAAGGAGCTCAAGAATATCGCCGAGCCGATCCGGGTTTATTCGCTCGAAGTCGGCCTGCCCGCCGAGGCCAAGCCCGCGCCGCTCGAATTGGCCCCGCAGAGATCCGGCCCGCCGCGCTGCTCCATCGTCGTCCTGCCGTTCGCGAGCCTGGGCGGGGGGCCCGAGCACGAGCATTTCGTCGACGGCGTCACCGAGAGTCTGACGACCGATCTTTCGCAAGTCGCCAACATGATGGTCGTCGCGCGCAACACCGCCTTCACCTACAAGGGCAAAACGGTCGAGGCCAGGCAGATCGGACGCGAACTGAACGTCCGCTACCTTCTCGAGGGAAGCGTCCAGCGCGGCGCGAACCGGATGCGGATCAACGTGCAGCTGATCGACGCGACGACCGGCAACCACCTGTGGGCCGATCGGTTCGACAAGCCGATGGCCGACCTCTTCGACATGCAGGACGAGATCGTCTCCCACCTCGCCAACCAGCTGCGCCAGCAATTGATCGAGGTCGAGGCGCAGCGGGCCGAGCAGGAGCCCAACCCAAACTCGCTCGACTACTATTTCCGCGGCGTGGCCACCTTCAATAAAGGGCGGATGGAAAACCTGATCAAGGCCCGCGCGCTGTTCGAGAAAGCCGTCGAACTCGATCCGACCAACGTCGACGCGCTCGTCGGGGCGGCGCGGGTCGACATCGTCGCCGACGCGGTCTATGCGAGCGCCGACCGCGCCAAGCGGCTCGCGGCGGCCGAGGCGCTTCTTTTGAAAGGACTGTCCATCGCGCCGCGCAACCATTGGGCCCACCTCTGGCTGGGGTTCGTCCAGATGCTCACCAATCGCGCCTCCCGGGGCATCGGCGAATTCGAGCGGGCACTCACGCTGAATCGCAACCTCGGCGTCGCCCACGCTTGGATCGGCATGGCGAAAATCATGCTCGGGCGCGCGGAGGAGACTGAGGCCCATATCGCCGAGGCGTTCCGCCTTTCGCCGAGCGACGGCACCGCCTTCTTGTGGAAGAACATCGAGGGCCTCGCCAAGTTGCATCTCGGCGAGCACGAGGCGGCGGCCGAGCTCTTCCGCCAGGCGATCGACGCCAGCCGGAACTATCCCTTGAACCATTTCTACAACGCGGCGGCGCTGGCGCAGCTCGGTTGGCAGGGTGAGTCCGAGGCGGAGGCCAGAGCGGGGCTGGCGATCGCGCCCAAGTTCACTATCTCAGGTTTCCGCGGCGCCGCAGAAAGCGACAATCCCGTCTATCTCGCCCAGCGCGAGCGGGTCATCGAGGGCATGCGCAAGGCAGGTGTGCCTGAGGAATAGGCGCCCGTCAAAATGTGACAAAAAAGCGACAGACTTCTTCCTCGCGATGTTGCGAAAGGGCAACAGCCGCACGGCGAATCACGTTGTATAGCTTCGGGAAGCGTCAACCCGCGGGGGGCACAGGCCTGTGCCCCCAGGGGAATCGATTGAACGGGTCATTGGGCAAGGAAGGAGGCGAGGGCGTTTTCGTCCCATGCGGCGACTTTGCGGCGCATACGCAGGGAGTCCTTGCTTTTTCCGGTTCGTAGCACGTTCAGGGCGATGTGCTTGATGATGGTCAGGTTGGCGGGAGCGTTGTCGGTTCGCACCCGGCAGTCTTCGTCGCGGCAGCGTCACTAAGGCTTTCGCCTGATGAAATCGTTTGACGATCTCGCAACCGATTCACGAGATTCAACAACTTTCGGACCAGACACTCAGGCCGGTCGGTTTCTGGAGCTATACGAGGCGAGATGACAAAAACAGCGATGGCCGACTTAGCGAACTGCGACGTGTTATCGGAAACGCGATTAACTTGCGCCTAGGCGAGGAGGTCAGGTTCTTTCAAGGTACTGAAGCGATTCCGATTGGCGCCGATCGGGAAGCGAGGATTCGCGAAGCGATCTCTGAGGTGACCTTCTTTATTCCCGTGGTCACGCCCGCGTTCTTGAAAAGCGACCATTGCCATGATGAGTTTCGAGAATTCCGAGAACGTATGATGAAAGAACTGGGTCGCGACGACCTAATATTTCCAATACATTAGAGCCTCTTGCAAAATTCAATGAGCGCGACGCAATTCGCCTTCATTAGGCGTTGTGAGCGGCCGAGGCTCAGGCCGGCGCGGGCCGAAACTGCGTGACGCGGAGTATTTGATCGACGGCGAGCGCGACGACGCCGAACATGAGGTGGCATTTGACCTTGATCGCGCCGCGCACGCGGACGGCCCGCGCGCCGAATTCGTCCTTCAGTCGGGCGTTCACGCGTTCGGCCATGGTTCGAAAATCAAAGAGCCGGTCGTCGGGGTCGGGTATGTGGATGAGTTTCATGCGCTCGACTTCTTTGGCCCATTCGGCCTTGGCTTCGTGCTGGGCGCGAAAGTTGCGATCGATGATCGGCGCATGGCCGAGCGCCTTGCTGTGGTCATGGATGGCGGCGGCGTCGTAGGCCGCATCCATTAGATCGTAGAGATAGGAGACGCGGGCGCCGGTCATGGTCATCAAGGGAATGGCGACCTGACTGTCGTGGACGGAAGCCGAAGTCAGTACGCAGGAGACCGGGATTTGGCCGCAGGCGACATCCAGATGCAGTTTGTAGCCGATCCAGGTTTCCTTGTAGCCCTTGCTGTTCTTCTTGGAGCCGACATCGCACGCGGAGGGCAGATCGGCGAGCATCTGATCGAGGTTCTGCGTGGTCTGCCGTTCGAGCCGGGTCGGCTCGGGTTTTGGCCGTTGCTCGTCCTTGCGCGGGCGTCCGCGCTTGCGCGTCGGCTGAGCGCCATCGGGCGGCGGCGGATCCTCACTTTTGTCGTTCGGCTCCGTCTTGACCGGCTTCTCGCGCGCCTCGATCTCGGTGGCGTCGCGCGCGATCACGCCGACGATGCGCCCGCCGAGCGAGCGCTCGATCAGCGCCGCGTGCATCTTGGCGGGCAGATCGGACTGCGCAAACTCCGCGAAGGCGCGGGAAAACGTCGCTTCCGACGGCACTTGCGAGCGTCGTTCCCAACCGAGAATGCGTCGCAGCGACTTGTCGACATCGAGGCGCTCGATCAGCGCGGTGGTGGTAGGAACGCCCAGCACCGCCTTGGCGACGAAGGCCCTGGCGAGGGCGCGGCGATCGCCTTGCGGCCGGCCGGGGCCTCGGGGCGGTTCGGGAACGAAGGCCTCGAGGCCGATCACGTCGAGGGTCGTGACGAGCCGCCCGAGCGCTTCGGTCATCGGGTCGATTTCCTCACGAAGCCAAGGAAACAGAGTGCCCTGGATATGGTTCCAGCGGGCTTTCATGGCGTCGAGAGGATCGTTGGTCATGCCTGTTATCGCGAATCAGGGCGATGGAACCAAAACAATATTTCAACATCCGCTAAAGACAAGGCGTAATATTTTATAGCATATCACTTGAAACGCGCCGGACTTGATCTAAATATATTGCCTCTCTACGTTAGGATGTCCGAATAATTTTGCAACTGCCTCATTATACATTACCTGATTACGTGGTTGTGTCAGCTTGATTTTTGTGAGAGAACATAACGCGAACATTTTGTTTTCGCGGGAGATCGGCAATGTCGCGCAACATGGTCCAATTCCAAAAAGGGCTCGGCGATGTTCGTTTCGACGAAATGTACGGAAGCGAGGAGCAATGCCACGCGGCCCTCGTTCAATTGCGCTGGCCCGATGGATTTGAATGTCCAGACTGTCGCGGGCGCGGCCATTGCCTCGTGAATCGAGGCGCGCGTCGCTTGTTCCAGTGCAACGCCTGCCGCAAGCAGACCTCCGTCAAGGCTGGAACCATATTCGCCTCCAGCAAGCTGCCGCTGCGCATCTGGTTCAAGGCTATCTTTCTCCTCACCCAATCCAAGAAAGGCATCTCCAGCATCGAACTGGGTCGCCGGCTCGGCGTCACCCAGACGACAGCTTGGGTAATGAAACACAAGCTCGCGCAAGTCATGCTCGAACGCAACGCGAGCAAGCGATTGAGAGGCGCCGATGACGCCTCCATCGGCGGCGCTCGTTCGGGCCCACGCGGACGAGGCGCCAAGGGCAAGACGCCGTTCGTGGCGGCGGTCGGCACGACGCAGGACGGAAAACCCGATCAGATCATCCTGCGGCCTGTCAAAGCGTTCAGCCTGGTCGCGATCCGCAAGCTCGCCGCTACGGCGCTCGCCCCCGACGCCCAAGTCCTGTCCGACGGTCTTGCGTGTTTTGCGGCCGTCGCCGACGTCGGATGCACCCACACCGCGATAAGAACCGGCGCGGGCCCGCGAGCCGCCAAAACGCCCGCCTTCAAGTGGGTCAACACGGCGCTGGGCAACATCAAGGCGGCTTTGGTCGGAACCTATCGAACCGTACGTTCCAAGCATGTTCCGCGCTATCTCGCGGAGTTCGAATATCGGTTCAACCGCAGATACGATCTCGCCGCCATGATTCTGCGTCTCGCTTTTGTGGCACTCAGAACCGCGCCCATGCCTTATCGGCTCCTCAAGCCGGCTGACGTTGCCGCGTAAGCAGGATACATTAAGACATTGATACGGTTGACTGACCCACTGGGCCTTTCAACGACGATCTCACCCGCTCGAACTGGACGGACTTCCGTCTTCTCAGGCACGAAGAGCTGAACTCATCCAAAGTCAAAAAGTTCGCAGACGATCTCGCGGGCAGCATTGTGGAAGCCATGCGGCGAAAACCGGCAGCACCGCCAGCGCCGCCGCCCCCGCTAAACCCCTAGGAGGCGTGGAAGTTCTAAGGACTAGAGGTGCCGAGCCTCCGGTGACCGATCGCACCGAATCCATGTTCGTGCGGTTCGTGCGAGGCGCCGTTGCTTTCACAAGAAGTGTCATCTCCGTGGATAGCGGAAGGAGAGGATAAGAATTTAACCGGAGTCTTTGAAAGACGCGCACGGGCGCGAGGCCGGCGCCCGAAGATCGCGTGAGACCGCGCTGTTCGGGGGAGCGTGAAAAAAGCGGTCGCCGCGTGAGCGTCGTCGGATCGACCTCTCGATGATCCACGAAGACTGCCATAGAGGCCCAAGACATGCTCGGGGCTACACCCCCCACCAAGGCCCGACAAACGCCTCCACGGCCGTTTGTGAGTCGTCTACGAGCCGTCCTCAACCTTGACCAGACTCCGGGCGACGAGGTTGCTCGGGCAAGTTCGCGATCCGAGGCGATCACGACGCCGAAACGGGGCCGCGCCGGGCCGCCTAGCGGGTGCTCTGATTTACCCTTTCTGATGGGCTTGCCCGTACACTCGCCGGCGGCAAAGGAGGGGTTCGTGACCAGACCAAGCGCCGGGCTGATGAAGAAGAGGGTCCAAGCCCAGGCGGCCAAGGGCGACGACAGAAGGTTCGAGCTGGCCGAAGCCTTGGCAGGGCTGTGGACGCCTCCCCAAGCCGCAATGCCGGACAAGTGTCGGCGTTGGCGCGACGCTCGACAAATGCCAGAGGGAACGTACTTTGCTTAGGAAACCGACATCTCCGAACTCAGATGAAGCCCCTGATCCGCCCTGGGCGGGAGCCAGCTCCAAGCTCGCATATTGCGTTAAGGCGGCGGGATCACTTACGGCCGGCGCATTGTTCTTCGTGATAGCGGGGGATGAAAGCTGCAGCGAGACAGTCTCGTTCAACGGCCACGATTGGCTCGTGAACTCCAACGCCGGATGGGCATCCGATACAGGACTGACACCTTCATCAATTCAAGAAAGCCTTCGCGCTCTTAAAGGTCAAAGGGATTATCGTTTCAGAACGGCACTTGTGGAACAATAAAATCTACGCCTTCGTGCGGCTAGCCGAGCCGTACCTCCCGCTCGCAAATATACCGGAGTGGTGATCACCCAAGAAGGCGACGGCGAACAGGTCGCGCTCGACCGCCTACCAGTACGAGGATTTTGAAGCAGCACTGCTGGCCAATGGCGCTCGGCGGCCGAAGAACAAGCGGGGACTGGCCCGCAAGGAGGACGCCTTGATGCGGGCGCTGAGGCGGCGCTGAGCGGACCCCCAAGTCACGGGGTGGGTTACACTCGATGCAGCTACCTTCACCGATGCAGCTAACTTCACCCGCCCTCCTGGATCGCGTGGTCGAGATCGACCGACCCTCCTCGACATGCGCCACCGCTTCAATGCCACATGAACAGCCGCGGGACGCGGCCCTACGGCCGTCTATGGGGGTTCCTGAGCTGCCCGAGAAAGGGGGGTAGTCCTTCCGCCCACAGGCCCAAACATACGGTATGATCGCAATTCATCGTCGTTGCCCCTCCACACGTCGGGCCGCAGGTCGCGCATAGCAAGCTCCCCTCGGACGTGATGAAAAAACGTCGCCGGTGGGCCTCCTTTGGACTGTCCCCCATCTTTCTTTGGGCGGTCCCAGGGACGGTTTTAGAGACACCTCCATATGGCAGGATGTCCCTCGTTTTCCGGGCGAGGGCGCGAGCTGGCGAGGTGTGGAGAGACACGCCTTTCGCGCGGTGGACAAATCGGGCGCGATCGTGCTCAATTCGCCACGATAGCCGCCATTTTTTCGTCGACGGTGCGGACCCGCTTGCGGCCGTTGTGTCGTAGCGCGAAGGCGAGCGGGTCTACGAGTTCGTCCGGCGTGGAGGGTTTGAGATCGGCGGCGGCCCTGTCCATCGCGAGTACATAGACCCGAGCGTTGAAAAAAGACTTCACGGTGTCCGCCGACCTGCCCCGGATAGAGCCACTTAGGCCGCTCTGAAGGCCCAGCCGGAGCCGCCCAAGCCGATGAAACGCGCACGCGCGTAGACAGACTGCTCGCCTCGCTCGGCCTTGCCGCACCTTCGTGGTTCAGGCACAGTCCCTGCTGCGAGCCGGCCCGCCCGGCGATGCCGGCTGGGGAATTTCATGCGGACGCCACTTGATGCCGATCTCGCTCAAGTCCTGAAGGTCTTGCCGCCGACGGACGTCAAGACGCTGACGCCGCAGAGCTTTCGTGATTTGCTGCGGGCGCTAGCCGCCGCAAGGGCCGACATTCCACTTCCTCCTGTTGCGTCGATCGAGGATGGGATCGTTAAGGGCGCGGGCTCGACGCTGCCCGCCCGTGTCTACAGGCCCTCGACAGGGGCAACCCCGACCGTCGTGTTTTTTCACGGCGGCGGATTTGTCGGCGGCGACATCCAAACCCACGACCGTTCTGCGCGTTGGTTGGCGATCGAGACCGGCGCTGTCGTGGTGTCGGTCGACTATCGTCTTGCGCCTGAGGCGCGATTTCCTGGCCCGTTTGAAGACGCGCTCGCCGCCACGCGCGACGTCGCTGCCCGGATCGACGAATTTGGTGAGGACCCTCGTCGGCTCGGTGTCGCCGGCGACAGCGCAGGCGGCAATCTTGCCACCGTGGTCGCGATCGCCTGCCGCGACTTGGGCCTGCCCATCGCCGCTCAGCTTCTCATCTATCCTGCGACTGACGCCGCCGGGCTCTACGCGGACGCGCGCGAAAACGCTCGCTTTCCGTCGCGGGCCGAGAACGGTGAGGGCTATTTTCTGACGGTGCCACTGATGCACTGGTTCGCCGCGCATTATATCGCCGACGCCGAAGCATCGGTCGACTGGCGCGCGTCCCCACTCAGAGCGAAGTCCCTAGCCGGCGTAGCGCCGGCCGTAGTCTGCACTGCGGATTTCGATCCGCTGCGAGACGAAGGCCAGTCTTACGCGGAGGCGCTGGCAGCGGCCGGCGTGCCGACCAAGCGCCACCATGGTGCGGGCATGATCCACGGTTATTTCGGCATGGCCGACGCTTCGGCCGCCGCGCGCACCGAAGCCGCTCGCGTCCGAGCTGACTTCAAGGCGATGCTGATGCGCTAGATAGCGCCGGGCAAGCTGATCACCACGGAACGTCGCGGGCTACACGGTCGAGAAACCGCAGACCGGACTTTCCGGCCTGGCCGTCGATCGCGTCCACGACGTCCCGGGACCCTGTCCTCGACGTCCAACCGGGCTTGTCGCCTCGCCCTGCCGCATGATGACTATTTGGCATGGCTTGGCGCTTCGGTCCGGTGGACTGCATTTTCATTCCTGAGCCCAATCACCCCGGGAACCCCTCGAGCATCCACCTCCGGGGGCGGTCTCGATTGAGCCTAAAAACCGCAGTTGGTCGGCTTGAGGTAGCGGCGTTCTGCGATTTTGCGCGCTCTGGTTGCGTCAGCTTGGCGCGAGACGCGGCGGCGGGCGCAACAATCGACCTTTGAGGAACGCCTTGAAGGCGCGCGAGAGGATCGCCCGCCATTTTTGCAGGCGCGTCAACTGCTCCGCATTTTCAGCCAAGCCTCGTAGGAACTCGGCTACAGCCGCGAGCGCCTTGGCGGCTGGCTTGGCCCTGGCGTGCGAGCTCGTCACGCGGATCGTCGTTTGGCGCGCGTGCCGCGTGCGCGTCGCGATGGCGGAAAGAAACAGGGGCCGGCTGGTGATCGCCTCGCGGTGCAGACCCGGTTCGGCGAGACGCACAAAAATGTTCCACCAGTCGTAAAACAGCGCGAGCAGCCGCGCCGCAAGGCGGCAGCGCGCGAGATCATGCGTCGTGAAGCCGCCCCAGCCCCATTGGTTCTTCATTTCATCGAAAATATTTTCTCCATCGCCGCGATCGCGATAGAGCTGGCCGAACGCTTCAGTTTCTTCCTCGAGCGAGGTGACCAGAACCGAATATTCGTAGACTTCTGTCGCCTCGCCGATCTCGGTGAAGGAAAGC
The DNA here is from genome assembly GCA_963768555.1 of uncultured Alphaproteobacteria bacterium. Classification (GTDB taxonomy): domain Bacteria; phylum Pseudomonadota; class Alphaproteobacteria; order Rhizobiales; family Beijerinckiaceae; genus Roseiarcus. The sequence goes on from CAVYIZ010000048.1 coordinate 37,307, forward strand.
TGCGGCGTCCCGTCTTCGTCGCTTTGCGCAAGCCCCAAAGCGCCTTTGAGACGCCGACGCAGCACGATCACCCGCCGCTCCCGGCTCCAGCCCGTCAAGCGAACGGCGCTCTCCTTGGCCTCGAAGCCTTGGCCGGCGCAAACCCATTCGCGCGCGCCGGCGAGCTTCTCGATCATACGCTTGACGTTGGCGGTCAGGCGCAGCTTGAACAGATACGGCAAGCCGCGCGCCTCGGCCTCGCGCATGATCCCCTCGTTGCCGAAGCCCGAGTCTCCGCGCAACAGCGCCGGCCACAAGTCGCGCGGCAAGCGATCGAGCAGCGCCCATAAGCTCGGCGCGCTATGTTTGGATGCATGCTCGTCGCCGGGACAGACGTCGACATCGAGAACGAGACGCGTCGAAGCCATCGAGTAGGTGTGGTAGCAATGGCTCGGACGCCCGGGCTTCTTGGGGTTGTAGCCCAAGACCGCCCCTTCCTGATGGCCATAGAGCGGCTTGATCGTCGTATCGACGTCCAGGATCCAGGGCTCGGCGAGCAGCGGCTCGACGCAAAATGCAAGATGCTGGCGCAGCCATGTCGCGCCTTCCTTCTCGTCGATCGCCTTGAAAGCGCGCCTTACCGCATCCTCGCTGACGATCTTTTCCATGCCGAGCAGCTCGGGCAAGACGGCGTCGCAGCGCAGCGCCGCGATATGGGCGTAACGCTTGTGGCCAGCGAGCATGGAGAACATCGCCGTGCCGAGAATGTCGCGCTTCTTCGGGGCGTTGGGACTGCCGTAGCGCAGCGGACAGTCGACGACGAAGGCGTCGAACAACCCGGTCGCTTTGAGGAAATGGATGAAGAACGGGAGCTGGCCGAGCGGCGTCATCGCCGCCTCATGGTCCCATTCGACACGGACCGGCCCAAAGAAGCTGTCGATGTCGACGCCTCCGGGCGGCTCGCTCCCGACAACCAAGGATTGTTCACCGGGTGGGTGAGCCGATGAGCGGGAAGAATTGCGCGTCATACCCTTGAGAATGCGCGATTCGAATCCACTCGCAAAATCTCAACTGCGGTATTTAGGTTGAGCCGTCTCCACCTTCGGGAGCGAGCCTACCGCGCCGAGCAAATATACGAGCAGCGAGAGGGCCACTACTGTAGCCAGAAGAACTGTTACCTGGGGCAGACTGCGATCGTCGCCCAGATAGGCGCGGTAAAACTCCGCGTGCTTCCCTGTAGCGTTCATCACGGTCTTCATCTCGATCCAGACCCCTTTAATCTCGGTGGACGTAGAGCGGTATCCGAACGGACTGAATCGGTTGGGGGATTCTCGAATCAGTTAGTTTCTGATTGATCATTCACGCCGCGAGAAGGAGGCGGCGGGGATGGCTGTTTCCGACGATCTTCGCGAGCGCGTGGTTGAGGCGGTGGTCTTGGGCGGGTTGTCGCGCAATCAGGCGGCCGCGCATTTCAAAGTGAGCGTAGCGAGCGCGGTGCGCTGGGTGAAGCGGTTCAAGACCACGGGCGAGATTTCGCCGGCGCCGTCTGGGGGCGACCGCCGCTCCGGCCGGATCGAGTCGCATCGCGACTATCTCTTGGGCCTGATCCGGCGCATGCCGGACATCACGCTGCTCGAGATCCAGGAGCGGCTGATCGCCAATTGCGGCGAGCGCTTTGCGGTCTCCGTGCTGTGGCGTTTCTTCGACCGTCACGAGATCACCTTTAAAAAAACAGCGCATGCCGAGGAACAACAACGCGCGGACGTGCAAAGTCGACGCCGGGAATGGTTCGCGGGGCAGCTCGATCTCGATCCGACGAAACTCGTTTTCATTGACGAGACCGGAGCCTCCACCAATCTCGCGCGCAAAAGCGGACGTTGCCGGCGCGGGCGCCGCTTGCGGGCGGCCATCCCGCACAGTCACTACAAAACGGTGACTTTGGTCGCCGGCCTTCGCCTTCGCGGCCTGACGGCGGCAAAGACTTTCGATGGACCGATCAACGCCGCCCTGTACGAGGATTGGCTGGCAGCCTGTCGGACTGGGGGTTGCGGTTGATGGCCGTGAATGGTTTTGGCGGGTTGCGCGCGCTGAGCGTGAGATTGGATGCAGGAGGGGTCGAAAGGGCCGGATATTGGCGTTTCCTGGGGCCTGTCCGCCGACGGCCGGCGCGCCTCGGCCCTGTCAGGCCGGGACGAGGGCGAATATCCGCTTGATGTTCCAGGCCATGGTGACGAGGCTCCATTCGCCGCGCGCGCCCGCGAGGCCGCGCAGCGAAAATTGACGGAATCCCAGCGCCGATTTGATGATCCCGAACACCGGCTCCGGCATCTGCTTGCGCAACGCGTAAAGCGCCCGACCTGCCGGCGTCTTCAGCCAAGGCGCTCCCTCAACAGACATACCTTGAGCGCGACCGCCGTTGGAGTTGCGTTTGGCGGGCGTGGCCGCCACGAACGCCCTGCCTGAATCAGCATCCCGGGAAACGAAAACTGGGTGCGATTCAAAGTGATGCGGAGTAAGGTTCGGATTTGGAAACGGATGGGAATTTAACAGATGACGGCCGCTACACTCAGCGACGAGGCGATTTTGGCCAGTCTCAAGGCGCACCCTGGTCTTCGCGATCGATTCGCGTCGATAATTGGGGCGATAGAGAACAGCGAGGGAAACTTCAAGGAGGCCGATGCGGTCGAGGAGCGGATCGTGGAGGAGATGCGGCTGTTGGGGCGGAAGGCGATGCAGGGATGGGCCGAGAACCAGGTCGAAGCGACGGAACGAGAAATTCGTCGACAAGCTCAGATGCATCGCCAAGGTAAAAAAAACTCCGCTGGCATACGAAATTCGGCGAGGTCGCGGTCTTAGAGCCGCAATACCGGTTCGAGAAGAAGCGCGTTCGCCCGTTCATGCGCAGCGCGAAAGTCGTTTCTCGGGGTTGTTCAGGCCCACTACAGCGCGCGATCGTCGACTTCGCCGCGGATCAGCCTTTCGCTCTGGCGCGCGCCAAATTGCGCGAGCACTACGGCTTCGAGATCGGAGAGAGCACGATCTAGAGGGTTACACTCGGCCATGCCGGAAACATGTTCGAAGCCGGCAAGATCTCGCTAGATTTTCCCGAAGCGCCAGGGCGTCACAAGGACATTGTTGCTGAAACCGATGGCGGCATGATCCCCATCGTGGAGCCGGACGCCCGCCAGAAGGACAAGCGCAAAGGCAAGACGCTGTCGTGGAGAGAAACCAAGATTTCTCTCGCGCACGCCAAGGGGAGCCGGACGCCAATCTATGCCGGCGCGATCGAGGGCGGTGTCGAAACCGCCGGACGGCAACTTCTCGGATGCGCGGTTCGAGCCGGCTTCGGCGCCGATTTCCGCGTTCACGCGGTCGGGGACGGAGCGGCCTGGATCGTGGGTCAGGTGGAAGCGCAATTCGGCCCACAAGGCGGCTATTTGATTGATTTTTATCATGTTTGCGAATATTTGAGCGCCGCCGTCAAGGCGATTGCGCCAGACGCCGCCGCGAAAGAGGCCTGGATGGAGGCGCAAAAGGAGGCTCTCAAGACAGGGCATTTGGAGAAGACGCTGCAGGCGCTCGCTCGTCACTTGGAGCCCCCGCAGTTGGCCGACGATCAAGCTCCCGTCCGAACTTGCCATCGCTATTTGAGCGGTCGGAAAAACCAACTCGACTATCGTGACGCCTTGGCCAGGGATCTGCCGATCGGCTCCGGAGAGATCGAAAGCGCGCATCGCTATATCGCACAGAAGCGCCTGAAGCTGCCAGGAGCTTGGTGGCGCGTCGAGCGCGCCGACGCCATGCTCGCCCTGCGCGTCACCCGTATCAACGGCGACTGGGACGCCTATTGGAGCAAGCGCGGCCAAAACAGCTCGCCCGCAAATCAAAACCGCCCCTCCCTATCACAAAAATCCGCAGCATGATTGCATCACTTTGGATCGCACCCCACGAAAACTTGCGGCCTGAGACTTTCGGCCCAAAGGACCTACAATCAGCGGCTGAGACCGCCGACCGGCGGCCACAGACCGAATTCCCAGGCGCCAAGCCGCAGAAATGTCGGCCTATTCCGGACGCTAGGAAATTACGTCAGTTCGGCGCAACTGGGTGGTGGCGGACCCAGTCCCACCAAAAGGTCAACCGCGTTCACCGTCGTTTGGAGCTCCTGGCATATGGGAGCATTTGGGTTGGAGAGAGCTCGCGCCGCGCGAGCCGATGTTGATTTCGGCTGTCGCAGTGCTGTGCCTGACGGCCTACCAGCGCCGCGTCCGCATCGCGCAGTGGTTTCGGGGGCTTGCAAGGGCTCGGCAGCTGCCCGCGCCAGGATGCGGTCGCACTCAGCGCTTGCTCGCGCGCGAACGACGTGATCCCAATCCCACGCGGTCTCGTGTAACCTGCCAAGCGGCAAGCTTTTATTGACACGCCAACTCTCCGATACTGGTTGGCTGAGCGCTTGGTCGGGAGGGCGCATGGACGACACGCAGTGGAAGGATTGGATCGGTCGGGGGGAAGTCGCTTGGGACCGCATCGCCGAAGCGCCCGCCCGCGCGCTGGCCGCGACGCTCAACCGATCGGCCGATCTTCCCACCGAGCCAGGCTCAGTTTTGCCGGGCGTGTTCAACTGGCTTTATTTCCTCAAGTTCGTCCCGATGTCGGAAATCGGCCCCGACGGACATCCCCAACGGGGCGGCTTCCTGCCGCCGGTCGAACTTCCCCGCCGCATGTGGGCGGGGAGCCGATGCCGGTTTCTTGCGCCGATTCGGGTGGGCGACGAGGCGGAGAAAACCTCGACCATTCAGAAGATCGAGACGAAATCCGGCAAGGCGGGCCCGATGGTCTTCATCACCGTCCGTCACAAGATCCGCGTCGACGGGCGGCTGGCCGTCGAGGAGGATCAAGACATCGTCTACATGGGCATTCCCGAGAAATTCCGGCTGCCAGAGCCTGTCGCGCTCCCGCCTTGCGAATGGCGCGAAACTGTTCCGATCAATCCGGTCATGCTGTTCCGCTTCTCGGCGGTCACGTTCAACGGCCATCGCATCCACTACGATCGAACTTACGCGACGGAGATCGAGAAATATCCAGGCCTCGTCGTGCACGGACCGCTGCAGGCGGTTCTGTTGTTCGACGCGGCTTGCCGGCACGAGCCCGGTCGCACGCCCGCCCAGTTCGACTTCCGCGGGGTGCGTCCGCTGTTCGACTTCGAGACCGCCACGGTGAACGGACGCAATCGCGACGACGGCGCAACCGAAGTGTTCTCCGCGACCGGCGACGGCGCCGTATGCATGCAAGCCGTCATGCAATGGGCGTGAGGTGGGCCCGCCCGAAAACGCCGCGCGCTCTGCGCAACGGAGAAGCTCGGGCGGAAGCCGACGGCGCCCCTTCCTTCATTTTGCGGAATTGCCGTCGGTCGCCGCCGCCGACAGACACATGCGTTGCATGAACGACGATCGGCAAAACTCAGGGAACGAGGGATGGTCAAGATTCTCGAAGGGTTGCGAATCGTGGAAGGCTCGGCGTTCGTCGCCGCCCCATTCTCGGGGATGACGCTTGCGCAAATGGGCGCCGACGTCATCCGCTTCGATCGCCTCATCGGCGGGCTCGACTACAAGCGTTGGCCGGTGACCGAGAGCGGGCGCAGCCTGTTCTGGGAGGGCCTCAACAAGGGCAAACGCAGCGTCGCGGTCGACATGGCGACACCGCGCGGCCAAGAGGTCGTGACCCGGCTCATCTGCGCGCCGGGCGAACAGGCGGGCATTTTCCTCACGAACCTTCGCGTGCGCGGCTGGATGGACTACGACGAGCTTAAGAAGCATCGCGAAGACTTGATCATGATGTCGATCACGGGCGACCGGCACGGGGGCCCGCAGGTCGACTACACGATCAATCCTGCGGTCGGGTTCCCGATGGCGACCGGGCCAGAGGGCTCGAGCCGAGCCGGTAGGGCACGTGCTGCCCGCCTGGGACTGCATTACCGGACAGCAGGCGGCTCTGGGGATCCTCGCCGCCGAGCGTCACCGGCGCGCGACCGGCCAGGGCCAGCTCGTCGAGCTCGCGCTGAAAGACATGGCGCTCGCCATGCTCGCCAATCTCGGCATCATCGGCGAAGTCGAGATCAACGGCGTCGATCGGCCGAAATACGGCAACGCCCTCTACGGCGCCTACGCCCAGGACTTCGTCTGCCGGTGCGGAGGCCGCGTCATCGTCGTCGCGCTCACGATCCGGCAATGGGACAACCTGAAGGCGGCGACCCACACGCAGGCGGCTTTCGACGAGCTCACCGCGAAACTCGGCGTGAGACTGAGCCTCGAGGGCGAGCGCTTCAAGCACCGGCACGCCATCACGGCGGTTCTCAAGCCGTTCTTCGACGCGCACCGGATACAGGACTTCGCCAAGACCTTCGAAGAGCACGGCGTGACCTGGAGCAAGTACAGAACATTCAAGGAATGCGTCGAGCAGGATCCCGACTGTTCGACCGACAACCCGATGTTCTCGATCGTCGACCACCCCGGCATCGGCTCCTATCTCACGCCCGGCAACCCCATCGCCTTCTCCAAGGTCGAGCGCGTCCTGCCGGGCGTTGCGCCGAGGCTCGGCGAAAACACCGACGAGATCCTGACCGAAATCGGCTATACTGACGGCGAGATCGCCAACCTCCACGACGACCGCATCGTGGGGGGGCCGTCCTGACGGGATATGCGGGCCAAGCGACCCCCAATCTCGGCTGATCTCACGGCCTGCGCCGTCCGGCGAGCAGCGAGCAGCCGGATGGGGGTTAGGCCATGGACGCATTGCGCGGCGAGGCCGATCATTCCCGCCGGCGGCCCGAAGGCCGCCAACTGGTCGGATAGCGAGCGGCCGAAGCCGAAGAAACCCAGCGCGGCGTCCGCCGCGAGAAGCAGCAGCAAGGCGAGCGCCCCCATCGTACGTCTCCGATATGCGCCCAGGGTCTTGAAGGGTGGGCCGGCTTCGCCGCCGGCGGCGATGGCGATGAAGACCTTACCCCCCCGCGGGCGCGAGGCGGTCGGCGGCTTTCCGGAAGCGGCCGCGGGCCAACGGTTATTGATGAAAACGCCCTTGGCGCGGGTAGGCGGCGCGCTTGGTCACGCGCTCCCTCTCTCGTCGCGCCTTGGTTCGCCGGTGGCGCGAAGGCCGACCCCGGGGCAGGCGGCAATCAACGGGGGCTCTCACGAGGGAATGTCGCGGTTGCAAATAGCGCTTTGATCGGGCAGCTATAGCCAAACGATATGGCTGACGCGCCGCGCCGCCATCGGCCCAACGTCTGGCCGAGAAGGTTTTGCTTTATTGGGCGGATCGCCGAGCGATCGCATGGGTCTGGCCGTTGATCGGCAGATCCGCCGCGCAGGAGTGAGCCCTCGATATGTCGTCCGACTTCTCGACCTTGGCGCTGTTCCTCTTTGTTCCAGCCGACCGGCCTGACCGTTGGGCGAAGGCTTTTGCGGCAGGCGCCGACGCCGTCATCCTTGATCTTGAGGATGGGGTCGCCGCCTCCGCCAAGCCCGGCGCGCGTCGGGCGCTGCGGGAAGGACGCGATGCGATCGACGCGGCGCCGTGTCCTATTCTCGTGCGCGTCAACGCCCGCTCGAGCGACGATTATTCGCTCGACCTTGACGCTGTAAGGGACCTCGGGCTGGCAGGCGTGATGCTGGCGAAGGCCGAGACGGCCGCAGACGTCGAGGCGACCTCGGCGGCGACGGGGCGCCGGTTGTCGCGCTCATCGAGACCGCGAGAGGACTGGCGGCGGCGCGGCTGATCGCGGCGGCTTGCGCTCGCATCGCCTTCGGCTCGATCGATTTCGCCGCCGATCTGGGCACGGCTCACACGCCCGCAGCGCTCGCCTCGGCGCGCTCGGAGCTCGTTCTTGCGAGCCGTCTCGCCGACCGCGCCGCGCCTATCGACGGAGTCACGACGAGCGTCAAAGACCCCGATCTCGTTCGCGCCGACGCGGCGCACGCCTGCGAACTCGGCTTCTCCGGCAAGCTTCTGATCCATCCGGCGCAAATCGCGCCGGCGATGGACGGTTTTCGCCCAAGCGACGACGTCGTCGCCTGGGCGGAGCGCATCCTAAGCGCGCGGGGCGTCCTCGGCGCAACCGCAGTCGACGGCGCTATGGTCGACGCCCCTGTTTTCCTGCGCGCCGAACAGATTCTGCGGCGCGCGGCGCGTTTCCGCCTCCCCGCCGCCTGAAAGGCCGGCGCGTCCTAAGGGGAGCCCCTGCGGAATCTGCTTGTGCGAGAGCGACCGGCGATGTCGCCTTGGGGCGGTGAAGCCTTGCTCAGCGGCGAAGACTACGCCAAGGTCCCGCGCCTCGGGCGTAAGACCCGTCTCGGCGCCAAGCAGCGCGAAGCGATCTGGCCGCCCAGAGGACTTTTACTTCCAGGCTTCCGGCAGGTCGATCGCCCTTCCTGCCGCTGGATATAAGTACAACAGTGGCCTGAACTCCTTCTGTTGGCGGGACTCTCACCCGCTAGAATGGCAGCTAGCTTCGCTGCACCAGACCCCCGCGCTGCACCTCAATCGGGATCGTCGCCAGCAGCCGGGTCAGCCGGTCTTCAAGCGGGGTCAGGCGCTCGCGCGCCGCCTTTGCCCTGGCGCTCCGCTTTCAGGGACGCAAGCCCGTGCACAACGCCGATGAGATCATGGCGGAGATCGTGGCGAAAGCGACCCGTCGAGCATTTGGAGCGCGCCGGATTTGTCGTCATGAAACGGCCGGGCGGGTCCGCGATTGGCAGGGGGTTGAACGCTAATGCGAAAACCCGGGCCCGACCGCACACGGTTATGAAAGGAAACCTCCACATATTTGTCGATTGTCACCGCGATAACGCGATGACACGTTGGTGCCCAACCCCGCGCGCTGACCGTGTCCACAAAATAATGCGCGGGCGGTAGCCCCGCGCTGCACTCCTCCCCCGGCGCGGGGCTATTCATCGATGGCGGCCGTTCTCATCAAGAAGACTTGGTACCTCGCCATAGTTCGGGGCCTTGACCTCAGCCATCCCCTCATTTTTTCGAGGGCCAAAATGCAACTGGAGGTTGGCATTTTGATGCGGCGAGTTTCGTATGACGAGTCCTGAAGTGCAAGTTCGGGTCTCGCAATCGTCGAGAGAGAGGTCGCGCCACGACAAACGCGGGGCCTTAGGGCTCCCCATTCGCTCTACGTGAGGGCCGAAAAGCGCCGAAATCAGGCCGTTCTCGAAATGAGGGGATTCCTGAGGGCCTTGACTCTGATTATTCGTCTTGGCCAGAGGGAACACTTTGACTACCCAAATCGAGATCGTACCCAATGACCGACAGCAAATGGAACGCTCAGGCGCGCAATTTGGCGTTGCTGGGCTTCTACAGTCAAAGGTGCATCGCCGAAGCTCTCTGTGCCGCTCACGAGGCGGGAAAACTGGAGGGAATGCGCGAGGCGTTGGAAATATTAACACGATACTTGGCCGCATCAATCCGGCTGATGAATTCCACTCGCCTTGACGACCTTGAAAAGGTGACTGCGTGCGACGAGTTGCCTGACAAGCAAACGATAGCTGGTGACGGGACGTCGGCGGTTTGTCGTACCGGCTGAGCCATTGCCGGACAGCATGTCCTTCGGAATCTGAACCTCGCGGATGTCCCGAAGAGCAACTCGGCGCGATCGGGTGGGGGCCGTCACATGGCGGTTGCGACCGACGACCGCGGATTGGCGGTTAGGGAGGGCCGAGCGAGGCTGGGCCAGATTGGCCCAGCCTATTGCCCCGTCGGGCCATAGCTCCGCCATAGTGTGCCATTGGAAAACAACATGAGCCGACTGAGGAGGGAATCCGTTATCCGCGTCGAGGTGGTCCTCAACCTCCTTGGCACCCTGATGGTCTTGGTCATGCTCTCAAATCCCTCCGCCATCAGCATCGAAACGGCCATTCTCCTGATCGGCGTCTTGATGATCGCAATCGCATCCTTCGCCGGCCTGTGATGTGCAGGTGCGTGGCAATGGCGAAGGCTGGTAATGCGGGCCGGAGCACCCCCCTTCGCCGGTCGCGGGTGTGAACGCTGCTACGTAAAAACCCTAATCCTAGAAACGGCAGTTGGCGCGTAAGCTATTGAAATTGCTGAACTACCGTCAACTGCTCCGCGTTTGAGATAATTGCCAGAAATACCAGATGATTTAACGTGTTATACGATTTATGGGTCTCCAACTGCCGTTTCTAGGCTAATTGTAGGTGGGGAGCGATCTCGGTAGGCAACTCAGGGCCGGGCCTCACGGGTTGGTTGCCTTAGTGAGGGTTAACCCCTCCCGGCCCCGCTATGCATGCCAAGCCGGCGCTCACGCTCGGCGACGAGGCGCTCAGGCTCTTGTGAAAAAACAATGGTCGTGGAGGACGACGAGGATGACTTCATCGAGTTCTGAGTTGCGTAGCAAGCTTCTAGGAGCCTGTCCGAGTAATAGCGGATTTTTGTGGCGGCCTGGGCGCGAATCGGATTCTGCTTGCTTATGAGCAAGACTTTCCGCCCGTGGACGATCGATCAACCGCTGCTGCTGCCGGCGAGCGTGCAAGACTTCGTGGGGAAGGACCACCTGGCGCGCTTTGTGCTGGCGCTTGTGGTCGGGCATCTTGATCTTTGTGAGATCGAGGGAACCTATGGGAGCGCGCGCGGACAGCCTCCGTTTGATCCGACGATGATGACGGCGCTGTTGCTTTACGCTTATTGCAACGGGGTCTACTCGTCGCGCCGGATCGCCAAGGCGGCGCGCGAACGGGTCGACTTCATGAGCATCGTCGGCCTCGACGCACCGGATTTCCGCACCATCTCGGATTTCCGCAAGCGACACCTGAAGGCGCTCGCCGGCCTGTTCGCCCAGGTTCTGAAGCTGTGCGAACGGGCCGGGCTGGCGAAGCTCGGGCATGTCGCGCTCGACGGCACGAAGATCAAGGCGAACGCCTCGAAACACAAGGCGATGAGCTACGAGCGCATGGCCAAGCGGGCGGCGGAACTCGACGCCGAGGTCGCCCAGTGGATGAGCGCCGCCGAAGCGGCGGACGCGCGGGAGGACGAGGCGTTCGGCCGCGACAAGAGCGGCGATGAGATGCCGGACTGGGTCGCCGACAAGAAGAAGCGGGCCGAGAAGATCCGGGCGGCGCAGGCCGAATTGGAGGCCGAGGCGAAAGCGGCCGCCGCGGCGGAGGCCAGAGCGCGGGCCGAGGCCGAGGAGAAGCGAAAAGCCGAAGGGCGCAAGAAACCGGGAAAGCCAGCCGCCCCACCCTCCGAGGAACCCGATCCCAAAGCGCAAAAGAACTTCACCGACCCCGAAAGCCGCATCATGAAGACCAAGGACGGGTTCATTCAGGGCTACAACGCGCAAGCGGCGGTGGACTCGACGGCGCAGGTGATCGTCGCCCATGCCCTCGACGCCAAGCAGAGCGACCAGCATCAACTGGCGCCGATCGCCGATGCGATCGAAGCCAACCTGGGCCGCAAGCCGGCGCAGCTGTCGGCGGACGCCGGCTATTGCTCCGACGCCAACCTCGCGGCGTTGGAGGAACGCGAAATCGACGGGTACATCGCGCCGGGGCGGGCCAAGCACGCCAGCGCAGGAGAAGGGGGCAGCGCACGCATCGCCGCCATGCGAGAGAAAATCAAGGCTGGCGGCCACGCCAGCCCCTATCGGTTGAGGAAGCAGCTGCCCGAACCGGTGTTCGGCCAGATCAAGCAAGCGCGCGGCTTTCGTCAGTTCCTGCTGCGCGGCGTCGAAAAGGTGGCTTCCGAATGGGGATTCGTCTGCGTCGCCCACAATATTCTGAAGCTCGCCCAAGGGTGGACTCTGCCCGAAGTCCGCCTCGCAGCCGGATGAACCCGGCAAGCCGACCAACGCAGCATACCGGGCGCCGCAAACTCCGCTTCCATGTTTCAAATGCCCATCGCATCAGGACTAAGCAGACAGGCTCCTAGGCGAGGCGTTTGTCGAGACCGTCCGGGTTTCGTACGAGTTCCAGCAGTTCTGCAGCATGATCAACGAACGCGACAGCATTACGGTGTCGGTCGGCCCCGACGTCTTCATGTTGAGCCGCGCCGGCTTGGTGCCGATCCACCTGACGCCGCTCAACGAAGCCGAATGGCTGTCCAAGATGGGCCGCGCGGCCTGATCGCGAAACGGCGACCGCAGACGATCGTCAATCTGGAGACCATCTGGCGCGAGCGCCTCGCGCTAGCAGTGAGCCGGGAGAAAGCCGCCTCCCGACGACGCCAAGGGGCGGCGGCCCCGGTACGGCGAGGCTCATCGCGCGCTGAGCCAAATCGCAAGGTTAGGCTCAAGCGCCCGGAACGGCAGGCGAGGCCACGCGAGGCATCAAATCGAACGTCAGCACCCCTGCAATGCAAATTCACAGCGCGAATGAGTTGAGGCGTGCGTGGCACCTCCGGTAGCCGGCAGTGTGCTCGGGCCTTAACCCCCCTTGACCTTCCGCGCGGGCTCGTCTCACGTTTGACAAGACCACAGAACGGGCTGAATTTCCGGCCACGCTGGTGGCTTATCCGGCGAATGTCGGTTGGGGAGAGGCGCGTGAAGATCGACGGCGGCTGTCATTGCGGCCAGATTTCATTCGAGGCGGAGGTCGAGCCGGGGACGGTGGCGGTGTGCCATTGCCTCGACTGCCAGGCGCTGTCGGGTTCGCCCTACCGCGCCGTCGCGTCCGCCCGCGCCGAGACCTTCGACATTCGCGGCGAGCCCAAGGTCTACGTGAAAGTGGCCGAGAGCGGAAACAAGCGCGCTCAGGCGTTCTGCCCAGATTGCGGCTCGCCGATTTACGCAGCGGACCCTGTGAACCCTGTGATCTTTTCGATCCGCCTCGGGGCGATCCGTCAACGGCGCGAGCTCGGCCCCCCGGCGCGCCAGATTTGGTGCAACTCGGCGCTGCCCTGGTCGATGGACATCGCCGCTACTCCCCGCTCTGCAAGGCAGAGCTGAAGCGCGCCTCCGCCGACCGCCACAAGCGTGTGCCACTGATCGAGCGGCTCGGCAAGGAGCGATCCGAGTCTAGATCGCCGAGGGGGCAATCGCAGTGGGGACAAAAGGCAGTTGGCAACGATCGGGTGGCCTGGGACGAGCTTTCGGAATAGTCTGGATTGTAAGTTCTGCCGGTCGGTCTCCGCTCGGGAGATTTCGCGATGCGCGTTTCTTCGCCACCCTGGCTGCCTCGATCTTTCTGTGTGCGCCGGCGCGCGCGGCGGACAACGATCCAACCGTCCCGACCTACCATACCGACGCGGCCCGCAGCGGGCACTAGTCGTGCCCGGCCTGACCTGGGCACGCGCTGCCGATATGCAGCGGGATGCGGCGTTTGACGGGCGCGTGCCGGGCAACGTCCATGCGCAGCCGCTCTACTGGCGTCCGCCAGGCGCGGCGCGTGGGCTGGTCATCGTGGCGACCGAAGACAATGCAGTCGTCGCGCTGGACGCCGTCACCGGAGGCGCGGTCTGGCAGGTCTCCATAGGGCTTCGTGGCGCTCAGCCCAAGGAAGAGCGCCATGCCGAAGAAGAAATTGTCCGACCAGGCGTTAGTCGCACTGGTTGAGGACCTGATTACCAAAGCGCCACACGAGTTCGACGGCTTCCTGTGGGCCGCTTGGCCGCAGTCCTACTACTTTGAAGCGTTGGGTATCTCGCAATGGAAGCTGATTGAGCGCATCAAGAAGCCGCCGTTCGTGGCCCGGACCACCAAGATTGACGGCAAGGTCGTCTGCTTGCTCCGCATCGGCGAACCCGCGCCCAAGGTCCTGAACGACTATAAGAAAATCATGCGGTCCATGTTGAGGAACATGCGGGACAACGCCAAACCTCCCATCCTGTACGGGACGGCCGGCGAAGACGATGCAGTCGCCAAGGCCGCTACCAAGGCCGCGAAATCCGCGAAGGCCGAGGGCGAGGACGCAGTAGCCGCAGCCGCGATCGCCGCAGATGAGGCCGGGAAGAAATTCAAGGCCGAGGCGCGCAAAGAGGATCAAATGCTGTGGGGCTTCGCCAAGGAGGTGGTGGCGCTGGCGGCCTGGGCCAACTCGCCCTGGCCCAACTTCCCAAGCGCCCCGTTGCCCAAGGACATCGAGGAGCGGCTGGTGTTGAGATCGTTCAAATACGCCCTCAGCAAGGAGGGCTGGCCCTTTGTCGCTTCCGCCATCAAGATCGCGCAGGAGTCGTTGGGGGATAAGCTGACCTTCCTGGAATACCCTTCCCACCCGCATATCCGGCGCTACTGGTTCGCCGTCGTCAACGCCTACGTCACAGACGATCTGGGCGGCGCTCGCGGCCGCATCGCTGGCGGCCAGATGCTAAGCCTCCTTCATGCCCCTGGCGTGGACGCAGACCGCCGCGCCGACCTTGTGGCGGGCGGCGGTGAGTTCGGCGCCGCGCAGAAGGCGGGCGCGCCCTTCTTGCCGACCCAGTCGGCGGCCAGGCGCGTCTCGCCGTCCGCCGCGGTCACATGGACGTTGCCGCGAAAGCGGATGACGTAGCCGAAACCGAGGCTGTCGAGGAATTCGAACAGTTTGACGTCGCCGAAGCCGCGATCGGCCAGGATCGTCACCGCCACGCCCTCGGGCAGGATCGCCTTCAAATGCGTCAGGCAGAGGTCCTCGAAGTCGTTGCGCTGGTCCTTCAGTTCGTCCTTGTCGACCGTCAGCCACAGGAGCGGCGTCGCCCGGCCGTGACGCGTGATCAGGCTCAAAGCCAGCGTCGCCTGATTGTCGGCGTCGAAATCGGTCCAGTCCATCGCCACGACGATCGCCTTGCGCTGGCCCACGACCTCGCGAACCCACGGCGCGAACAGGTCCCAGACGACGACCCCGGCGTTGCTCAGCAGACGATCGACCTGTTTGATCGCGTGTCTGTCCGAAAGACCGCGCGCTTGCGCCAGCGCATGCCCGATGAGCGAAACGGCCAACGACGCCCCCGTCAGAACCCCCAACGTCCCATTGGCCAGCGAAAGAATGCGCTTGGCGTGCAAGCTCCCCGAAAACGTGCGCTCTACAAACTCATGAACCAATCCCACCCGCTCGATCGACCTGCGCATGAGCCCCCGCCCGGCTAATTCGTGAACCGGCCACGGGCTGACTCGCCAATCCAGGCAATTTCGAGTCGATCAAGAATGAGGGGATTCGTGAGTATGGAGACTGGACGCTCTTGCTGGGGTGTCAGTCGACCGAGACTGGCATCTCGACCAATTCTCGCTTGAGTGTCGTTTTTGAAGTGTTGCTTCCGGAGCAGACGGTTGCATTTCTGCCCGCCCACAGAAGAGGTCGTGCAACATTCGGTCTGGTTAGAGGCGGTCCATTGCACTGCAACTGCACGAGCCGCCGGCGGATGGTGGGGGGGCCGACCAAAGAAACCCTAAGCATTTCAAAGGGGACGAAAATCCCCCACCTTGGCGATTTCGCCCGGAAATCCGCGAAAGTGACATAACTCTTGACCGCACCACATCTCGCCTAAGTCGCTGAAACACTTGCGAAAGCCCTGTCGGTTCGCGACGGGGCGCCGATAGTCCCTTCTGCCCGCTTGCGGGGACAAGGTGGCGCGGAGCGACGGATGGTGGTATGGCCCGCTGCTTCAACCGTGAGTCGGATTGCACGAACGTCAGTGCGAACTCCGCCTCCTGCCATACTTGCGCGGCACACCCCATCCGGCCCTTCGGTGTCCAGCGGATAGATGGGTGACAAAATGGACCGGATACATGGGCGACAGTCGTTCATGGTTTGGTCTTGTCTTGCGCCTCGCCGTCCCCGCCGGCGGGGACGGCGAGGCGGCGCAGTCTTTTCTTGTCCATATCGATCAGGCCGATGGGCGTGTCGTAGAAGCGGACCAGCCATTGACCGTCCTCGGTCTCCTCGACCGCGACGGCCTCGCCCGCGAGCGCGGTCGAGATGGCGATGAGATCGCCCCGCCATCGGATTTCGCCGTTCGAGCGCACCCTGCGCGCCGCCGCCTCGGGCGGATAGTCCGGCTCGGCGAGCCGCTCGGGCATCGGGCGCGCCGAGGGTTGATAGACGCTGGCCGGAGTGCGCTGGCCGAGCGCCTCATGCGGCCGCTCTTCATTATAGTCGCGGGCGAAATGCGAGAAGCGCCGCTGCTGCGCCGCCAGGTCCGGTTCGGGCGGCGTCATCGCCTCCAGAAGCGTGAGATGAAAGCGTTCGTGCCGGCCGTTTTGCTGAGGATGGCCGGGATCGATCCGCTCGTGACGGATGCCCAGCTTGATCCACCAGGCCGACAGCGCCGTCAGTCCGGATATGCCGGTCGAGGCGAAGGGCGCGCCGTTGTCGGAGCGGATCGTCGCCGGCAAGCCGTATTCCCGGAAAGCCCGTTCGAACAGCGGCCGGGCTTCGTCATGCGCCGTGCTGGGTGGCCGAGACGCTGATCAGATAGCGGCTGAACCCATCGGTCATCGTCAACGGTTCGACCCGCGAGCCGTCGCCGAGCCGAATCCAACCCTTGTGGTCGACGTTCCAGACATGGTTGGCGTATTGCGGCGCGGTCAATTCGCCAAGCCGCGGCGGCGCCCGCCTCCGCAAGCGCCGGGCGCACACCAGACCCGCCCGCTTCAGGATTTCGCCGGCCGTCGAAGGCGCCGGCCAGTCCGCCTCCGGCTGGCGCGCCTTGAGCTTGGCGACGATCTTGCGCGGCCCCCAGGTCGGACGTTCGCGCCGCAGACCCACGATCGCCTCGGCCAGATGCTCCGGCGTCGCACGGCCGTGCGACGCCGGAGCCCGCGACCGCTCCGCCAAGCCCGCCGGCCCCTCCAATTCATAACGCCCGAGCCACTTGTAGCCGGTATTCCGGCTGATCTCGTAGCGCTCGCAAAGCTCCGTCATCGTCCACTCGTTCGATCGGCAATCGACAATGAAACGCATCCGCTCGTCCATCGCACAGCTCTCTCGCCAGGGCATCGGCTGGTCCTCCCAGCCGACAGAGAACTGTCACCCATCTTTCCGGTCCGTTCTGTCACCTATCTATCCGGTCCGAACACCGGGCCACCTTGTGTCCGCAAATTGTGAGAGAGTCGGCGAACGGGCGGTTGTCCAAGCAACCGCCCGTCGCCGGACCTGAGCCCGTGGCCACCACAGCTGAAACCTGCGGGGAAGCGAGGGACAGGTCTGGCGTCTTCCTCAACCCGAACAGTTGCATGGGCGTGAGAGCCCGCACGAGCAAGGAAGGGAGTGGGAGTATGCCAGAGAAGACGCGAATTGTCGGCCTCGATGTTGCAAAGAGCAAAGCCGACGCCTGCATTCGCTCGGCGGGGCGGCGCCTGTCGGCGTCGAGCGCGCCGGAAGGCCAGGCCGAGTTGGCGGCGTGGTTGCACGCGCACCGGGTCGGCCGGGCGGTGATGGAGGCGAGCGGCGGTTATGAGCGGAGCTGGGCGGAAGCGCTGCGCGCCGCCGGCCTCGAGGTCCTTGTCGTCGATCCGAAACAGGTTCGTTGCTTTGCCAAGGCGGCCGGGCGGCTGGCCAAGAACGACCCGATCGACGCCGAGACGATCGCCTGGTTCGCCGAGACGTTCTCCGATCGCGAGGCCCAAACGGCCGATCCGGCGCGCGAGGAGGTCGACCGGCTGGTCCAGGCGCGGACCGCCTTGAAAGATCTGGAAGGGCGGCTCGCTCAGCAGGGCGAGCATGGCCCGCCGGCCATCGTCGCCAAGGCGCTCGGCGCGATCGCCAAGGCGATGCGGGCCGAGCTGCGCAAGCTCGACGCCGCCATCGCCGCCAAGATCAAAGCCGACCCGGCGTTCGCGCGACGGGCAGAAATCATCGACAGCGTGCCGGGGCTCGGCGATCAAGCGGTCGCCGGCCTGATCGCCTGGGCGCCCGAGCTCGGACGCATCTCCAACGAGGCCGCCGCCGCCCTCATCGGCGCCGCGCCCTACGACGACGACAGCGGCGAGCGCAAAGGCGTGCGCCGCATCAAGGGCGGACGACGCAAGCTCCGCAATCTTCTTTATATGCCGGTCATGGGCGCCGCCACCCAGCACAACCCGGTGCTCAAGGCCTACTACCAACGCCTGCGCGCTAAGGGCAAGGAAGCCAAGGTCGCTTTGATCGCTTGCATGCGCAAGCTGATCGTGATCTTGAACACCATGCTCGCGCGCGATCAGACTTGGAATCCACCGAACTCGAGCCGCCGCATGAGCGAGGCTTCGCGGGGCCGCCGGGCGGCGCATCGCGCCGAC
Organism: uncultured Alphaproteobacteria bacterium; assembly: GCA_963768555.1. Classification (GTDB taxonomy): domain Bacteria; phylum Pseudomonadota; class Alphaproteobacteria; order Rhizobiales; family Beijerinckiaceae; genus Roseiarcus. Next base: position 55,485 of record CAVYIZ010000048.1, read on the forward strand.
TGCATGGATGCCAAAAAGACCGGTGAGCGGACGGGGTCAAGGCCGAAGCCGCCGAAGGCGGCGGCGCGCAGCGCCAGCCTTGAGCCCGGCCGAGCACCGGGCTACGCCGAACTTCACAGTTGCTTCCCCAGCAAAGCTCGTGCAAAGCTCGCGAAGGAATGCGCTCTTGCTCTACCCCCCGGCGTCGTGGCGCGTCTCGCGCATGGTGTAAACCGCAAGGAAGCTGATCACGGCGGCGGCGGCGATGTAATAGCCGACCCAGGCGACGCCGCCGCTCGCCTCGAGAACCTGGGCGAGCGAGGGGGCGAACGAGGCGCCGAGAATGCCGCCGAGATTGTAGGTGCCGGCCGCCCCGGTGTAGCGCACTTGCGTCGGGAACAATTCGGGGAGCAGCGCCCCGAGCGGCGCGAAGGTCAGGCCCATGACGCCGAGCGCGGCGACGAGGAAGGCGAGGACTCCGGCCTCGCCCTGCGCCAGAAGCGCCGGCATCGCAAGACCGACCGCGAAGGCCGCGGCGGCCGCGGCAAGCAGCACCGGGCCGCCTGCCGACCCGGTCGGCCAGCGCCGCCGAAACCGGCGTCGCGACGGCCATGAAGAGGATTGCGACGCACAGCATCTCGAGAAAGTTCACGCGCGCTATGCCGAGCGCCCGGACGCCGTAGCCCAGCGCATAGACCGTCGCGATATAGAACAGGGCGTAGCAGACGACGATCGACAGCGAGCCCTGGATGAGCGGCAGCCAGTGGCTCTTCAGGACCGCCCCGAGCGGCACGGCGACCCGCGAATCCTCGGCGAGCGCCGCCTTGAAGGCAGGCGTCTCCTCGAGCGAGATCCGCACGTAAAGGCCGATCGCGACCAGCACGGCGCTCATGAGGAAAGGGATGCGCCACGCCCAGTCGACGAAGGCCTTTTCGCCGAACGCGACGAGGAGGAGGAGAAAGAGGCCGGTCGCGATGAAGAAGCCGATCGGCGGCCCGAGCTGGGGGAACATGCCGAACCAGGCGCGCCGCCCGTCGGGGGCGTTTTCGACCGCGATCAGCGCGGCGCCGCCCCATTCGCCGCCGAGGCCGACGCCCTGGAGGAACCGCAGGACGGCGAGCAGCCACGGCGCGAGCACGCCGGCGGTCGCATAGCCCGGCAAGGCGCCGATCAGGGTGGTCGCGAGGCCCATGGTCAGCATGGTGGCGACGAGGGTCGACTTGCGCCCGATCCGGTCGCCGAAATGGCCGAACAGGAACGAGCCGACCGGCCGGGCGAGGAAGGCGATGCCGAAGGTCAGATAGGCGTTGAGCGTCTGGGTCTCCGGCGCGGATTTCGGGAAGAACATGGCGCCGAACACCAGCGCCGCCGCCGTGCCGAAGATGTAGAAATCGTAGAATTCGATCGTCGTGCCGACGAGGCTCGCCAGCACGATCTTGCCCACGCCGGCGCGCCCCGCGTTCGCGCCCGCCGCTCCTTGGATCGCCGCCATCTTTCCGTTCTTCCACCGATGAAATCCAGGGCTCGCGCTACTGTCTCGCGAGCGCGCAACCGCCGGCGCATGGCGGCCGGAAGGCCTCCGCGGCCGGAATATTGAACCACGATGACACACCCGCCTTTACCCTGTGCCTCGGAGCGCCGTCCGTCTCCCCCGGGGTTTGCGTCCGCGCCTACCGGGCACGGCGATGCAGGCGAGGCGGGCCGTACGGAAACATCATATAACGGCCCAAAAAGGTAAAGACGGTCGTGTCACCGGCTGCGGATGCCTTTCGATCGACAAATGCGAATACGCCAATCCCGCCGGCCGTCGCGGCCCCGGGCCGCGCTGCTGGCTCGGGTGAGGGCGGCTAAAAAAAGTCGCACCCCGCCGGGGCCCGGGGGCCACGACACCGCGCCGCAAAAAAGTAAAGACGGTCGTGGCACGTAATAATCACGTTAATCATGATCGTGGCGGTGGCTTCGATCTCGGAAATCTGGATGGTCGATCATCCCGCCGCAACGGCGAAGTGATTGCAAGGTCACTGACTGCGTGAAGGGAATGGATCGCGAATGCGCTTCCTTCACTCGATGAACTCGAGCCCCGCGGTCCTGCCATCCGTCCACATGAGGCGGGCGCGCCGGGCCGAGGAGACGCTGATGCCGTCGCCTTCGAGAATCCGCAACTCGAAGGTGCGCGGCAGAGAGGCAAGACCATTGCCGACAACGCGAGCCCCGCGCGCCGAGACGTCACGAAGCGTCACGTCGAGCGTTGACGCTCCGTTGTTGAAGACGCAACGCGCCTGGCGAAGGCGCCGCGTGCGGAGGGAATGGCGTTGATCGGCGGACAAGTCGGGCATTCCCGGCAAGATTGGGCGGGACGCTGGCGCGTGGCTTGCGGGCGCGTGGCTTGCCGGCGGCCAACCGTCTTCAGCTTTTGTCGCGCCATGATCTCATCGAACGCGGTGAAATACTGATCAAGCAGTCCGATTAGCGCGACCGGCCCGAAATTTGGGTGGCGACGTCCACTGGAACCCAAAAGCCAATCACGAGTTGCGAAAATGCTCTCGACACTTAAAATCAGGGATGGCTACTCAACAAATTTTAAGGAAATCGGCGCCCATAAAGATTGTGCTCGCAGCCGCTCGGATCATCCGCGGCTTCAGAAGCAGGTGATCGACACGATCTTGCAACCATTTGTTTATGAGAAGTGGCGGTTATGAGTTTGGACCATAAGGCGAGTCCCCTTGGCTCTGTTATTGCCATCCGCGGCTCGAAAGCCTCCGTCGGCCTATTGGTAAAACCTGCGCAAAGCAAAGAAGAACCCTCTCGCGTTACAGTTGGCAAGTTCTTTGGAATATATGCCGGAACAGCGTTGTTAATTGGCATGGTCACAGATGTTTCGTTGCAATCCGGGGCCGATTGCGGCGATCAGGACCACGTCAGTGTCGCGACTCTCGACATCATCGGCGAAATCCAAAATTACACTTCTTCGTCAGCGTACTTCCGCCGGGGCGTCACCGACTATCCCGCCATCGGCAATTCCGTAACACTCGTTGGCCCCAGAGAACTGCATTTGATCTTTAATATCTCTGGGCCGACAGTTATGGAGATCGGACACCTACAGCAGGATAGTGAAATAGGCGCCTATATCGATGCCGACGAGATGCTGAGCAAACATTTTGCCGTGCTCGGGACAACTGGCGTCGGCAAATCGAGCGCGGTTGCCCTAATTATTCAGCAAACCCTTGTAGTGCGCCCTGACCTTCGCGTTCTCGTCCTGGACGTTCACAACGAGTATCGTCCATGTTTCCGGGACAGAGCACTCCCGCTAAGCCCGCGTAACATGAAACTTCAATTTTGGCTGTTCAATTTCGAAGAAATCGTCGACATCTTTTTTGAGAGCGCCCAGGCCTCACGAAGAGATTGAGCTCTGGCGGAAATCATTCCCCTCGCCAAGCAAACTATTCCCAGGTTGGCCTGACGCCCGGCCGGTTGGCTATCAAGCGCCCGGACGCTACGAATATCCGGTACACAGTCGATGTCCCGATGCCCTACCGCGTCGCCGACCTCATTTCCTTACTCGATGAGCGGATGGGCAAGCTTGAAAACCGCTCGTCTCGGATACTGTATCAGAAGCTCATGACACGCATTGAAACCGTCAGCAATGATCCTCGCTATGGCTTCATATTTGAAAAGGCTAATATCGGCGGAGACACAATGGCGGAAATATTGGGATTGATCTTTCGGCAGCCTGCAGACAGAGTCCAGATAACTATCATTCAACTGGCAGGCTTTCCCTCAGAGGTGGTCGATGCTGTCGTATCCGTGGTTGCTCGCATGGCTTTTGACCTGGGAATATGGAGCAATGGCGCCAATCCGCTGCTATTGATTTGCGAGGAGGCTCACCGCTACATGTCGGCCGATACCGGAATTGGCTTTGGTCCAACCAGGCGAGCAATTTCCCGTATCGCTAAGGAAGGCCGCAAATACGGCGTGTTTCTTGGCCTAGTCTCACAGCGACCGGCCGAACTCGACCCGACCATTCTGTCTCAGTGCAGTACGCTATTCGCCATGCGGATGACCAATGACCGCGACCAGGCGCTCCTGCGCTCGGCGATTTCGGACACGGCCGCAGATCTTCTGTCCTTTCTACCCTCGCTGGGGACCGGCGAGGTCTTTGCCTTTGGCGAGGGAGTTGCCCTGCCGACGCGGCTGCGGCTCAAGGAACTGACCGCTGAGACGCTGCCCAAGAGCGAATTGGTCGGTATTGAAAGTGGGGTGGATTTACATTTAGATGGAGGACAAAATTCATTGGCCGCCGTCGTTGAGCGCTGGCGTGGCGTCACAGGAAGGCAAAGGTCGGGTTCCGAGAAGCCGAGCGAGGAGTTCCCAGCTTCTATCAAGTTTGGACTTACAAAATAGACCTCGGCCATTTTAATGCCCACCCTAATCGGAAGTCTTCCTAGAAAACCCTATGGCTCGTTGCTATTTCAAATCGGTGAATTAGCGAGCACGTCACCGGCGATGAGGTAGACGATGGCTTTGAGGTTTCGTTTGGTTCGGTAGCCCTTGGCCTTGCGCTTGGCGGCCTGGACATTGCCGTTGATCGCCTCCGGGGGGCCATTGGAAAGGCCGGTGGCGATCGATCTGAGGATGCCTTCCGACTTGGCGGTGATCGTCTTGGCCAGCTTCTTCATCGGCGCGAGGTCGCAGACTTGAACCCAGGCGTTCCAGCGGTCGAGAGCCGATTTGAGGCTCATCGTGAACAGCTGTTGCAGGTTCATGCGGATCTGCATCGCTTGGATGGTGTCCAGGTTCTGCGCTTCCAACCGAGACAGCGCCTCCTTTTCCTCCTGCGTCAGACGATCGACGTTCTTCAGGAAGATGTAGCGCCGGCCCTTGATCTGGAAGTTGTTCCGCGCCTCCTCGCGCCGCACCTGGTCGACGGCCATCGTTGGCGAGTTTGATGACGTGAAATTTGTCGAACGTGATCTCGGCGTTCGGCAAGTTCTCTTTGATCCCCGCCTCGAATGCGGCCCCCATGTCGATGCTGGCGTCGGTCACCGCCTCGCGCCGGCCGCCATGCGCCTCGAGGAAATCCGCGAATTCCTTCACGGTCGCCGCGTCCTTGCCGTCGGCGACGTAGACGACCTTGCGCCGCGCCATGTCAACGAACAGGCTGATGTAGTCGTGGCCGCGCCGCGCCGAAGTCTCGTCGGCGGCGATGCGCTGCACCCGCGACAAATCCAGCTTCTCCACCGCCCGCCAGACGTAGTGTTCGACGATGCGCCACAAGCGCGTGTCGTGCTCGCCGAGCCGCTCGGCCGCATTGGCGATCGGCATCGTCTTGGCCAGCGCCAGCACATAGGCCTCGAACAGCAACGTGAAACCCGATCCCGCGCGAGCCCACGGCGTCGCCACCTTGCGCACGCCGCACTCCGGACACGTCACCCTCGGCGTGCGCGCGTGCAACAGCGTGCGATGCTGGAAGAAATCCAGATGCCGCCAGGTCTCCTCCTTCGTGTCATGAACCGCGCACCCGTCGCGCCCGCACTGGGCACAGGCGAACCGACTCCCCCGCGGAAAATCAACGTATAAATCGAGCCGACCGTCCACCGCGTCGAACTCGCTGCGCGTCACCGTCCACGGCGACGAAAAACCAAGGGCCAACTGGAAAAGATCGGTGTCCTGCATCCCCCCAGGCTAAATGCGATCCCCCCTGAGCGATCACTAACCCGCCCCCAAATTCCGACTTACCCACTCCTTTCAGCGAGGAGCCAACCCTATCGGCGTTTTCGATAGAGCACGCGCTCCCTTGCCAATGAACGTCTTCCAATTGTCTTGCGTAAATCGCCCACAATGCGCTTCGTCGATTTGAAATCATTCAGAAAGATCGGTTTCGCGAAGTAATGCCCTTGTCCGTAGCGAATTCTTGTAGCGGTTCGCAGATAGGCTAGTTCTTGAATGGTTTCCACGCCCTCGGCAACGACTGTCATTCCGAGCGCAGACTTAGGGATTCAATCGCTCTTAGGATGCTCATTGCGTGGCCGCCTTGAATTTGTGTAATGAAAGAGCGATCATCTTGATCTCGTCAGCCGTGATGTCCGCGAGCGCAGACAGAGACGAATACCCGGTCCCGAAATCATCTATTGAAACGCGCACCGCGTTTTGACGCAGCATCGGCAGAATTTGCAATTGGAAGCGACTTTTAGCGAGAAATGCATCCTCTGTCACCTCGACAATGAAACGGTGCGCAAAATTGGTCTCTCTCAGCGTTTCAACAAATGAATGCATAAAATCGACGTTGGAAGCCTGATTCGCTGCGATATTGATCTGATCGTCGCGTCCGGTCCGAACGCTTCATTGATCAGATCGATCGATTCCCGAAATTTGGCAAACTACTAAATGAATAAGTTCGTCGAGGAGTCCGAGCTCGGTCGCAAGTTTGACGAACGAACTCGGACCGTGGATTTCCCCCTCTTCGCCGAGCAATCGAATGAGCGCTTCGACGCCAACAACCTCTTCCGTGGTCATATCGACCTTTGGCTGGAATGCGCAACGGAATTCGACGATCCTGGATAGCCCGCCTCAACTGCTGCTCGGCCTGCATGCGGTCGGTCCCTAATTGCCTGACCTTGGGATCGAACAGCGCAGCGCCGCCTTTGGCGCCTCTTTTGATCTGGTACATTGCGGTGTCTGCATTGCGACACAGCGTCTCATAGTCGCGGCCATGCTCCGGGTAGATACTTACTCCAATTGAAGCCGTTGAATATATTTCAGCTCCCTGGACAAAGAATGGCGCCTTCATACCGTCTAGAATTCTTGTTTATGATTGCAACTTCTCCGTCATGATCTATCGGGCTAACCAGCAGCAAGAATTCATCCCCACTGATACGCGCCAGAACATCACTAGAGCGGATATTATCCAAAATGCGTTCTGCTATTTTTATTAGCAGCTTATCGCCAGTCGCGTGGGAGTAGTAGTCATTGATCTCTTTGAAATTGTCTATATCGATGAACGCAAGGGCAAAGCGACCGGTAGGCTGGGCGAGAAGAAGTTCGATATGTTTCCGAATATGATAGCGATTAGGTAGCCCAGTCAATTCGTCGAAGTTCGCGCGCTGCTCCAATTTCTGCTCGATCTGTTTTCGATCAGTAATGTCGAGAGACGTTGACAGAAGTAGATCCTCGGTGCCGAAGCAGACGGAATTGTGTATGGTCAATATACCACGTTCACCAAGGCGGCCAGAGAGGCGTTTCTCTGTGACCGTCGGACTCGACTCTGCAGAGCGAACCGCTTGCAGTGTCCTTGGCTCAATTGTTCTGTGATGAATTCGGTCAAACGTGAAGCGTCGGTCGACACTCCTCTTGGATCGACGATTTCAATCGCCGCAGCCTCATTCAAAAGTAAAAACCTGCCATCACTGCCTTGCAACTTTACGCCGACCGGCAGCAAATTAAGGATCTCGATGAGAACGGCGAGGCCTTGTCGTGCCTCATACTCGCTTTTCCGAGCTTCCTCAAACAAGCGGCGCAGATCGCCGATCTCGACCATTGGAGCTGAGACTTCGCCAATCTCCACCCCCTTATCTTCTAGCTGCGGCGGAATCGGCATTTCACTAGTCCCTCGAAACTTTCCTTGCGTCTGCTCGATATTGCAGTTGAATCAGGGTCGGCGGCCTAGGCCAGAGCATTCAGCAGCTCATTAAGGGACAGGATCCGCATCGCCCCATAAACTAGAGCGGCTGCGTGAATTGAGATTTAAGGTTCATCGCGCTGATCAACCAGCTCCGCGGAGTCCTCTTCGACGGCGGCATCAGCGCGATACAGTGATTGGGGCGAAGAGCTCGAGCAGACGAAATCATCAGGGCTAAGCCGCCGCTACTGCGCCTCGAGCGCGCAACCTCCTGCGCCTGGCGGCCGAAAAGCCTCCGCGGCCGGAATTTTGGCGACGACCGTCAGATAGTCCCACGGGTATTTCGAGTCGGACCGGCGTTTTCACCCGCATCAGATAGCGGTCGTAGAGCACCCGTCCGTCGGCGCGGATCGTTCCATTGTCGGTGAAGACGTCGTGGATCGGGGCGTCGCGCATCGCCTTGGTCACCGCGCCGGCCTCGTCGGTTCCCGCTCTCGCGACCGCCTTGAGATAATGGCGGACCGACGAATAGAGCGCGACCTGGTTGTCGTTCGGCATGCGCTGGCGGCGGGCGTAGAAGCGTTTGGCGAAAGCGCGCGTCTCATCGTTGAGGTCCCAGTACCAGGACTGCATGAAGGTGAGGTCGTGCGCGACGCCGAGCCCGATCGCGTTGACGTCGCTCAAGTAGGTGATCGGCGTCGCGAGATATTGCGCCGGGGCGAGCTTGAACTCGTTGGCCTGCTTCAGCGCGTTCGAGAGATCGGCGCCGGTGATGGCGAACACGATCACCTTGGCCTTGGAGGCCTGAGCATCGAGCAGATAGGAGCTGAAATCGGCGGTGTTGAGGGGCGAGCGCACGCCGCCGACCACGGTTCCGCCGGCGTTGGCGATCGCGTCGCGGGCGTCGGCCTCGAGCGAGGCGCCGAAGGCGTAGTCGGCGGTGATGAAGAAGAAGCTGTCGAGCTTCTGGCGGATGAGCAGGCGCATCAGCGCGACGCCGTTGGACCAATTGTCGGCGTTCCATTGAATGCCGTTCGGCGAGCAGGCCTTGCCGGTGAGGTCGGACGAGGAGGCGGAATTGAAGATGACGAGCCGGTTGCGCTCTTTGGCCAAGGCCTGGATCGCCAGCGCGACGCCGGAATTGGTGATGTCGAAGATCGCCCGCGCGCCGAGCTCGTCGTACCATTTGCGGGCGATCGCGAGGCCGACGTCGACCTTATTCTGGTGGTCGGCGACGAGAAGCTCGATCGGCTTGCCGAGCACCGAGCCGCCATAATCCTCGATCGCCATGCGGGCGATCTCGACCGAGCCGGGTCCCGCGAGATCCGCGTAGGGACCGGACTCGTCGTTCATCACGCCGATGACGAAGGAGTCGGCCGAGCGCGCCGGCGACGCGAGGCCGAGCGCCAGGAGAATGAGGGCGATCGCGCGCAAGAGCATGAAGGAACCTGCTGGAGTCGATCGTTTTCGACAGCGTCGCCGCCTCGCCCGTAATCCCTTCTCCCCGCTTCCGGGGGAGAAGGTGGCGCGAAGCGCCGGATGAGGGGCGACGCGGACCTCCGCCGTTCGGCGTGGCCCCTCACCCCAGCCCTCTCCCCGCAAGCGGGTCGCAAGCGGGGAGGGGGGAATCTGTTGCTCACATCTTCATGGCGTCTGTGACGCACTTCTTGACGAAGGAGGTCTTCGCAGCGCCGGCGAGCTTCTTGTCCGCAGCCTGGCCCTCGCAGGCCGTCCTTTCGCACTTGGTCATGAAGCTCGTCTTGGCGGCGCCGGCGAGCTTCTTGTCCGTCGCCTGGGTCGCGCAGGCGTCTTCAGCGAAGGCGAGCGTCGGCGCTCCGGCGAGGCAAAGGGCGAGAGCGGCGAGCGCGAGCGTTTTGGACATGGAATTCACCTCCCAAGAAATCAGGCCCCACTGACGTGGCCCGCCAAACCATAGCACGTCCGGCCTTTCTGACCAGACGCGGCTACAGGCGTTCGTAACGCCCGATGAGGCTGGCGCGGGCGAGGACGGATCCGGCCATGGCGGCCGCGACCGCCTCCAGCTTGGGCGGGGAATCGAACCTCAGCGGCTTTCTGAGCGCGAACATCTGGAAAACGTAGCGGTGGGGCCCATGCCCGGCGATAGGCCGCGGACCTTGATAGCCGATCCGGCCGAACGACCCTCGGCCGAGCTGAACCCCAGGGCCGTGTCGCGCCCCTAGCGCGCCTTCCGGAACGCCGCCGGCATGCGGATCAAGCCCAAAGGCGATGAGATGCGTGATCGGCCAGGGCAGCGGAGCGTCCGGGTCCTGAACGACGAGCGCAAGCTCGGTCGTTTCGCGCGGGACGCCGGCCCACCGAAGGGCGGGAGACAGATTGTCGCCGATCCCCGGGCCCGCGCATCGCGTCGGCATTATCTCCCCATCCGCGAAATCGGGACTCGCAAGACCGAACTCGGATTCGGCGCGGAGTCTCGGATCGTTCTGCAGAAGCCGCCGCTCTCCCGCCCGGATGGAGCGCAGATGAGCGCCGACCCAGCTTTCAAAGAACATGCGACCGCTCCAAGGCCGGGCGGGCAAGCAAGATTTTCATGGTCATCCTCGTCCTCCGAATCGCACGGGGGCGAAAAGTTCCAGGCGCCGCGCGCTCTGGCGCGTTCGCCTCGGCCCCACTAAAAGCACTCCCCACCGGAACGCGGCGGCGCGATCCGGCCCAACCCACGAGCTGCGATGAGACGCGTGACGAACTGGCTGTTGCTTCTCCTGGTCCTGGCGGCGCTGGCGCTCGGCCTCGCGGCGAAGGCCGGTCTTGCGCATTTGCCGGCTTCTCCGACCGTCTTCGGCGCCGCCGCGGCCGTGTTCGCGGCGCTGCTCGGCATCCGGATGTTGCCGCTCAAGGTGCGCCGGCCGGTCGTCTTCGTCGTGACTCTCGCCGCGCTCGCCGCGCTGACGGCGGGCCTCGGCTATTTCCAGTTCGTCATCAAGCCGAACCTGGTCAAGGGCTTCATGGCCGCTGCCTTCGCGCCGAAGCCGACGGCGGTGTCGGTCGAAGCGGCCAGGATCGAGCAGTGGCCGCCGCAACTGACGGCGATCGGGACGCTGCGCGCCTATCAGGGCATTTCCATCGCGCCGCAGGCGGCCGGCGTCATCACCGCCATTCATTTCGAGTCGGGCGGGGACGTCCAGGCCGGCGACCTTCTGATCAACATCGACGACTCGGTCGAGCAGGCGGACCTCGCCAACGGCCTCGCCCAGCTCAAGAACGCCGACGCGACGCTCGCGCGGCAAAAGATGCTGGTCGCCGGCGGCAACACGCCGCAGTCGACGGTCGACTCCGCGCTCGCGTCACGCGATTCCGCTGCTGCGACGGTCGCGCGGACGCGCGCCGTGATCGCGCAGAAGGCGATCCGCGCGCCGTTCTCGGGACGGCTCGGCCTGCGCAACGTCGATCTCGGCCAGTTTGCGTCGGTCGGCATGGCGCTCGCGACGCTGCAGCAGCTCGATCCGATCTACGCCGACTTTCCCGTGCCCGAGGAGGCGTTGGCGACGCTCGCCGTCGGCCAGGGCGTCAGCATGACCGTCGATGCCATTCCCGGCCAAACGTTCGAGGGAAAGATCAAGGCGATCGACGCCCGCGTCAGCGCCGAATCGCGCAACGTGACGGCGCGGGCGGAATTCGCCAACGCGGATCGCAAGCTGCTGCCCGGCATGTTCGCCAATCTGACGGTCACGACCGGCGCGAGCGCCGACGTGCTGACGCTGCCGCGGACCGCGATCGTCTACAGCCTCTACGGCGACAACGTGTTCGTGGTGAAGCCCGCGCCTGCGCATTCGGGCGCGGGAGTCGCTTCCGGCGGGGCGGCCGCGGCGCCGCCTCCAGCCGATGGTGGGCTCGTCGTCGAGCGGCGGTTCGTCAAAGTCGGCGCGACGCGCGGCGAGCGGATCGCGATCGAGGAGGGGGTCCAGGCGGGCGAGCAGGTGGTGACCGCCGGACAGATCAAGCTGCAGGCCAACGCGCCCGTCACGATCGATCAGACGCCTGCGCTGCCGCCCCCCGCCGTGACGTCGAAGCCGTGACCGCGCGCCGATGAACGCCTTCACCGACCTCTTCATCCGCCGGCCCGTGCTTGCGAGCGTCGTCAGCCTGCTCATCCTGCTCGTCGGAGCCATGGCGGGCTTCAAGCTGCAGATCCGGCAGTTTCCCGAGACGTCGAACACGACGATCACCATCACGACCACCTATCCCGGCGCCGCGGCCGACGTGATCAAGGGCTTCATCACGACGCCGATCGAACAGGCGGTCGCCAGCGCCGAAGGGATCGACACGCTGGTCTCGACGTCGCAGCAGAACGTCTCGACCATCACCCTCAACCTGCGGCTCGACGCCAATCCCGACCGGGCGATGGCCGACACGCTCTCCAAGGTCAACCAGGTTCGCGGCCTCCTGCCGCGCGAGGCCAACGATCCGGTGATCGTCAAGCAGACCGGGCAGGGCTACGCGCTCATGTATCTCTCGTTCAATTCGAACGTGATGACGGCCTCGCAGATCACCGACTACCTGACCCGCGTCGTGCAGCCGCGCCTGCAGACCGTCGACGGCGTCGCCAATGCGCAGATCCTGGGCGGCCAGGTGTTCGCCATGCGCATCTGGCTCGACCCGACGAAAATGGCCTCGCTCGGCGTCACCGCGAATGACGTGCGCGCCGCGCTCGCCGCCAACAACTTCACCTCGGCCCCGGGCGAGGTCAAAAGCGACTATACCCAGATCAGCGTCGACGCGCGGACCTCGCTCGACAGCGCCAAGGCGTTCGGGAAGCTCGTCATCGCCGCCCACGGCGACGCGCTGGTCAGGCTCGGCGACGTCGCCAAGATCGAGCTCGGACCGCAAACCTCCGACACCTCGTCGGTGTTCGACGGGCTCAAGGCGGTGTTCATCGGCATCTACGGCACGCCGGAAGCAAACCCTCTGACGGTGATCGACGGCGTGCGGGCGATCATGCCGAGCATCGAAAGCCAGCTGCCGGTCGGCCTCAAGGCGACGATCGCCTACGACTCGACCGCCTTCATCCGCGCCTCGATCTACGAGGTCGCCAAGACCCTGGCCGAGGCGGCCATGATCGTCATCGTCGTCATCTTCCTGTTCCTCGGCAACCTACGCTCGACCTTCATTCCGATCGTCACCATCCCGCTGTCGCTGGTCGGGGTGATGATCGCGCTGCTCGCGCTCGGATATTCGATCAACCTTTTGACCCTGCTGGCGCTGGTGCTCGGCATCGGCCTCGTGGTCGACGACGCCATCGTCGTGGTCGAGAACATCCATCGCCACATCGAGGATGGGATGACGCCCTTCGACGCCGCGATTCGCGGCGCGCACGAGATCGCCCTGCCGGTCGTGGCGATGACCATCACCCTCGCCGCAGTCTACGCGCCGATCGGCTTCGTCGCCGGCGTGACGGGCGCGCTGTTCCGCGAATTCGCCTTCACGCTCGCGGGCGCCGTGATCGTCTCCGGCTTCATCGCGCTGACGCTGTCGCCGATGATGTGCTCGAAGCTCCTGCGTCACGACATGGGGGAACACTGGTTCGGCCGTCTCGTCGACCGCACGTTCGAAGGGCTGCGCAACGCCTACCGGCGGCGGCTGCACAGCACGCTGAACTTCCGGGCGCTCACGCTCCTGATCCTGGTCGGCGTGCTCGCCCTGACCGGGGTCATGTACGCCTCGACCCCCCGCGAGCTCGCGCCCGAGGAGGATCAGGGGATCCTGCTGTCGCTCGTCAAGACGCCGCAGGTCGGCAATCTCGACTACACCGAGAAGGCGACGCAGAAGCTCTTCAGCGAGGCGCGCGCGGTGCCCGAGGTGGCGCACAACTTCGTCATCAACGGCTTTCCGAGCGTGCGGGCCGCTTTCGCCGGGCTTCTCCTGAAGCCGTGGGACGAGCGCAAGCGCAACCAGAAAGAGGTGCTGGCCGAACTCGGGCCAAAATTCCTCGCCGTGCCGACCGCGCAGGTGCAGGCCTTCTCGCCGCCGGCGCTGCCCGGTTCGACCGGCGGGCCGCCGATGCAGTTCGTCATCCGCACGACCGGCGACTACGCGACGCTCGCCGACGTCGCGCTGAAGATGCAGCAGGCCGCCAAGGAAAGCGGCCTCTTCCTGTTCACCGACGTCGACCTCAAGTTCGACACGCCCCAATACGAGTTCAAGGTCGACGGCGACAAGGCGAACCGGATCGGCGTCAACATGGCCGACGTCGGCACGGCGCTCGCCACCATGCTCGGCGGCAATTACGTGAACCTGTTCAACCTCTACGGCCGCTCCTATCAGGTCATTCCCCAGGCGCCGCGCGAGTTCCGCCTGACGCCCGAGTGGCTGACCCGCTATCAATTGCGCACGAGCAACGGCGAGCTCGTGCCGCTCTCGGCGGTGGCGAGCGTCACGGAACAGGTGCAGCCGAACGCGCTGACGAGCTTCCAGCAGCTGAATTCCGCGACGCTGTCGGGCGTGCCGTTTCCCGGGCGGACGCTCGGCGAGGCGCTCGACTTCCTCAAGGCGAAGTCGAAGGAGATCTTTCCCGAGGGCTATTCCTACGACTTCCAGGGCGACTCGCGCCAATACGAGCAGGAGGGCAACGTCCTCGTCTACGTGTTCATCTTCGCGCTGATCGTCATCTATCTGGTGCTCGCCGCCCAGTACGAGAGCTTCCGCGATCCGTTCATCATCCTGATCGGGCTGCCGACCGCGCTGTTCGGCGCGCTGCTGCCGCTCAACGTCGGCGGCTTTCTCGGCTTCGCCAGCATCAACATCTATTCGCAGATCGGGCTCGTCACCTTGATCGGCCTCATCTCGAAGCACGGCATCCTGATGGTCGACTTCGCCAACCGACTGCAGGAGCGGGAAGGCCTGCCGCGGCGCAAGGCGATCGAGGAGGCGGCCGCGGTGCGCCTCAGGCCGATCCTGATGACGACGGCGGCGATGGTGGTCGGCATGGCGCCGCTGATGATGGCCTCGGGCGCCGGCGCGAAATCGCGCTTCACCATCGGGGTCACGATCTTCGCCGGCATGGCGATCGGCACGCTGTTCACCCTTTTCGTCACGCCGATGGTCTACACCTTCCTCGCCCGCGACCACGCCGCCCTGATCGCCAGAGAGCGGGCGGCGGGGCATCTCGCGAAGGAGGAGGGAAGGAAGTGAGGGGGCGGGGTCGCGTTCATCGTCATTGCGGGCGAAGCGACGCGGCAATCCCGGAGGGCGGGCGGCCCCCGACAAAGTCGTTCACCGCACGAGTGATCTCAAAACCTTAGGCGCCAAAATCTGTCCCTTTTCGCGCCCCCCTTGGCCGGCATCTTGCGCCGCCGTCTTGAGCGGCGTCCGGACGGGAGCCGGTCTCTCTGTGGCGCGCCCCTGGCGCCACATCTAGTGGGTCCAAGACTGCCGGAGCCATACCGTTTCCCGGCGCGGATTCAATCTTGTCAAGGCATTGCGGCGCCATTTCCCGGCGTCTCGCAAGGCGCCGGCTGAGCCGAGGCCGGACAGGCAGTTAGGCGATGTTCGCCACCTCCTCGATCCGCCTTTCGATTTCGGCGATCAGCCTTTCCCGCTCCTCGATCCAGGCGTCGAGACGCTTGAGCGTCGCCTCCCGCCAGTCCTCCTCCCATGGCGACGCCTCATCCGCCGGGTCGCATTCCGGCTCCAGGCTCCCGCTCGTCCGCGGGAGCTGAACATATCCCCTCTACGCCCATGGATTGCCTCCGATCACCAGGCTCGACTGTGAACGATGATAACAAGCGATTGCGGTTTTGGGAAGGATTTGTTTGGCGGAAGATGATGGCTTGCTGAACAACCTGTTGATAAGAATGATAGAAATTCTTGTGTTCAGTCGTTTCCGGCGGAATTGGTTTCGGTGACGAAGGGACGGAGTGCGCGCCTCGCGCGCATCACTGGCCGCGCGCGCAGACGTCGATCGGCGGCGTCGAGTTCGGGATAGCCGGCGAGGCGCATCTCGTCGCGGGTCATCGTGCTGAGGCCGCCGAGGCGATGTCGGCAGACTTCGTCGAGAGGCCCTTCACCGGCATCGTGGCGAAATGGACGTCCCAGACGCGCGCGGTCTTGTCATCACGGGACGCCGTGACGATGCGCGAGCCGTCCGGGCTGAAGGCGGCGGAACTCACCGAAGCTTCGTGGCCGCTGCAGGACGGCGATGCTCTTGCCGGTCGCGGCGTCCCAGATGCGCGCGGTCTTGTCCTCCGACGCGGTGACGATGCGCGACCCGTCGGGGCTGAACGCGGCGGAGTTCACCATAGCCTCGTGGCCGCGCAGGACGGCGATCGCCTTGCCGGTCGCGGCGTCCCAGATGCGCGCGGTCTTGTCCTCCGACGCGGTGACGATGCGCGAGCCGTCGGGGCTGAACGCGGCGGAACAGACCCAACCCCTCGTGGTCGCGCAGAACGGCGATCTGCTTGGCGGTCGCGGCGTCCCAGACGCGCGCGGTCTTGTCGTAAGACGCGGTGACGATGCGCGAGCCGTCGGGGCTGAACGCGGCGGAATGTCACCCAACCCGCGTGGCCGCTGCAGGACGGCGATCTGCTTGGCGGTCGCGGCGTCCCAGACGCGCGCGGTCTTGTCCTCCGACGCCGTGACGATGCGCGACCCGTCGGGGCTGAAGGCGGCGGAATTGACCAATAGCCTCGTGGCCGCGCAGGACGGCGATCGCTTGCCGGTCGCGGCGTCCCAGATGCGCGCGGTCTTGTCTTCGGACGCCGTGACGATGCGCGACCCGTCGGGGCTGAAGGCGGCGGACTAGACCAAATTCTCGTGGCCGCTGCAGGACGGCGATCGTCTTGCCGGTCGCGGCGTCCCAGACGCGCGCGGTCTTGTCTTCAGACGCCGTGACGATGCGCGACCCGTCCGGGCTGAAGGCGGCGGAGCACACCGGAGCCCTCGTGGCCGCGCAGGACGGCGATCGGCTTGCCGGTCGCGGCGTCCCAGACGCGCGCGGTCGTCGTCCCAAGACGCGGTGACGATGCGCGACCCGTCCGGGCTGAAGGCGGCGGACCACGACCCATTTCTCGTGGCCGCTGCAGGACGGCGATCGGCTTGCCGGTCGCGGCGTCCCAGACGCGCGCGGTCTTGTCCTCCGACGCCGTGACGATGCGCGAGCCGTCCGGGCTGAAGGCGGCGGACCACGACCCAATCCTCGTGGCCGCTGCAGGACGGCGATCTGCTTGCCGGTCGCGGCGTCCCAGACGCGCGCGGTCGTCGTCCCAAGACGCGGTGACGATGCGCGACCCGTCGGGGCTGAACGCGGCGGAAGCACTGGGCCTCGTGGCCGCGCAGGACGGCGATCTGCCTTGCCGGTCGCGGCGTCCCAGACGCGCGCGGTCTTGTCATCCGACGCCGTGACGATGCGCGATCCGTCGGGGCTGAAGGCGGCGGATAGCACTGGGCCTCGTGGCCGCGCAGGACGGCGATCTGCTTTCCGGTCGCGGCGTCCCAGATGCGCGCGGTGTTGTCCAGACGCCGTGACGATGCGCGACCCGTCGGGGCTGAAGGCGGCGGATAGCCGCGGGCCCTCTGCTGCCCTGAAGGCGGAGGACAAGACCATTAGCCCTTGGCCGCTGAGGACGGCGATCGCCTTGCCGGTCGCGGCGTCCCAGACGCGCGCGGTCTTGTCATCAGACGCGGTGACGATGCGCGACCCGTCGGGGCTGAAGGCGGCGGAGGTCACTGCCCCTTCCCGCTTGAAGGCGAGGCCATGCGCTTGCCACCGAGGCCGACGCCGCGGCGAGGTCGCAAGATTGGCGGCAGCGCGAGATCGTCCTCGGCGCCTTTCGCCGCAATCGAAGCGCCGCGTCCGGATTGCCTTGCGCCCATTGGACGTTCGCGAGTTCGCCGAGCAAATTTGCATGTTGATGTCTCAACTCCAACTGCTTGGATTCAAGCGATCGTTGCAGCTCGGACACCGCGGATTGTTGCTTGATGGAGGCTCTTTTGGCTCCCCTCGAGCGCCAGTTCGTATGAGCGAACTTCGCCTGCCCGGCTTTGAGCGCCGATTGGGCCTCGGCCAGTTGCGCCTGCCCGGCCTTTAGTTCGAGAGTCGGCTTGAGTATTGCCCATCGAATAGAGCAGCCGCGAGAACCACGACCGCCGCAATCGCCCCAAGCGCCCAACGCGCGCCCTGCTGCGCGCGCCCCGTTTTCGCCTGCGCTGCCGCCATCTCGGCGAGCCGTCGTGCTCCCGTTTGAGGTCCTCCTCGGCCTCCGCTTCTCCGCATCGCGCGCTGCGACGCTCGCCGCAATGAAGGCTTTCTCCTCCTCGTTGACATCGCCGCCCCGCCGAACGAGCCAGTCCTCGGCGACCGCCAGCGGGCCGCCGCGTAAGAGCGTCCCTTCGTCTGATGGATTGGCGCGCCACTCGTCGACGCGCGGTTTCAATTGCCTCAGCCACGTCTGGAACGCCCGGTCGCGGTTCACCCAATCGACCAGCGCCGGCCAGTTGCGGATCAGCGCCTCGTGGACGACTTCCGCCGTCTCCTGCCCCGCCGGCGCCGCGGTGACGACGAGGCGGTTGTCCTCGCCGGCAAGCTTCTGCGCGAGCGCCCAGGCGTCCGGGCCGAGCTCTTCCCGGCCGACGATGCGGCGCGTGTCCTCGGCGCCTTCGCCGAGAGTGACGAGGCGGGTGAACAGGCGGCGGAACAGCGCGACGGACGTGGCGTCGTCGCCGCGCTGCGTCGCGCTATCGAAAATCGCCTGCGCGCGCCTGGCGAGCGCGCCCTCGACGCCGCCGATCGCGTCGTAGGCGAGCGCGTCATGAGCGGCTTTTCGAGACGCCCCCACATCTCGCGCAGCGCGAATTGCAGCAGCGGCAAGGAGCCTGGGCGCTTCTCGACGTCGTCGAGAATCGCGTCCACCAATCCCGGCTCGAACTCTGCCTGCACGGCCGAAGCCGGCTTGACGATCGCCTCGCGCAATTCGTCGCGCGTCATCGGCCCGAGGTTTTCGACGCGGTCCTGCAGCTTGTCGGCCAGCGGGCGAAAGCGGAGCGCCGCATAGTAGAAGTCGGCGCGCAAGGTCAGGACGAGGCAGACGTCCGGCGCCGCGCCTGGCGGAGGATCCGGGAAGGCGTCGATCAGCGCGTCGATGAAGCGATTGCGCAAAGCCTCGTCCGACACGAGGGTGAAGACTTCCTCGAACTGGTCGGCGATGAGCAGGACGCGCTTGCCGGGGTTGGCGGCGCGGCACTGTGCGATGACGTTACGCGAGCGCGAGGTCGCCGCTTTCGAGACTGGCGGCGAGTTTTTGCGCGCGCGTCATGCGGTCGACGACGTCGCCCTCGCCGAGGAGCGGCGCGAGGGCGCGGGCGAGCGCGGCGAAGGGATTCTTGTCGGGCTCGGTTCCGACGCGGAAATAGCTCGACCGCCAGCCGCCCTCAGCGTCGAGCCTCGGCGCGAGGCCGGCGAGCACGACCGACGATTTTCCGCTGCCCGAGGCGCCGACCAGCGCGGTGAAAGCTGCGCTTCGCGACAGCGCGTTCGAGCGACGGATCGCCTCGTCGCGGCCGAAGAAGCGCGCGCTGTCCAAAGGCCCGAAATAGGCGAGGCCGGGATAGGGGCAGGGCGGGATGGGGCCGGCGGCGGGCGGCGCCGGCGGCGGCGCGCCGAGGTAAAGGTTCTCGACCCGCACGAAGCGCGCGCCGACGACGCCGGCCGCGCCGCCTTGCAGTGTCGCGTTGATCGCGGTCTCGTTCATCCGCCCAATGTCCGCGGGTCGCGCGTCCGGCGCGGCGCTCTTTCAGCCTTTGTCGCGCGGCTTCGGCGCGCCGACGTTCAAGGAATGGATCGAAACGTTCTGCGCGCCGACGACGCCGGCGACACCGCCCGTCATTGTCGCCTCGACATGCACGTTTCGGGCGCCGCGGCGTGTTCCCGTCCAGCTTGAATTCAATAAATCCGTTTGCCGCCAGCTTGTCCAGCTGCCGATTGAACTGGAATTTCAATGCATCGACGTTCTTGTAGTTGGTGCGAAAGTGACCGCAAGGCGCTCATTTCTCCTGGAGCGCCCACAGGCTCTTCAAAGCTTTCGTGTTCGCGCTGGGACGCTCATCGCCTGGCCTTTGATATAGGTGAATATAAGGCCTTGTTCGTCACTTTGAATTCCCCAAAGCCGTCTCGAACTCCTCCTCGGTATACTGCCCGACTTTCGTCCAGAAGAGCATGACAAAAATATCGCATTTGCGAATTTCCTTGTCGTACTCGTCCTGCAAGCGAGGTGCGACACCATGTCAAGAAAATCCTCCCAAACTGCGAGCGCAAGGAAGACGCGGCGACGATCCTTGATCGCGATCGATGAAGATCTGAATTCCTTCCGATCCTGTGTAGCTCGGAAGACGAAGCCAAAAATAACTTTATAGTAACCATAGAGGTTAATCCAGTTTATACAGTCACCGCTTGGAACTTACTCGTCCCGCGCGCGCACCTCGATCGTGTTCATGCTGCCGGGGCCAGCCGGTGAGGCGCCAGGCTGATTGACGATGCGGTCAACGACACTTGAATGATGATTTCACCTCGCCGCGGCGCCGTCAAATTCCCGTCCGAATTGCGACCACGTGCCGCCCTTTTGCGGCGCTGGGCGGCAGACTAGCCTGCCGCCTTGGCAAAACCGGAGGCATGGCCCATGAAGACCCACATGATCGAAACGCCGGATGGCCGGATCGCGGCGCACGAGTTGTCGGGGCAGGGGCCGGCGGCGGTGCTGATCCACGGCAATTCCTCGTCCTCGCGCGCCTTTTCGAAGCAGCTCGACGGGGCGCTCGGCGAACGCTTCCGGCTGGTCGCGATCGACCTGCCCGGCCACGGCGCCTCGGACGACAAAAAGGACCCGGCGCTTTATTCGCTCAGGAACCAGGGGCGGAGCCTGCGGGCCGCGATCGACGCCGTCGGGCTCGCCAACGCGCATTTCGTCGGCTGGAGCATGGGGGGCCATTTCGCGCTGGAACTCGCGCCCGGCCTGCCCGAGGCGCGCGGGTTCTTCATTTTCGGCGCGCCGCCGTTCGCCTTGCCGCCGGCGATGGAGCTCGCTTTCCTGCCCCATCCGGCGATGCGCGTCGCCTTCGCCGAGACGATCGACCGCGATCAGGCGGCGGCCTATGTCGCCTCGTTCTTTGCGCCAGGCTTCGCCGACATTCCCGCATTCTTCGTCGAGGACGTTTTGCGCACGGACGGTCGGGCGCGCGCCGGCATCCGCGCCGGCATTGGCTCCGGCGGCTATCACGACGAGACGGTCATCGTGCGCGATCTCGAGGCGCCGCTCGCCGTGCTGCACGGCGTCGAGGACCAGCTCGTCAACGGCGCCTATTTCGCCACGCTCACCATGCCGACGCTGTGGCGCGGGGCCGTGCAGACGATTCCCGGCGCGGGCCATGCGCCGCAATGGGAGACGCCGCAGGCGTTCGACGCGCTGCTCGAGGCGTTTCTCGAGGAGACGGCATGAGGGCGGGCGCCGCCCCCTCCACCACGCTTCGCGTGGTCCCCCTCCCCCGCGCTTCGCGGCTACGGGATTCACACAAGTGATTTGCCGTGAGCGATGGCGTATCCGTCGAGCATTGCGGTGAGGCGTCTCCAGCCGTCGGCCATGGTTTTTGGGCCTGGCGGCTTGTAGTAGCCGTGCCAGCCACCGAGGCGGGCGGTTATCCAGGCGAGCCAGGAGAGCGAGCCGCGAGGGTGCGGATTTTTCTGCTTGACGGTCTTTCCCTCGAGGGTCCGGCCGATGGCGTCGGCGGCCTCGATCAGGCTTTCGTCGATGACGTCGGTGGCGGGACGGGCGCTCGCGCTGCGGGCGTCGGTGAGTTGGAGGATGCGCGTGGCCGCGACGATGCCGAGGGCGGCGAGATTGAACAAGCGGCGCGCGCCCTCGACTTGGGTTTCTTCAAGGGCGAGGCCGTCGCGTTTGAGCACGCGGAAGACCTCTTCGATGCGCCAGCGAAGGCGGTAGAGCCGGATGATCTCCAGCGCATCTTCGGCGTTCTCGACAGGCAAGGTGGTCAACAGCCGCCACAGGACTGGCTTTGCATCGGCGGGCGGGTCGATTTCGCGCGCCACGACGACGCGCAACTGGCAGGATTTGGGGTCGGCGCAGGCGCGACCGGTCTTGGGTTTGGCGATCGTCACCGAGCCGAACGACACCGCCACGCGGGCGATCCGGCCGCGCGCGCCCGGCTTCCGCGGCTGGCTCGGCGCAAGGGCCACGTCAATCTCGATCGCCCGGGCGAACCCGTCCGCCGCCGCGAACAACAGGCCGCCGTCGGCCAGCTTGCGGTCGGCGCGCGCCCTGGTGATCACGTCGACGTTGGCGGGCTTCCGGGCGAAGGCTTGGTAGATGTCATTCTCTCGATCGCCGACGGCCACGATGGCGGCCGCGTCCGCCAGCGTCGCGGAGGCGATTTCCGCCGCCTCGATCCAACGCATCAATTCCTTGTCTTGCAAATGCCGCTTCTGGCGGTGCTTTTCGATCTTGGCGATCGGCCGGCTCCAAATCTTCGCGCCGACAACGCCCAGCACCGCCTCGTCCGCCGCGTCGATGGCCACCAGCGGATGAATGAGGAAGCCCAGGCTCTTCGCATCGCCGCCCCGGCCCAGATCGCCACGGTCGTTGTCGCGCCCGGAAAAGTTGATCTCGGTCGTGTCCTGCGCCACGCCAGACGACCCGGCGGCCCCGGCACGCTTGCGCGGTGCGAACGGCCGCCTCCTCCAAAATCGCCTGCGCGCTGACGCGCTCCGACCCCAGAAAGCGATGCGCCGCAACCTCGGCCGCGCGGTCCGCGCCAAACTTGCGCGGCGCCAGAGAACCCGAACTCGTTATGTCCTCGAGTATCCGATCGAACCGCCGAACAATTCGAATGTCCCCGCAAAATCCCGCCATGCTCGCCTCCCAATCCGGAAGGCGCTCGAAATCACGATGCGCTCAAACAATCAAGCGAAAATCAACTCACTTGTGTGAATGCCGTAGTGCGCTTCGCGCAGGGGAGGATAATGCGGCGGGCCAATTCCTCACCCGCGAAGCGGGGGAGGGGGACCGCCCGAAGGGCGGTGGTGGGGGCGCTCGACGCGTAGATAGGTCGACCTGCGTAGCCCTAGACGCGGTCGCTGACCGCGTCCCGCGCCTGCAGCGCGATTTACAACGCCTGTCCGTCGCCATACCCTTTCTGAGCCGCGCTGGTTGGGGCGCGCGAAGGGAGGAACGATGGACGCCAATCTGCGGCGGCAGACGCTCGCCGACACCTTGCGACGCAGCGCGGCGCGGGTTCCCGGCCGGATCGGCCTCGCCTGCGGCGCGACGCGCTGGACCTACCGCGAGCTCCACGCCGTCACCGAAAGGCTGGCCGCCGGCCTCGCCGCGGGCGGCATCGGGCGCGGCGACAAGGTCGCGGTTCTGGCGCGCAATTCGCACGGCTTCGTCGCGCTGCGCTGCGCGCTGATGCGGCTCGGCGCGGTCATGGTGCCGATCAATTTCATGCTGCAGCCGGACGACGTCGCCTTCATCCTCAACCATTCCGGCGCGCGCATGCTCGCCTGCGACAGCAGCCTGGCGGAGGTCGCGCGCAAGGCCGCGGCGCTCGCGCCGCATGTCACCGAATTCCTGTGGCTGCCGTCGGAGGAGGAGAGCGCGCCGGTCGAGGGCATGACGAATTTTTACGCGCTCGTGGAAACCGCAGGCGAGCCGCCCACCTTGGGGCCCGAAAGCTTCGACGTCGCGCAGATCGTCTATACGAGCGGCACGGAATCGCGGCCGAAGGGCGTGCAGCTGACGCATGACGCGATCCTCTGGCAATATGTGAGCTGCATGGTCGATGCGAGCATTTCCGGCGACGACGTCGCGGTGCATGCGCTGCCGCTCTACCATTGCGCCCAGCTCGACGTGTTCCTCGGGCCCTCGATCTACGCCGGCGGCGTCAATATCGTCACCGCCAAACCTGTTCCCGACACCATCCTCCGGCTCATCGAGCGCGAGCGCGCGACCTCGTTCTTCGCGCCTCCGACGGTGTGGATCTCCATGCTGCGCTCGCCCGCCTTCGACGCGGCCGACCTCACGAGCCTCCGCAAGGGCTATTACGGCGCCTCGATCATGCCGGTCGAGGTGATGCGCGAGATGGCCCGCCGGATGCCGAACGCGCGGCTCTGGAACCTCTACGGCCAGACCGAGATCGCCCCGCTCGCCACAATGCTCGGGCCCGATGATCAGCTGCGCAAGCCCGGCTCCTGCGGCAGGCCGGTGCTGAACGTCGAGACGCGGGTGGTCGACGACGCGATGCGCGACGTCGCGCCCGGCGAGGTCGGCGAGATCGTGCATCGCTCGCCGCACCTGATGACCGGCTATTACAAGGACGAGGAGAAGACGGCGGAGGCGTTCCGCAGCGGATGGTTCCACTCGGGCGATCTCGCGACCGTCGACGCCGAGGGTTACATCAGCGTCGTCGACCGCAAGAAGGACATGATCAAGACCGCCGGTGAGAATGTCGCGAGCCGGGAGGTCGAGGAGGCGATCTACGGGCTCGCGGCCGTGTCGGAAGTGGCGGTGATCGGCGTGCCGCATCCGCACTGGGTCGAGGCGGTGGTCGCGGTCGTCGTGCCGAAAGCCGGCGCTTCGCTCGACCCGGGCCAGGTGCTCGAGCACGCGCACAAAGTCCTCGCGCCGTTCAAGGTCCCGAAGCGCGTCGTGTTCGCCGACGCGTTGCCCAAGAACCCGAGCGGCAAGATCCTCAAGCGCCAGTTGCGCGAGGAGCATGTCGGGGCGTTCGGATAAGGGGCGGGGGGCCATCGCCGCAGGGCGACCACGAGGTCGCTCGAGACGAAGTCGAAGGGAGAAGCGAGATGGCCAAGCGAGTTGCCGACGTCGTGGTCGAGACATTGCAAGCAGCGGGTGTGAAGCGATGCTGGGGCGTGCCTGGCGACACCCTCAATTTCGTCACCGACGCGATCCGTCGGAGCCCCATCGAGTGGGTCCACGTGCGACATGAGGAGGTCGCCGGATTCGCAGCCGGGGCGGAGGCGATGCTCACCGGCGACCTCACGGCTTGCGCGGGATCGTGCGGGCCGGGCAGCCTCCACTTCATCAACGGATTGTTCGAGTCGCACCGCAACCGCGCGCCGGTGGTGCTGATCGCCAGTCAGATCACGCGCGATGAACTGGGCTTCGACTTTCCGCAGGAAGTGGATTTCGCGCCGATCTACAAATCGTGCAGCGTGTTCTGCGATGAAATCCGAACGCCGGCGCAGGCGCGGCGCAAGACGGCCATGGCGGCTCAGGCAGCGCTTTCGAAGCGCGGCGTCGCCGTGCTGATTCTGCCGATCGACGTGTCGAAGGCTGAGGCGCCGGAGGACGTTCGCGGTGCATGTCTCTCAGCCGGTCATTCGCCCCAGCGACGCCGAACTCGAGCGGATCGCCGATGTCCTGAATGCCGGCACGCGGATTGCCATCTACGGCGGTTCGGGGCGCCAGGGCGCGCATGATCAGTTGGTGGCTTTGGCCGATCGTCTGAAGGCGCCGGTGGCGCATACGTCGCGGGCCAAGGATTTCGTCGAATACGACAACCCATTCAACGTGGGGATGACCGGCGTATTCGGCACGGCGGCCGGCTATCACGCCCTTATCGCATGCGACACCTTGCTCTTGCTCGGATGCGATTTTGCCTGGCGTCAGTTCTATCCCAGTCACGCCAGGGTCGTGCAGGTCGACATTGACCCGACCCATCTCGGTCGCCGTCACCCGGTCGAGATCGGCGTGGTCGGGATGTGAAAGCGACGCTCGAAGCCCTCATCCCCCGCCTGAGGCCCCGTGAGGACCGGGCGTTCCTGGATGATTGCGTGGAGCGCCATGAGAAGGCGCTCAAAGAGCTCGACAAGCGGGCCACGGTGGGTCGCGGCGGGAAGATCCATCCGCAGTACCGGGCCCACCTCATCGACCAGCATGCCGCCGACGACGCCGTCTTCACCGCCGACGTCGGAACCCCCATGGTCTGGGCGCTGCGCCATACGCGCGCCACCGGAAAGCGTAGGACCATCGTCAGCCTCACCCATGGAACGATGGCCAACGCGATGCCGCAGGCGCTCGGCGCCAAGAAGGCCGCGCCGGACCGCCAGGTCATTTCGCTCAGCGGCGACGGCGGTCTTTCGATGCTGCTGGGCGACCTGATCACCGCGGTTCAGGAAAAGATTCCGATCAAGATCGCCGTGTTCAACAACGGCACGCTCGGCTTCGTCGAGCTCGAGATGAAGGTCGAGGGAATATTGGACCCCTACACGAACCTCGAAAATCCGGATTTCGCCCGCCTCGCCGAGGCGATCGGTTTCCATGCCCGGCGGGTGGAGCGGGCCGAAGAGCTCGAGGCTGCGGTGCGCGAATGGATCGCCGCTCCCGGTCCGGCGCTGCTCGACGTGGTGACTGAGAGGATGGAGCTCGTCATGGCGCCGAAGATCGAATTCAGCCAGGTCTTCGGCACCGCGCTCTATTCCGCCAAGGCCGTGCTCGGTGGCCGCGTCGAAGACGTTTGGGAGCTCGTGACCGACGCCATTCCTTAAATGGGGGCGAAGCCCCCACCACCGCCCGAAGCATGGTCGAGGGGGAAAGCCGCCGCTCACGGCGCCGGGCGCTCGTCGGCGATGATCTTGCCGTCGTTCGGCAGCGCGCCGGGCGCGACCAGCGCCACCTCGCCGCGCAGCTTGGTCAGCGCCTGCAGCGTCGCGGCGACGGCGTTCGCCAGGTCGTCGCTCGGCGAGGCGGTCTCGGCGAGGAGCGTCATCGCGTCCTGCTCGCCCTCGCGCCGCACGGTCGAGGCGCAGCGCGAGAAGCTCGCGGTGGCGCTTGCCGATCTCGACGATCTGGCCCGGATGGACGAACAGGCCCTTGACCTTGGCCGATTGGTCGGCGCGGCCCATCCAGCCCTTGAGGCGGCCCGGGGCCGCCCAAGCGGACAGGTCGCCCGTGGCGAAGCGGAGCAGGGGATAGTCGCCGGAGAGCTTTGTGACGACGACTTCGCCGACTTTGCCGTCCTGCGCCGGGTCGTTGGTCCCGGGCGTCACGATCTCGACGATGAGGTCGTCGTTGATCAGCATGCCGGGGATCAGCGCGCCGTTTTCGTCATCGGTCTCCCAGGCGATTGTTCCGAGATCGGCGGTCGCGTAGGCCTGCCGCGTCTTGACGCCGGCGCCTTCGAGTTCGGCGCGGAGAGTCGGCGGCAGCGCCGCCCCCGAAACCAGGGCCTTCCGGATCGAGGAGACATCGGCGGCCGAGGCGCGCGCCTTGTCGAGCACGATTTTCAAAAAATCCGGCGGGCCGCAATAGACGATGGGCCGCAAATGCGCGATCGCCGCGACGAGCTGCTCGGTGTTCCCCGGGCCGGCCGGGATGACGGGGCAGCCGTGCGCCAGCGCGCCGCTTTCGAAAATGCGGCCGCCCGGCGTCAGATGGTAGGAGAAGCAGTTGACCACGATCTCGCCCGGCTCGACGCCCGCGGCGGCGAAGGCCTTGGCGGCGCCCCACGGGTCGGCGCCCGCGGATTCGGGCTCGTAGAGGCCGCCGGGCGAGGCGAACAGGCGCGGGAACGAACGCATCGACGCCGCCGCGAGGGCGCCGAACGGCGGCTCCGCCGCCTGCATCTCGGCCAACGCGGACTTTCGCAGCACCGGGATCAGCGCGAGGTCGGCAGGGCCCCTCAGGTCGCTGATGTCGACGTCGCCGATCTGGCGGGCGAGCGCATGGCTCAGTCCGTGCAGTTCGCCGAGCCGGGCGCGCAAGACCTCGAAGCGGGCGTCCTCGTTCATCGTCATCCTCGCTCCTCACGCCAGCCAGCGCTTCCGGCGCTTGTAGGTCTTGACGTGCTTGAACGAGCGCCGGTTGTCGCCGGCGACGCCGAGATAGAATTCGCGCACGTCCTCGTTGGATCTCAACGCCTCCGCCGCGCCGTCGAGCACGACGCGGCCGGTCTCCAGAATATAGCCGAAGCTCGCGTAGCGCAGCGCGATGTTCGTGTTCTGCTCGGCGAGCAGGAACGACACCCCTTCGCGGTCGTTCAGGCCCCGCACGATCTCGAAAATCTCCTCCACCACCTGCGGCGCGAGGCCCATCGACGGCTCGTCGAGCAGGATGAGCTTCGGGCGCGACATCATCGCCCGGCCGATCGCGCACATCTGCTGCTCGCCGCCCGAAGTGTACCCCGCTTGCGCGGCGCGGCGCTCTTTGAGGCCGGGGAAGGTGGAATAGACGGCGTCGAGATCGCGCATGACCGCGGCCCGGCCGTCGCGCCGGGTGAAGGCGCCGGTGAGCAGGTTCTCCTCGATCGTCAGGTGGCCGAAGCAGTGGCGGCCCTCCATCACCTGGATCGCGCCGCGGCGCACGAGATCGTTCGGCGACAGGCGGTCGATGCGCTCGCCCTCGAACAGGATCGCGCCCTTGGTCACTTCGCCGCGCTCGGCGCGCAGAAGGTTCGAGATCGCCTTCAGCGTCGTCGTCTTGCCTGCGCCGTTGGCGCCGAGCAGGGCGACGATTCCGCCCTTCGGCACGCTGAGCGACACGCCCTTCAGGACGAGCGCGATGGAATTGTAGACGACCTCGATGTTCTGGACGTCGAGGATGGGGGTCGGATCGGTCTTCACGTTCAACTCACTTCCGGCGCTGGCGCCCTTCTCCCGCAAGGGGAGAAGGGATTTTCCTCACTTGTTGTCGCAGGGCTCGGCGCGCTTGGGCCAGCCGGCGTTCTTCTCGGCGTAGGCCTTGGCGGCCTCATCGAGAAGCGGGTCCACCTTGGCCGCGTCCGGGCTGATGAGATCGCTGACCTTCACCCATTTCGCCCCGTCCCACTGCTGGACGAAGGTGGCGGAGTGGCTGTTGTGGTCGGCGCAGGTCGTTTTCAGCGGCACGGCGAAGCTTTCGAGTCCGAGCGCCTTGAAGCGCGCCGCGTCGAGGTTGAGGTTTTCGAGGCCGCGGCGCACGTCCTCGCCGGTCACGACCTTCTTGCCGGTGATCTTCTGGGCCTTCCGCGATCGCCTCGGCGATCAGAACGGAATTGTAGACGCCGCGATCGTAGAGCACCTGGCCGAATTCGTCCTTCGGCGTCTGGCTCTTGCCCTTGTCGATGACGAGCTTCTGGATGTCGGCGAGGGCCGGGTAGTTCGTTCCCGTGCCGTGCCAGTTGAGCTCGTTGAAGCCCTTGGCGCCGTCGCCGGCCGAGGCCGCGTCGGCGTCGTTCGGCCACCAGATCGAGACGAGCTTGTCCATCGGGAATTCGTTCTTGACCGCTTCCTTGATCGCCGTCGGGTTCATCGCGCCCCAGCCGTAGAGCACGAGGAAGTCGGGCTTGTCGCGGCGGATGTCGAGCCATTGCGCCGACTGGTTCTGCATGTTCGCCGGCGCGACGGGATAGAGCTTGAGCGTGAAGCCGACCTCCTTGGCGAGAGCCTGGAACATCGGGATCGGCTCGCGGCCGTAGCCGGCGTCGAAATAGAGATAGCCGATCGTCTTGCCCTTCAGCGCGTCGATCGAGCCGCCGCCGCCATATTTCAGGATTTCGGACAGGCCGTCCCAGTAGGTGGCGGGCGGGTTGAAGACCCAGGGGAAGATGTCGCCCCTGGCCGAGGCCGAAAGCCCGTAGGCCATCGACAGGATCGGGATCTTGTCGACCGAGGCCTTGGGGATCAGCGACAGCGTGATGCCGGTCGACCACGGATTGACGATGACCGGGTTCTTCGGCTTGACCGAATCGTAGCACTCGAGGCCCTTCTTGGTGTCGTAGCCGGTCTCGCATTCGTCGACGACGAGCTTCACGCCGCCGATGCCGCCGTCGCGCTCGTTGAGCATGTCGAGATAGTCATGCATGCCGTCGGCGATCGGCGTGCCCGAGCCGGCGAAGGGGCCGGTGCGGTAGGTGAACAGCGGCACGTAGATCGAGTCTTCGGCGTAAGCGGCCGCGACCGGCAGCGCGAGGCTCAGGGCCAGCGCGCCGACCGCGCTCTTCAACAGGGTGTCTCTTCATTCGCGTTTCCTCCTTCAGGTTTTCGATTGCGCGCCAGGTCAGTAGGGGAACGGCCAGACGCGCAACTTCTGCTTCGCGGTTTGCCAGAGCCGCGCCAATCCGTGCGGCTCGACGATCAGGAAGACGATGATCAGAATGCCGGTGATCATGAAGGTCAACTGGTCGATCCGCGCCGCCTCGATCGGCAGGCCGAGCATCGCCGGCAGCGCGCGGAGCGCGATCGGCATGAGATGGATGATCGCCGCGCCGAAGAAGGCGCCGACGATCGAGCCCAGGCCGCCGATGATGATGATGAACAGGATCTCGAACGACAGGTTGATGTTGAAGGCTTCGGCCTCCGCCGCCCCGAGCCAGAGGAACACCATCAGCGCGCCCGCGACGCCGACGTAGAACGACGACACCGCGAAGGCGAGCAGCTTGGCGCGCAGGAGCCGGATGCCGATCAGCTCGGCGGCGATGTCCATGTCGCGCACCGCCATCCACATGCGCCCGATCCGCCCGTGCACGATGTTGGAGGCGATCCAGGCCATGGCGGCGACGATCGTCAGCACGACGAGATAGCGCGTGACCGGCGTCGCGGTCGGGCCGGTGACCGGCACGCCGAACAGCGTTTCGGTCGGCACCTCGATCGCGCCCGAGTCGTTGTAATTGACGAGCCAGGGCACGCGGGCGAAGCACCATTCGAGAAAGAACTGCGCCGCCAGCGTCGCCACCGCCAGGTAGAAGCCCTTGATGCGCAGGCTCGGCAGCCCGAAGGCGACGCCGACGAGCGCCGAGACGAAGCCGCTCATGACGATCCAGACGAGGATGTTCACCTGGGGGAAGGCGGTCTCGAGCTTGTAGCAGGCGTAGGCGCCGACGCCCATGAAGGCGCCGGTGCCGAGCGACAGAAGCCCGGTGTATCCGGTCAGGAGGTTGAGCCCGATCGCCGCCAGCGACAGGATGAGGAAAGGGATCATCATCGTATTGAGCAGAAACGGGTCGCCGACCGCCGGGATGGCGACGAAGGCGACGAAGAGGATCGCCATGAGGCCGTAGCGGTCCTGGCGGATCGGGAAGATCGCCATGTCGGCCGCATAGGTCGTCTTGTACTGGCCGGCTTCGCGGTAGAACACGTCACTCTCCCGACTTCGCCGTCATGGCGACTTCGCCGTCATTGCGAGTTGAGCACCGGCCGGTGGCCGACCCCGCTGGATGAAACGAAGTCTGCTTTCGGCCGAATTTTAGCGATAGGCGTTTGTGGCCGGCAAGAGGTCGGTCTCTCAGTGATGCCTTGAGCTCGCTTGCGAGTTGGACCCGGGGCGCTTGATGACCTCGACTTGCGCCAAGGAGCGGCGACGCTCTGGAGCCTGTTTTTTAGGATTCCTTTTGTGAAGCGCCCTTGCCGGCGGTGATTGGCGAGGAGGTTGCAATGGACGTGATCCACGATCGCGCCGCCGGCTTGGACGTTCACAAGGACAGCATCGTTGCCTGCGTGCGTACGATGTCCGGGAACAAGCCGGCGCGGGAATGCCGGACCTACGAGACGACCACCGATGGCCTTCAGGCGTTGCTGGAATGGCTGGTCTCGAGCGGATGCGGCGTGGTGGCGATGGAGGCGACCGGGGTCTATTGGCTGCCGGTGTGGAAGATCTTGGGCGACGGCGAATTCGAGCTTGTCGTCGCCAATGCGGCTCACATCAAATCGGTTCCCGGCCGCAAGACCGACATGAACGATGCGATGTGGATTGCCGATCTGGTCGCGCACGGCTTGATCAAGGCGAGCTTCGTGCCGGACGAAGAAAGGCATCAACTGCGCGCCTTGATGCGGACCCGCAAGCAGTTGGTGCGAGAGCAGACGCGGCACGTTCAACGCATCCAGAAGACGCTGACCGAGGCCAACATTCGGCTGGATTCGGTGATCAGCGACATCATGGGCGCGAGCGGACGGCGCATGATCGAGGCGATGATCGCCGGGGTGCGCGATCCACGCAAGCTGGCCGCCCTGGCCCATCGCAGCGTCAAGGCCACACCGAAGGAACTGTACGATGCGCTGCATGGGCGATTGACCGAGCACCACCGCTTCCTCCTCAAGCTCCATCTCGGGCAATGGGACGCGCTGGACGCCTCGATCAAGGTCATCGATGGCGAAGTCGACGCTCGGGTCAGGCGCATGGATACGGAGGGCCCGGCCGACAAGGCCAGATTTTCCAACCTGATCGACCAACTCGCCTCGATCCCCGGCGTCAGCAAATTGTCGGCTTTGACCGTACTTTCGGAGATCGGCACGGACATGAGCCGCTTCGCGACCGCCGATCACTTGATCGCATGGGCCGGCATGTGTCCCGGCCAGAACGAGAGCGCCGGCAAGCGCAAGTCCACCCGACTGCGCAAGGGCGCCCCTTGGTTGAAAACAGCCCTCGTCCAATGCGCTTGGGCGGCCAAGCGAGCCAAAGCCAGCTATTACAAAGCGCAGTTCTTCCGCCTCAAGGCCAGACGCGGTCCGCAAAAAGCGATCTGCGCCGTGGCGGCTTCGATCTTGACCGCGATCTACCACATGCTTCGCGACGGGACCTTCCACAGCGACCTTGGAGCGGGTTACTTCGACAAGCTGGCGCCGGAGGCCAAAGCCAACCGCCTCGCCTATCAATCTTGGATATCGGGTGACCATCGAAAGGACGGCCGAAGCCGTGTCAGTCGAGACGTGAAATCAATGACATACGCTGAAGTTTCTTTTTAGGAGCGCAGCGACGAAGCAATTCAGGGGCCACCGCCACAGCCTTCGGCCCCTGGGTTGCTTCGCTGCGCTCGCAATGACGGCCTGCGGCCTCAAATCCGCTCAATGATCTTCTCCCCGAACAGGCCCTGCGGGCGGAACAGCAGGAAGGCGAGGGCGATGAAATAGGCGAGCCAGCTTTCGATGCCGCCGCCGAGGAGCGGCCCCCAGTAGAATTCGCCGAGCTTCTCGCCGACGCCGATGATCAGGCCGCCGACGATCGCGCCGGGAACCGACGTCAGCCCGCCGAGAATCAGCACCGGCAGCGCTTTGAGGGAGATCACCTGCAGCGCGAACGACACGTCCGACCGCGCGCCCCAGAAAATGCCGGTCGCCAGCGCGACGATTCCGGCGGTGAACCAGACGATGACCCAGATCTGGTTGAGCGAGACGCCGACCGACAGCGCCGCCTGATGGTCGTCGGCGACCGCCCTCAGCGCCCGGCCGATGCGGGTCTTCTGGAAGAAGAGCGCGAGCCCCGCCACCATGACGATCGCGATCGCCGCCGCGGCGATGTCGAGCTTCTGCAGCTCGACCTTGCCGCCGAGGACGTGCAGGTCAATCGCGCCGTCCGGCAGGTAGAGCTCTTTCGTGATCATCGATTTCGGATTGCCGCCGAACACGAGCTCGCCCAGGCCAATGAGGAAATAGGTGACGCCGAACGTCGCCATCAGAAGGATGATGTCGGGCTGGTTGACCAGGGGCCTGAGCACCAGCCGCTCGACGCCGACCGCCAGCCCGTACATGACGGCGATCGTGAGGGCGAGGGCGACCCAGGCGGGGACGCCCTTCTCGTGCAGCCCGACCAGCGTCAGCGCGGCGAACACCATCATGATCGCCTTGCGCGAAATTGAACACGCCCGAGGCCTTGTAGATCAGCACGAAGCCGAGCGCGATCAGCGAGTAGAGGACGCCGCCGACGAAGCCCTCCCAGATCGTCTGCGCCAGCAGATCGGGCGAGGCGATCATCTGCGCGAACGGGTCGACGAAAATGGCGTGCAGGAGGTCCATCATGCCTAGCGTCCCACGCCGAGATAGGCGTCGATCACCGCCTGGTCGGCCTTGACGACGGCGGGGACGTCGTCGGCGATCTTGCGGCCGTACTGCAGGACGACGACGCGGTCGGAAAGGTCCATCACCACTCCCATGTCGTGCTCGATGAGGGCGATCGTCGCGCCCCTCAGCCGGTTGGCCTCGACGATGAAGCGGCTCATGTCCTCCTTCTCCTCGAGGTTCATGCCCGCCATCGGCTCGTCGAGCAGCAGGAGCTCGGGCTCCATCGCCAGCGCCCGGCCGAGCTCGACCCGCTTCTGCAAGCCGATAGGGCAGGGCGCCGACCGGCGTCTTGCGGATGTGCTCGATCTGGAGGAAGTCGATGATCTCCTCGCACACGCGCCGGTGCTCGATCTCCTCGTCGAGCGCCGGCCCGAAGCGCAGCGCCTGCCAGACGAGCCCGCGCTTCATCCTGAGGTTGCGTCCGGTCATGATGTTGTCGAGCGTCGTCATGCCCTTGAACAGGGCGACGTTCTGGAAAGTGCGGGCGATGCCGTGCTCGGCCGCCTCGTGCGGCCTCATCCGCGCCCGCGTTCGGCCGCGATAGGTGATCCGGCCGTTCTGCGGATGATAGAAGCCGTTGACCACGTTCAGCATCGAGGTCTTGCCGGCCCCGTTCGGCCCGATGATGGCGCGAATCTCGCCCTTTCGGATGTCGAACGACACGTCCGAGATCGCACGAACGCCGCCGAAAGACAGCGAGACGTTGTCGACCGAGAAGAGAATGTCGCCGCCC
Source organism: uncultured Alphaproteobacteria bacterium (assembly GCA_963768555.1). Classification (GTDB taxonomy): domain Bacteria; phylum Pseudomonadota; class Alphaproteobacteria; order Rhizobiales; family Beijerinckiaceae; genus Roseiarcus. The sequence continues at coordinate 89,616 of CAVYIZ010000048.1, forward strand.
GCGCCGCTCATGCCGCGCGCGCCTCTTTGACCTTCGGATAAGGCGGCACGTCGACGATGCGCGAGGTTCCGACGAGCTTGCCCTTGCGGCCGTCCTCGTAGGTGATCTCGGCGGAGATCGAAGCCTCGGCCGCCCCGCCGTACAGCCCTTCGATCAGCGGCGCGTAGCGCTCGGCGACGAAGCGGCGGCGCACCTTCTGCGTGCGGGTGAGCTCGCCGTCGTCGGCGTCAAGCTCCTTGGGCAGGATGAGGAAGCGCCGGATCTGCGCTTCCGCCATCGCCGGCTCGAGGCTCAGCGCGTGATTGACCGCGTCGACGTGCTCCTCGATCATCGCGTAGACGCGCGGATTGGCGGCGAGATCCTGATAGGAGGCGTAGGAGAGGTTGTGCCGCTCCGCCCAGTCGCCGACCGAGGCGAGCTCGATGTTGATCATGGCGGTCACGAACGCGCGTCCGTCGCCGATCGCCACCGCCTCGCGGATGTTGGGGAAGAATTTCAGCTTGTTCTCGATGTATTTCGGGGCGAACATCTGCCCGTTCTCGAGCCGGCCGACGTCCTTGGCGCGGTCGACGATCTTGAGCTGCCCGTCGGGCTCGAAGAAGCCGGCGTCGCCGGTCTTGACGTAGCCGTCCTCGGTCATCGCTTCGCGCGTCTTGTCGTCCTCGCGGAAATAGCCGACGAACATGCCGGGCGACTTGAACTGCACCTCGCCGTCGGGGGCGATGCGCAGGTCAACATTGGGCGCGGGCGGGCCGACGGCGTCCGAGCGCACCGCCCGGTCGGCCTGGGCGGTGACGAACAGGAACGCCTCCGTCTGCCCGTAGAGCTGCTTCAGATTGAGGCCGATCGAGCGATAGAAGGCGAAGAGGTCGGCGCCGATCGCCTCGCCCGCGGTATAGGCCACGCGGACGCGGGAGAAGCCGAGCGCGTTCTTGAGCGCGGCGTAGATCAGAAGATCGCCGAGCCCATAGGCGAGCCGCGCGCTCAAGGGGACCTTCTCGCCGTTGGCGATCTTCTCGCCCCAGCGTCTGGCGACGTCCATGAAACGCCGATAGAGCCAGCGCTTGAACGCGCCCGCGTCCTCCATGCGGATCTGCACCCGGGTGAGCAGCGCTTCGAACACGCGCGGCGGGGCGAAGTGATAGGTCGGGCCGATCTCGCGCAGGTCGTTGGCGGCGGTGTCGGCGCTCTCCGGGCAGGCCATGCAGAAGCCGGCCACGTAGCCTTGTGCGTAATTCAGGTAATGGTCGCCGACCCAGGCGAGGGGCAGATAGGCGAGCACCTCGTCGCGGTCGGTCAGCAGATCGAAGGCGACGGTGTCGCGCGCCGCGGCGATCGAGCGCTCGCCGCTCAGGACCACGCCCTTCGAACGGCCGGTCGTGCCGGAGGTGTAGAGAATGACGGACGGGTCGGCGCCCTTGCCGGCGTCGATGCGCCGGTCGAGGTCGGCCGTCGCGGCCGGATCGGCGAGCGCGGCGCGGCCTTTCGCCATGATCGCCTCGAGCGCGTGCAGGCCGGGCTCGTTATAGTCGGTAAGGCCGCGCGGCTCGTCGAAGAGCAGATGGCGAAGCCGCGGCAGCCGGGCTGCGGACCGAGAGGATCTTGTCGACCTGCTCCTGGTCCTGCGCGATGATGACGGCGGCCTCGGAATGATCGAGCACCGCGGCGATCTCGTCCGCCACCGAATTCGGCGTAGACGGGGACGGGAACGGCGCCGATCATCTGCGCCGCCGTGATCGACCAGTAGAGCCTCGGGCGGTTCGCGCCGACGATGGCGATGGTGTCGCCGCGATCGAGGCCGAGGGCGATGAGTCCGACGGCGATGGCGCGCGTCTCGCCGTAGACCTCCGCCCAGGTCCACGTCTGCCAGAGGCCGAAATCCTTGTGACGGAAGGCGGGACGGGCGCCTCGGACGGCGGCGTGCGCCCGCAACAGCTTGGCGAACGTATCGTTCGCGTCCCCTCGCACGCCGGCCGACCCCAAACCGTTCCTCCCTCGATCGCGCCGCTCGCATTACCCTTTAGCAGGGGGCTTCGCTACCCACGCATAACTTGTTTTTATCGGCGGGCGTGGACTATTCAACAATTGTGTTATGAAGACAACTGGCCGACGTTAGTCGCAGGGAGAGCGCTATCCGCCAGCATGCCCGCCGCATGTCGGAACAAAAGCGCGCGGACCGTAGTTTATGTGTGTTTGCGGGGAGCGGCGAGCATGATCAATCTGGCGGTGGGCGGCGCTTGCTTGATCGTCTGGGTCTGCCTGCTCCTCGGACGAGGGCGGTTTTGGCGCGGCGAGGAGCTTTTCGAAGCTGTCCGACCGGACAATGAACGGCGCTTCGACGGCGATTGGCCCCGCGTCACGGCGATCGTCCCGGCCCGCGACGAGGCCGACGTCATTGGCCAAACCGTCGCTTCGCTGGCTCGCCAGGATTATCCCGGCCCATTTGCGGTCGTGGTCGTCGACGATCAGAGCTCAGACGGGACGGCGAGCGCTGTGAGGCGAGCGGCGGGCGAAGACCGGGTCGTGACCGTTCTTCAAGGCGAAAGTCGGCCGCGGGGCTGGGTCGGCAAGGTCTGGGCCATGCAGGAGGGAGCGGCATGGGTCGACGCTGCGCCCGAGCCGCCGGATTATCTGCTGTTCGTCGACGCCGACATTGTCCTAAAGGATTCTGTTCTCAGCGGTCTGGTCGCGGTTGCGCAGGCGAAGCGGGCGGCGCTGACCTCGCTGATGGTGAAGCTGCGCTGCGAGAGCCCGGCGGAGCGGCTGCTCGTCCCCGCCTTCATTTTCTTTTTCCAGATGCTCTACCCGTTTCCCTGGGTCAACGACCCGCGCCGAAGGACGGCCGCGGCCGCGGGCGGCTGCATGCTGGTCCATCGGCAGCCGCTCAGGGAGGCGGGCGGGCTCGCCGAATTGCGCGGAGCGCTGATCGACGATTGCGCCCTCGCCGCCCTGATGAAGCGGCGCGCTCCGATCTGGCTCTCCCTGACGAAGGACGCGGTCAGCCTGCGCGGCTACCCGACTTTCGCGGACTTCGGCCGGATGGTCGCACGTTCGGCGTTCGCCGAGCTGCGCTTCTCCTCGCTGCGCCTGATTATCGCCGTGGCCGCGATGGGGTTCGTGTTCCTCGCCCCTCCGTTGCTTGTCGTCTTTTCGCGCGGCGCGCCGCAGGCGCTCGGCGCGGCTGCCTGGGCGATCATGGTTCTCGTCTTCGCCCCGACCCTGCGGCTCTATGGTCGGCCGATTCTCAGCGGTCTCGTTCTCCCTGCGATCGCAGCCGCCTACACGCTGTTTACCGTTCAATCCGCGTTACAGTACTGGACAGGACGGGGAGGTCTGTGGAAGGGTCGCGTTCAGGCGCCGATGCCGAAGGCGGAGCGCGTATGAAGACGGTCAGAGAATCGCTGTCGGGCAAGACGGCGCGCGACGAGAACTTTCCCGTCGCATCGCGCCTCATCGCCAAGCGACGCCGCCCGATCATCCTCGCTTTCTATCGCTTCGTCCGCGCGGCCGACGACGTCGCGGACAATTCAGGCCTCTCGGCCGACGCAAAGCTCGCCCTCCTCGACCACTTGGCCGACGCGTTGCGCGGCACCGCCCAGGATCCGGAGGCCGAGCCGCTGCGTCTCGCCTTGCGCGCGCAAGGGATCGCTCCGAAGCACGCGCTCGACCTGCTCGACGCCTTTCGGCTCGACGCGGTGAAGAACCGCTATGCGAACCTCGACGAACTGATGGACTACTGCCGCCTGTCGGCGATGCCGGTCGGGCGGTTCGTTCTCGACGTGCATGGCGAAAGCCGATCGCTGTGGCCAGCATCCGACGCGCTGTGCGCTGCGCTGCAGGTGATCAACCATCTTCAGGATTGCGGCGAGGATTATCGCAGGCTCGACCGGGTCTATCTGCCGCAGTCCATTCTCGATGCGCAAGGCGCGACGGTCGAGATGCTCGCCGGGCGACGCGCCTCGCCCCAGTTGCGGGGCGCGATTGCGGAGCTCGCCCGACACGCCGCGGCCCTGGTCGAGCAGGGCGGCGAACTCGTCCGGCGGATCGCCGATGTCCGCCTGTCGCTCGAGATTGGGGCGATCCACGGCCTTGCGCGCGAGCTGGCCGATCGGCTGCAGCATCGCGATCCGCTGAGCGAGCCGGTTCACCTGAGCAAATTCGAATTCGCGGCCATCGGCGGGCGTGCCGTCGTCCGAAGGCTCGCAGGCGTCCTAGCGCCGCGCTCGAGGCGCGAGCGGAGGGTCAGGGCATGAACGAGCAGCCGGCGGTGGTCGCCCGCAGTTCCTTCTACCTGGCGATGCGGGTCCTGCCGAAGGACCAGCGCGAGGCGATGTTCTCCGTCTATCGCTTTTGTCGCGCCGTCGACGACGTCGCCGACGAGCCGGAATACGGCTCGCCCGAACAGCGCCTGAATGAGCTCGAGCGCTGGCGCGGCGACATCGCGGCGATGTTCGCGGGAGAGGCCGCGGACAATGTCGCCGATCTCGACGGCGCGGCGCGCCGCTACGGATTGCGACGCGAGGATTTCGAAGCCGTGATCGACGGCGTCGAGATGGACGCGGAGCGCAACATTCGCGCCCCCGATTGGGCGACCCTCGATCTCTATTGCGACAGGGTCGCGAGCGCCGTCGGGCGGCTCTCGGTGAGGATCTTCGGCTTCCGGGCGCAGTCGGGCGAAGCGCTCGCCTTCCACCTCGGACGGGCGCTGCAGCTGACCAACATTCTGCGCGACATCGACGAGGACGCCGCCGCGGGCCGACTTTATCTGCCTTGCGAGGCGCTCGCCGCAGCGCGCGTCCTGGTCGATGATCCGCGGCGCGTCGTGAAGGATCCGAAGCTCGCGATCGCGTGCGACGAGGTGGTCCGCCGCGCGCGACTGCATTTCGAGCAAGCCGAGTCGATCCTCGCCTCCGCGCCGCGCGCGGCGGCGAGAGCGCCGAGGCTGATGGCGACGGCGTATCGGTCGCTCCTCGACAATATGGCGTCGCGAGGCTTCGCGCCCCCGCGCCAGCGGGCAAGGCCGAGCCGGCTGCGCGTTCTCGGCGCGCTCATCGCCTACGGCGTCCTATGAAGGAAGGAACCGTCCACGTCATCGGCGCCGGATTGGCCGGCCTCAGCGCAGCGGTGCGTCTGACCGAGGCCGGCGCCAATACGGTCGTGCATGAGGCCGCGGCCGCCGCGGGAGGGCGGTGCAAGTCGTTTTTCGATCCGGCGCAGGGGGCGGAGGTCGACAACGGCAACCACCTCGTCTTGTCCGGCAACGAGGCGGCGCTGGATTATCTCACGCGGATCGGCGCGTCCGACCGTTTGTCCGGGCCCGGCGTCGCGATCTTCGACTTCGCCGATCTTCGGACGGGCGAACGCTGGCGACTCCGCCCCAACGAGGGGCGCGCGCCCTGGTGGCTTTTCGACCGGAAGAGACGGGCGCCGGGGACGTCGCTGCAGGAATATTTGGCGCCGCTCGCCCTCTTCTGGTCGCCTGCCAACGCGACGGTGGAGCGCGCGATGCGGTGCGAGGGCCCGCTCTACGAGCGCTTGTGGCGACCGCTCCTGCTCGCCGGCCTCAACACCGATCCGAAGGAAAGCTCGGCCGTCCTGGCGGGCGCGCTCCTGCGCGGGACGCTCGGGGGCGGCGGGAAAGCCTGCCGGCCTCTGATCGCTTCGGAGGGATTGTCGCCGACATTCGTCGATCCGGCGATCCGCTTCGTCGCCGGCAGGGGCGGAATGGTGCGCCTTGGCGAGCGTCTGCGCGACATCCGCTTCGAATTCGATCGCGCGGTCACGCTCGATTTCGAGTCGGAATCCGTCCGACTCGGGCGGGACGACGCGGTCGTCGTCGCGGTTCCGCCCTGGGGCGCCCGCACTCTTCTGCCCGGTGTCGAGGCGCCCGAGGAATTCAGGGGAATCGTCAATGCGCATTTCCTCGTCCCGGCGCCGAACAGCCATCCGCCGATCCTCGGCGTGGTCGGCGGCCTGACGCAGTGGCTGTTCGCCTATCGCGACCGCCTTTCAGTCACGATCAGCGCCGCCGGCGACCTCATCGACTGGCCGCGCGAAGCGCTCGCCGAGAGCATTTGGCGCGAGGTCGCCGAGCTGACCGGATTGCACCCGGCCCTGCCGTCATGCCGGATCGTCAAGGAGAAGCGGGCGACTTTCGCCGCGACGCCGGCGCAGGACGCCAGGCGCCCGCCTTCGCGAACGCAGTGGAACAACGTGTTCCTCGCGGGCGACTGGGTCCAGACCGGCCTGCCCGCCACGATCGAAGGGGCCGTGCGGTCCGGCCGCAAGGCCGCGTCCCTCGCGCTTGAGGCCGCCGCACGGCCAAAGGCCTTGACCGGAGCAGCCCTCGCATGACCCTTGTCGCCCAACTTGCTCAAGAAGAGGCCCTCCTCGACGGAGTGGAGCGCGGCATTGGGCGAGCCGCGAAGGCGTTGCATGCGCGGCAGCGCGAAGACGGCCATTGGCTGTTCGAGCTCGAGGCCGACGCGACGATCCCGGCGGAATATGTGCTTCTGCGTCATTTCCGCGGCGAGGAGAGGGATGTCGGGCTCGAGCGCCGCATCGCCGCGTATCTTCGCCGCGTCCAGGGCGAGCACGGCGGCTGGCCGCTCGTCCACGGCGGCGCTTTCGACGTGAGCGCGAGCGTCAAGGCCTATTTCGCGCTGAAAACGATCGGCGACGATCCGTCGGCCCCGCATATGGCGCGCGCGCGCGCGGCGATCCTCGATCACGGCGGCGCGGCGAAAAGCAACGTCTTCACCCGCTTCCTGCTGGCGCTGTACGAGGAGATCCCGTGGAGCGGCGTGCCGACCATGCCGGTCGAGATCATGCTCTTGCCGCGCTGGTTTCCCTTTCATCTCGACAAGGTTTCCTACTGGGCGCGGACGATGCTCGTGCCGCTCCTGGTGCTGCAGGCGCTGAAGCCGCGCGCCGCCAATCCCGGCGCCGTGCGGATCGCGGAGCTCTTCGTCAAGGCGCCGGAGACCGTGCGAAAGTGGCCGACGGGCGCGCACCAGCATTGGGCGTGGGTCAGACTGTTCGGCGCGATCGACCGGGGGCTGAAGCTCGCCGATCCTCACTTTCCGGCCTCCCTTCGCGGCCGCGCGATCGCGGCGGCGGTCTCGTTCGTGACGGAGCGCCTCAACGGAGACGACGGCCTCGGCGCCATCTATCCGCCGATGGCGAACGCGGTCCTCATGTTCGACGCCCTCGGCTATCGGAAAGAGCATCCGTCCCTAGTCCAGGCGCGGCGGTCTCTCGACAAGCTCATGGTCGTCCGGGACGACGAGGCCTATTGCCAGCCGTGCCTGTCGCCGGTTTGGGACACAGCGCTCGCCGCGCATGCGTTGCTCGAAGCCGGCGACGATGAGAACCGGAGCCGGGCGCGCCGGGGACTCGAATGGCTGAGGCCCCTTCAGGTCCTCGACGTCGTCGGCGACTGGGCCGCGCAGCGGCCGAACGTCCGGCCGGGAGGCTGGGCGTTCCAATACGCCAATCCGCACTACCCCGATCTCGACGATACGGCCGTCGTGGCGATGGCGATGGACCGCTCCGCCCGCGAGGCCCCGGGGGCGGATGAGGAGGGCTACGCGGAATCGATCGCTCGCGCCCGCGAATGGGTGGTCGGCCTGCAGAGCGCGGACGGCGCTTGGGCGGCGTTCGACGCCGACAACGCCTATCACTACCTCAACAACATCCCGTTCGCCGACCACGGGGCATTGCTCGATCCGCCGACGGCCGACGTCACCGCACGCTGCGTCTCGATGCTGGCGCAACTGGGGGAGCGGCCCGACGAGAGCCTCGCGTTGAAGCGGGGGATCGAAGCGCTCCTCCGCTTTCAGGAGAAGGACGGCAGCTGGTTCGGGCGCTGGGGCATGAACTATATCTACGGCTCCTGGTCGGCGCTTTGCGCGCTCGCCGCGGTCGGCCAGGATCCGCGGTCGGAGCCGGTGCGAAGAGCGGTCGGCTGGCTGGTCAACACCCAGAACCCCGACGGCGGCTGGGGCGAGAGCTCCGACAGCTACAGGCTCGACTACAAGGGTTTCGAGCGCGCGGCGAGCACGGCCTCCCAGACGGCGTGGGCGCTGCTGGCGCTGATGGCGGCGGGCGAGGCGGATCATCCTGCAGTGACGCGGGGCGTCGCCTACCTGACTGCGAAACAGGGACAGGACGGGTTTTGGGAGGAGCCGTTCCACACGGCCACGGGATTTCCGCGGGTCCTTTACCTGCGTTATCACGGCTACTCGAAGGTATTCCCGCTCTGGGCGCTCGCGCGTTTTCGGAACCTGAAGCGTCGTTACAACCACAGCGGCAGGGTAGGCATGTGAGTCTTGGCGGAAGAACTGGGCAAGACTTGGCGGCCATTCGAACCACGCGGGAACTTTGGTGAGCGCTGTGCGTTCAGCGATTTCAATGGACGGCGGGAACGGGCAATGCTTCTTGACACCATCAATAGTCCCGAGCAGCTGAGGCTGCGCAGTTCGGCGGATCTCAGGGCTTTTGCTGATGAATTGCGAGCGGAAACCGTTCGCGCGGTCGCCGGGACGGGCGGTCATCTGGGCGCAGGTCTGGGGGTCGTCGAGCTGACGGTGGCGCTGCACTACGTGTTTGACACGCCGCGCGACCGGCTCATCTGGGACGTCGGACATCAGGCTTACCCTCACAAGATCCTGACGCGCCGCCGTCACCGGATTCACACGTTGCGGGCGGCCGGCGGGCTTTCGGGCTTCACCAAGCGCAGCGAGAGCGAGTTCGACCCCTTCGGCGCCGCGCATGCCGCAACGTCGATCTCTGCGGCTCTCGGAATGGCCGTCGTCAGGGACCTCGCCGGCCGCAACCACAGGATCATCGCGGTGATCGGCGACGGCTCGTTGTCCGCCGGCATGGCCTACGAGGCGCTGAACAACGCCGGCGCGGCAAAGACCAGGCTGATCGTCATTCTGAACGACAACGAGATGTCGATCGCCCCGCCCGTCGGCGCGATGTCGGCCTACCTCAGCCGACTGACCAGAACGCGGGACGGCTGGCGCCCGGCGGCAACTGTCTCCGAAAGTGGGGCCGCGCGAAACGGCTGCGCCGCCACCGTGTTCGAGGAGATGGGGTTCCATTACATGGGCCCCATCGACGGGCACGACTTCGACCAGCTTCTGCCGGCCCTGGAATGGGCGCGCGACTCCGACGTCAGCCCCGTTCTCATCCACGCCGTCACCCAGAAGGGAAAGGGCTACGGCCCGGCCGAATCGTCCAGCGACAGGTGCCACAGCGTCGCCAAGTTCGACATCGCGACCGGAGTCCAGGTCAAGGCCAAGGCCGCGGCGCCCTCCTACACCAAGGTGTTCGGCGAGACCCTCGTGAAGGAGGCGAGCAAGGACGAACGCATTGTCGCGATCACTGCGGCGATGCCGAGCGGAACGGGCCTCGATATTTTCGGCAAGGCCTTTCCCGACAGGACCTTCGACGTCGGCATCGCGGAGCAGCATGCCGTGACCTTCGCCGCCGGCATGGCGGCGGAAGGATACAAGCCCTTTTGCGCGATCTACTCCACCTTCCTTCAGCGCGGCTACGACCAGGTCGTTCACGACGTCGCGCTGCAATCGCTTCCCGTGCGCTTCGCGGTCGATCGCGCGGGTCTGGTCGGCGCCGACGGTCCGACTCATGCAGGCTCGTTCGATGTCGCCTATCTCGCCTGCCTCCCCGGCTTCGTCGTGATGGCGGCCGCGGACGAGGCCGAGCTCGCGCATATGGTGGCGACGGCCGCCGCGATCGACGATCGGCCTTCGGCCTTCCGCTATCCGCGCGGCGAAGGCGTCGGCGCGCCAATTCCGCTCCACGCCCGTCCGCTGAAGATCGGCAAGGGTCGCGTGGTTCGCGAAGGAAGCCACGTGGCGCTCCTGAGCCTCGGCGCCCGTCTCGCCGAATGCCTCAAGGCGGCCGACGAACTCGACCAGTTCGGACTCTCGACCACAGTCGCCGACGCCAGATTCGCCAAGCCCCTCGACGTCGACCTGATCCTCAGGCTGGCCGACGAGCACGACGCGTTGATCACCATCGAGGAGGGGTCGATCGGCGGCTTCGGCTCGCACGTCATGCACCTGCTCTCGGAGCACGGGCGGCTCGATGGCGCGCTCAGGGCGCGTTCGATGGTCCTGCCCGACCTGTTCCTGGAGCAGGACGATCCGGCGGCGATGTACGCCAAGGCCAAGCTCGACGCGAACGGCATCGTCGCAAAGGTGTTCGAGGCGCTCAATCGCGAGCCGCGGGTCGGCAGGTTCGGCACCGCCCGTTTTCCGTTCTCCCGCCGCCTGTCCGGCAATCGGGCCCCGCTGCGAGTCCTCCTGGCCAAACCGCGGGGCTTTTGCGCCGGCGTCGTGCGGGCGATCGACATCGTGGAGCGATCGCTGGAGAAGTACGACGCTCCGGTGTACGTGCGGCATGAAATCGTCCACAACAAGCGGGTCGTCGACGACCTGAAGGCGAAGGGCGCGCGGTTCGTCGAAGAGCTGTCGGAGGTTCCCGACGGGGCCGTCGCGATCTTCAGCGCTCACGGCGTGCCGAAGAGGGTCGAGGAGGAGGCCGCTGCGCGCGGCCTGACGGTCCACAACGCGACCTGCCCACTGGTGACGAAGGTGCACAACCAGGCCAAGCGGTACGTGATGCAGGGCAGGACGGTGATCCTCATCGGCCACGCCGGCCACCCGGAGGTCGAGGGAACGTTGGGGCAGGTCGCCGCTCCCGTCACGCTGGTCCAGACGGAGAGCGACGTCGAGGCCCTGCGGATTCCGCGGGACACGCCGGTCGGCTACATCACGCAGACCACTCTGAGCGTCGACGACACCAAGGCGATCATCGCCGCGCTCGAAAATCGGTTCAGCGACATCGTGGGACCCGACACAAAAGACATCTGCTACGCGACGCAGAACCGTCAATGGGCGGTGCGCGAGCTGTGCAAGGAGGTCGAAGTCGTCCTGGTCGTCGGGGCCAAGAACAGTTCGAACTCGAACCGGCTCTGCGAGATCGCGACCCAGATGGGGGTCCCGACCTACCTGATCGCCGACAGCAGCGAGATCCGCCGGGATTGGGTCGACGGCGTGCGCTCGGTCGGCGTCACCGCCGGGGCTTCGGCTCCGGAAGAACTGGTTTCGGACGTGATCCGCTACCTGGCGAGTCTCCGTCCCGTCGAGATTTCGACGCTCAATGGTCCAGATGAAGTGATCGAGTTCAAGCTTCCCATGGAGCTCGCGGGGAGCCTTCCACCCACCCCGACGACGGAAGCGATTCATCATGATCCCCTTCTTTAGGGAAGCCAAGATTGCCGCCTACTTGCTCAAGCAGCGCCTCGCCGGCCGGGACCGGTACCCGCTGGTGCTGATGTTGGAGCCCCTGTTTCGCTGCAACCTCGCCTGCGCGGGATGCGGCAAGATCGACTACCCCGATCCGATCCTCAACCAGCGTCTGTCGGTTCAGGAGTGCCTCGACGCCGTGGACGAATGCGGCGCTCCCTTGGTCGCCATTCCCGGAGGGGAGCCGCTGATCCATCGGGAGATCGGCGCGATCGTGGACGGGATCGTCAAGCGCAAGAAGTTCGTCTCGCTGTGCACCAACGCGCTGCTGCTCGAGAAGAAGCTGCATCTGTTCAAACCCTCGCCCTATCTCTTTTTCTCGGTGCATCTCGACGGACTGAAGGACGTTCACGACAAGTCGGTGTGCCAACCCGGCGTGTTCGACATCGCGGTCTCGGCGATCAAGAAGGCGAGGGACCGGGGGTTCCAGGTCAACGTCAACATGACGGTGTTCGACGGACATAGCGCGGCGGACATAGCCTCCTTCCTCGATTTTGCCGCGAAACTCGGGGTCGGCGTGTCGATATCGCCGGGCTACGCCTACGAGCGCGCGCCGGATCAGGAGCACTTCCTCGCCCGGCAGAAGACGAAGCAGCTGTTTCGAGACGTTTTCGCCATGGGCAAGGGCAGGCGGTGGCGCTTCATGCACTCGGCCCTTTTCCTCGATTTCCTGGCCGGCAACCGCGATTTTCGATGCACGCCGTGGGGCATGCCGACCCGCAACGTGTTCGGCTGGCAGAAGCCCTGCTATCTCCTCGGCGAGGGATATGCGGCGTCCTTCAAGGAGCTCATGGAGACGACGGATTGGGACAGTTATGGGACCGGCCGATATGAGAAATGCGCCAACTGCATGGCCCATTGCGGCTATGAGCCGACCGCGGCGCATGTCGCGATGACCCGGCCCTGGTCGGCGGGATGGACCGCCATTCGCGGCGTCAGGACGAACGGGCCGATGGCGCCCGAGATTCCGCTCGACGGCCAGAGGCCGGCCGAGTACGTCTTCTCGCTCCACGTCGAGCGGATGCTGACGCGGATCGGAATCAAGCGACAGTCCCCGCCGCAGAGTCCTCTCATACCGTTGTCTGATGAACTTCGAATCGCGCCGCCCGGACCTGGTCGGGCGCAGGGCGTGGACCGCCCTCGGTCAGCCGTAGCTCGCGCGGTCGCGGCCGTCGTCGGATTCTGCATTGCTCATGCGCGGCTCGTGCTCGTCGCCGCGCTCGTTGTCGCCGCGGCGTGCTCGATCTACACAATCCGCAATTTCCAGATGAATTCCGACATCAGTGCGCTTTTTGCGACGAACGTCGCATGGCGGAAGCACGAGATTGCGTTCGAAAAAGCGTTCGGCCGGTTCAACCTCCTCGAAGCCGTGGTCGGAGCTCCGACTACGGAGCTCGCCGCCGCGGCGACGTCAGAGCTCGCCCATGCCCTCGAGGCGGACAAGGCCCGGTTCCAGTCGGTCGCCAACGTCGGCGACTTCGAGCTTTTTCCGGCGTCACGGGCTTCTCTTCCTGTCGATGGCGGAGCTGAAGCGCACCGCGGACGGCCTCATCGAAGGCGAGCCGATCATTCACGACATCGCAACGGACCGCAGCCTGCGCGGACTTGTGGCGGGGCTCGAGGACGCGCTGCTCGGGCTCCAGTCCAATCGGCTGACGCTCGACGATTTCGCGCGTCCCCTGAACATGGTCTCGGACAGCCTGGAGAAGGTGCTGGCGGGTAAGCCGTCGAGCTTCTCGTGGCTCGTGCTGACGGAAGGCAAGGCCGCCGCCTCGCCGAACGAAGCGCACGGTTTCATCGAAATCAATCCGGTCCTCGATTTCGACTCCGTCGAGCCCGGGCAGGAAGCGGAGGATGAGATCCACCGGCTCGCCGCGCCGATCGAGGCGAAATATCAGGCAAGCGTGGGGGTGACGGGCCCGATCGCCATCGACGATGCGCAATTCGGCAGCATCAAGGAGCATGCGGTCCGCAACGGCGTCATCACGATCGCGATCGTCCTCCTCATCCTCTGGCTCGCGTTGCGCTCGGGGCGCCTCATCGTTGCGCTTGTCATCAATCTGATCGTCGGCTTGGCGGCGACGGCGGCGCTCGGATTGTTCTTGATCGGCGCATTCAACATCATTTCGATCTACTTCGCGGTGCTGTTCGTCGGCATCGGCGTCGACTTCGCCATTCAGTTCAGCGTCCGCTATCGCGACGAACGGCATCGTCTGGGCGACTTGCAGACGGCGATCCGGAGCGCCGGGTCGAGAGTCGCCATGCCGCTCGCTCTCGCCTCGCTTGCGACCGCGGCGGGATTCTTTTCGTTTCTTCCGACCGACTACAAAGGCGTGTCGGAACTCGGACAGATCGCCGGCGGAGGGATGCTGATCGCCTTTGTGACCAGCATGACGCTCCTTCCGGCGCTGATCAGGCTGGCGAATCCGCCGGGCGAGGCGGACGCCCTCGGCTACACTCTGCTGGCGCCGGTCGACGAGTATCTCGCGAAGCACAGGATCCCGATCATCGTCGGCACATTGCTCGTCGTCGCCTGTGTGTCCCCGGCGCTCTACTGGCTCAAGTTCGACTTCAATCCGATGAATTTGCAGAACCCGGACGAACCGGCGATCGCAACGTATGTCGAGCTTCTCAAGGATCGCTCGATCGGCGCCAACAACGCCCAGGCGGTCGCCCCCTCGCTCGAGCTTGCGAACGCCGCCGCGGCCAGACTCATGAAGCTGCCTGAGGTCGAGGGCGTCATGACGCTTTCGACGTTCATTCCTGCCGATCAGGACCAGAAGATCCCCATCATCCGGAGCGTCGCGGCGCGACTGGCGGGAGCGTTCGACACAAAGGAGACATCGCCTCCGCCGGCTGACGCGGAGAATGTCGATGCGCTGAACGAAGGCGCCCAGCGCCTGACGGAGGCGGCCGGAAATGAGCAAGGTCCCGGCGCGACGGCCATGAGAAGGCTCGCGGCGCTGCTCTCGAAACTCGCCAACGCGAGTCCGGAGATGCGCGACAAGGCCACCGAAACGTTCATCTTTCCGCTGGACGCCGATCTCGCAGATCTTCAAGCGTCGCTGGAAGCGCAGCCGGTGACGCAGGCCAACCTGCCGCGCGAACTCGCGCATGACTGGGTTGCGCCGAACGGCGTGGCCCGTCTCTCGATCATGCCGAAAGCGAATCGGGACGACCTTGGGGCCATGCGGTCCTTCGCCCGGGCGGTCCTCGCCGTCGAGCCGGACGCGACCGAGGGGCCGATCGTGACCATTGAGGGGGGCGACATGATCCTGCGGGCCTTCATCGAGGCCGGCGCGTGGGCTCTGGCGTCCATCGCCGCGCTGCTCCTTCTGTTCCTTCGGCGCTTTGGCGACGTCATGCTGACCCTGGTCCCGTTGGCGCTCGCCGCCCTCGTCACCATGGAGGCGATGACGCTTCTCGGCATGCCCTTCAACTTCGCCAACATCATCGCGCTGCCGTTGCTGCTCGGCGTCGGAGTGGCGTTCAAGATCTATTACATCGTCGCCTGGCGGGAGTGCACGACGCATCTTCTCCAGACGCCGCTCACCCGCGCGGTCTTCTACAGCGCCCTGACGACGGCGACGGCGTTTGGCAGCCTTATGCTCTCGAGCAATCCGGGGGCGTCGAGCATGGGCCAGCTGCTTGCCCTGTCCCTAGTGTGCACGCTGGCCGCGGCCGTCCTTTTCCAGCCGATCCTGATGGGCAAGCCGCGCACCCCCGCCGATCACAACGACTAGCCTGAAACGAGGAGACGCCGATGTCAGTTCGCCAGATTTCTCTCGCCGCCGCGCTGCTTGTCCTGTCGTCGAGCGCAATGGCGCAATCGGGCAGTCCGCAAGAGCAGACGGCATGCCGGCCCGACGTCCGACGCTTCTGCTACAAAATAAAGGAGAGCGAGGGGTCCAACCCGTTTCTTCAGTGCCTGCAGGAGCACCGCGCCAAACTGAGCGCCCGTTGCCGGGCCGTTCTCGAGACCCACGGGATGTGAACAGTCGGCAACCCGTTCGACGCCCCAATCCGATCATCAAAGCGACGAATTCGCCGGAAAAAAAGCGCGCCATCCAACGCGCCTTCAGGTGCAAACGCATGAGAGCCGCACTCGCACTTACAGTTATCGCTTTGGGCCTGGCGTCGGGGCCCTCTCTTGCCGGCGCCGATCCGACCGCCGCAGGGTTTTGGCAGCAAGTCGACAACGACGGGCATGTCGGCGGCTGGTTCTACTTCACCAAGGTGAACGGACTCTACGAAGGCCGCCTCGTCAAGATGTTCAACAAGCCCGGCGATCCGGTGATCGACGTCTGCGCCAAGTGCACCGGGAACCAGAAGAACGCGCCGATGCTCGGCCTCGTCATCGTCAAGGACATGAAGCGCGACGGGCTGAAATACGAGGAAGGATCCATTCTCGACCCGCGCGACGGAACCGTCTATCATGCTCAGATGGAGTTGAGCCCCGACGGTCGGAAGCTGTCGGTGCGCGGCTATCTCGGCATTTCGCTGCTCGGACAGACCCAGGTCTGGAACAGGCTGCCCGACAACGCAATGAAGCCGGGCGACATTCCCAAGGAATCCGTTTCGCCGACCCCTTGACATTCGCCGCGGTCGCCTCCGGCTACGATCCCCAGACCCACCGCGAGGACAACCGCGCTCCGACCGAACGGCGCAGCGAGCGCGCCGCGGCGATCGCCGTCATGCATGAGGCGGTCGCGCCGCAAAGGACGAGGGCGGCCTTCAGGGGCACCGGCCACGCAAGGCCGAGGAGCGCGTACTGCAGCCAGACGACCGGCGCGTAGTGCAGGACGTAGAGACCGAACGCGTTGTCGGAAAGACTTGCCAGGAGCGGCCAGTGGCCGGCCGCGCCGAAGCGCAGGAAAATCGCCAGAACGAAGACTACGCTGCACGCATCGGCGAGCGCATAGCTCGCGTCGTCTGCGGCGCTCAAAAGCAGAGGCGGTGACGAGCCCGGACGGAGGGCCAGCGCCGTCAGTCCCATCCAGAGCGCAAGCGACGCGCCGGCGGCGCGCCATCCAGATCGCCCATTTTCTCGCCGCGACATCCGTTCGCGCGAAGCATTCCCTTGCCGAGGCCGACGGCGCCGACGCCCAGGCCCGCGAAATAGTAGACGGCGTAGAGGAGAGGACGGCAGAGCTGGAGGGCGAATGGGCCCTGGTTGGTCCAGCTCCAGGGCGTGAACAGGAGCGCGAGCGGCACATATGCGGCGGCGCAGATCAAGAGCCCAGGCCGCGAAGGTTCGAGCGGGCCGCTCTTCGAACTGTCGGGAGAGGTCTCCGATGCGAAGAACCGCCCGTCGCGCAAAGCGATGCAACGCTGCGGCGCCCAGAGTGAACGCCAGCAGCAGCCACAGGAACCATAGCGGGCCGCACGGCGTGAAGGGGAGGGCGAGGTACTCGCGCGCGTAGCCCGCGAGGGTCGGATCGGCGGCCGTCACGCGGTAGACGGGATAAAGCGCAACCGGCATCAAAAGGGCCACGCCGAAAAGAAGCGGCGCGCCTAGCCGCAGGACTCGCTTCGCCAGGAAAACCAGGCCGCCCTCGCGCTCGATGCTCGGCCAGGCGAAAACGCCGGACAGAAAGAACCACAACGACATCAAATAGACGTCCTGCCAGCCGCAGAACACATCGAGGCCGAGCCAGCGGCGCGCGTCGAGAATCGGAAAGAAGATCCATCCGTAGGGAGGGCGGTCGAACGGAAAGGGCTGCGGCGGGGCGGAGGCGACGTAGGCTAGGCTCGCATGCGTCATCAACACGAAAGCGATCGCGAGTCCCCGCAAGTTGACCAGAGCGAGGCTCGCTTTCTCGCGCTCGCGCGCCGGTTGGACGGCGCCTAGCGGGCACTGTCGGGGGGAGGCGGACAGAGCGCGCGCCGACCGGTCCGGGAAACCATCGGCCGCGACTCCCGCCGTACCCGGCTTGCCGGCCGTCTCCCCGAACCGGCGCGAGTTGGTCCGCTTGGCTCCGTGCATCGGCATTGTCCGCTCCCCGCGCGTGACCAAGGCAAAACTTGAACAAGCTCTCAATGTTCCTTCACTCGCAGGAACGGGCGCATTTCTGACTCGGCGCCGGCTCCGGGGTCCTGGCCGGCGAAGACGGCGACGGAGATCGCGTTCTCCGACCCAATTTCGGGGAAGCAGACTCTATTTCGGGGGACGCCGATCCGGCGAGCGGACCTGCCTCTGAGCGGACGCACGGGATCCCGATCGCTGTTCCCTGCTCTCGCGCCCAAATTCCCTGCGAATTCGCTGCTCGGCCGAAAATTTCCCTGCTCGATTGCGCCGGGAAGTCTTGCGCAAGGTGCTGGAATCAAAAGAGTTCCCGCCGGATTTTGACGATTTCGCGGCGAAAATTCCCTGCGAGTTCCCGGCGGGCAGGGAATTGTTCCTGCTCTTGGAGCTTCGGCCGCCGCCCTCAGTTCGCCCGACGCGGTCGGCGACCTGCCGTCAGCAGCGGCCAGGCAGCCTTACCCCCGCCGCCGCTCGAGTTCGATTTGCACATCCGCAATGTCGCCGGCGCTCGGTTGGATGCTGACCGACTGGCGGCGACCGTTCGACCTCAAGGACAGCTGGGCGGTGAAGCCTGGGCCGCTGACGGCGCCCACAAACCGTCCGCCCTGGATTGTCCCGGTCAGCTGGCCCGAGACGTTGCGCGTCGTCTCCTGCCAGTAGCCCTGAACGGACTGTCCCGAAGCCTCGACAGAACTTTGGATCTCGATGCGGTAGCTGGGGCTGGCGCAGACGATCGTCTGGGCCAAGGCCTCGCCTCGTCTCGCCTCCTCGTAGTTCGCGCGGCATCGGATGCGCTCGCGGGTCCCGTTCGAGCCGATGATCTGGCCGCTGCCGGTCCACTCGCCGACGAAAGGTTGGAATGGGCCGGCCGCCACGGCGCTTTGATCCGGCCATAGGCCTGCGGCGCCGCCGACGACGACAGCCAGCACAAGGCCTGCCGAGAGCGGACGCCGGAGGGGCAAAGAGAGTTCGAGCGACATGTGTGGTTCCTTCTTTCGTAGGTTAAGGCGCGTTGAAGGCCGTTCCTCTTTGGCCGAGCCGCAGGAGAAAGGTGATGACCGGCCTCAGGATCAGGAGATCGCCCGTCAGCGCAGCCAGCATGGCGAAGCTGCTGAGCCAGCCGAACATGCGGAGCGCCGGAAGATTGGAGAAGACGAGCGCCGCGAGTCCGAAAGACAGGACGAGCGTGGTCAGTATGAGCGCCGGGCCAATGAGCACCGTCGCGCGCTCGACTGCAATCGCCGGGTCGTCGCGCGGCCGCCGCTCGCGCACCATCCGGTTGAGGAAATGGATCGTCGCGCTGAGGCCGAGGCCGAACGATACAAACAGCGAGACGACGGCCGCGAATTGCATTCCGTCGCCGAGCAGCCTCAAAAGAGAGCCCGCCGCGACCACCGGAAAGAGGCCCGGGAAGAGGCAGGCCGCGCCGATGGCCAAAGATCGGAACGCGAGCCCGATGAAAGCGGCGATGAACACGAATTCGACCGTGAGGGCGAGATTAAGATCGTTGATCATGTCGGCGCTGTTGCGGGCGGCGATGACCGAAAGTCCCGTCACCGAGATCCCGTAGCCGGGATGCGCTGCGCGCACCGCATTGAGCCGCGCATCCAGTCGGTCGACAATCGGAACCAGCGCCGGCAGGTTCTTGTCGGGCACGACGCCTGACACGATTACCGATTTCTGGTCCTCCGATATGAACCAACGCACGAGATAGTGCGGCAGATAGCTGACATATTCCTTCAGCACGTCGACGCTCGTGAGGCCCATTTTCTCGTCGAGCCAGCGCCGTAAGGTCTCAAGCGACCAGACGTTGCCGACGCCGGGCTCGGTCTCGAGCGTCTTGTGGACGTCGCCGATGGTCGCCAGCGTCTGCGGCGCGTACAGGCCGGCGCCGGGGGGAAACGTAATCAGCACGTCGATTGGATTGGAGCCGGTCAGTTCCGCGTCGAGCTGGCGGCTCGCCTTCGTCGCCTGTTCCCTGTCCGGAACCTGATCGGCGAGCCGATAGCTCGGCTTCAGGCCCGAATAGTCGAAGGCCAGCGCCCCAACGACGGCAAGCGCTATGGCGCTGTACAGGGCTGGCCGAGCCACCATCCGCCGGGCGACCCACCCGCAGAAGCGCCTCAGCGCGGTGACGCCGGGATCGGCCGTCTTGAGATTTGCGACGAAACGCGCCTCGTCGGCGATCAGGAGAACGCCGAGCACGGGAACGAGCGAGAGGACGGTGACGAGCGCCATTGCGGTCGCGATGAGCCCGGCCTCGCCGAATCCGCGGATGAGGTCGCTCGAGGAGGTGAGAAGGCCGAGCAGAGACAGGCCCGCCGCGGCGTGCGTGAGGACGCATGCGGGCCCGACGACGAGGATCGCTTTGCGGAAGGCCGTGCGCTTGTCATCGCCCGCCATGAGCCTGTCGCGTGCGGCGAAGGTGAGCTGCATGCTGTCTGAAAAGCTGATGACCATAATGAGCGGCGTCATCACGTTCAGGAACATGTTGAGCCTGAACCCGATCCAGCCGAGCAACCCGAGGGCGAACACGATCGCAATGAGCGGGGGACCGGCTGCGACGATCATTAGCGAGAGCCGCCTGAAGAAGAGGGCGGCAATGGCGCATCCGAGCGCGAAGCCGACCGCATTGTAGAGCACGCGGTCGCGCTCGAGCGCTTGGCGAATTTCGAGCTGCATCACCGGGACGCCCGAGAGTTGCGCAGTCAACCCCGCGCCCTCGAGGTCCTCGTCCATCGTCTTCTGGATGTCCGCCACGGTCGCCTGCAGCCGGTCGCTGTCGACGATCTTGGGTTCGAGCGAGAGGACGATCAGAGCGAGCCTGCCGTTGTCCGACAGGAGCTTGCCGCGAATGAGCTCATTGCTGGTCACGCGCTCGATGAGCCGTTGATAGTCCGCTCCCTGCGGCAGATTTTCTGGGAACAACGGCGCCGGGAGGCCCCCGTTCGGCGATGGCTCGCGGGCCGAGAACATCGAGATCACGCCGTGCGCCCCGTCGATCAGTTGCAGGTCCGTGACCAGCGAGCGCAGCTTCTCGACGAACTCGCGCTCGAGCAGCTTTGCTCCGGAGACGACGACCAGCACGTTGTATTCGCTCGACGGAAACTCCCGCGAGACCTGCTCGTACTCCTGAAAGGCCGGCGAATTCGAGCGGAACAGCTGGCTGAGCGAGTCGTCGAGCTTGATTCTCTGGAATTCCGAGAATCGCCAGAACGCCGAGCGCGAGAGCGATCGCAAGCGAGAGTTTGGGTGTGCGGAACGGGATGAGCCCGAACCGTTCGACGCCGAGCGCGATGGTGCGCGAATAGGAGCCCTTGGCCTCCGCGGCTTCGGCAGTCTGATCCTGCAAATTGCCGCCTCTTGTCGCAGTCCATCCGGCCGCGGGGAATCTCCCGCAGGGAACCAGGCTATCGGAAAGAGATAACGCTCGGTCGCCAATTTGGCTCCCGCGTCCGGAGAAGAAAGCCGGTCGTTCGTTCGCGCCGCAGTTCGTCCCGCGATCGTGGGGGATGACGGAACGCCTATGAGGTTGTCAGCGTTCCTGAGCCTGTTTCCCCGATCGTTAGGCAACGACTCCCCGTGGAGCTGTTTCTCGCCGCAGCGCTGCTGTTTCTGGAATCGCTACTGCTTCTAAGGGCATTGCGCCAGCGCGCCGTCCTGCGCTGCCTCGTTTGGATGAGACGTCGCCCGCGGCGGACGTTGCTGCGGTCGAAGTGATCGTGCCTGCCCGAAACGAAGCGTCCAACATCCGCGCCTGTCTGGAAGGCCTCGTCGCCCAAACCTATCCGCCCGGGAAACTCAGCATCACTGTCGTCGACGATGATTCCGACGACGGCACCGACGAAATCATCGCCGCGTTCGCAAGGAGCCACCCGGGCGTCAGGTGCCTACGCGGCGGCCCTCTCCAGGCCGGCTGGACAGGCAAGACGCAGGCCTGCTGGCGCGGGGCGGCGGAGGCCTCGCCCGATGCGGAATGGCTTGCCTTCATCGATGCGGACATGCGCGCCGAGCCGTCCCTCATCGCAAGCGCGGTCGCAGAGGCTGAACGAGGGCTCGGCCTTCTTTCCCTGGCGCCGAAACACCGTCTCGTGAGCTTCGCGGAACGGTTGATATCCCTGTGGCCATCTATCTGCTCGGATTTCAACAAGACCATGCGAATGTCCGTAATCGCGGCGACGGCGAGGCGAAAGTCGCGGGCCAGTTCATGCTGATCCGTCGCTCGGCGTATCAGCAGGTGGGGGGACACGCCGCCGTCGGCGCCGCGATCTGCGAAGATCTCGAACTCGCGAGGCTGATGAATCGGTTCGGATTCTCCATCGCGCTGATGGACGGATCGCGGCTGCTTTCGACCCGCATGTATACGGGCTGGGCGACGCTCTGGCCGGGCTTCGCCAAGAACGTCCTCGAAATGTTCGGCGGCGTTGGTTCAACCTTGACGACGGCGGCCTTCTCGGTCGTCCTGAGCTGGTCCCTCGTCATTTTGCCGGCTATAGATTGCTTCAGTGCGGGCGGAGGCCCACTCGAAGGGTCGATCGCTTTCGGCCTGGCGATCGCCGCCGCCGCAGCCGCAGTCGGCTTCCACGTCGCCGGCGCCGCCCACTTTCGCGTTCCCGCTATGGTACGGCCTCCTGTTCCCTGTCGGGTACACATTGGGCGGGGTCATCGCCTTGGACGGCCTTCGCCGGCGACTCACCGGCCGCGTGCCCTGGAAGGGCCGCGTCTATCCATGACAGAGCCGCGCGAGCCGCAGTCGGAGAACGGCGCCTCCGAAGCGGTCGACGTGGTGGCGGTTCTGCTCATCGCCTTCGTGGTCATCGTCTTCTTCTACTTCATTCACCTTGTGCTGTTGCCGTTTGTCTTTTCGGCGGTGACCGCCTTCGTGCTCACTCCGTTCGTCGACTGGCTGGCGAAGACGATCCGGGCGCCGCGGCTGGCGGCGCGCTGATGGTTTTCTTTGTCTTGCTGGGTCTGTTCGGGTTGGCAGCCTATCTCGCCATTCCGGGGCTGCTTCAGGAGGGCTTGTACGCGGTTTCGAATTTGCAGGAGCTCATCGAGCAGCCGCTCAAGAATCTGCTCGGGAACGGTCAGATTCAGATTCTGGGCCAGTCGGTGTCATCCTCCGACATCGCAGCAGCGGCCGTCGCGAAGGAGAGGTCGCTGCTGCAGGGCGGCGCCCTGACCACGATCGTCTTGGGAGCCTTCGGCGGCGTCTTCGGCGTGTTTTTGACGCTGACCCTGCTCGCTTACTTTCTCGCCAGCGGCAGGCAGTTGGTGAGGGGCCTGCTCCGGATTTTCCCGCCCGACTGGCGGCCGCTGACAGCTCGCATCATCGATGCGCTGCGTCCGATCCTGCTTCGCTACTTCGCCGGGATCGCCGCCGTCATCGTCTACGCCGGCTGCGCCGTCTACATCGGGCTCGGCCTCTTTCTTCACCTTCAACATGCGGCGTTCCTCGCGGCGCTGACCGGTGTCTTGGAGGTTCTGCCGATCGTCGGGCCGGCCTTGTCGGCGGTTACCGCCGGCCTGGTTGCTCTCCACGAAGCAAAAAGCGTGTGGAGCATCATCCTGTACGTAATCTACGCCACTGCGCTCAGGCTTTCGATCGACCAGCTGGTTGGGCCGCTCCTGCTCGGAATGCGGCGCGGGTTCACCCGACCCTGGTGATCTTCTGCTTCCTGGCGGGAGGCGCGATGTTCGGAATCGTCGGCGTGATTCTCGCGGTTCCGGTCGCCCTGACGGTCAAAGTCGCGCTGGCTGGGATCTACGGGGAGCCGATCGGCGGCCGAGTATGAGAGCCGACGGCGCGGCGAATTGCTTCGATGCGCGCCAAACGGGACTTGAAACTTTCCCTGATCTTGGCGCGTTATCTGCATCGGCTGGAGGCGCTGCATTGCGGAGCGCGCGATGTGACCTTGGAAACGTCAGTCCAGCGTTCTTTCGCCCGCGTCGTTTTTGCTTTCGACAGTCGGCTTCGTCGGCGAAACGGAGTCTTCGATTACATGGATTCTACACGATTGCATCCTGCGGATGAATCTGTCGCGCGCCGGGCGGCGGATCGTCTCTGCCGGACGGCGTCCATCTCGAACCGGCCGACCGGATCATCGAACTCCATTACCGAAACGAATATTTTCCTCCCATAGGACGCCGAGGGCGCCACGGTCGGCTGGGCGCGACGCGTCACCAGGCTAATGGACCGGTCGCTGAAAGAGCTATACGAATATCTGCAGAGTCGAAGGGACCTGGATGACGTGACCGCGATTCGGGCGATGACGCTGATGAGGAACAACGATCAGGCGGCCAAGTTCGCGTGGCTCGCCTCCCGATTCGGCTTCGAGCCCGTGCCCGAACCGGACACCGCGTGGCGCCGGCTGCGCGGCCTTGGCCGAAACGTGGTCGGCCTCCTGCTCATCATGGCGAGCAATCCGAAGGCCGCTCATCTCGACTTTCTGCTCTGCCATGAGGCGCCGATCTTCATCTCGCGGCGCAGGCTGGAAGAAAGGTATCGGGAGCGGGTCGCAAAGCCGTCGTCGGACGGGCCGTTATGACCGTGGGCGCGGAGACGGACCTTGCTGCCTGGGTTGGCGGCGCCTGCTCGCTCGCCGCAGCGGTCGGCGTCGCCTACCTTGCCCTGGCTTCGTTTCTGGTCATGCGGTTTCAGCGAGGGAGGCGCCGCGCTTCGGCCCGCTGCCCGCCCGCCTCGATCCTTGTTCCCCTGTGCGGCGAAGAGTCCGAGCTTCGCGAACGGCTCTTGGCCTTATGCCGGCAGACCTACGGCGGCGCGCTCCAGCTCGTCTGCGGCGTGAGCGACGCGGCCGACCCAGCGGTCGGCGTCGTCAAATCCGTCGCCGCCGAGAGCCCCGACGTCCGCATCGATCTGAAAATCGACCCCAGGCAGCACGGCGGCAACCGCAAGATCTCCAATCTCATAAACATGGCGCCGCTGGCGCAGGCGGAATTCCTGGCGATCATCGACAGCGACATATTGGTCGGCCCGAACCATCTTTCGGAGCTCGCGAGCGAACTCGAGAGCCCCGGCGCCGGCGCGGTGACCTGCCTCTACCACGGCGTCGGGTCCGGCCTGTGGTCTTCGCTGGCTGCACTCAGCATCAATGCGGATTTCCTTCCGAACGTGATCGTCGGTCTGGGCCTCGGTGCGGCGCGTCCCTGCTTCGGCGCGACGATCGCCTTGCGCAGGAGAACGCTCGAGGCCATCGGGGGTCTCCGCGCGTTCGCCGATTGTCTGCACGACGACTATGCGATCGGCGAGCGACTTCGCGAGGCCGGGTACGCGATCGCGATTCCGCGTTTCTCGGTCGCGCACGTCTGCCGGGAACGGACGGCGCGCGCGCTCATACAGAACCAGGTTCGCGCCGCGCGCACGATCCGGATCATCAATCCGAGAGGCTACGCGGGTTCGATCATCGCCCACCCGGCGGCGTTCGCGATTCCAGCGACGCTGTTGGGCGCCGCCCACGGAGTGCCTCTGCTCCTCCTCGCCCTGGCGGGGCGAGTGGTCCTCTGTCTCTCGGTCGAGCGCGCCTTTTCGCTGCAGCGACAGACCTATTGGCTGCTGCCGTTCTACGACCTCCTCTTTCTTGTCGTGTACGCAGCAAGCTTTTTCGGCTCCGGGATTTCATGGCGCGGCGAGCGCTATCGTCTGAAGTCGGACGGCTCGCTCGTCCACGATCCGCGGTGAGGAGGGCTTTTCATGCGGACCTTGTTCCTTCAGGCGCCGACCTTTGACGGTTTCGACGGCGGGGCGGGCTCCCGATACCAGGCCCGCCGCGAAATCCGGTCGTTCTGGTATCCGACCTGGCTCGCGCAGTCGGCGGCGCTCGTTCCGGACAGCAAGCTGATCGACGCGCCCCCGCACGGCCTCCGCGCGGAGGACATCCTTCGGCAGGCGCATGACTTCGAGCTTGCGGTGCTGCATACTTCGGCGCCGTCCTTCTCGCGCGACGCCGCCATGGCGGCCGCGATGAAAGAGGCCAATCCCAGGCTCAGGATCGGCATGGTCGGCGCGACGGTCGCCGTCGAGCCGCAGAAGAGCCTGGCGGCGGCGAGGGCGGTCGATTTCGTCGCCGGCGCGGAATTCGACTTCACGATCAAGGAGGCGGCGGGAGGCCGGGAGCTAAGCTCGATCATCGGCCTGTCGTACCGCGACAGTCGAGGCGCGATCGTTCATAACCCGCCGCGTCCGCTTCTCGAGGATATGGACAGGCTTCCGTTCGTGTCGCCGGTCTACAAGCGGGACCTCGACGTCCGGAAGTACTTCATCGGCTATTTGAAGCACCCCTATCTGTCGTTTTACACCGGACGAGGCTGCAAATCGCGGTGCACGTTCTGTCTTTGGCCGCAGACGGTCGGCGGCCATCGCTACCGGACCCGGAGTGTCGGGCATGTGATGGACGAGGTGCGCTGGGCTTTGCGCGCGTTCCCTGTAGTCAAAGAGATCTTCTTCGACGACGACACGTTCACCGACGACGCGCCGCGCGCCGCCGAGATAGCGCGCGAGCTCGGGAAGCTCGGCGTCGTATGGTCGTGCAACGCCAAGGCGAATGTTGCGCGCGACCTGCTCAAAACGATGCGCGCCAACGGCCTCCGCCTTCTCCTGGTCGGCTACGAATTGGGGAACCAGCAAATCCTGCACAACGTCAAGAAGGGCATGCGCGTGGATGTGGCGAGGCGCTTCACGCGCGATTGCCACGAGCTCGGGATCATCATCCACGGCACATTCATCATCGGCCTCCCCGGCGAGACCAAGGAAACGATCGAGGAGACGATCCGTTTCGCCTGCGAGATCAATCCCCACACCATCCAGGTCTCGTTGGCCGCGCCTTATCCGGGCACCGAACTTTATCGGCAGGCGCTGGAGAATGGCTGGTTGGATCCCGAGCACGGCGAGTTGATCGACGGCCGCGGGCTGCAGATCGCGCCGCTGCACTATCCTCAGCTCGGCTACCAGGAAAGCTTCGAATTCGGTGGAGGCCTTCTACAGACGGTTCTATTTCCGGGCCTCGAAGATCGCCTCGATCGTCGCCGAGATGGCGCGTAGCCGCGAGATGCTTGGCCGAAGACTGCGAGAGGGCGTCGAATTCATGTCGTTCCTGCGCGAGCGCAGGGGACTCGCGGCTTGAATTGTCTCGTCATTACCGCGGACGATTTCGGCCTCGCGCGCGAGGTGAACGAGGCGGTCGAAATCGGGCATTCGAGAGGCATACTCTCGGCGGCGAGCCTCATGGTCTCGGCCGCCTTCGCCGAGGACGCGCTCGAGCGCGCCTCGAGGTTGCCGAACCTGCGGGTCGGACTTCATCTCGCGCTGACGGACGCAGCGCCGACCTTGTCGCCGAGGCAAATCCCGCATCTGGTGGACCGAAGAGGGCGTCTGCGCTCGGACCTTGCGCGGTTCGGGCTGGAGCTCGCAGTGAGCGAAGCGGCACGGACGCAAATGCGGGCGGAAATCGAGGCGCAGTTCCGCGCCTTCCGCTCGACGGGCCTGCCTCTCGATCACGTCAATGTCCACCGGCATTTTCATCTCCATCCGATTGTCGCAGCGATGGTCATCGATATCGGCTCGCGGTTTGGCGCGCTGGCGTTGCGCGTGCCTCGAGAGCCGCGACGAATTGCCAAGTCGGGCGCCTTCAGCGGACGACATGTCGAAGACCTGTGTTCGCGCATGCTCAAACGCCGCGCGCGTCGCTCGGGCGTCATGACGCCCGAGGCCGTGTTCGGATTGCGGTGGTCCGGCAGGGTGACGGCGGAGCGGTTGCGCCTGTTGCTTGAGAGCCTGCCGTGCGGCTTCTTCGAGATCTACCTGCATCCGGCGACGCGCGACGTTTTTCCAGGCCACGCGCCAGGTTACCGATATGTCGAGGAACTCGGCGCCCTGATTGATCCGGCGAATGCCGAGGCGCTCCGACGATCCGGCCGTCGCCTCTGCGGATACCGGGATGCAGTCGCGTTCCGGCCCGATGCTACAATCCATTAGTCGAAACGGTGGCGTTCTGGAACGAACTGGTTCAGCCCAAGTTTTTGCTTACGTTTTCGGTTGGTGATTGTGTTTCGCGTTCGTCGTCCAGCCGGACAGACGTCCGTAATTTTTGTCGGGAGGCGCGCATGACAGTTGAGGCGTACCCGGGTCGAATGCTAGCTCAACTCAAGCGCCTGAGTCCGGCGAACGAAATCTTCGGAGTCGGGGGGCGGCTTCGCGCTTCGGCGGGATCAATCGCAGTGACAGCGTCTTCGGAGCGGGTTCGACGCGGAGGCTGGACCTCACGCCGAAGCGGGGAGCGATGGCGCCACGGGAACGCGGACGATCCGGGCATCGTGGCCGTCGTGGGACTGCAGTTCGAGGCGAGAATCATCGCCGGCCCGGCGGTGCGGGCGGTGGTCCTCGGATCGGCGCAGACCTCGCTCGTCGCTATGCTTCTTCCGACCGACCGGGGCGTGATCAGCTTCGGCATCTGCGGAGGCCTTCATCCCGGGCTCGCTCCCGGGGCTTGCGTGATAGCGTCCTCCATCTCGGATGGAACGCGCGCCTGGGCGACGGACAAGGCCTGGACGAAAACTCTGGCGCGGTCGATCCCGAACGCGATCGTCGGCCCGATTCTGGGCGTCGATGCGCCCGTCCTCGACGTCGCCGCGAAGTCCAGACTCCACAAGAGTCACGGCGCAGTCGCCGTCGATATGGAGTTCCACGTCGCCGCGCTCGCGGCGAGCGCGCACGGCCTGCCGCTGGTTGCAGTGCGGGCCGTGGCGGATGACGCCACGTGCGCTCTGTTGACCGTCGCCCTTGCCGGGCGACGAGCGGACGGATCCGTGAACGTCGCCGGCGTCCTGGCCGCGTTGGGAAGACAGCCTGGCAAGCTTGCCCCGCTGATCCGCCTCGCGGTGCGGACCGGCTCGGCGCGGGCGACCTTGGTGCGCTTGCGCCCGATCCTCAGTTCAGATTTTGGAACCCTGTAAGGCGGGCCCTGCTGAAGGCGCTCCCTCGAGTCAGTCAGCGGCCGCCGCCTGCGCGGCGAGCGTCGCGAGCCGCGCCCCCACCGCCTCGAGGACGAGGCGGTGCGCCTTGGCGGCGATATCCTCGAACGAAGGCGAGTTCGCGAGCATCGCACGCGCGCACTTTCGGATGTCGCTCTCCGCCGGCACCTGTGGAAGGTTCATGTCGCTGAGGATGTCGGCTGCGCACTGGTGGGCGTGGCTCAGCTGGGCGTGGAGGTGCGCCAAGCGGCCGGATCCAAGCACCGCTGCGACGGCGCCGGCGATCCGCTCGGCGTTGAAGCGGCCGGCGACCTGAGCCGCTGCGCGTCTGATGACCTTCGATCCGAGCCGGCGGCGATTTTCAACGACCTCGACCGGGGGCGACTTCAGATTCCAGATCAGCCTCATGAAGGCCAGAAGCTTCAAGAGATAGAACGTCGGGTCATACTCCCACCAGCGAAATCCCTGGCGGACGCTGCTCTGAAAGGCGTGGTGATTGTTGTGCCAGCCTTCTCCCATGGTGAAGATGGCGAGAAGCCAATTGTTGCGCAAATCGTCGCCGGTCACATAGCGCCGCCGCCCCACGACATGGGCGACCGAATTGATGCTGAACGTCGCGTGGTAGACCGCGACGGTGCTCCAGAAGAAGCCGACCACCAGACCCTGCAGCCCCGCCGCGGCGGAACAGACGATCGCCAGCGCGACGGCCGGCGCCAACTCGTACCGGTGCAGCCACATCAGTTCGGGGTATTTTGCGAAATCGGCGACCTTGCCGAGGTCCGTCGTTTCGTGATTGCGGTCGAAGATCCATCCGAAATGGCTGTAAAGGAAGCCGCTCTGAACAGGAGAGTGGACGTCCTGCGGCGTATCCGAATGCAAGTGGTGCTGGCGATGCTTTGCCGCCCACCAGAGGACGCTCTTTTGCGCCGTGGACTGGGCGAGCGCGGCAAGAACGAACTGGAACGCGCGGCTCGTCTCGTAGGCGCGATGAGAGAAGTAGCGGTGATAGCCGGCGCCGATTGCGAAAATCCGCAGCCAGTACAGGGCGACGCCAATGGCCGCAGCCTTCCATCCGATCCCCGTCCAGATCGCCGCGAAGCAAGCCAGATGCACCAGCGCGAACGGCGCGGCGGAAGGATAGATGATGTCGGGCGACGGCGGCGGCTCGGTTTCGGCGTCGTCGGGAAGCGAGGGGAGGATCTGCGTCATGGGGTGCTCTCATAAGCGCTGCGGCCAACGGAATAAAGGCCGTTGCGCGTCATTTCGTCGCGGGGTGTGGGTCGACCGGCTTCGGGTCGGTCTAACGCCTTACGTTGGTTGGTTCTTTTTCCCCGGGGAGGGTGATGTCCTCCTTCAGGGTGTCGCGCACAGAGGTCTTCTCGACGATCACAAAGATGGCGACCATGATCGGGGCCGCGAATACGAATCCAAGGAGGCCCGCCAACGCCCCCATGCCCGCGATGCCGAGAAGCATGAGGGCCGGCGGAATATAGACCATCCGCTTCTGGATTTGCGGCATGATGAGGTTGCCCTCGATCTGATGAATCAGGATATAGGCCATGAGCGTCCATATGACCTGGTCCAAGCCCCCCGCCACCGCCATCAGGAGGGCTGGAATCGCCGCCAGGATGGGGCCGAGATAGGGAACGAACTCCGTCAGCGTGGCGATCACGCCAAGAGCCAGCGGAGACGGCAGGCCGATCAGCCACACCGCCAACGTGGTCAATGCGCCGACCATCACCATCTCGAGGAATTGTCCCAGCAGCCAGCACCGGAGCGCTTGCGCCACCGTGACGATGGTGTCGTTCGCCCACTCCTCGTGCTCGGGGCCGAACAGGCGTACGACCCCGGCGCGATAGACCGCCGGCTCCGCCGCGAGATAGGCCGCGCTCATGACGATGACGACCAGAGCCTCGAGCGCCGTGCACACGGTCGTGACGACTGTCCCGAAAATTCCGCTCTGGGATATCCATTTAACCGGACTTGGGCGTATGCTGGGTGGATGGAGCGACCCCTCGCCAGCATCCACTACCCTAAGTCCCTTGGGGAGTTTCGGGCTTGGTTCCCGACTGATGCGGACTGCCTCGACTACCTGGAATGGTTGAGATGGCCTCACGGCTTCGTCTGCCCGTCCTGTGGCCATTCGGAAGGATGGCGGCTTGGCGACTGGAGTGCGCCCCTTGGGGTGGACAGATTGGGCAGTAGGAATTGACCCCCCTGCTGGGCTTCCGGAGGATGGAAGCCATGACGAAGCACCGATCACACAGCGCCGCGTTCAAACGGCAGGTCGCTGAGGAGTTCATCGCGGGCGAGACGCTGCACGCGCTGTCCAAGCGGCACGACATCTCACGGCAGTTGATCCGGATCTGGGTCGGCAAGTTCGAGGCCGGCGCATTGGATGACGACGTGCAGGCAGCCGACCTGATCCAGGAATACGAGGCCAAGATCGCCGCCCTGGAACGGATGGTGGGCCGACAAGCGCTGGAGATCGAGCTGCTAAAGGGGGCTTTGAAGCACGCACCCCGGCCGAGAAGCGCGAACACCTCCGTGGTCACCGGTCCGGTGGCATCTCCGTCAGCAGGGGGTGCGAGCTGATGGGCTTGGCGCGTTCCACCTTCTATGATGTAGCGCCTGTTCCGCTGGAGCCCGCCGAGCTTGTCGCCCGGATCGGCGCGATCTGCGACGAGTTCGAGTGTTACGGCTATCGGCGCGTTGGGGCGGCGCTGCGCCACCAGGGCGTCGTGGTGAACAGCAAGAAGCTTCGCCGGCTGATGCGGGAGCATGATCTGCAGCCGAAGCGGCGGCGACGCTATGTCGTCACTACCGACAGCGATCACGCCGGGCCGATCTTTCCGGACCTGGCGAAGGACGTCATTCCCGAGCGTCCCAATCAGTTATGGGTTGCGGACCTGACCTATGTCGCCATCCCCAGCGGCTTCGTCTATCTCGCCGCCATCCTTGACGCCTGGTCGCGCAAGGTCGTCGGCTACGCGATTAGGGCCGCATCAACGCGAGGCGAGGACCCCGGAGAACTTCTGCCAGGCGTGCATCGAATAGCGTCCCTTGCCAAACGATGGCTGCTGGGCACCCACCAGGGAGCGGTGGATTCCGCACACTTGCCCAGTTACCTGGATGAGTTCGCGTTCCGCTTCAATCGCCGCCGCTCACGTAGCAGAGGGATGCTGTTCTACCGGGTCCTGGAGCTTGCTGTCGCGCATGGACCGGTTCGTTACCAAGACCTTGTTATGAGCCAGAGCCCAAAGGCTGTTCCTCCCAAGCCGCCGAGACACCGCGGACATCCGCCCAGCTTGGAGCGACCTTCGCCGAACCGCCCTTGGAGACAAATCGTCCAGTCCGGTTAAATGGATACCCAGAATTCCGCTTATCGAGACGTCCGCGCCGCTCAGTCGCGACAGGACGAACTGGCCTGTCGGGTTATTGTGCAACAGATCCTGCAGCTGGTGCAGGCCGGCTTGCACGCGCTTCATCACGTCGTTGAATTCTGTGGAAAGTTGGGTGCCGAAAATCCAGACGCCGACGCCGAGGAGAGCCAGCACAATCGATCCGGCAATCAGGAGGTCGGCCCAGTGAGGGAGCGGTGTCCAGCGCTTGAGCGGCTCGGCGACGACGTGCAGGAGAATTGCAATCAGGATCGCGGCAAAGCCGAGGATCAGGACC
Source organism: uncultured Alphaproteobacteria bacterium (assembly GCA_963768555.1). GTDB lineage: Bacteria > Pseudomonadota > Alphaproteobacteria > Rhizobiales > Beijerinckiaceae > Roseiarcus. The sequence goes on from CAVYIZ010000048.1 coordinate 121,644, forward strand.
CAGCCGAGCTGCCAGAGCACAATGGGAACGAGAGCGATCCCGACCGCCAATGCGGCGTAGGCGGCAAATCGGCGGTAGCTGAGCTCCTGCGGCTGTTGCATGGGCCATCCCGGCGGAGACGACTTTCCCGATCTCCGGTCGCAATCTTCGTACAGCCGCCCACTTTTCAACGCCACTCTCCGGTACGAGTTCCCCCTTCTTCCACGGCGCGAATTGCGAACCGCGACGGTGGTTATGGCGAGCCAATCTCGCGGCCTCGGAGCATGACGATGAGCAAGACGGCGTTGGTGACGGGCGCGTCCGCGGGCATCGGCGCGGCGACGGTCCGCGCCCTGCTCAAGGACGGATACAAGGTCTTCGCGGGAGCGCGACGCCTGGAGAGGATGGCGCCGCTCGAGTCGCTCGGCGCCCGGCTCGTCTTCCTCGACCTTACGGACGATCCGTCGATCGTCTCGGCCGTCGAGACGGTGGCGAAGGCAGCCGGCCGACTCGACGTGCTGGTCAACAACGCCGGGTACGGCTGCCTCGGCGCGCTCGAGGACGTGCCGCTCGCCGAAGCACGGCTTCAGTTCGAAGTATGCCTGTTCGGTCTCGCCCGCCTGTGCCAGCTCGCGCTGCCGATCATGCGAAGCCAAGGGGCCGGCCGAATCGTCAACGTCGGGTCGATGGGCGGACGGTTCGGCGAGCCTTTCGGCGCCTGGTATCACGCCGCAAAGTTCGCGGTCGAAGGTCTGAGCGATTGCCTGCGCATGGAGGCGGCGCCTTTCGGCGTGCACGTCATCGTCATCGAACCCGGAACGATCCGCACCGACTGGAGCCGGATCGCCCGCGAGAGCCTGATTCGCGCCTCGGGCGAGACGGCTTACGCGCCCTACGCGCGTCGGCATGCGAACATGCTCGCGTGGAACGAAGCGTCAAGAGTGCCCTCCTCGCCCGAAGGGGTCGCGCGAACGATCGTGCGCGCCGTTCGAGCCGCGCGGCCGAAAGCGCGCTATCCGACGGGCGCCGCGGCTCGTCCGATGCTGGTTCTGCGCCATTTCGCGCCGGACCGGTTGTTCGATCGCCTCATGTGGCGGATCTCGCAATCGTTCGGCTGAGCTGAAAGGAAGTTTTTGCGGCGTCTTTTGCTCGAGGCGGCCCGCTGTCGGTCTTTGTGCATTGTCATCCTCGCCTGTTCGTTTAGGGGTATCTTCGGGCGGCCGATCCGGAAGGCGTCCGGCGGCCATCCGTTTCCTGGTCGAATCCCAAACGAACATCCATGCCCCGATCTCAATCCTATGATCTTGCCGTGGTCGGCGCCGGGAACTGTGGCCTCGCGCATGCACTGGCGGCGGCGCGGCGAGAGAAGCGGGTCGTCGTCATCGACCGCGACGCGCAGGCCAATGGCGCTTCCGTGCGCAACTTCGGCTTCGTCACCGTCACCGGCCAGCAGGCCGGCGACCGCTGGCGGCGCGCAATGCGTTCGAGAGACGTCTGGGTCGAGATCACTGAGACGGCGAAAATTCCGATCGAGCAGCGCGGCCTGCTGATGGTCGCGTGCCGGCCCGCCGGGTTGGCGATGAAGCTCTGGCCGACGAAGATTCAGCCGAGAGCCTCGAACAGCAGCTTCATGCCGATCATGACGCCGAGAATGCTGAGCTCGGGCGGCAGGCGGCGGCAACCGAACACGGCGTTGCCTTCGAAGTCGTCAAGCCCTGAAGCGTAGACGTCTGTATTCCGTCTGAAAGGCGGGCTGGGATTGGCCGTTGCGGTCATGCCGCGCTTGCTTGATCGCCGGCTGTGACCGGTTTGGTGATGCGCCGAAGCCCTTTACGGCGGAGGATCCCACCGCAATCTGGAATCCTGCCCGGGCTCGCCAAGGTGATCAAATTGCCTGCGGTTTGAAATCGCTTTCGGCTCCGGGCATCACGCCCTTGAGCAGCGCGATGGATTTCTCGAGTCCTTCGACGCTGTTCAGAAGCACGTCTTCATGCTCGACCGAGAGCCAGCCGTCATAGCCGGCCATTCCCAGGCGATAGCAGAACTGCCGCCACCAATGTTCTTCATGACCGAAGCTGAGCGTGATGTACGACCAGCTTCGGTCGGGAATATTCATGAGCGACCCGTTCTCGAGCAGCGAGGTCGTCGCCTGCACCGGAGCGTTGAGCAACGTGTCCTTGGCGTGCACGTGATAGACCGCCTCGCCGAGCGCCTCCGCCGCAACGAGCGGATCGGCGCCCATCCAGAACAGGTGCGAAGGGTCCAGGTTGGCGCCGACGATAGGACCTATGGCAGTCCTCAGCTTCAAGAGCGACGGAACATTGTAGATGCACTGGGAGCCGTGCAGTTCGAGCGCGACGCGCTCCACGCCGCATTCTTTCGCGAGGGCCGCGGTCTCGGTCCAGAACGGCAGAAGCTTCTCGTCCCACTGGTAGCGAAGGATCTCCTGTGTCTCCGGCGGCCAGGAGGAGACGACCCAGTTCGGCATGAGGTCGCCTGCCCGTCCGGCCGGCAGGCCCGACATCGTGCAGACCGTCTTGACGCCCATTTCGCCCGCGATCCGAATCGTGTCCTTCAGGCATTCGCCTTGTTGCGGTTGCGTCGGGTGCAGCGGATTGCCGTTGGCGTTGAGCGCGATGATCTCCAGGCCGCGCGGCTCTTGAAGGCGCTGGCGAAGGCCCGGCGGGCGTCCGCGCTTGCTTTCATCGCCTTGAGGTCAAAGTGCGGGGCGGTCGACCAGCCGCCGGTGTTCATCTCGACGCCGGAAACGCCAAGACGCGCCGCAGTGTCGAGTAGCGCGTCGAACGCCATGCCGCCGAGGCTGTCGTAAGCGGGAGACCCCCCGGCTATGCCGGGGTGGCAGTAGCAGTTTGACGTTTCGGACGGTTTCTCTTGATCCGTGCGAGTTCTAAATCCGCGGGAAGGAGCAAAGCGGAATTGCAAGATAGGATCTGCCCATCAACCGAGGGCGTCGCCTGATCTCGCGCGGCGTTTGGCGAAACGGCAATCTCGGATTTTGCCGATCCGCAGGAATAGAGCTATCCGTCGCCCCCGCCGCGCAGCGGCGTCTTCAGCCGCTTCGAGCGGCTCACATCCTAAAGCCCCCGGCTTTGCCGGGGGATACTTACTTTCATGATCTGACCTTTCCAATCACCGCTGATAGAGTCCCGGCCTGTCCGCGCTTTCGACGGCGACGCGGGCACCCTTCCGGAGGGCTTCCACTCCGGCCTCCGCGACGCGCGTCGCGCAATAGCCATCCCACGCATGCGAAGCGATCGCTGGGAGTTGCCCGGTGCGGATGAAGCGCACGAAGACCTGGTTCTTCAGGCGGTAGGCTTCAGCGAAGCGCGGGCGCCAGTCCGCCGGATAGCGCTCAAACGCCTTCAGCGCGCTGTTGCAACGGGTGGTCGCTGGCGCATTCACGAAATCGATCCCGTTTCGCCGACGAGCTCGCCGCGCACGTCGTAGCCATAGGCGGCGTTGTTGTTGATCTCGATATTCAGCAGATGGCCCTTGTCCGTCTCGAGGACCATGAAGACCGGCGCGCTCGTTCTGGAAGCGTCGACACCGGTCGACTGGAAGACCGAGATCGCGCGATAGTCGGCGCCGAGGCCGAAGCGGGCGACGTCCAACTCGTGCGGCGCGGAATTGGTGATCGCCATCTGTCCGGTGAAGTTGGCGGGCGCTTCGACGTTGCGGTGAAAATTGTGCATCATCACCGCCCGGCCGATCGAACCGTCCTCGAGCGACGCCTTCATATCCCGGTATGACGGATCGAACCGCCGCATAAAGCCAACCTGGACGAACTGACGGCCGCGCGAGATTTCCGCCGCGATCACCTCGAGACACTCTCGGGAGCTCTGCGACAGAGGTTTCTCGCACAGCACGGGCTTGCCGGCCTCGATCGCGACAAGCGAAAACGGTGCGTGGGTTTCGTCGGGGCTCGCGATCAGAACCGCATCGACATCCTTGCGGTGGATCGTCTCGATCGGGTCCGAAGCGATGTCGGCTGCGCCGCAATCGTCGGCAACCTTGCGCGCGCGTTCCCCGGATGCGTCACAGACGACCCGCAGGGCCGCTCCGGGGAGGTCGTTGGCGATGATCTGGGCGTGGTCGGCCCCCATGATTCCCGCGCCGATGATTGCAAGTCTTAAAGACATCCGTCCCTCTGCCTCAAAACCCGAATTGCGTCGAACCCAACTCGCGTCGGCGTAGCGGCATACGGTCCGCTCGCGGATTGACGTCGCAACTTATGCACGGCGATGAATTCGCGACCTCGGCTGCGCACGGCGGGCGGCGCTACCCGTGTCAGGTCCCCGGAGCCACAGCGCGGTCACCGTGGAGCTCATGTTCGAGGACGCTTAGTCCCTTTCCGCCGGCCATATGGAACATGAGGTTTTCAAGCGACAGGGCCGAGCGCGGCGTGTCGAGGTCGACCTCGCCGCGTGCCAGAACCATGAAATGGTCGCCGACGAGGTAGGCGTGGTGCGGGTTGTGGGTGATGAAGATCACCCCGATCCCCTGTTGCCGCGCGGCTTGCGAGATGTAGCGCAACACGAGACCGGACTGCGCCACCCCGAGCGCCGCGGTGGGCTCGTCGAGGATCAACACGCGGGCGCCGAAATGCACGGCGCGCGCGATCGCCACCACTTGGCGCTGGCCGCCCGAAAGCGTGCCCACCGGCTGCTCGAGATTTTCGAGGTCGATGCCCATCCGCTGCAGCTCGTCCTGCGTCTTGGCCCACATCTCAGCGGCGTCGAGCCGACGAAAGAGGCCTCTTCCCTTCACCACCTCCGAGCCAAGGAAGAAGTTGCGCCACACCGGAAGGAGAGGAACCAATGCGAGCGTCTGGTAGACCGCGGCGATGCCGAGGTCGAGCGCCTCGCGCGGCGAGGAGAAACGCCGGGGCCGGCCGTCGACCAGGTACTCGCCCACGTCATGAGGGAACAGCCCGGCGATGATCGAGATCAACGTCGACTTACCGGCTCCGTTGTCGCCCAGGATGCAGGTCACCTCGCCCTGGCGAACGCTCAGGTTTACGCCGCGGAGCGCGCTGATGTTTCCGTAGTTCTTGCCGATGTTGTTGAGCTGGATGATCGGTGCGTCGGAGCGGGCCATCTCACTTCCCCTTCATGACGCGGGCGCGGATCCAGGTGTTCACGACGGTGGCGAGCAGGAGCATCGCGCCGACGAAGAACTGGAACCAGTCGGGGTCCCAGTCGGCGTAGATGACCCCCTCGGTCGTCATGCCGAAGATGAAGGCGCCAACCGCGGAGCCCACGGCCGATCCGTAGCCGCCGGTCAGCAGGCAGCCCCCGACCACCGAGGCGGCTATGTAAAGAAGCTCATTGCCGATGCCGGCCCCGGATTGCACCGTGTCGTAGGCGAAGAGCAGGTGCATCGCGAGGAACCAGCAGCCGAAGCCGACCAGCATGAAGAGCCCGATCTTCACCCGGTTCACGGGCACGCCCACGGCGCGAGCGCTGTCGCCCTGGCCGCCGACGGCGAAGATCCAGTTGCCGATCTTCGTGCGCAGAAGCACCCAGGTGGCGAGCGCGACGAAGATCAGCCAGTAGACAATGGCGATGCTGACTTGAGCATGCCCGATCATGAGGTTCGCGGCAAAGATCGCTTGCAGCGCCTTGAAGCCCGCCATGCCGCTGATGTCTTGCGTCGCCACATTGCCGGTAATCAGCTTGGTGATGGCGATGTTGAGCCCCTGCAGCATCAGAAACGTGCCGAGCGTGACGAGGAAGCTGTGCAGCTTGGTCCGGATCAGGAGCCAGCCATTCAGGGCGCCGATCCCGAGCGAGAAGAACAGCGCAAACACGACGCCGACCCACAGGCTGCCGGCGACCTGTGTCGCGAACATCGAGCCGGCGAGAGAGGAGGCTGTCACCGCCACGCCGGCCGAAAGGTCGAACTCCCCGCCGATCATCAACAGCGCGACCGCGACCGCGGGGATCCCGATCGTGCTCGCTTGATACAGAACCGTCGTGAAGGCCGAGAACTGACGGAACGGCGGGGCCAACACCCAGAAGAAGATGAACACGAGAATTGCGCCGCAGAGCGCGCCCGCTTCGGGCCGCTTCAGGGCGCGCCTCCAGAGGGCCTGAGACTGATACTGTCGCCGCGGCTGCGCCAACCCGGCGCGTTCGGTGGTCGTCGTCACGGTCTCCTCCCTCGCGACCCCGCCGACCGGAAGGCGCGCCTTCCGGTCGGCGGTCGCCGCTCATTTCTTGACCTTTCCGCGGCTCAACGGGTGCCCATCTTGGCGAACTTCGCCACTTCGTCAACATTGGCCTTGGTGACGAAGGCCGGGCCCGTCAGCACCGGACCGCCGCCGCCGACCGTGTCGCCGTTAGTCTTGTAGAGCCACAGAAGGTCGACCGCCTCGTAGCCCTCGACATAGGGCTGCTGGTCGACCGCCCATTGCAGCTTGCCGTCCTGGATCAGGCCGACGGCCTGTGGCGTCAGGTCGAAGGTGCCGAGCTTGGCCTTGCTGCCCGCGCCCGCGATCGCGTCGAGCACGGCGGGCGCGAAAGGCGCGCCGAGGGTCACGACATAGTCGATGCTCGGGTCCTGCTGGAGCTTCGCCTGAACGCGGGACTTCACCGTCGGCATGTCGTAGCCGGTGGTGTAGAGGATCTCGTATTTGCCCTTGAAGGTCGTCTTAATGCCGTTGCAGCGCTCCTCGAGCTGCACGGCGCCCTGCTGCTGGTCGATGCAGGCGACGCTCTTGGCGCCCTCCTTATTGAGCTGCTCGCCAACCGCCTGGCCGGCGATGTTTTCGTCCTGGCCCACGTACATCAAGAGACCGGCCTTCTTCCAGTCGTCTCCGCCCGCGTTGAAGCCCACGATCGGGATGCCCGCGTCCTGGGCCTCCTTGACATCCTTTGCCATCGCGTCGGGGAAGGCGAGCGTCAGCGCGATCCCGTCCACATGCTGCTGCACGACGTTGGAGATGAGCTGCGCCTCCTTTGTCGCCGTCGGGTCGGCGAGGTAGATCAGCTTGATGTTGTCCTTCTTCGCGGCCGCGTTGGCGCCCTTGCGGATGATGTCCCAGAAGGTGTCGCCCGGCTGGGCGTGGGTGATCATCGCGATCGTCAGCTGTTCGTTCTGAGCGATCGCCTGGCCCACGACGAGCGCGGCCGAGCAGGCCAGGACGGCGCCCGCAGCGACGGCCGCCCCAATCGATCCGTTCAGATATTTCATCGGTTTCCTCCACCTTAGTTTGCGCCGGTCTGGCGCTGCTCAGGCCATCGCGGATTGCGTGGCCAATTCTCTGGAACTGAACCAACAATCAGGCGCGACCGAAAGTGCGCCGCCTGAGCCGCCCGGTGTTCGTGACTGACCTTTGTCGGTCTCGCACGACCTGATTCACGCATCGCATGCGATGAAATTCGGCTCTCCGCATCGGCGATCCTCCGGGTCGTTCATCGAGGCGAAGGCGGGGCTCGAGAGCACGGTGGCGGCGGCGAGCGCAATGAGCATGCGTTTCATGACAAATTCCTCCCTCGGCGCGGGCCGCGCCGTTTGGTTTCGCGGTCAATTGCCGGCGACGCCTTCCCGTGTAACAAACGTTCCAAACATAATCAAGAGCGGAATAAACGTTCCAAAAAAATTGATCAAATAAGCATATTATTATGTGTAATAGGCCGAGCGGATATCGCGGAGTTTGGCGCATTCAGATGTTGGTCGGCAGATAGAGCTCGGATGGGACGAAAACGGGGCTTTGGACGGCCTCCTGCGGCGCGGCGAGGGCCGCGGACATCGCCGCCAGCGCGCGCTCGGCGAGCAGCGCGGTCGGGGTCGAGATGACGGCGGTCAGCACCCCGTCGATCAGTCCGGCCCGCGTCGCCGCCGTCAGTTCGTTGCAGACGATGGCGAGCTCGCCGGGCGCGGCCTCGTCGCGCGCGGCGGCGATCGCGCCCTCCACGCCCCCGCCGCAGATGTAGAGGCCGACGAGGTCCGGGTGGGTGGCGATCATGTTCTGCGTGGCCACATAGGCGATGCGGGGATCCTCGAGATTGACCAGGGGCTCGAGCGGGGTGAATTCGGGCGCGTTCTCGCGCAGGTAGGCGCGGAAGGAAATCTCGGCTGTCTCCTAGCAGAGAAAGCGATGGCTGCCGACAATGATGCCAACCTTGCCGGGACGCTTCGCCGCCTTCGCGATGACCCAGCCGGCGGTGCGGCCCTCCTTGCGGTTGTCGCGCCCGATATAGGGCGCGGCGGCCTCGGCCCCGAGCTCGGTGAGGATCGCGAAGGTCGGCACGCCGCGCGCTCTCAAGCTCGCAATGGCGTCGCTGACGCGCGGATGATCGACCGAAACGACTGCGACCGCATGCGCGGCCTCCCCGAGGCGCAGAAGCCGCTCGGCGACTACGGAAGCCGAAAGGTCGGGCGCGAAGTCGATGATCGGCTTGCCCCGGACGTGCGTCAGAGCCCGGGTCGCCGCAGAGAGGTCGGCGCCGAACTGGGTGTAGAAGGCGTCCGGGCGCTGAAGCAGGAAGGCGAAGGTTCGCTCGGGAGCGTCCGGTCGAAGGCGGCTCTTGAGGAGCGGCGCAGCATGGAAGCCGATCGCGTCGGCGGCGGCGAGCACGCGCTCGGCGGTCGGCTCGCGCACGCGATGACGAGCGTTGAGCACGCGATCGACGGTCGCGACGCTCACATGCCCCGCGCGCGCGAGATCGGCGACGGTGGGGCGGGGGCTCAGTGGGCGACCTCCGGAGCTGATAGAATTGCCATTACTGTGTTGCCGCCAGAATGATGGTTTTGAAAGAAAATGAAAGGGGCACATTGAGTTGCGGGGTCGTTGTCATTAGCTTTCCCCCTAGCCTGCGGCTGCGATGCCGGCCGCTCCAGAGGAGGAAACGGATGTCCGCGGTGGTCACACGCGACTACAGTCTGGTGGGGCCCGAAGGCGAAAGGTCGGTCGCCGCCGGACTTGCTTCGGCCAAGTGGTACACTCCGCCGATTACGCGCGCCGAACTCAAAGAGCTAATGCGCCGCGATGACGGTCCGGCGATCCGCGACACCCTGATCTGGTTCGCGGCTCTTATCGTTTCCGGCGGGCTCGGCTGGTATTTCTGGGGAAGCTGGGCGGCCGTTCCCTTCTTTGTCATTTACGGCGTGCTTTACGGCTCTGCCTCGGACAGCCGCTGGCACGAGTGCGGCCACCGCACCGCGTTCAAGACGCAATGGATGAACGACGCGGTCTATCAGATCGCCTGCTTCATGATCATGCGCGAGCCGGAAATCTGGCGCTGGAGCCATACGCGTCACCACACCGACACGATCATCGTCGGCCGCGACCCGGAGATCATCACGCCGCGTCCGCCGGATGTCGCGTCCCTCCTTCTCAACATCTTCGCGCTCAAGAACACGCCGTTCTTTTTCAGGAAGCTCTTCATCCACGCGTCCGGGCGCCTGACCGACGAGGAGGCTACGTTCGTGCCCGAGAGTGAGCGGCCGGAGGTCTACCGGACCGCGCGGATCTATCTTGCGATCTACGCCCTCGTCATCGTCGCCTGCGTCGCTTTCCGCTCGATCCTGCCGGCCATGTATATCGGACTGCCGTCGCTCTACGGCGGCTGGCTTCAGCTCTATTTCGGCTGCACCCAGCATCTCGGGCTCGCCGAGGACGTGCTCGACCACCGCCTGAACTCCCGCACCATCTACATGAACCCGAACTTCCGGTTCCTCTACTGGAACATGAACTACCACGTGGAGCACCACCTGTTCCCGCTGATTCCCTATCACGCGCTGCCGAAGTCTGCACGAGGCGATCAAGGCGGATTGTCCGACGCCCTATCCGAGCACCATCGCCGCCTATCGGGAGATCATTCCGGCGCTCGCGCGGCAACTGAAGGATCCGACCTATTACGTGCGGCGCGAATTGCCGGTTCGGCGGTCGGCGGTCGGCTGCGCCGCCTCGCCCCGCGCAGCGGGGAGAGGGCCGGGGTGAGGGGCAGCGCCTAAGCGGCGGCGGTGGGCCCCGCCCGTCATCCGGCCGCTGCGCGGCCACCTTCTCCCGCAAGCGGGGCGAAGGGGCCATGCCGACTGCCGACTGCCGACTGCCTACTGCCTCAAGAGAGAGACCACAATCATGACCGAGACCTGGATCGACGCGGGAGCCGCCGATGGTATCATGCAGGAGGATGTCGGGCGCTTCGAGCACGACGGCCGTTCCTACGCCCTCTACCGGACGGAGGACGATCGCTATTTCGCCACCGACGGCTTCTGCACCCATGAGGACGCCGAGCTCGCCGACGGCTTCGTTTCCGGTACGATCATCGAGTGCCCGATGCACAACGGCCGCTTCGACTTCACCACCGGCGAAGCCAAGGGCGCGCCCGCCTGCGTCAATCTCATCACCTATCCAGTGAAGGTCGAGGGCGGCCGGATTCTTCTCAAGATCGCCTGAGCCCCGAGTTCCTCTGGCGCGGATTGTCCTTCGTTGCTATGGCGACAGCGGAACGCGGCGAACGAGGGAGGAGCGCGATGAGGATTTCCGGGGCGGCGGCGATCGTGACCGGGGGAGGCTCCGGGCTCGGCCGGGCGACGGCGGAGGCGCTCGCGGCGAAGGGGGCGCGGGTGGCGGTGTTCGACCTCAATCCCGCCGCGGCCGAGGAAGCGGCGAAGGCGATCGGCGGGCTTGCCGTCGTCTGCGACGTCTCCGACGACGCTTCGGCCGCGGCTGCAGTCGCCAAGGCGGAAGAAGCGCATGGGGCGGCGCGCATCCTCCTCAACTGCGCCGGGATTGGCACGCCGACCCGCGTCGTCAGCCGGGACGGAACGCCGGCGCCGCTGGCCGATTTCGAGAAGGTGATCCGGGTCAATCTCATCGGCACCTTCAACATGATCCGGCTCGCCGCGGCCTCGATGGGCAAGCTCGAACCCGTCGACGGCGAGCGCGGCGTCATCGTCTCGACCGGCTCCGTCGCGGCCTATGAAGGCCAGACCGGCCAGGCCGCCTATTCCGCCTCGAAGGGCGGCGTGGTGGCGATGACCCTGCCGATCGCGCGTGAGCTCGCCCGCATCGCGGTGCGGGTGAACGCGATCGCGCCCGGCATCTTCATGACGCCGATGCTCGCTGGCCTGCGCCAGGACGTCCAGGATTCGCTTGGCGCGTCGGTGCCGTTTCCCGCACGCCTCGGCGCGCCTGCCGAATACGCCGCGCTCGCCGTCCACATCGTCGAGAACGGCTATATTAACGGCGAGACGATCCGCATCGACGGCGCGCTTCGCATGGCGCCGAGATAGGCCGGGCGGGGGAAGGGAGCGATGCAGGGGAGAGCGGGGCGTCTCGCGGGAAAGTCGGCGTTGATCACAGGGGCAGCTTCCGGCATCGGCCGCGCGACCGCGGCGCTGTTCCACGCCGAGGGCGCGAAGGTCGCCGCGACCGACCACAACGAGGCCGGTCTCGCGGCGCTCGGGCCGGACGCTGATCTCGTCCTGCCGCAGGACGTCACTGACGAAGCGCGCTGGCGCGAGGTTGTCGAAGCGGTGGTCGAAAAATTCGGCCGGCTCGACATCCTCGTCAACAGCGCCGGCATCGCGCTCAAGGGCAATATCGAGACAGCGACGCTCGACGACTGGCGCAAGACGCAAGCGGTCAACGTCGAAGGCACATTCATGGGCTGCCGCGAGGCGATCCGCGCGATGAAGCAGACGGGAGGCGGCTCGATCGTCAATCTTTCCTCGGTCGCCGGCATCATCGGCGACGCTCAGTCGGCCGCCTATTGCGCGACCAAGGGCGCGGTAAGACTGCTCACGAAGTCCGCGGCGCTGCATTGCGGACGCGCCGGCTACGACATCCGGCTGAACTCCGTGCATCCGTCGTTCGCGGACACGGCGATGGTTCAGGAGCTCATTGCGAGTTCGAAGAATCCCGAGCGGGTTCGCGAGGGTCTCGCGCGCGCCGCGCCGCTCGGCCGCCTCGGCCGCGCGGAGGAGATTGCGGCCGCGATCCTCTATCTCGCGAGCGACGAATTGTCTTTCACGACGGGAGCAGAGATCGTTGTCGACGGCGGACTGACGGCGCAGTGAGGGCGCCGGTCTCTTCGGAACAGGAGCGTGGTCGTCGATCGCGCTTAGAGTTTGACTCGGAAGTTCATGCGGGATTGCAGAGCCTTCGCAACATGAGGCGGATGGACGCGAAGCGGAGGAACATGAGGGCTGTGAGGTTGAGGTTCTCCCAGTCCTTGGCCAGTCTTCGGCAGCGGTTGAGCCAGGCGATCGTTCGCTCGACGATCCAGCGCTTGGGCAGCGTGACGAAGCCTTTCGCCTGATCGGATCGTTTGACGATCTCGATCTTGACCCGAGACAGCATTTTGGCGAGCGCATCGGCGAAGATCGGCCCTTGATAGGCGCTGTCGGCGAACAGTTTTTCGAGATAGGGGAACCGGCCAAACAGCGTCGCCAGCAGCAAAACGCCGCCGTCGCGGTCCTGGATGTCGGCGGAATGAACGATGGCCTGCATCAGCAGCCCTTGCGTGTCGACGAGAACATGACGCTTCTTGCCCTTGATCTTCTTTCCCGCATCGAACCCGTGCGGATCGATCGAGGCCCCCCCTTTTTCCGCGCTTCTCACGCTCTGGCTGTCGATGATGGCGGCGGTTGGGCTGGCCTCGCGTTCGGCCTGCTCACGACACTTTTCGTAGAGCATGTCATGGATGCGATCCAACACGCCATCAATGCCCCAATCGCAGAAGTATCGATAGACGGTGCTGCGCGGCGGCAAATCCTTGGGAAGGTAACGCCATTGGCATCCCGTGCTCAGCACGTACATGATGGCGTTGAGCGCCTCTCGCATGTCTGTTTCGCGCCTGCGGCCTCCCCGCCTCGCCGGAGGAATGAGCGGTTCGACATGCGCCCACTCCTCATCCGTCAGGTCGCTCGGGTATCGCAAATGATCCCGCTTGTATTTCGCTCGGTTCTCGTCCGTCCACATGGCGGCCCCGAATTAGTCCGCCTTCTATGGAATCACAACCGATTCACGGGACTCTAACAACTTTCGGAACGGACACTTAGACTCTGGTCCAAGCAGCCACCTCCGACCGCCCGATCAAGGTCGGGTCCGTCCCAACCTCCGACAGGATTCGGCTGGCGAGGGTAGGAAGGCCCACCTGCGACGCCGTGGCCACGCCGGCGCTTTCCATGGCCGGAAGCAGCGTCGCCAAAAGGTCGGTCACCAGATGAACGACGTCGACGGCCGATGCACATGAGGCGATCACGGCTTCAACCTAGAAACGGCAGTTGGAGACCCATAAATCGTATAACACGTTGAATTATCTGGTATTTCTGGCAATTATCTCAAACGCGGAGCAGTTGACGGTAGTTCAGCAATTTCAATAGCTTACGCGCCAACTGCCGTTTCTAGGTTCAAGCTGCATCGTGGCCCGCGGAAGACCAGCCTTGGCGAAGAGCGACGCCAATTGTGGCCCGAGACGCGACTGGGCGAAGGTTCGTTCGATGGTTTGATTGGCCCAGCCGCAGGCCAGATCGTAGGTCGGAACGGATGGCGCGGAACGGGCGCCGTCCCAATCGAGCTCGTGGAAGACGATCAGGCCGCCCGGACGGACATGTCTCGCGAGTTTTGCCAGCGCGGCGGCTGGGTCCGCAATGAACTGCAGCACATATCGACCCACAATGGCGTCGAACCGCTTGTCGAAACGCATGTCCGCTCGAAACGCATGTCCGCCGGGTCGCCGTGTTGGAAGGTGATGTTTGAAAGCCCTGTCGCCTGCACCCGACGCTTCGCCGTATGGATCGCCGCCCGCGCCGGGTCGGTTCCGACCACTTTGCCCTTCGGGCCTACCATCGCCGCAAGCAGGATCGCGACGTCACCGGCTCCACTGCCAACGTCCAGAACCCTCATGCCCGGAGCGATTCCCGCGGAGATTAGAAAGCGACGCGTGATCGGATCGATCAGCCGCGCTTGAGTTGTCAGTCTATCGAGCTCGGCTTCAGAATGTCCAAGCACATAATGTGCAGTCGCGGCCATGCGCGCTCCCAAGGCTCGACGGCTTGGCTCGAAGGCTACAGCCCCGACTTGTCGTGGACAACGTTTGTGACGAGCGGTCGCTGGCGACGGGCACTGAGCTGGACCCCGGATTTAGGACCATTGGCTAAGGTGTGAAATGTCCTGCTCTGTCGCAACCGATGGAGCGAGGAATGACGAAGTCACGCAAGAAGTTTGATGCGGCGTTCAAGGCGAAGATTGCGCTTGAGGCGCTGCGCGAGGATGCGACGGTTCCGGAACTGGCGAAGCGGCACGGGGTGCATCCGAACCAGATTTATGCCTGGAAGAAGCAGGTTCTCGACAATGTCGCGAGCCTGTTCGCGCGAGGGGCGAGCGGTTCGGGGGATGGCGAGGAGGAGCGCGAGCGCGAGACGGCCAAGCTTTACGCCAAGATCGGCCAACTGACGGTCGAACGGGATTTCTTGGCCGGGAGGCCAGGGCGATGAGCGCGCCCGATCGAAGAGCGATGGTCGAACGGCCTGGCAAGGACCTGTCGGTGCGCCGCCAATGCGCGCTGTTGAGCTTGACGCGCTCGGGGGTCTACCGCTCAAAGCCTGTCACCGAGGCGGACGATCTGGCGGTGATGCGCCGGATCGACGAACTGCATCTCGAGCTTCCGTTCTACGGCTCGCGGCGAATGACCTTCGAACTCAACAAGGAAGGCCGTGGGGTCAACCGCAAGCGAGTGCGGCGGCTGATGCGGGTGATGGGGATCGAGGCGCTGGTTCCGCGCCCCGGCACGAGCAAAGCCGCGCCCAGGCACAAGATATACCCCTACCTGCTGCGCGGCCTGAAGATTGTCGAGCCGAACCACGTGTGGGCGGCCGACGTGACCTACATCCCGATGGCGTGCGGCTTCCTCTATCTGGTGGCGATCATCGACTGGGCCAGCCGGGCGGTTCTGGCATGGCGGCTGTCGAACACCAACGATGCGAGCTTCTGCGCGGCGGCGCTGGAGGAGGCGCTGCTTCGGTTCGGAAAGCCGCAGATTTTCAATACCGACCAGGGCTCCACTTTCACCGCCGAGGCTTTCACCAGCAAGCTTGTGACGGCCGGCGTCGAGATTTCGATGGACGGACGCGGCCGCTTCATGGACAACATTTTCATCGAACGGCTGTGGCGCTCGATCAAGTACGAAGAAGTGCATCTGAAAGCCTACGCCGATGGCTGCGAGGCGCGGTCCGGCATCAGTTCCTGGATGAACTTCTACAATTTTCGGCGCCCTCACCAGGCGATGAACAACCAGATGCCGATGGCGGTGTGGCGCGCCGGCATGGACAAAATCGAGGCGGCGGCGAGGGCTGTGGATATGCCGCTTCGCTTGGACAACGCAAACGCGTTGCCCACATACCCACAGCAGAGACAGAAGCAGCAAGAAGCGGTTTGATTCTTGAAGGACAGGAGCAGGCGAGATTACACCTTAAATCCAACCCCCCGTGGTCCCACCAATGGGGTCCAGTTCTCACCGCCTTGCACGACGCCCCTCACAAAAACATCGCCCGATCCCGCGCCACCGCCTTTGCCAGATGCTCGGCGACCGCCCGGATGCGGCCGAGGCCGCGCGTGTCCTCGTGGGTCACGAGCCAGTAGGTCGCGCGACGCGCGGCGCTCGGGCAGCACGCGCACGAGGTCCTTGAAGCGGCGGGCGATGAAGTGGTGGATGACGCCGAGCCCGACGCCTGCGCGCAGCGCCTCGAGCTGCGTGACCGCGCTCGCGCATTTCGAAGCTCGTCGGCGCGCCGTCGTAGAGTTCGCGCACGTAATCGAGCGCGGTCGAAAAGGCGTGCTCCTCGACATAGCCGATCAGCCGATGGCGTCTCAGCGCCTCCACGTCGGCGGGCGCGCCGTTGCGCTTCACGTAAGTCGCGCTCGCGTAGATCCCGAGTGTGTAGTCGGTGAGCTTGCGGGCGACGAAGCGGCCCGCCTCCGGCTTGTCGAGGCCGACTACGACGTCGACCTCGCGCCGCGCGAGCGGCGTCAATTGCGGCAGCGGCATCAGTTGCAGGCGCACGTGCGGATGGCGCTCGACGAAGTTCGCGCAGGGCGCCGGCGAGATAGTAGGTCGAGAACCCGTCCGGCGCGCCGATCCGCACGTCGCCGGTCAGTTCGAGATCGACCCCCGAGATCTCGCCCTGAGCGTGCAGGAAGGCGCTCTCCATCTCCTCCGCTGCGCCGAGAAAGCGCTCGCCCGCGGAGGTCAGCTTGGCCTCGTGCGCCGGTCGAAGAGCTTCGCCCCGAGCGCGGATTCGAGCGCGGCGATGCGGCGACTGGCGGTCGCATGATCGAGCTTGAGCCGCTTGGCGGCGGCGACGAACTGGCCTGCGCGCGCGACCGCGAGGAAGACCCTGACGTTGTCCCAATCCATGGGCGAAAGCCTGCCGAAACAAAGAACCTCGTCCTGAGGAGCGATGCGATGCATTGCGTCTCGAAGGACGCTCCATGCGACGCCGACGGTTCCTCCCGGAATTGTCATTCGAGGCCGCTTCGCGGCGCCTGAAGACGGGGTCCGTTTTTCGCGCCTCCACTTTTAGCATATTTTCGCACAGCCGTTGCGCGAACTCCGACATTGCTGTGCGCAAAAGCCTGAGGCATAAGACGCCCAACCACGCATTCGCGAAGGGAGCGGAACATGATCGAGTACGGGCATTTCATCGGCGGCAAGCACGTCGCAGGCAAGTCGGGACGCACGGGCGAAGTTTTCCAGCCGATGGACGGCACGGTGCGCGCGCACGTGGCGCTCGCCTCCAAGGCGGAAGTCCGCGCCGCGGTCGAGAACGCGGCAGCCGCGCAGCCGGCCTGGGCCGCGGTCAATCCGCAGCGCCGCGCCCGCGTGCTGATGAAGTTCCTCGACCTCATCGCCAAGAACAACGACGAACTCGCCGACATTCTCGCGCGCGAGCACGGCAAGACGATCGCCGACGCCAAGGGCGACATCCAGCGCGGCGTCGAGGTGGTCGAATTCGCGCTCGGCGTCCCGCACCTGATGAAGGGCGAATATCACCGACGGCGCCGGCCCCGGCATCGACCTCTATTCGATGCGCCAGCCGCTCGGCGTCGTCGCCGGCATCACGCCGTTCAACTTCCCGGCGATGATCCCCTTGTGGAAGCTCGCTCCGGCGATCGCCTGCGGCAACGCCTTCATCCTGAAGCCGTCCGAGCGCGATCCGGGCGTGCCCGATGAAGCTCGGCGAGCTGTTCGTCGAGGCGGGCGGGCCTCCCGGCATTCTCAATGTCGTCAACGGCGACAAGGAGGCGGTCGACGCGATCCTCGACGATCCCGACATCCAGGCGATCGGCTTCGTCGGCTCGACCCCGATCGCGCATTACATCTATTCGCGCGGCACGGCGAGCGGCAAGCGCGTGCAGGCCTTCGCCGGCGCCAAGAACCATATGGTCGTCATGCCCGACGCCGACATGGACCAGACGGTCGACGCGCTGATCGGCGCGGGCTACGGCTCGGCCGGCGAGCGCTGCATGGCGATCTCGGTCGCGGTGCCGGTCGGCCAGAAGACCGCCGACGAACTCATCCGGCGCATGATTCCGCGCGTCGAGGCGCTGAAGATCGGCCCGTCGACCGACGCCACCGCCGACTTCGGGCCGCTCGTCACCAAGGCGGCGCTCGACAAGGTGCGCGGCTATGTCGATCTCGGCGTCAGACGAAGGCGCGAAGCTCGTCGTCGACGGGCGCGGCTTCAAGATGCAGGGCTACGAGAACGGCTTCTACATGGGCGGCTGCCTCTTCGACCATGTCACCAAGGACATGCGCATCTACAAGGAGGAGATTTTCGGCCCCGTGCTGTCGGTCGTGCGCGCGCACGACTATTCGGAGGCGCTCGGCCTCTGCAACGACCACGAATACGGCAACGGCGTCGCGATCTTCACCCGCGACGGCGACGCGGCGCGCGACTTCGCCAGCCGCGTCAAGGTCGGCATGGTCGGCGTCAACGTGCCGATCCCGGTGCCGGTCGCCTATTACACCTTCGGCGGCTGGAAGCGCTCCGGCTTCGGCGACCTCAACCAGCACGGGCCGGATTCGATCCGCTTCTACACCCGCACCAAGACGGTGACCGCGCGCTGGCCTTCGGGCATCAAGGATGGAGCGCAGTTCAGCATCCCGACAATGAACTGATGGCGACGGCCGAGGCGGGGATGGCCAACGCCGCTTCGCGCCTCGGACCCGGATGTGTTGCGCGGGTGCGCCTGCGAAAACGACAATGACCGCAGACGAATTCCTTCTCTGGGCGGAGGCCCAGGAAGGTCGGTGGGAACTGCATGATGGCGTTGTCCAATAGATAACGCCGGAACGAATTGATCACGCCCGAACGAAAGGCGAGGCCTACTGCGCGCTGAGAAGCGGCGGAGCGCGCTGGTTGTGAGTGTGAGGTCTTCGGCAGCGGCGGCGGGGTGCAGATCGACGACTGCACGATCTATGCTGCTTCTGGATCCCGAGCGTAGGGTCGCCATCCATCACAAGCGCGGCCAGGGCGAGGCGATCGAGACGCGGGTGCTGACCAACGGCGTGGTCCGGCTCGATCCGCCGGGTTTCGAGGTTGCGGTCGAGGCGCTGTTCGCGCCGCCCTGAGCCGTCTTGTTGACGCGGTCGCTGACCGCGTCGGCCGCGCTCAGCGAGCCCGGCGCCAACGCCGCCCCGATTCCTAAAACCGGAACACCGGGATGCCCGGACCGTCAAACCGGTTGTCGTCGCCGAGCGCCTCCCGGCCGCGGCTGCCGGCGAAGGTTCCCTGGATCGGGGAGGGCTGGGCGAACGTGTCGGTCACGTAGTTGTTTCCGTAGCCAACGCCCGCGTTAGGGCCGAGCGTAAGATAGGACGGCGTCGCTTTGTGAACCGTGATCTGGCGCCCCGTCGCGGCCGATGGCTTGGCTTTCGGGGATCTCGCGTTTCCGGTCACGGTCTGGGCGTCGGCTGACGGGGCCGCAAGCAAGAGGGCGAGCGCCGCGGCGCCCAAGCGCTGAACCGAACCAACCATGACCGCCGCCCCTTCGCCCCGCAAAACCCAAGTCGTAAGCCGTCGTCGCCGACGCGAGCGAGGCCTGCAATGCCGCGTCGGCGCAAGAAAAGCAAGAACTGGCCATCTCAGTCGAGCGACTTGTGGAACCTGAGGACGCTCAGGCTCAGGAGGGTGACGCCGAGCGCCGCCAGCGCCAGCATCTGCGGCCAAAGCACGCTCAGTCCCACGCCCTTGAGGAACGTCCCCCGGATGACGACGAGATAGTAGCTCATCGGGTTGATATGCGAGAGCCATTGCATGAAGACGGGCATGCTGGCGATGGGAAAGCTGAAGCCCGAAAGTATGAACGCCGGATTGATCACGAAGAAGTTGGTCGCGAACGCCTGCTGCTGCGTTAGGCAGACGGTCGAAATGAGCAGGCCGATTCCGAGCACGCTAAGCAGATAGAGCGAGGTGCCGAGCAGCAGCACGAACGGATTGCCGACGAAAGGGATCTGGAACCACAAGGTTCCGACGACCGCCACGGCCGCGGTGAGGGCGAGGCCGACGCAGAAGAACGGGATCGTCTTGCCGAGGATGAATTCGAGCGGCCGGATCGGCGTGACCATGATCTGCTCGAGCGTGCCGACCTCGCGCTCTCGCACCACCGCGAACGAGGTGAGGTTGACCACCATGACCAGCGTCAGCGTCGCGATGACGCCGGGGACGAAGAACCAGCGGCTGTTGTAATCGACGTTATACCAGGGCCGCGGCTCGAGCGTCACGGTCGGCGGCGGAGGCTGAGCGGGGTGCAGGCGCCGCGACAGGTCTTGCCCCACCTCTTGGGCATAGGCCGAGACGATCTGATTGACATACGTTAGCGCGATCAGAGCAGTGTTTGAGTTTGTTCCGTCGACGATGATCTGCGCTGGGGCCGAGAGGCCCTTGCGCAATTCTTCGGCGAAGCCGGCCTCGATGACGATCGCGACCACCGCATCGGAATGGTCGATTGCGGAGCGGATGTCGCCGGGCGTCTTCGCGGTTTCGACGATCTGAAAGCGGCCGCTCGCGGCGAAGCGCGAGATGAGTTCCCGGCTCTCCTGGCTATGGTCGAGATCGAGCACCGCCGTGGAGACGTGATAGACTTCGAAGGTCGCCGCGTAGCCGAAGACGATCATCTGGATGAGCGGAGGAATGATGAGGCGAAAACGGGCCTGACGGTCGCGCCCGAGCTGCAGGAACTCCTTCAGCACCAGATTGAAGATCCGCCCCCACATCGCCTCACCCCAGCGTCTTGCGGAACGCGCGGGCCGCAAGCAGTCCAATGACCATCGCGTAGAGGGTCAGAAACGCGATCGGCGCGAGGAGATCGCCGACCCCGCTTCCCTTGAGGAACACTGATTTCAGGATCGAGAAGTAGTAGCGCGCGGGGACCAGAAACGTGAGCCCCTGGACGACGGGGGGCATCTGGTCGATCGGGAAGGCGAAGCCCGAGAGCAGAGTCGTCGGCAAGAGCGTCACGACGAGCGCAATCTGGCTCGCGCCGATCTGACTGCGGATGCTCGCGGAGATGAAGTAGCCGAGGCCCAGCACGACGACGAGGAAGAGCGAAGTCGTCAGGAACAAGGTCGAGACCGCCCCCCGGAACGGCGTCTCGAACCAGAAGACGGCGATCACGAGGCACAGCGCCGCGTCGAGCAGGCCGATGAAGAAATAGGGGAGGATCTTGCCCGTCATCAGCTCCATTCGCGTCACGGGCGTCGAGACCAGCACCTCCATGACCGCGTATTCCGCGCTCCCACTCGCGCGAAATCGTGAGCGAGGTCAGCTGGGCCCCGACGAGCGCAAGCACGAGCGCGACCACGCCCGGCATGATGAAATCGCGGCTTACCAAATCTTCATTGTACCACACTCGATATTGCGCCACCGCCGGCGCGACCGGTGGCGGCTGCCCGAGGCTTTGCGTCCTCACCAATTGGACGTTGCCCGAATAAGACCCGACCACCGCCTGTGCGTAGCCGAGCGCGATATTGGCCGTGTTGTCGTCGGTCGCGTCGAGGATCGCCTGCACCGAGGCGGAATTCGTCGTCGCGAGATTCTCTGTGAAGTCGTGCGGCACGACCACCGCCATCTTGCAGCGGCCGGCGTCGATGGCGCGTTTGACGCTGTCATAGTCGCGCTCCGTCTCGACGATTTGAAAATAGAGCGAAGCCTGGAAGGCCTTCATGAGCGCCTGGCTCTGCTGGCTGCCCTCGCGATCGAATACGCAGATCGGCACATGCTTGATGTCGAGATTGACGCCGTAGCCGAGCAACGCCATCTGCATGAGCGGCATCAGCAGCACGACCATCAGGCTGCGCGGATCGCGCAGGACCTGGATGATCTCCTTCTTGGCGATCGCCTTCACGCGCCGAAGGTTCATGACGGTCTCCGCGCGCCGTCGCCGCCGACGAGTTGCACGAACACGTCCTCGAGCGTCGGCTTGATCGGCTCAATTCGCGACCAGCCGAGCCCGCGCTCCTTGAGGCGCGCCCGGATTGCCGGCGTATCCCGCGCCGCATCGTCGACCAAAATATGCAGGGACGAGCCGAATGGCGCGACGTCGCGCGCCGCGGGGGCGCCTTCGAGCGCCTCGAGCATCGCGCCCGGATCGTCGCCCTCGACAAGCAGGATCTCGCCGCGGATCGCGCTGCGCTTCAGTTCGCTCGGGCTCCCGAGCGCGGCGATCCGGCCGCCGTTGATGAGGGCGATCCGGTTGCAGTATTCGGCTTCGTCCATGTAGTGGGTGGTGATGACGACGCAGACGCCTTCGCCGGCGAGCGCGTAGATCAGGTCCCAGAAGCGACGCCGCGAAGCCGGGTCGACGCCGGAGGTCGGCTCGTCGAGAAAAAGGATCGCCGGTTCGTGCAGCACCGCGCACCCCAGCGCGAGGCGCTGCTTCCATCCGCCCGAGAGGTCGACCACGAGAGCGTCTTCCCGGCCCTTCAAGCCCGCCATACCGACGGCGAAGGCGAGCCGCTCGGAGAGCCGCGCGCCCTTCACCCCGTAGACGCCGCCGAAAAAGCGAAGGTTCTCCATCACCGAAAGATCGCTGTACAGCGAGAACTTCTGCGACATGTAGCCAATGTTCTCGCGCACCTTCTCCGGGTATCGCGCCACGTCGAGGCCTGCGACCTCGGCTTTGCCGCCGGTTGGGCGCAGCAGGCCGCAGAGGATCCGGATCGTCGTCGACTTTCCCGCCCCGTTGGGCCCAAGGAACCCCATGATCTCGCCCCGCCGCGCCTCGAAGCTGACTTCGTTCACCGCGACAAAATCGCCGAACCGCTTCACAAGGCGGTCGGCGACGATCCGGAGCTCTCCGTTCGCGGTCATTCCCCCTCCGTTAGGAGCGAGACGAACAGGTCTTCGACCGAGGGGGCGATGCGCTCGATCTCGTCGACTGGGACGTCCGCCGCGGTGAGCGCCGTTTGGAGCTGGCGCGCGCGCAGGGCCGCATCGTCCACGACGACATGGACGCTGTCGCCCATCAGGATCGCGCTTTTGACGCCGACGCGGTCGGCGACCAAGTCGCGCGCGCGTCTCGCGTCGCTCGATCCGATGGCGAGGATCTGGCCCGGCATCAGCGATTTCAGCGCCGCCGGCGTGTCGCAGTAGAGCATCCGGCCGTCGCGCAGAAGCCCGAGCCGGTTGCAGCGCTCGGCTTCGTCAAGATAGGAGGTCGCCACGACGATCGCGACGCCCTCGCCGCGAAGGCCGTAGAGAATGCGCCAGAAGTCGCGGCGCGACACGGGATCGACGCCGGCGGTGGGTTCGTCCAGCAGCAGAACTTTCGGCGCGTGCACGAGAGAGCAGGTGAGGCCGAGCTTCTGCTTCATGCCGCCCGACAATTGACCCGCGCGCCGCTTGCGGAACGGCGTCATGCCCGACGCCATGAGCAACCGCGCCGCGCGTTCCTCCCGGTCGCGGCGGCCGACGCTGAAGAGCTCGGCGAAGAACTCGATGTTCTCGTCGACCGTCAGGTCCTCGTAGAGTCCGAACCGCTGCGGCATGTAGCTGACGCGCGCTCGGACGCGTTCGGGCTGGGCGATCGCGTCGAGGCCTTCGATGGCGATCGATCCTTCGTCGGGCGTCATCACCGCGGCGAGCAGACGCATGATGGTCGTCTTGCCGGCGCCGTCTGGGCCAACGAAGCCGAACACTTCGCCGGGCCCGCAGTCGACACTGAGCTTTTCGACCGCGGCGACGCCGCCGAACCGCTTCGTCAGATTGCGCGCCTCGATTGCGCCCTTGCGCGCGTCGTTCATGACTGGCCGGGCTCCCGCACGGGGATTTTGGCGTCCGCCGGCAGGCCCGGGACCAGCTCGTGCGACGGGTTCTCGATGTCGATGCGGATGCGATAGACGAGCGTCACGCGCTCGGCGTGGGTCTCGACGCTCTTCGGCGTGAATTCGGCCGACTCGGAGATGAAGGAGATCCGGCCCGGATATTCCTTGCCAGGATAGGAATCGGTGGCGACGGTCGCGGCTTCGCCGAGGCGGATCTTACCGACGTCGGTCTCGTTGATATAGGCGCGAAGCCATACGTGATCGATGTCGGCCAGCGTTACAATGGCTGCGCCTGGAGACACGACCTCGCCGAGTTCGGCCTGTCGCACAAGGATGACGCCGTCGTACGGCGCCGTCAGAGTCGTGTAACCGAGGACGATTTTCGCCAGTTCGAGCGCCGCCCGCGCGCTGCCGATGTTGGCGATTGCGAGCGCGACGCTCTTGTCGGCCGCCGCCTCGAGCGCCTTGTCGCGGTCGAGCGCCGCCTCCGACTGCTTGTAAGCAGTCTCGGCGACGTCGCGAGCGTCCGTCGTGCCGGCGCCTTTGGTCAGCAGGGTCTGTGCGCGATCATACTCCAGCTTCTTAAGCGCGACGTCGGCTTCGTCGCTGACGACGGTCTTTCGCGTCGCGTCGACGTTCTGCTCGGCGACGTCGAGTTGGCGCATCTGGGCGTCGAGCGCCGCCTGGGCGATGACGACCTGCTGCGTGTAGTCGGCGTCGTCGACCCGGGCGAGCAATGTGCCCGACTTGACCGTCTGTCCTTCGTCGAACGGGAGCTCGACAATGCGCGACTGGACTGTCTTGAAGCTCAGAACGCTTTCGTGGGCCTCGATATTGCCCGAGACGAGAATGAACTGGCTGTTCGCCTGTCCCTGGATCCACGGGATGACGATGTCTTGATAACGGTAGGCGGCGAGACCGCCCAGCCCCAGAATTACCGCCGCCCCAATCAAGACACGCCGCATGGCCGACACGAAACTCGCCCCCGCACGGCGCGAATGGATAAGCGCGGAAGGTCGCCCCGCGTTTGACGCAAGTCAAACAGTCAGATCGTCACATCGTACAGCGATTGCGGCGGGCGGCGCGCTGGGGCAATGTTAGGCGAAGACATTTGCACCCTAGAACAAAATCCAAGGTCCGCGATGTTCTCTCTCACTCCCGATCACATTGCCGTTCGCGACATGGCGAAGTCTTTCGCCGACGACCGCATCGCGCCGAACGCTCTCGAGTGGGACGAATCCGAGCACTTTCCGATCGACGTCCTGCGCGAAGCGGCGGCGCTCGGCATGGCCACCATCTACGTGCGTCAGGAGCACGGCGGCAGCGGCATGACGCGTCTCGACGCCGCGCTCATCTTCGAGGCATTGTCGACCGGCTGCCCCTGCGTCGCCTCATTCCTCTCGATCCACAATATGGTCGCCTGGGTCGTCGACCGGTTCGGCTCGGCCGAGCTGCAGAAGCGATATCTGCCCCGGCTGTCCAGCATGGATCTCATTGCGAGCTACTGTCTGACCGAGCCCGCGGCCGGATCTGACGCGTCCGCCCTGGCGACCCGCGCGCGTCGCGACGGCGCAGACTATGTGCTTGACGGCGTCAAGCAGTTCATCTCGGGGGCAGGCGCGAGCGACGTCTATCTCGTCATGGCCCGCACGGGCGAGGGCGGCCCGAGCGGGATCTCGGCCTTTATGGTCGACAAGGAGGCGCCTGGCCTGAGTTTCGGCGCCAACGAAAAGAAAATGGGCTGGCGCGCCCAGCCGACGCGCCAGGTGATCATGGAGGGCGTGCGGGCGCCGGCGGACAATCTGGTCGGCGCCGAGGGCGACGGCTTCAAGATCGCCATGGCCGGCCTCGACGGCGGACGGCTCAACATCGGCGCCTGCTCGATCGGGGGAGGACAGGCGGCGCTCGACAAGGCGATCGGCTATATGCGCGAACGCAAGGCGTTCGGGCGGCGGATCGCCGATTTCCAGGCGCTGCAGTTCCGCGTCGCCGACATCGCGACGTCGCTCGAGACGGCGCGCTCGATGCTGTGGCGCGCGGCGAGCGCGCTCGACGAAAAGTCGCCAGAGGCGACACGCCTTTGCGGGATGGCCAAGCGCGTCGCCACGGATGCCGGCTTCAACGCGGCCAACGACGCGCTGCAACTGTTCGGCGGCTACGGCTATCTCGCCGATTACGGCGTCGAGAAACTGGTGCGCGACCTGCGCGTGCACCAGATCCTCGAGGGGACCAACGAGATCATGCGCGTCATCGTGGCGCGCGGCCTGATCGAGAACTAGCTGCGCCTGGCCGCTTCAACTATCATTTTTGGGGATACAAATGTCGAAAGTCGCATTCTTGGGTTTGGGCAACATGGGCAGCCCGATGGCCGCCAATCTCGTCAAAGCGAGCCACGCCGTCTCTGGATTCGACCTCGTGGAGGCTCAGAAGCAGGCCGCCGCCGCCTCTGGAGTGACGATCGCTCACAGCGCGCGCGACGCCGTCGCGGGAGCGGACGTCATCGTGACCATGCTGCCCGCAGGACGGCATGTACTCGCGAGCTGGGCAGATTTCCTGCCCGTCGCGCCGAAGGGCGCGCTGGTCATCGACAGCTCGACCATCGACGTCGAGAGCGCCAAGCGCGCGCACGAGGCGGGCGCCGCGGCAGGAGCGCTGACGCTCGACGCGCCGGTGTCGGGCGGCGTCGGCGGTGCGACTGCCGGAACGCTCACCTTCATGTGCGGCGGCTCGCCCGAGGCGTTCGACAAGGCGAAGCCGATCCTGGAGGTGATGGGCAAGCGCATCGTCCATTGCGGCGGCGCGGGAATGGGGCAGGCGGCCAAGATCTGCAACAACATGATCCTTGGCGCGACAATGATCGCGACCTCAGAGGCCTTCGTGCTCGGGGAAAAGCTCGGCCTCTCCACCCAGGCGCTGTTCGACGTCGCCTCGACCTCGTCGGGCCAGTCCTGGTCGCTGACGAATTATTGCCCGGCGCCCGGCCCGGTTCCCGCTTCGCCGGCCAACCGCGGCTACAAGCCTGGGTTCGCCGCGAGCCTGATGCTGAAGGATCTTCGGCTCGCCCAGGAAGCTGCTGCGAGCGTCAGCGCGGCGACCCCGCTCGGAGCCGAAGCCGCGCAGCTCTACGCGCTGTTCGTCGCGACGGGCCATGGCGGGGACGATTTTTCCAGCGTGATCAATTTTTTGCGAGGTCAGGCTGCTTAGCAAGGGGGAAGCGGCTGCCTAAGTGTTCGTTAAGGGGCAGTTCATCTCCAAAGGCAGATAAAAATCGCCGGATCAAGCGAGCCGCCTCGTGCGGGTGCGAACCAAAGTGGTGCAATTAGGCGGCGAGATTTTGTGAGTTTTGGGGGCTGTTCCGGTTTGCTACGGGGACGGCGGTTCGGCCGAGGTTTTTCCAATAGGCGTCCCAGTCGCCGTTTATTCGGGTTATCCGCAAAGCGAGCATGTATTCCGCGTGCTCGACGCGCCACCAGGCGCCGGCCGTTTGAGACGTTGTTGGGCGACGTAGCGATGCGCGCTTTCGATTTCGCCCGATCCGATCGGCAGTCCCTCGGCCAGCGCCTGTCGATAGTTCAACTGGTTCTTGCGGCTGCTCAAATAACGATGGCATCGGCGCACCGGCGCTTGTTCGTCGTCGACTTCAGGCGCTTCGCAATGACCGACGAGCGACCGCAATGTCATCTCGAGACGCCCGTCTCTGAGCGCGTCCTTCTGCGCCTCGATCCAGGTTTCCCGCGCGGCGGCGTCGGGCGCGATCGCTTCGGCGGCGGCGCTCAAATACTCGCAAACATGATAGAAATCGATCAGGTAGCTGCCTTGATCGCCAAATTGCTCCTTGACTTGGCCCACAATCCATGGCGCGCCATCGCCGACCGCGTGGACCCGCGAGTTCGCCCCGAAGCCGGCGCGAACCGCGCAGGCCAGCAGTTGCCGCCCGGCCGCCTCCGCGCCGCCCTCGATCGAGCCGGCGTAGACCGGCGTCCGGCTCCCCTGGGCGTGCGCCAGCGAAAGCTTCGCCTCTCGCCACGACAGGTTCTTGCCCTTGCGTTTGTCTTTCTCATCCCGATCCGGCTCGACGATCGGAACCATGCCGCCGTCAGTTTCCACGACGATCGGCTTACTGAGGCCTGGACCTTCCGGAAATTCCAAATCCGCTCGACCGGCTTCGAACATCGACTGGGCATGGGCGAACGTGATCCGCTGGATCGTGCTCTCCCCAATCTCGAAGCCGTAATGCTCCCGCAGCTTGCTTCGAACTTGCGCGAAGGGTTGATCGGCGGCGAAGTCGACGATGACGCGTTGCAAGGGGCGCGAACAGCCCGAGGGGCTGACTTTCGCGCTGCGCAGAAACGGGCGCACACGCTCGTTCTTGAACCGATATTGCGGCTCCTGGACCTCTATCTCGCCGAATTTCGTATGCCAGCGGACTTTTTTCACCTTGGCGATGCATCTGAGGTTGCTGACGAATTTCCCTCTCCGTCACCTCCGCCTGCCTCTCCGCCCAGCCCAGCAGCGCTTCGCGTCCCAAACGCCGCGTCTCCTCGACCAACCGCTCTTCCGCAGCGTCCGCCTCCTTCAAATCGCCTTCGCTATTCTCTACCGTCAGGGCTATCGACGCGACACGGTTTCGAACGTCAGGATGGCTGCGCAAAAAGGCAAACAGCGCTTCATCGCTCAAATCCGCGCCCGTCATCAGCTTCGTCCTCCCAAATCACCTCCGACAAAGCTTACTCCGCATCGAGTTGAATCGCACCCGCCTCGTGCGCTCGTAGCATCGTCGGGATCGGCTGGGCTGCGGGGAGAAGGAGGATCAGATGCGTGTTTCAATGTCCAAGTCGGTTGTCGCGGCCCTGGCCGCCGTCGTCCTGTCCGCCACGAGTTTGGCGCCCGCCCCCGCCGACGCCGCGTTCTTCCACGGCGGCGGCTTCGGCGGCTTCCACGGCGGTGGTTTCGGCGGCTTCCGCGGCGGTGGTTTCGGCGGCTTTCGCGGCGGTGGTTTCGGCGGGCGAGCGTTCGGCTTTGGCCGAGGCTACGGCTACGGCGGCTACGGCTATGGCGGCTACGGTCTCGGCTTGGGCTACGGTTTGGGCTATCCCTACTGGGGCGGATATTACGGGTATCCGTATTACGGCTATGGCTATGGATATCGGTACTATGGATATCCCTACGCCGCTGCCGGCTACGGATATGGCTACGGCAACGGCAACGGCAACGGCAACGGCAACGGCTGCTGGGTGTATCGGCGGACCTACAACCGCTACGGCCACTACATCGGCCGGGGTCTGGTGAACGTCTGCCAGTGAACGGGATGCAGACTGGGGGCGATTGGAGCCTTACGCCTGGGGACTGTCGCTGGGCGACGGGCAGTCATTGGAGGTCAAGCATGCGTAACAGAATATCCAGGGCGATCGTCGTTGGATTGGCGGCGCTGTCATTGGCGGCGTCCGTGATCGCCACGACCGAGCCGGCTTCGGCCCAGCAATGGCATGGCGCCGGCTGGCATGGCGGCGGCTGGCATGGCGGCGGGTGGCGCGCCGGCTACTATCGCCCGGGCTGGGGCTACTGGCATCCCGGCTACTGGCGCGGCAGCGTCTGGTACCCCGGCTTGTGGGGCGCTGCGGCGGTCGCCGGCCTCGCGGCCGGAGCGGCCACCGCCTATCCGTACTATGGCTATCCGTACTATGGCTATCCGTACTATGGCTATGGCTACTATCCTCCGTACTAAGGCTATGGCGGCTGCTGGCAGAGTCGATCGATGTATGGCCCCGGCGGGGCTTTTCTCGGCTACCAGTCGGTCTACGTCTGCTAGCTAAGCCAACTCGCGATTGGAACTGGAAAGGGCCTCGCCCAAGCGAGGCCCTTTCTTTATGCCGGCGCAGGCCAAAAGACGCCCCCGGACGTCGGCGCTCGCACCCCCGTTGTCGTCGGAAAGCTGAGCGGCGCGCCCCGGCGCGAGCGCAGGGCGAGATAGGCGAAGCACTCCGCCTCGAGCGCGTCGCCGTCGAAGCCGATCGCCTCGACCGGCTCGACCGCGACGCCGAGCCGCTCGGCGAGTCCGCGCATCAGAAATCGATTGCGCCGTCCACCGCCGCTGACCAGCCAGTGCTTCGGCGGTTCGGGAACCATCCGGACCGCAGCGGCGGTCGCCTCGACCGTGAAGGCGGCGAGCGTGGCCGCGCCATCGGCGTCGCTCAAGCCTTCCGCCGCCGCCGCAAGCGCGGTGAAATGATTGCGGTCGAGGGATTTCGGGGGCGGCCGGTCGAAATAGGGATCGCGCATCATCGGTTCGAGCGCCCGTGCGTCGACCCGTCCGCTCTGCGCCAGCGCTCCGTCCTTGTCGAACGCCAGACCGCGGCGGCGAAGGAGGAAATCGTCGAGCATCGCATTCGCCGGCCCGGTGTCGAAGGCGACGATTTCGCCCTCGTGGCCGAGCCACGTGACGTTGCCGACCCCGCCCCAGTTGAGGACCATCAGCGGGCGCTCGAGACCGGCGACGATCGCGGCGTGATAGACCGGGGCGAGAGGGCGCCCTCCCCGCCCGCCGCGATGTCGGCCGAGCGAAAGTCGCAGACGACGTCAATCTTCAGCGCCGCGGCCGCCCGCGCCCCATCGCAGAGCTGGCGGGTCAGGCCGGCGTGTGGCCGATGCAGGATGGTCTGGCCGTGCAGACCGGCCAGCGCGACGCTTTCGCGCGCGATCGCGAACCTCTCGAGGAAGGCTTCGACCGCCGCGAGATGGGCGTCGGTCACCTCGCGCTCGAGCTCGGGTTGCGGCTTCTCCGCTTCGCTCGCGCTCGCCGCTACGATGCGCAACGCGTGGGCTAGAGACTCAGGGTAGGGGAAGGTTGCGCCAGGGCCGGCCTCTACCAGCGTCTCGCCGTCGCTGCGGATGAGAGCGACGTCGATGCCGTCCATCGACGTGCCGCTGATGACGCCGATGGCGGTTTCAATGCGCGCTTGGCTCATCGGCTCTCGGTCTGATGCGCGCCAGGCGCCCACAGCACGTCCGCCGTGCCGAAACCGTTGGCGGCCCGCGCGGCGACGAAAAGATAGTCGGACAGGCGGTTGACATATGCGAGCGTGGGCTCCCCCACCTCTTCGCCTTCGATCGAAGCCAGCGCCACGATGCTTCGCTCCGCCCGCCGGCAGACGGCGCGCGCGTGATGCAGCGCCGCCGAGGCCGGCGTTCCGCCTGGCAGAACGAACGACCGCAGCGGCTCAAGCTTGGCGTTCAGCGCATCGATGGCGCGCTCGAGCGCCTCAACCTGCGATTGCACAACACGCAAGACCGCGCCCGGCGCCTCGCCGCCGGCGCCCCTGGGCAGGCAGAGGTCCGCGCCCAAATCGAACAGGTCGTTCTGGATGCGCGCGAGCGTCGGCTCGATTGCGGCAAGCATGAGGTCGGCCGAACCGTGGGTATGAAGACGAACAAGACCAATCACGCAATTCGTCTCGTCCACCTCGCCCATGGCGGCGACGCGCGCGTCGTTCTTCGGCCGTCGTGCGCCGTCGCCGAGGCCGGTCTCGCCGCCGTCGCCGGTGCGCGTGTAGATAACGTTCAGTCTAACCATGGCGTGCCACCCGACGAGTGCGCCAAGTTAACAGATTCGCTGCGAGGCCGCGCGTTTCCAGGTTGCCCCGGGTGCGATTCAAAGTGATGCGGAGTAAGGTTCGGATTTGGAAACGGATGGGAATTTAACAGATGACGGCCGCTACACTAAGCGACGAGGCGATTTTGGCCAGTCTCAAGGCGCACCCTGGTCTTCGCGATCGATTCGCGTCGATAATTGAGGCGATAGAGAACAGCGAGGGAAACTTCAAGGAGGCCGATGCGCCACAATTCCCGAACAAAACTCGGGCCGCGCGTGACGCTGACCGATTTTGCGGCCTGCGGCGGCTTCGAGGGTCACGATCGGGTCTTGTCGGTCACCTCCTCGTCTTCGCCTTCGCGCAAGGCGAGTCTCGTGGGAATCGCATGCAACCGGCGCGAGTCTTGTCGGTCTCAACCGCGCGCGGGTCATCATCGCCGCGGCATCGGAGGCGGCCGGTCATGACCTCCGGGCTGGGAAACGGACGGTTTTGGTTCATCCGGCCGGTCCGTGCGCCAGCGCCCGGACCCGTCGCCGGGCGTCGAGGATCGTCGCCAGCGCTTGCGCTCCGCCGCCGACGCGAATGATCAACTGGCGGGCATGGCTGACGACGCGTCCAGGCAGGCCGATCAGGTGGAACCGCAGCGCCTTCATGCGCTTTTCCGCCCAGCTTTCGCCGAGCGCCAAGCGCTTCAACGCCGCGTTCAGATTGAACGCCAGGATCGCCAGCGCCCACCAGGCGGCGTTGGCGCCGAACAGCCCTGACGGCATCTGTCCGCCGGCCAGATCGGATTTCATCGCCGAATGCGCCTCCTCGCTCTTGCCGCAACGCTCCCGCAACCACCAGATCACCCCGTCGCCCGGACCCTGCCGGTTGGTCACCACGCCGAACAGCTTGTGGAGGCCCTTGCGGCCGAACGCCTGGGTGGGAAACGGCAGCTCCTTCTCGTCCCCCAGCTCCAATTGGCGCAGCGGCTCGCGGATCGCCAGGAAACGATAATCGGCGCGCTTGCGACTGTGTCCGGCCCAATCGGGGACGTAGACGACATCGGCCCATTGCTGATCGGTCGCGTAGGACTTGCCGTCGACAATCCGGATCAGCGGCCGCCACTCGCTCTCCGGCGTCGCCAGCGCGGCGGCGCGGAAAGCCTCGCTCACATCGGCCCCGATCGCAAAGTCGATCACGCCGAAACGCGAGTCCTTTCCCTCGCCGCAATAGAGCAGCAATTCTTCCTGGTAGCCCGCCGTGTCGGAGCGCAACGCAACCTTCTTCACGCTCTCCGGCAGATGGCGAAGGCTCTCTTTCAGCACCCGCAGTTGCTCGTGTCCGGCCGGCACGTTGCCGTCGCGGAACTCCGAATACAGCATCGCGCCCTGTTCCGCCCACCAGCAGTTCAGCGGTTGATAGGCCTTGAACTTCTTGTAGCAGTACAGCGCATCGCGCTTGTGGGTCTCGATCAGCGTCGCGTCCATGTCCAGCGTCGCCGACCTCGCCGGCTGGTGTTGGTGCAGGAACGCCAGCAGCGCCTGGTTCACCCGCCACAGGCCCTCGAGCTCTTCCGTCACCGCCGGAATGAACGCCGCTCCCGCCGCCGCCTTAGGCGAGCTCGGATCATGAAACCGCTCCAGCCAACCTGACAGCGCCGACGGCGAGGGCGTCGCCCGCTCGCGTTCGCGCCGAAAGCGGCTCTTCAACGACCGCCGTTCCGCGCGCGACAGCAAATCCTTCTCGATCGCGCGCAGGATCGCGGAAAATCCACTGTCGCGCTCCAACCGCTCGATGTCCTCGACGCAATCGCCGCCCGCGAGGTTCAGCAAGATCACCGCCAGGGCCATCTGAATGTCGAGCCAGCCGCGGCCGCCCGCCGCCCGCACATGCCGCCGGATCGCCGCGCCGAGCCCGCTGGCCTTTATCAGGTCGAGATACAGCGCAAGACCGGCAAAAGAGGTGACCCCATGGCTCGACGAATCCGCCTCATACTGGAAATCGAGCAGCCCCTGTGCCACCATCGCGCACCCCGTTGGTGATGGTTTTCGAATCGCAATCCAAGACTATCCTCCTGATGAATCAGGACGAACGGGGAACCAAAGTTTTTCTTGAGGCGGAATCCAGGTGCGGTCGAGGAGCGGATCGTGGAGGAGATGCGGCTGTTGGGGCGGGAGGCGATGCAGGGATGGGCCGAGAACCAGGTCGAAGCGACGGAACGAGAAATTCGTCGACAAGCTCAGATGCATCGCCAAGGTAAAAAAACTCCGCTGGCATACGAAATTCGGCGAGGTCGCGGTCTTAGAGCCGCAATACCGGTTCGAGAAGAAGCGCGTTCGCCCGTTCATGCGCAGCGCGAAAGTCGTTTCTCGGGGTTGTTCAGGCCCACTACAGCGCGCGATCGTCGACTTCGCCGCGGATCAGCCTTTCGCTCTGGCGCGCGCCAAGTTGCGCGAGCACTACGGCTTCGAGATCGGAGAGAGCACGATCCAGAGGGTTACACTCGGCCATGCCGGAAACATGTTCGAAGCCGGCAAGATCTCGCTAGATTTTC
>CAVYIZ010000049.1:0-87569 GCA_963768555.1 uncultured Alphaproteobacteria bacterium
TTCAGAGGGCGCTCGCAGCGGCGGCGACCTGCGACCGCGTCGCGCCGCCAGTCAGTTGAAGATGAGTTCCCTTGATCGCGAGGAGCG
The DNA here is from genome assembly GCA_963768555.1 of uncultured Alphaproteobacteria bacterium. Taxonomy (GTDB): domain Bacteria; phylum Pseudomonadota; class Alphaproteobacteria; order Rhizobiales; family Beijerinckiaceae; genus Roseiarcus. The sequence goes on from CAVYIZ010000049.1 coordinate 88, forward strand.
ACTTGCGGTTGAGGCTGCGGTTTAGGCGCTGGCGATCGCCAACTTGATATCCAGTCCGACAACTGATCGAGATAAATATAAATGACCGGCGTCGTGAACAGCGTCAGGGCCTGGCTCACGAGGAGGCCGCCCACAATAGCGTAGCCGAGCGGTTGTCTGAGTTCCGAGCCGGTGCCCGTCCCGAGCATGAGAGGCACCCCGCCGAGCATCGCCGCCATGGTGGTCATCATGATCGGTCGAAAGCGCAGAAGCGCAGCGCGGCGCACGGCGTCCTGCGCCGACACCTGATCGTCCCGCTCGGCGACCATCGCGAAATCGACCAGCATGATGCCGTTCTTCTTCACGATGCCGATCAGCAGGATAATGCCGATGAGTGCGATCAAGCTGGAGTCAAAGTGAAACAGCATCAGCATCGCAAGAGCTCCGACCCCGGCCGAGGGCAGGGTCGAGATGATCGTGATCGGACGGATGTAGCTTTCGTAGAGGATGCCGAGATCAGGTAGACGACCACCAGCGCCCCGAGGATCAGGATCCAGACTGTCGAGAGCGAATCCTGGAAGGCCTGCGCGTTGCCTTGGAAGCTGGCGATGATGGTCGCCGGAAGCTGCACGCCGCTCTGGGCGCGCTGGCTGTTGCTGGACCCGGTCCCACGGTTCCGTTTCGACGATCGCCGGATGAAGGCCGTCGTGGATCTGCCCCTTGTGCCGCAGCCGTCCGACATAGATCGGGTTCGAGAGGATCCAATAGAGGTGACCCCGCGACATCAATCCGCCTCCGGTTCTTCGGCCTGTCCTGCTCGTCCGAACCGGCGAGCGAAGGTTCTCGGCGTCGAGGACTGTCTTGAGGCGCACCACGCTGCCGACTTCGAGATAGCGGCGAAAGAGGGCGCGGACGAACTCGGCCTCGTCTTCGACAACGTGGAGGGCGCGATTTTCCACCCGGTAGCCGAGCGGAACCGCTCCGCCCATCCAGATGCCCTTCCGTTTCGACGCGGCGACCTTGTCGCGGATTCGCTCGCCCGTGATCTCGCGCTCGAACTGGGCGAAGGACAACAGCATGTTGAGGGTGAGCCTCCCCATGCTGCTCGTCGTGTTGAAGGCCTGGGTCACCGAGATGAAAGAGACGCCGTGCGCGTCGAACAGCTCGACCAGCTTGGCGAAGTCGGCAAGCGACCGCGTCAGCCGGTCGACCTTGTAGACGACGACCACGTCGATCTTGCGGGCCTTCACATCCTCCAGCAGCTTTTGGAGCGCCGGCCGCTCCATCGAACCTCCCGAAAAGCCACCGTCGTCATCGCGTTCGCGGACGAGCTTCCACCCCTCACGGGCTGGCTTTTGATGTAGGCCTCCGAGGCCTCACGCTGGTTGTCGAGAGAGTTGAAGTCCTGCTCCAGACCGGAGTCGGTGGAGACACGCGTGTAGACGGCGCAGCGAAGGGCGATCTTGCGCTCGTCCCGCTTCATCGTTGGACCTCCTGAATGGATCGAGCTTGTCGCGGGAACTCGCTGGGCTCGGAACGCATGTCCTTGCGCGGGTCGACCTGACGGGCCATGGGCCCGCCCTCGCAGCTCTGTCGCCGAGCCAATTCGCTCGGAGATGTCGAATCGGACCGCTTCGTTGCGAGAGGCGGCGAACCATCGGGCATTGCGGGCGCAAACCCGGCGAGGGTTGGTGACATGCTAATATCGAGCAATGGGTTCGGTCCTGGCGTGGCGCTCCTCTTTTTGTTGGGAGCGCCGTTCCTCACCGCCTTCAGCCCGAAGAAGCGATGCCCATTCCAATTCGTGCCGGTGATCGCCTTGGCGACCTGCGAAAGGCTGCGGTAGACGCAGCCGTTCCAGGCGTACCCGTCGTCGAGGACCATGACCCGCTCCAGCCGGCCGCTCCACTCCCGGACCAGCAGAGCTCCGGACTTGAGCCCGACGCCCTCGCGCGTTATCGGCCCGCGGGGCGCAAAGGGACGAGCGGCCCCCAACTCGAGGGCGTCGTCCCTCAGACGCCGCAGCGGTTGCGAAGGCCGCTATGGCCTCCGGGGTCGCGCGGCGGCCGATCGTCGATCTTGCCGCCTACAAGGCGGCGCTATTGTCGGCGCGGCGCGACCCGGTAGAGTGCGAGCCAAGCCTCCCAATGGGTGTAGGAAACGCCGGAACCATTTCTCAGCGCCTCGCCGAGCGGCGGCAGTTTGTCGGCCAGATCGGGATATTTCGCGCGCAACGCACGCAACGTAGGCTCGCGCGGAGCCTTGCCGGTCATATGACCGGCAAGATGCACTACGGCGTCGCAATCCGCGATATAGACATCGAGCTCGTCGAGCGTGCCGCGGCCGAGGTCCTTGAAGTCCTCCTGCACCTTCACTTCGACATTGTGCCACGTCAGGTCGGATCGCAGCTGATCGCGATAGGCGCGGAACTCATCCGAAACGGTCGAGAGAAAAATCTTCGCCGACATGAACGTGCGTCCACAAGGTTGGATGCGGTTAATATTTTTCGCCCTTAAGCGATATCGCTGGGGGCTCATTGTACCGGGCGGCGTCGGCGATGTCCGTCGTCTAGTCTCGGCGAGGCGCGTGTCCGCGAAGGTCTTGAGCTTCTCGTCGTACGCCGTGCGGTACTGCCGCAAGGCCTGGACGCCCTCGGCTGTCGTGTCTGCGTTGAACCACATGCGGGGCAGCTCAATGCGCATCGAGCTTGGGCACCAGCTCGGGCTTGCGGCCCAAGTCCACGCTCCTTGGTGAACGACGTCGCGTTGCCGCGTTGCCTTTTCTTCCCTTTTTTATGGCTCACCTCGGCTCGTCTTGGGGGTCAGCCACACGGTGCCGCGCGTCCCCGTCAGGGCCCTGCGGACGTCGCTGAAGCCGACACAACGCGGTCGATGTTGACGACAGCCTGGGCAGCAGAGGCGCTGAGCAGCTCGTCGACCCGAGCCTGGATGCCGTCATTTGTCGTCAGGCGAGGAGAAGCCGATCTTGGCCATCCCGGCCACGATGCGCTCGATGGTCACTGCGTCGCGTAGCCGTGCTTGCGCTTTCTCATCAGCCACGCCTCCAGCGCCAGTCCCGCGGCGTCCTCGCTGTCGAAGGAGTCCAGATGCTCGCGGCCGCCGGACCCAATCCGGCGTTGTCAAAGGTAACGGGGCTTCGTCGACGCGTAACGCGTATAGCGCTGGCCCGATCGGACGCCGAGGCGTTGCAGGCGATCTGCGACCTCGACCTCACTGAACTCCAGGCGATCGTTCCGCCCCGCGGCTTCGGCCGAGATTGACCCGCGCGACGTCTGCTCGGCACGAGAGCCGGCGCTTCAGGAACCGCGCCTGACAGACCAACGTCGCCTGCACCTCACCGAACCGCGCTCGCCCCGGCTGCGCAACCCCGACCAGCTCCGCCGGGGCGAGCGCTATCGTCCGCGCCCTTCACAAGGGGGGTCAATTTTGGACGCCGATCTGGAGTGCGCCCCTTGGGGTGGACAGATTGGGCAGTAGGAATTGACCCCCCTGCTGGGCTTCCGGAGGATGGAAGCCATGACGAAGCACCGATCACACAGCGCCGCGTTCAAACGGCAGGTCGCTGAGGAGTTCATCGCGGGCGAGACGCTGCACGCGCTGTCCAAGCGGCACGACATCTCACGGCAGTTGATCCGGATCTGGGTCGGCAAGTTCGAGGCCGGCGCATTGGATGACGACGTGCAGGCAGCCGACCTGATCCAGGAATACGAGGCCAAGATCGCCGCCCTGGAACGGATGGTGGGCCGACAAGCGCTGGAGATCGAGCTGCTAAAGGGGGCTTTGAAGCACGCACCCCGGCCGAGAAGCGCGAACACCTCCGTGGTCACCGGTCCGGTGGCATCTCCGTCAGCAGGGGGTGCGAGCTGATGGGCTTGGCGCGTTCCACCTTCTATGATGTAGCGCCTGTTCCGCTGGAGCCCGCCGAGCTTGTCGCCCGGATCGGCGCGATCTGCGACGAGTTCGAGTGTTACGGCTATCGGCGCGTTGGGGCGGCGCTGCGCCACCAGGGCGTCGTGGTGAACAGCAAGAAGCTTCGCCGGCTGATGCGGGAGCATGATCTGCAGCCGAAGCGGCGGCGACGCTATGTCGTCACTACCGACAGCGATCACGCCGGGCCGATCTTTCCGGACCTGGCGAAGGACGTCATTCCCGAGCGTCCCAATCAGTTATGGGTTGCGGACCTGACCTATGTCGCCATCCCCAGCGGCTTCGTCTATCTCGCCGCCATCCTTGACGCCTGGTCGCGCAAGGTCGTCGGCTACGCGATTAGTCGATCCATGGACGCCCGCATCGCCGTGGCTGCGCTGAAAGCAGCCATTCGGAGCCGCGCGCCTGCGAAAGGTTGCATCCACCATTCCGACCGAGGATCGCAGTACGCGTCGGAGATATATCGGGCGCTGCTGGTCACCCATGGCCTGACTGGCTCAATGAGCCGCCGTGGCAATCCCTACGACAACGCCAAGGCAGAAAGCTTCATGAAAACCCTGAAGGTCGAGGCTGTCTACCTGGCGGCCTATGAATTGTTCGAGGACGTCACGGCCGACCTTCCACGCTTCATCGATGAGGTGTACAATATAAAGCGACTGCACTCCGCGCTCGGCTATCTCAGCCCGGCGCAATTCGAGGATCAACACGCCCGGCAGACGGTCAAAACCGCGGCCTGATCCTGTCCACCCGCAGGGGCGCACTCCAATCGGGGGTCACTTTTCGACGCCGATTGACATCGAGGGAGGCGGTGTCCCGCCATACTGGCGGCCGAGCGCCGTCACGAGCGCCGCGCAAAAAAAAACGGGTCGCGAAGAGTGTGACGACCCGAAAGAGAATGCGGCACTCGGGTCGCGGGGGGAGCGACCCGCAGATTGCCGGGCCGCTCATGTTTGAGAGCTAGGCTGGCCCGAAGAGAAGCACACTTTAACTTCGCCGGCTGCGATAGGATCGGAATCTACCTACAACCGCCATGGCCGTCGCCCGCGCACGAGAGAGTGAGGACTTGTCGCTGCGTGATTATCGGCTCGGCATCAAAACCATGTGCCATCGCGCTTCGCCGTCCATTGCCGCTGGTCCACCGCAGGCCCCTGCGGGCTCTTGAGCGACGGGCGGACGCCTGATTACTACGCGCGTCTGATCCCACACCTCAAAGGCCTCCACAGGGTTCTCGCGCTCCGAAAACAGCACCTGGGCCTTTACGATGGCCTCTTTGTCCGAGAGGCCGGTAAGTTCCTCAACGGCCACGATATGGCCGCCTCTAAGGAAATAGCACCGCATGTTATGCTCCCATTAGGTCGCCCGGGCGGAGGACGCGGGACGGTGGCCCCTTTGGCGCCCCTTGTCACGTTGCGGAATATACTCAGGGGTGCCCGCGATGCGCGCGCGCCGCGCGCTATCGCCTCGACCGGCCTCGTGCAGCGCTTCGGCGCGGACGCGGCCCTACCGGACGTTCTCATGGCGCTGGCCTCATGCGACCTCATGGCGCTGGCCTCATGCGACCGCCGATCGGACTTCTCCCGGCCATGGGGGGCGCGGGTTCACGGACTTGACGGTGCGGACCTAGGCCTTTTTTTGAAGGCGGGCAATTGCGCGATTCTCTCGATGTCTGCCACCTCAAATATCGACGGCTTCAATCCCTGAGCGCGGAAAACCGCGATGCCGCTCCTTCGCACAGGCGGTTTGCTCATGATGTCATGCACGACCGTCAAAAGTCGTAGGTCCTATAAGTATAGCCTCCCTTCGCGCGCCGCATTGTCCCAGATCAACTTTCGAAATCGATCGGCAACGCCCCGCCTGCACACTCGACGCGGGCCGGCGTCCGAAAGCCTCGTAAGGAGGAAACGCGGGGAGAAAGGGACGCGGTTTGACTGGGCGCGACCTATGGCGAATGCGCGGCGGCCGGTGCTCGAATGGAGGGCGGCGGCTATGGCGGCGGAGGAGCCGCGCGTGATGATCCGGCGGGGAGTCCGAGCTTGGGAATTGCTGACCGGCGCGTCGGCGATCCAGGGCTCGCCGCACGTCATCGGCATCCAGACGACTTCGGGCGAGATCATGCATGCCGATCTTGTCGTGGACGCGAGTTTAACCGCGGCACCTTTTTTCGGTCGCACTATGGGCATTGTTCACTGACACGATCCAGGGGCTGGCGTCAGCGCGCTAAGCCCGGAGGGCGCGCGGCGAAGGCGGGCCCCCTACGTCGGCTATGCGCTGGGGTGCCGCAGTCGACGCCGGTCTGAGTAGTTTCCGACTTTATCCCTAGCGATCACCGGTCAGGTAGTGCTTCTTGATCGCCGACGAAGACAGGACCGCGCCAACCCGCCGCTTCTCTTCAATAATTGTTGTGCGAATGTCCGAAGGGAGGAATTCCTCCTTCCCAAATTGGGAGTGAAATCTCATGGAATTGCCTGCTTTTCTGCAAGGAGAATCGCTGAAGCGGTTCCTACAAGGCGTCGCCCTCGGTGCGTTCGCGACGCTCGCCATCGGATTCAGCTGGGGCGGGTGGATGCTTGGAAGCACGGCGAAGACGTTGGCGGACAGTACCGCCAATAGCGCCGTGGTCGCGGCGATCTCGCCGATCTGCGTCGACCAGTTCCAACGCAGCGCCGACGCCGCCAACAATCTCACGGCTCTGCAAAAGACCAGCTCCTGGGAACAGGCGGCATTTGTCGAAAAAGGCGGCTGGGCGATTATGCCAGGGAGCAAGTCGGTCGAGTCCGGCGTGTCGCAAGCATGCGCCGCTTTGCTCAGCAACTTGAAGTAAGTTTGCTAGCAAAGCCCCCTCCGAATCCCACATGAACGACGCCAAGCGGGCAGAGACAAACTGCCCGTTGAGGCGTCGGGGATGCACGGTGGCAAATCTGCTTCGGACTGACGCATCCAGCAACGCCTAACGAAAGCACCCCGACAACCGGGGCGCTCCCAAACTTCAATCGTTAGACCCTCACGGGGTGATCTTGGCCGGTGTGCCCTCAAGGACACTTTTGGCGGTCGTTATGGGAATCGCCCGAGGCTTCATCGCCTCTGGGACGACCCGAAAGAGGTCGACTTGCAGAAGCCCGTTCTCCAGGCTTGCGCCCGTGATCTGGACATGGTCGGCGAGCTGGAAGTTGCGTTCGAAATTCCGCTCGGCAATGCGCTGGTAGGAGGAGCGCAATCGGAGGCAAACCCGGCGTTGACTTGAAACAGCCCGCCGCTCCAAGCTTGCGCTCAGCTACAAACGCGAAAAACGGGATCGAGTCATGACGAGCCGTACCAGGACGATGATCCCGACGCCGGCGGATCCCTACGAACGGCGCGAGCCGCTGCCTTCCCCGCTGCCCAAGTCGGCGGGCGGCGACCCTGCCGCGGCGGCGCGGGTCAGAGTCATCCTGGAGTCGCCCTCGTACCGAGTGGCGAGCGAGGATATCGACTTTCTCGCCAGCGATTCGGTGCGCGGCCTTCGGCTGCAGATGGATTATCTCAAGCCCGAACTGCTGCTGCGGGCCAGCAACGTTTTCAAGACCATCGTCGTCTTCGGCAGCTCGCGAATCTGCGAGCCGGCCGAGGCGCGCCGCCGCGTCGAAGCGGCGCGCGCCGCTGTTTTGAGCGGCGGACGCGGCGGCGAAGACGCTCGCCGCCTCGCAATCGCCGAACGGGTTCTCGACAACAGCCGATATTACGATATCGCCCGCGCGTTCGGCCGCATGGTCGCGGAGGAAAACGCGCGCAGTGGAGACGGGCAAACGCTCATCATGACAGGTGGCGGTCCGGGTATCATGGAGGCCGCCAATCGCGGCGCGTTCGACGCAAAGGCGAAGACGATCGGGCTCAACATCAGCCTGTTGCGCGAACAGTTTCCGAACCCGTACGTTTCGCCGGAACTGTGCTTCAACTTTCACTATTTCGCCATGCGCAAGCTGCACTTCCTGCAAAGGGCGATGGCGCTGGTCGCCTTTCCCGGCGGCTTCGGCACACTGGACGAACTATTCGAAATCCTGACGCTGAGCCAGACTCGCAAGATCAGGCCGATGCCGATCGTCCTCGTCGGCGAGCGCCATTGGCGAAATGCGGTCAATTTCGACTTCTTGGTCGAAGAAGGGGTCATCGACGCCGAGGATCGCGAGCTGTTCTGGTACGCCGAGACCGCCGAAGACATCTGGGGCGGCATCCAGAAATGGGAGCGCGAGAAACAGGAACGGTACGGCTCGGAGAGCTGGGCAGCGTCACGACCAGCGTCAGCACGAGGAACGCGCCTTCGCGCAGAGCGTCGGGGTGGGGCTGGTGGCCAAAACTCGCCGGACATAAGAACGCCGTCGTGACGCTGGCGGCATGGCGCGCGCTGCTCGACGATCTGGTCCGGCGCGGATTGCCGACGCCGGAGCTGATCATAGCCGACGGCGCGCCGGGCCTCGAAAAGGCGCTGGCGGCGCTGTGGCCCGACATGGCGATCCAGCGCTGCACGGTGCACAAGCATCGGCCCACCGCGGAAGATCGTCACCGACGGGCTTTGCTCGTATTCTGCGGCGATGAATGAGATCGGCGCTGCAGATCGGCAAGAGGTCGGTGGCCGCCTCAACAATCGGGCGGAGAATTCGCACCAGCCGTTTCGACGACGAGAGCGGGCGATGCAGTGGTTTCGAAGTACGAGGACGCTGCAGAAGTTCAGCTCAGTTCTCGCCCGTGGCGCCGGGTAGCTTGTCCATCGCCTGCCGCATCTGCGAGCCCGTCTCGATCTTGGCAAAGCCCTTGTCCCGGCCCTGCCTGAATCAGCATCCCGGGAAACGAAAATTTGCGGCCTGAGACTTTTGGCCGAAAGGACCTACGATTAGCGGCTGAGACCGCCGACTGGCGGCCACAGACCGAATTCCCAGGTGCCAAGCCGCGGAAATGTCGGCATATTCCGGACGCTAGGAAATTACGCCAGTTCGGTGGAAAAAAAAAAAAAGAGAAATCGAACCAGAGATATCTCTCGCCGTACTGCCTAACACCCAGTCGGAGCTTCCGTCGGCTGGGCATCGCCAACCGTGGCGACCACCGAGTTGTCGTCGTTCCGGCGTTTGACGGAAGGACCTTTATTCTCCGTCGCGAGAAGTTCTGACGGCGGTCGCCGCTCGCCGCCGAGGAGTTGCGCGCTCGACCGCCGCTTCCTGTGCGACCTGGATCTTCGAGGCTTCCGCCGTCCTGGCGCCAGGCTCATCGCCAGCCGTCGCGATCGCCTCCATTCCCGCCGTCGTCAACTTCAAACCAAACGCTCGCCCGGCGTTCGCATCGCGACGCCAGACTGGAGCGCCTTTGGGCGCTTTGACTTCTTTGGCCCAGCCCGCGTCGATCAGCTTCGCCTCAAGCCGCGCCGGCACAACGGCTGGCGTGGTGAGCGGGCGGGAGAACCCGTCAGTGTGCGCTGGTAAGACGAACGCGAGTGAACCGTTGATGACGTGGGCTTTCCCGGCCGCGCCGGGAGGATTCCCCACACCGTAATGCGCGGCCATGGCGCCGTAGGTCCGGTTGATCTCGGGGTCGTAGAACGAGGCCTTGTTGACCCCGCTCTTGAGATTGTCGGAACCAAAAGCTTTGGCGCGCCGCCGAAGAAACGGAACATGCGCACGTGGGCGCAGGTCCAGTCCGGCAGCTGCTGCGTCCATGTCGCCTCGGCGTAGGTGAGATTTGAAGCGCCGAGCACCGCCAACGAAAATATCCGCCTCGCGGATTTCCCCCGTCGTCGGATCGACGATCCCGATCCGCTTGCCCGAATAGTCGACGAACGCTTTGTCTCCGGCGAGATGGGTGCTGGCGCATCACCGGCGTCAGCCGCTCGAACCCGGTGAACTGGCAGGGGCAGGGCCCAGTTTGAAGCCCGAAGTGTCCCGAGCTGCGGCTCGATCGCGGTCAGGCCCAGCACAGCTTAACTTTTCGTTAAACATGTTGCCCCAGCGTCATCCCAACAATGCCTCATAGGACGAGTGGCAATGGCTGTTTTGAGGCTTCGTAAGGCGGCGGAAGAAACCGGGACGGGCGAGTCGGCCATCGCCATCGAGTCCGGCGGCATGTCCGCCGAGTTGACCGAAGACGGCGGCACCCCAAATGCCTCGTTACGCCACCTCCCGGCGCCTGAAACGATCGCGACCAGCGATCTGGCGGCGAAGCTCGCGGCCGCCGACGCCGCCATCTCAGACATTCAGCAGCTCCTTGGCGTGGTCAGGACCAGCCACGACGAGCTGCGTCGGACCTTGGACGACCTCAAGCGGGATCGCGACGAGTGGCGCGGGCGGGCCGAGCGGCTTACAGAGCGGCCGTGGTGGCGGCGGCTCGCGGGCTGAAAAAAAGGGCCCGCTGAATAACAGTAAACTTTTGATCTAACGGCAGGGCGCGCACAAATAGGCGAGCCGGGCGACGCCCTCGAAGCCCACAACGCGACGCTCAAGGCCGACGTCGAGCGGCTCGAGGCTCAGCTTGCCGCTGCGGAGGGCCCGCGCCGAGAAGCAGGCGGCCGAGCTCGGCGCCGACCTGGCGGCCGAGCGGGCGAAGACGGAGAAGGCAATCGCCGCATTCGCGGCTCTGGCGGAGCGGCTCGACGCGCTGGCGGCCGAGCGCGCCAGGCCGTGGTGGCGGCGGCTGGTGGGCTGAAACAGGGCATCCGCCTTCTGCTGGTTTACTCGAAGGCGACTAGCTTGCGAGTTTCCAGTTTCTTCGTTCCGCCGCGGGGGAGCCTGCTGGAAGGACGGGAGATGAGGGGGCGCTCGCCCTTGGCGTTGCCGCCGTGAGGATGCGGTCCCACGCTGTCCCTCATTGCGCCCCCGAGACCCTGTCCGCGCCCGTCGACCAGCTATCCTCCAGGTCCATGAGCTGATCCATGGTCAGGCCCGGCAGCTGGACAAGCCGATGGCCGCAGCTTTCTTGCAAATGCGAAGCCTCGGGGAAAGCCTGCCATGCCGAGAAAAATAATGCCTCTCCGGATTCTTCACGGAGGACCAATCAAGCTCCGCCGATGCGGTGCTTCTCCAAAGCTTTCCAGTCGATATCAACACCGTGACCAGGCCGTTCGGGCGCAATCGCGCAGCCGTCGACGATGCGCAACTTTTCCGCGACATAGCGATCAAGCGGAAAGCCGTGCACTTCCAGATAGCTTCGATTGGCGCCGCGGCGAGCAGTTGGACTGTGACGTCGTGGGCGCCGTGCGACGTCAGTGGAAGATTGTGCGCTTCCGACAAAGCGCCGATTTTGCGGAAAATCGTGACGCCGCCGCAATTGGTGACGTCCGGCTCGGGATAGGTCACGCCGCCCGCCGCGATCATTTGTTTGAACTCGTAGAGCGTGTGCATGTTCTCGCCGGTGGCAACGGGCATTCCTCCTTCGCGCACGACCCGAACGTGGCCTTCGACATCGTCGGGAATCGTGGGGTCCTCGATCCAGACCAGATTAAAGGGCTGCAGCGCACGCGCGGCACGGATCGCTTGGTCCGCGGTCCATCGCATATTGGCGTCGATCATCAGCGGAAAGTCGTCGCCTAGATGCTCCCGCATCCGGTGCGCGCGCTCGACATCTTCGCGAAGCTTGAGTCGGCCCGCTTTCATCTTGATCGCCCTAAATCCGTCAGCCTTGAACGCGTCGGCCTGCGCCAATAGCTGTTCGATCGAGAAATCGAGATCGATCCCGCCGGCGTAGCAAGGCACCTTGGGGTCAAATCCGCCCAGTAAGCGCCATAGCGGCAGATTTGCGCGCCGAGCCTTCAAATCCCACAATGCGATGTCAATCGCCGATATCGCGGAGGTGGCGTGGCCCCCGCGCCCGGAATAGTGGACCTTCCACCACATCGCTTGCCAGAGCTGCTCTGTGAAGTCCGCGTCCTGCCCCGTCACTACAGGCGCAAGGTAGCCCTCGATCAGGGCGTGGAACGCCGGGCGCCCGAATTCACGGCATAGGCGTATCCCGTGCCCTCGGCGCCATCGGAGTTCTGAATCCGCACTGTGACGAGTTCGAAATGGGGGATCAATCCGTGCGTGCTGTCGCTAAGCACGGTGTCGAGCGGAACACGGTAAAGTCCCGTCATCACAGATTTAATATTGGCCACGCTGACCTCCGTTCTTCCGTTTCGCTCCCTAACTGGTCCGGGTACGCCTCTGTGCATCAAAGCACCAGAGCATTCTGGATGAGCCGCACGTCACTCTTGTGGTAGCGCAGCGATCCAGGCTTGCCGACGACGCGGACGTGCCTGTGGGGCGCTTTATCCCTCCTGTTTCCTCCTGTTTCTTTAACAGGTCCGGGTACGGGACCGGACCATCCTCCGTCTGCTTCATGCCCCAGTCGAGGGCCCTGCGGATGTCGCTGAGGCCGATCTTGGCCAGCTCGTTGACGATGCGCTCGACGGTGACGCCGGCCTTGGCTGCAGCCGCCGCCATCAGCTCGTCGACGCGGGCCTGGACATGGTGATTTTTGGTAAGTTTGCCTGCATTGTCGACGCCGGCGGTCGGCGCCCGCAGCCCGTGGGCGTCGGTGTCGGAAAGCGACGGTGGTACCGAGACTCTGACGGACTGCTGTGTTTATTACGGCAACATAAAGGACGTTATGTTATACTAAAGGGCATGGAATCCGATGGCTAACCCGACTTCACCAACTGGCGGGTACGGCGAGGCGAACGCGTTGAAATCGCTGGGGGGCGAGTTCAAAGGTCGGCACTACAGGAGGTGAGCGATCAGGCCGCCTTGGCGGGGGTCGCGAGCGGTGATTTTCGGCGGCGGCTGGGCGGGGAGGTCGAGCTTCAGGCGTTGCAGCAAGAGTCGCTGGTCGTCTTCCGGCTCGGTGTGGCGGGACAGGACGACCGTTCGGCCGTCGGTCGTGGGCAAGCTCGACGTCGATCATCTGGATCGCGGCGAGCTTTTCGAGCACGGCTCTGCGGCGTCAGCCCCGGCGCCAGCGCCTTCAGCCGCTGTTTCAGCGTGACCATCAGGCAATAGGCCAGGAAGGCCACGAAGATGTGGGCTTCGATGCGGCGTTCCGAGCTGGTGATGGATGGGGCGAATCGAAAGATCGTTCTTCAGTTCCTTGAACGCCTGCTCGATCTCGACCAATTGCAGATAGAGCCGCCACAGACGGCCGGGGTCGTCGCCCTTGATGTTGGAGCGCAAGCAGATAGCCGCCCTCGCGCCGGCGCGCCGCGCGGAGCTTCTTGCGGTCCAGCGTGAAATGGAACGTTTGCGGCGTGACCGGCTGATCCTTTGTCGGCGTATGGATCGTCAGCAGCCCGTAGGCCTTGCCGGCTTCCTTCTTGGCCGCGCCGAGTTTGAGCAGCAACTCGTCGCGCGTCAGGTCCTGTCGCTGCAGTTCGCGCAGGCGCTTGATCAGCTTCCGCAGCCGACGCCGCCGCATCGCCTGTTCCTTGTCGCGCCGGGCTCCGCTGCGCGCCAGAATGTAGGTCTCCTCTCCTGCTCGACCAGCTTGACCCGCACGCTCTCGCGCACCTCTTCCCAAGGCTTGGCCGCGAGCGCCTTTTCCAGCTTCGTCAGCCGTCCGCGCGGCGTGCCCACGAGATAGTGGATCGGCGTCGGCGAGCCGCGCATCTCGGCCAGACGCTCCTCGGTCGGAATGCCGCGATCCATCACCCAGGTGCGCTTGGCGCTGCCATATTGCGCCTCGATCTTGGCCAGAAACGCCCTCAGCGTCGTCTTGTCCGAAGTGTTGCCGTCCATCACTTCGTAGGCCAGCGGAAAGCCGTCCGGCGTAACGATCAGCGCGATCACCACCTGCACGCAATCGGAACGCTTGTCGCGGCTGTAGCCGAACTTCCGCTTGCCGCTCGTCAGGCGGATCGCATTCGAAATACGTGCTGGTCAGATCGTACAGCAGCACTTCGAACTCGGCCTCAAACAGATCCTTCCAGCGCTCGCGCAGAAACGTGAACAGCGCCGGCTTGTGCGCGACAGCAGGTCCAGGCAGCGATAGAGATTGTTCGGTTGCGCCAGCCCGACGTCCTCGCCGAGCAGATCGCCCATCGCGCTCTGCTCGAACCAGTGCCGATGCAATCGCCACTCGCTGCCCGGAGAGATCAGCCGATAGCGCGACCAGCGTCTTCAGGATGTTCAGCCAGCCCGTGCCCTCGCGCGAGGGCGGCAGCGCCGGACGCCAGAAATCATCCAGCCGCAGCTGATCCCACAGATGACCATGGCCAGCCAGCAGGCGCCCCATTGACGCGGCCGGCGCAGCCGCATCTGCGCTCAGCCGGATCGAAACCACGTCGCAATCGAGAACCGGCGCCGGCCGGTCTTCGGGAAACAAGCGCAATCTGCTTCGATCGTCCTCCTTCGTCGAACGCCTCGATCGCCCGGCTCCAACGCCGCCCGCTGGCTGTCGTTGATCTCCCCGAGATAGAGCACCTGCCGCTGAACCACGCCGCCGCCCTGCACGCGCCGGTTCTCGACGACCGACCAGGTCCGATGCTCCTTGCCGTCCTTGCGGCGAATCTTGTGGCGCAAAAACATGCCGCAGACTCGCGCCGCGCACCTCGCCACGCAAGGGCCTTGGTCGGCACTACAGCCGTTTCCAGCCCACTCGCCCCAACAAACTCAATGGCTTAGCCGTCGCGCACCCGTAAAAATCGCAAAATTCGACGCCAGTTGGTGAAGTCGGGCTAATCACGGGCGCTTGTGCCAGCCAACCAACGGCCGCTGACCGGCGTCGCCGGCCGCGCTGGCATGCTCGTGCCGCGCGTGATCGCCGACGCCGGCGACCAGGCCGCGCGCCGCTTTTTGGAATTTTTCGCCGCCACCATCCGCAACAAGAACACGCGGCAAGCCTATTACCATGCCGTCGTGCGGTTCTTCGCTGGTGCGACCGGCACAAGATCGGCGAGATCGCCGATATCGAGCCTCTGCATGTCGCCGCCTATATCGAGACGCTCGGCTAAGGATTTTGAAAAGCCGACGGTCAAACAGCACCTCGCCGCCATCCGCATGCTGTTCGACTGGCTGGTCACCGGCCAGGTCGTCGCCACGAACCCGGCCGCAAGCTGGGGTTTGAGCGACGGCGCAACTGGAGCGGCGCTGACGGTTTCCGCGCGGTGTGGCGCAGGGTTTAACCTAAAAACGGCTGTTGGAAGCCCGCAAATTGCATAACTCATTGAAGTGTTTGTCGTTTTCCGGCATTCTCGCAAACGCAAAGCAGTTGGCGGAAGTTCGAGCAATTTCAATGCCTTAAGCGTCAACTGCCGTTTCTAGGTTTAATTGACCGAGCGGAGCGAGTTCGTGGGTAAAGTCATCGACATGGACGCAAGTGCGAGTGGGCCTTCGACGAAATTCAGAAGTAGAACGATGCTGAATTGAAACCGCGATAGGGTGCCACTCCTTCCCGCGACGGGCATCACGGACCGCCTCACGAACGTGGCGCAGCGCATGGTCAGACACACACGAGCGCGAAACCATCGACCACTACGACCGGCTCCTTCAATGATGTGAGCGTGGGGATCGAGCGGATCGGATTTGGAAACTGAGGGAAGAGGAATGTCAATAAATCACAGTAACAGTAATTACGACCACAGAGGGGCCCACAACTGGGGTATAGTTGTCCGTTGCCAAAAATCTAGTCGGAAATCGCCTTGTGTATCTTGACCATAACCGCGAAACTCATGGCTGGGTAATACGAGACTTCATTGTCGGACTGAGGCTTAACAATGAGCACTCTCAATTGTCCATTGAGGATATCGAAGCAGATGCCGATTTGGACGAGTTTCCACCGTGGCTGAATGTAGCGCATGAAGGGGGATGGCGGGACTATCTCAGCGCTCGCACAAACGCGGTGTTGAGGCTCCACGACCACCCAATTCCCACAGATACGAACCCAGCGGCTGGCACGTGGCTGCGACTGCCTTGAAGGCCGTCTAAGGTTAGCGCGGCGGCGGCAGACATGCACCAGACGTCTGTGCGCGACATCGCCTCGCCGCCTGCTTTCTCGCCATCTTCCCTGCACAAGGTCGCCTCGCCGTAGCCTTCCGCCGCCGTCCTTCAGGGCGCGGCCTTGGATCGCATCGAGAACACGTTGACGTACTTCACATGAGCAGATTGTGGCTCTCCGCTTGCGTTTGAGCTTGGCCGCGGTGCTGAGAGCAGCGCCTAAGACAGGCGCAACTCCTCAAGCCCGCTGGCGCTGCGGTGACGGGTTCCGGAAGGGTGGCCGAGCTTCTGCCCCATCTCGAAGCGGTCATCGAAATGCTTGATGACATTGTAGAGCTTATTCAGGCGGTCGGCTGTCGTGCCATCTTCGACCTCGAAGGGCTTCCATTGGTCATCGCCGATCTGCCGTACAAAGGCGGTCATCGCCATCAGTGCTAGGTAGGCGTTGATCACCGAATGCTCGAAGTGTCCTACCGCCGACAGGAACAAGCCGGTCTGGTTGTTCGTCTCAGGAAGCCCGGCGACATATCTTGAGAGGCGAGAGTCCACCTACGCAAGTACACATTTGCTGGGGGCCGCAGATGATCCGGGTAGGCTGGACCGAGGGCGTTGCGGAGGAAGTAGGTCGAAAGACCCACCGGCGGTTCCGGGATGTTGGGCGCGGAGCAACGCCGCCTCGGCGGTCACTCGCCCTTGACCTCGATCTTCTTGACCAGCTTCTGGGCCTCGGCGGTCTTCGGCAAGGTGACGGTGAGGACGCCCTTCTTGAAGGTCGCCGCGATATTGTCCGTGTCGACGGCGTCGGGAACCCTCAGGGCGCGCTCGTAGGAGCCATAGCGGCGCTCCCTGAGATGATAATCCTCCTTCTTCTCTTCCTTCGCCTCTTCCTTCTGGCCCTTGATCGTCAATACGCCGTTGGCCACCTTGACCTCGATGTCCTTCTCATCGATCCCCGGCAGGTCGGCGTGGACTTCATAGGCGTTGTCTTTTTCAACGAAATCCACCGCCGGAATGGCGACCCAGGACTCGGGCGCCCAGAACGGCTCGATGCCGAACGCCGGCCTTCGGAACGGCAGCCGGAACGGATTCAGGGTGAAGTCCTCGAACAGCCGGTCGACCTCGCGCCGAAGATTCTCGAACGGACGCCACGTCTGCATCTGCGTCGCGGTCAGGGGCGATTCGGGTTTGCTTCAGTCTTGACAGGAACCTTTGTCTCAGCTTTTGCCATGGAATCCTCCATCCTTGGCTGCTTTTCAGCCTTTCACCGTTGAAAGATACGCCGCGGCGCGCGTCCTGCATTGACGCACCGCAAACACTTCGCAGGCGATCTCGGCGGAAGCGGGCGCCAGAGCCATCTCACAGCGCTTCGACGATGGTGACGTTGGCGGTGCCGCCGCCCTCGCACATAGTCTGGAGGCCGAAGCGCAGCCGACGCGCGCGCAGCGCGTGGATGAGGGTCGCCATCAGCTTGGCGCCCGTTGCGCCCAACGGGTGACCCAACGCGATCGCGCCGCCATTGACGTTGAGCTTGGCCGGGTCGCCTCCGATCGCTTGCAGCCAGGCGAGCGGGATGGGCGCGAACGCCTCGTTCACTTCGTAAATATCGATATCCCCGATCGTCATACCGGCTTGCTCCAGCGCCCGGCGCGTGGCGCGGATCGGTTCTTCCAGCATGATGACGGGATCGCCGGCCGTCACCGTCATCGCATGGATGCGCGCGATCGGCGTGAGATTATGGGTCTTGAGCGCGCGTTCGCTCACGATCAAGGCGCCGCTCGCGCCGTCGCAGATCTGACTGGCGTTGGCCGCTGAAATGACGCCGCCTTCCTGGAGCAGCTTCACCGATCCGATCGATTCCAGCGTCGCATCATAGCGGATACCTTCGTCTTGGACATGCGGTCGGATGCCGTCGGATGTCTCGACGGGGACGGGCAGGATTTCCGTTTCGAAAGCCCCCGCGCGGGTCGCAACGGCGGCGCGACGATGGCTCTCCAGAGCGAAGCGGTCGAGCGTTTCGCGATCGAAGCCATAATTGCGCGCGATCATCTCGGCGCCCACGAATTGGCTGAACGCCTCGACCCCATAGCGGGCCTTAATCCGATCGCTGAACGGCCCAACTCCGAGCCCCGCTTTCTGGTGAAGCGTAACGTTGGAGAACATCGGCACGCGAGTCATGCTCTCGACGCCGGCGGCGATCACAACGTCCTGCATGCCGGACATTACCGCCTGGGCCGCGAACTGCACTGCCTGCTGTGAGCTGCCGCATTGCCGGTCGATGGTGACGGCCGGCACGCTGTCGGGAAGCTTCGAGGCGAGGACAGCGTTGCGCCCAAAGGCAAAGGCTTGCTCTCCCGCCTGTGTCACGCAGCCCATGATCACGTCGTCGATGGCTGCAGGATCGATCCCGGTACGATCGACGAGGGCATTCAGCACTTCACCGCCCAGGTCCGCGGGGTGCCATCCAGCAAGCTTGCCGTTCCGGCGACCGCCGGCGGTGCGGGCCGCATCAACAATATAGGCTTCGGCCATAGGGTCAGCCTCCTTCAAAATCGGGTTTGCGTTTGGACTAAGGCCCGTGGACATTTAATTGACGGCTTGGGATTCTTGACTAGCTTCTCGCCTTTAGGGCCGGTCGCCATCGGGCTTATCTTTCTTTGGGACGATGTCAAAACCCGCTCCATCGAGGGCTCTTAAGGCCGCAAACGCGAACAGCCGAGCCTCTGTGGGATCAAGGTGCCTATCCGGCCATTTAATGCCGTTCTCTCGTTCGTAGTCGGGATAGGCGACCCTTGCGGTCTAAATCGCGATCTTCATGACTCGCAACGGACCAGCCAACTCCGCCATCACGCGCTCCTGCTTTCAGCTAAGCATAAAACAGCGAAAGAGTACCGCGGCCAAATCATGATTTAGCCGTGGCGATAAGCTTTGGACCACCTGCGATGCGAGGCCAATCGGGAGCCTTCCCATCACCGCAGGTCCTCGCCAGCGAACCGCTTTTTGAAGGTGGCGGCTTCGCCAGCCGAAGTCTAGACAGTTCCGGATAGGGGCAGCCGCGTTCTCCGGCAACCCTCGGAATCTACTCACGCGATGGTTCGGCGAGCGGGAGGACAGCGCACCTAGCTCTGACGCCAAACGCCGTCATCCCTCGATTCACCAACAGCATCCCCCAGACGCCGCTGCGGTTTTGTAAGCATCCTCATCGCTTGCGTGACTTCGCGATCTTTTTTCTGTGCTGCCTTCCGTCCATCGGTCTTGTTGAGCAATGCGAAGGCGACATATGCGATGCGGTCGCGCTCGATCGCTGGAAGGATCGGATCGACGGGCGTCGCCATTGCGACAACAGGAACCTCCCACGCCGGAATCGGCACGAGGTTGCGGTGCAATGGCGCGAGGTTGCAAGGAGCGCGCCGGGGCGACTCCTCCGAAGCTGTGGAACTGCTAAATCGCCACCACGGCTATGAACTTCTTCCGCAGCCCGGCTTTGGATCAACAAGCCACCTTCGGCATAGCAGGGAGGGGACGGCATGTCGTCGGCCGATCTGCGGCAATACGTGCTCATACAGGCGTTAAATGAGGTGGAGCCGCGCCAGCAATTGGGTCTATGTCTGGGCGCAACCGCAATCTCGCACTACGAATGGTCTCGATAGTCGACGCCTCGGTTCCCGAAGCTGTGGGGGCCCCGGCTCAAACTGTGTTCTTATAGATTTTCCCGTCCTTCCAGCAGCTTGAGGTTCGCGAGCGGATCACCGCCTACCAGCAGCAAGTCGGCGAGCGCGCCCTCCTCTACGACGCCGAGCTTGCCGGGATAGGGATTGCGAGGTCCGGATAAGGTTAGCAGTTCGGCGTTGACGCTGCAAAAATTCAGCTCAGTTCATGCCCAGGTCCACAATCTTTTCAATCAGGAGCGCCATCTCGTCACCCGCCAGGTTTACAAACAAAGGCGCTCCGCCGCGTTGGCCGAGTGGCGCGCCCTCGCGGCCTAATCGCCGCTTGGGTCTGCGCGTGCTGCGCCCAACGCAGACGACCTGCCGTTGCTCTAACAAAGCCCGAGAGAACATGCCTCATCCGGCGCCGTTCACCTCGGCACGAGCACCATATCGCCGACGCTGTCCGTTGAGCTGGGACGGATGCATGCGGCGGCCGGGCGCTACTACATCGCCGGTCCGGTCGTCGGCCGCGTGCCTGCCGCCGAGGCGGCGCAGCTGGTGACCTTCGTCGCCGGCGACGCCGAGCGGATCGAGGCCTCGCGATCCGTCATTGCGGCCTATGCGCCTCGGGTATTTGTCGTCGGCGAACGCCCAAGCCAGGCGTCGATCGCCAAGCTCATCGCCAATTTTCTGGGCGCCTCGGGCATGGATCTGATCGGTCAGTCCCTGGCTTGGGCGGAGAAATCAGGCCTTCCCTCGGCCCTGGTCCGGCAAATGCTGTCCGGCTTTTTCGCCAACCCGGCGACGCAGGAGTATGTGACCAAGATCGGCGAGCGCGACTTCGACACCGTGGGCTTCACCGCCTCCGGCGGGCTCAAGGATGTCAAATTGATGATCGCCTGCGCCCAAGAGGTGAAGCTGAGGCTGTCCAGCGCGGAGGCGCTGCGCGAAAAGCTCGAAGAATCGATCGCGCGTGGCTGGCAGGACAAGGATTGGAGCTGCTTCACCGACATCGACCGCGGTTAGCCAAAATTCCGCTCGGCCTATCGGCCTGACGCCTCGATCGCCGCAGGAGAGAATGCCCATGAATCGCAGCAAGAATGGCCTCCTTCGGGTGCGGCGAAGCTCGGCCTCTCGGGCCGCAACTACGGGCGCGTCGTCTATGAGGCCCTGAAAGGCGGGCTCGACTTCACCAAGGACGATGAGAACATCAACTCACAGCCCTTCATGCACTGGCGCGACCGCTTCCTCTATTCTATGGAGGCGGTCAATAAGGCGCAGGCGGCGACCGGGGAGGTCAAGGGCACCTACCTCAACGTCACCGCCGCGACGATGGAGGACATGTACGAGCGCGCTGAATTCGCCAAGGAACTTGGCTCGGTCGTGGTCATGATCGACCTCGTGATCGGCTACACGGCGATCCAGTCGATGGCGAAATGGGCGCGAAAGAACGACACCATCCTGCACCTGCATCGCGCCGGACATGGGACCTACACTCGGCAGAAGTCGCACGGGGTGTCGTTCCGCGTCATCGCCAAATGGATGCGGCTCGCCGGAGTCGACCACATCCACGCCGGGACCGTTGTGGGCAAACTCGAAGGCGATCCGGCGACGACGATGGGCTACTACGATATTTGCCGTGAGGACTTCAATCCGACGAGGCTCGAGCACGGCATATTCTTCGATCAGCATTGGGCTTCGCTCAACAAGCTGATGCCGGTCGCCTCGGGCGGCATTCACGCCGGCCAGATGCATCAGCTTCTCAATCTTTTCGGCGACGACGTGGTGCTGCAGTTCGGCGGCGGGACCATCGGCCATCCCATGGGCATCCAGGCGGGAGCGACTGCGAACCGCGTGGCGCTCGAAGCCATTGTGTTCGCGCGCAATGCGGGCCTCGACTATGTGCACGAGGGGCCGACCATTCTCGCCGAGGCCGCCAAGACCTGCACGCCGCTGCGCCAGGCGCTTGACGTCTGGGGCGACGTCACCTTCAACTACGCTTCGACCGATCAGCTCGATTTCGTTGCAACACCGTCGGTGGCGTGACCGTCCTCCCGCCCCTCGGGCCGCTTTTTCCGGCAAGCGGGCGAAGGGCGCACCCTCCCTTCCGACCCCGGGCGAGCGCGGATGCGAAGGCACGCCGCCCAATCGAACCCAAGGAGATTACCCCATGCGCATCACTCAAGGTTGCTTCTCGTTCCTGCCCGATCTGACCGACGATCAAATCCTCACGCAGATCCAATATTGTCTCGACAACGACTGGGCGATGAGCCTGGAGTACACCGACGATCCGCATCCTCGCAACACCTATTGGGAGATGTGGGGTCTGCCCATGTTCGATCTCAACGACGCCACGGGCGTGATGATGGAGCTCAACACCTGCCGCAAGGTCTCCGGCGACAGCTACATCAGCCTCTCGGCCTTCGATTCCTCGCACGGTTGGAATCGATCCGAATGTCCTTCATCGTCAACCGGCCGAAGAACGAAGAGGGTTCCGCCTCGACCGCACCGAGGGCCAAGGCCGCGTGCAGCGCTATGCGACGCGCGCCTATGCGACCGACCGGCCGGAAGGAAAGCGCTACGCATGAACGAGGGCGCCGAGACCAAGCCGGCGGCGCCGGCGAAGATCAATCTTGCCGAGGAGTTCGCGCAGTCGGGCGTCGGCCCGGTGCTGCAGCAGCTCGACGACGAGTTGATCGGCCTCGCGCCGGTCAAGCGCGCATCCGCGAGATCGCGGCGCTGCTGCTGGTCGATCGCGTGCGGCAAAATTTGGGCTCTCTTCGCAGACCGCCGACCTTGCACATGAGTTTTACTGGCAATCCCGGTATCGGTAAAACCACCGTGGCGCTGCGCATGGCCGGGATTCTGCACCGGCTTGGCTATGTCCGCGAGGGGCATCTGGTCTCGGTGACGCGCGACGATCTCGTCGGCCAATATATCGGCCACACTGCGCCCAAGACCAAGGAAGTGCTCAAAAAAGCCATGGGCGGCGTGCTGTTCATCGACGAGGCCTATTATCTCTATAAGCCGGAAAACGAACGCGATTACGGGCAGAGGCGATCGAGATACTGTTGCAGGTGATGGAGAACAATCGCGACGATCTGGTGGTGATCCTCGCCGGCTATGCCGACCGCATGGATAGGTTCTTCCCCAGCAATCCGGGCTTTCGTTCGCGCATCGCCCATCACATCGAATTCCCCGATTACACCGACGATGAACTGCTGGCCATCGCCAAAATGATGCTAGCGACGCGCAATTACAGTTTCGAGCACAGAGGCGAAAAGGCGTTCGCCGAATACATTACATTCGCGCGCATGAAACTGCCGCATTTCGCCAACGCGCGCTCGATCCGCAATGCGCTGGACCGGGCGCGGCTACGCCAGGCCAATCGCCTGTTGGCCGCCGGCGACCCAGGAACTAACCCTCGACAAATTGACCACCATTGAGGCGGAGGACTTCCGCGAGCCGCGTATTCGACAAGACGGAGAATGGCGCGTGACGAATCGGATTATCATCCCGACCGGCCTACGAAGCGGGCCTTCGTGCTGGCCTCGAGGACTTCGATGTCGCGGCGCAAGGTTGCGGTTGGCGCAACGCCGAGGATGTAATCGAGGCCGTTCGCCCGACACCAGTCGAGGACCTCGGGGCTGCGGTCATGGCTGTCGGCCCGCAGCAGGATCTCAGTGTTGGGCCAGTTGGCGCGGATGGCGCGCACCGAGTAGGCACAGGAAGGCCTTGATTTCCTTGCCGCCGGGCCGTTTGGCGGGCCGAAGGACGGCGGTGAAAAGGAGTTTCTCGTGACGACAAAATCCGCCGCCCTCTTGCTCTCGGAAGTCCTCGGCCTCGGCCACCTCGCGGCCCTGGAGGGCATCCGCGACCGCGCGCTTCTCCCGGAGAGGCTTCGCTACGGGGGTCTCTGACTACGTGGTAGGCAGTACGGAAAACCGTATCTCTTAGTTCGAAATCCATCCTTCTCCACCACCCAGTCGCACCGAACTGGCGTAATTTCCGAGCGTCCGGAATAGGCCGACATTTCCGCGGTTTGGTGCCTGGGAATTCGGTCTGTGGCCGCCAGTCAGCAGTCTCAGCCGCTGATTGTAGGCTTTGGGCCCGAAAGTCTCAGGCCGCAAGTTTTGGTTTCCCGGGATGAATTGGTCGTTCCGGCCCATCGTATCCTCAAGTCAGGACGAGTCCGACACCAAGCCGCTGCTGGCGGCCGGCTGGATGAGGGCGTGAGCGCTATCAGCCGACGATGTGTCGTTGTTCGGACCAACTTCGACTGTGGATTCTGTCGGTGCTGCCGCGCTTCCCGGTCACACGACCGAAGGAGCGGTCCACAACGCCGCGAGCTTCAAACCATCGATCAAGTCGAATGAAGCTGTGCACCTGTGGTGCAAGTATGCAACCCCGAGCTCGTCAGCGATCAGTTCAGTCTGATGGTTTAGGATCATCCCGCCCAACCGGATCTTGGCGTCATCGATGTCGGTCTGCCAGTGTTGCCGCAAGACGTCGGCGTCACAGTAGCCGTAGTGACTATGGACGGCGGCCTGCCATTGGGGGGTATCGACCGGATTCTGCGTGGCCGCTCGTGCCGCGTTGAGGTATGGCGTCGTGAGCGACGTACTCAGGAGAAGGGTGGCGGTTAGGCGAGCCAGCAAGCAACCTGTTCTTGCACCGTTCAGCATGGTCGGATCTCCTCCTTTACCCTCGTGGCACCCAGCGCGCTCGTGCGCGCGGTGTCAGCGGTATCGCGACAAGCAGTCCCGCAAGATCTTCCGGGAGGCGACGGGCCTCACCTGGGCGTTCGATACACCAGCAAAGTATAGAGTTGAACAGCTCGGCTGCGTCAAGGATCGGTTGGGGTTCGAGCGAAGCGGGCAGCACACGGACCTCGAACGTATGCTTCGCGGCATTTTGGGTCGCGATGTTGAGGAGATTGAAATCGCAATATTTCTGCAGACCGACGGTCGCTAGCGCCTGCTGCGCCGTTGGCCAGTCGAGGGCTGCAAAGCCCGGGCTCGCCACCAACGTATGCAGCGCGTCGGGCCATTTGCCCAGGCGGATGCAGTTCGGATTGGTGCCAACGAGGCGTTTGAGCGCGTCCCCATGCACGCTCAGCACCCGGACGAGGTTGGCGATCGCGCTGGCCGACAGAAGCGGGCCGGCGTCGAAATGGATGTGCGTCGCACCCTCTAGCGGGACAGAGAAGCCGGCCGTGCGCGCCTCATTCAGCAGCAGGCAGAGTAGCGCATCCCGCTCCTCGCCGAGCGGGGGGGTGACGATCTCACAGGCACGCTCGCGTTCCCCGGGAAGGGGGGCTGCGATGGCGACCGACACGCCCCGATCGTCCGAGACTTTGACCATGCCGGATGGATCTGCATAGGCAGTGGTGCCGAAAATTGCCGCGATGGGCCTAAGGACGCAGTCGAGCGGCGCGCCGGGTTCGCAATGCCGGATTAGCAGACGGAGCAGCCGTCCATCGTCGGTTACAATTCGGTACCAGCCGGGCAGCGGCACCCTACTCCGGTCGAGTTCCCGCCTGCAGGGTCACGTCATCGACAAAGCGGGCGAGAGGGTGGCCGAGACTGTCGAGCGCTTCGAACCCGTGCGTGATGTTTTCGAACTTCGGTTTGCCGGGAACCTCAACATCTCGCTCACCCGTTCGGCAGGTTGCGCGCCAGCGCCTCCAGCACCGCCATCCGGACCGCGACGCCCATCTCGACCTGCTCGCGGATCAGCGACTGCGCGCCGTCGGCGATCAGGGTGTCGATCTCGACGCCGCGGTTCATCGGGCCCGGATGCATGACCAGGGCGCCGGGCTTCGCCCAGGAAAGCTTCTCCTGGTCGAGGCCGAAATAGCGGAAATATTCTTTCGTGCTGACGGCACGAAGGCGCCGCTCATCCGCTCGCGCTGCAGGCGCAGCATCATCACGATGTCGGCGTCCTTCAGCCCCGAGCGCATGTCGCGGCAGACCTCGACGCCCATTTGCTCGACACCGGCCGGCAGGAGCGTCGAGGGGCCGACGACGCGCACATAGGCGCCGAGCTTGCCGAGCAGCAGGATGTTCGAGCGCGCCACCCGCGAATGCAGAATGTCGCCGCAGATGGCGACGGTCAGGCCCTCGATGCGGCCGAGATTGCGGCGGATGGTCAGCGCGTCGAGCAGCGCCTGGGTCGGATGCTCGTGCGCCCCGTCGCCGGCGTTGATGACCGAGCAGTCGACTTTTCGCGCCAGCAGCGCTAACCGCCCCCGCCGCGATGGTGGCGCACGACGAGAATGTCGGGCCGCATCGCGTTGAGGGTCATCGCTGTGTCGATCAGCGTCTCGCCCTTATTGACGCTGGAGGCTCCGACCGCCATGTTCATGACGTCGGCGCCGAGCCGCTTGCCCGCGAGTTCGAACGACGACTGGGTGCGGGTCGAGGCCTCGAAGAAGAGGTTGATCTGGGTGCGCCCGCGCAAGGTCGCGCGTTTCTTCTCGACCTGGCGCGAAATGGCCACCGCCTCGTCGGAAAGGTCGAGCAGCGCCTCGATCTCGGGGCGCGAAAGATGCTCGATGCCGAGCAGGTGGCGCTGGGAAAAGACGGGCGGAGGCGGGGCGGACGGCATCTGAGCCCGAGCCTATATGCGCCGGGCGGGCGGGCTGCAAGAGACGCACCGTGGTCGAGACCCCGCCTCCGGTCGACTGCAGGCAAAGCTGGAGATCGGTGAATAGCCCCACGCCGCAGGAGCGGACGGCGTGGGGCATCGTGGTCTAGAAGGACAGTCAAGCCGGCGGCTTCAGTCGTCTTCCTTGCGCACCGCGCGGAACGCGGTCGGCGCGGTGAAGAAGGCCCTGACCTTGTAGTCCTGGATCACCCGCCGGCGTCCGGTGTGCCGATCGGCCGCCGAGCGCTAGTTTGTTGGTCGCACGGATTTGGGCTTGCTTGTCCAGCTCCTCTTTGTCACGCGAACTTGATGTTGGCGGCGGGAAATCCTGAAGCCGGGGTTCGGTCTCATTGTCGGATCAACCATGCGCCGTCAAGTTGCGATGGCGCGTATCAAGAGGTGGGGGAGACATTAGCTTTATGAATAAACCGCTTGTTTCTTCCCCCATTGATGCGAAAGAAATAGATGCCACTGTTAAGGGGGAAGAGACAAACGAGTCGAAAATGATTCGTTTGTATAAATCAGGGGCTACTTTTGCTAAGATAGGAGAAGCTCTCGGCATAAAAACAGCGATTGCGGCTTCTAAAATCTATTCTCTTATTAACAAGGGTCTTGTTAAAAAACAAATTCGTCACAAAACACATCACAAACGGCGGCCAATATGAAATATTTCGTAGTTTCTAAAAATAAAGGTTCAGAACGTTCTTTTGTATATATTAACCGACGTTAACTGGCTTTGAAAATGGTGATAAGATTTTATTTTTAGAACCTTTTGCAAGAACAAAAACATCCCTTTAAGAACTCTTTACAGACGTCCTCCGCTATAAGGACTGCGCAATGATCGTATTGAGGGTATCGCTTGCGCTCGGCAGTCCGTAGCACTCGGCGTGCGCTCGCCTCGGACCAAAAGCGTCGGGCCGAGGGAGGTGTCTTGGGGGCCTAGCCCCTCGGCCCGAGCCGTCAAACGGGGCGCTCGCCCCGCGTCTGACCCTGCCAGCGTTGCCGAGTCGCGGCGCGCCCGCATTGATATAGGTCAAGCGCCGGCCCGAGCGGCCCTTACGTCGGCTTCCACTCGCGCGCCAGCCGCTGCGCCTCGGCGATCTGAGCGGGGGTCATCTTGGTGGCCGCGTCATCGCGGTCCTTGACCGCCATTTCGCGGGTGGCGGGATCTTCTGCATGCGACGCCGCCAAGTTGTACCACATGTGAGCCTGCACGTAGTCCTGCGGCACGCCATGGCCGTGGTCGTACATCGTGCCGAGGTTGACCTGTCCAAGGGCGTTCCCTTGATCTGCGGCCTTTCGGAGCCAGACGACGGCCTGCGCATAATCCCGCGGCACGCCTTGGCCGCCGTCGTACATCCTACCGAGGTTGTTCTGCGCAGCGGCGTCCCCTTGGTCGGCGGCCTTGCGGTACCTGACGACGGCCTGCGCATAATCCCGCGACACGCCCAAGCCGTGATCGTACATGAAGCCAAGGTTGTTCTGCGCGACGGCGTTCCCCTGATCGGCCAAAACGCGAAAGTACTGCATTGCCGTCGCGTAGTCACCATGGCGAACCGCAGCCTGACCGTCCTCAAGCGGCCCTGCCATTGCTGCGCCAACACATCCTTCCCCAACCAGCGCGAATTCAGGATCGCCCACGTCCGGCTCGCAGCGGCGGCGCGCTGACGAACCAGACAGCGCACAGTCATTGCGCCTGGCGACCGCGGCCGCAATGACCCACGCCACGGTGCTTCGCATCGAAAAAGCCGAGATGAACTCCGCGTCCTTCATGCCGAGCCCGCTCTTGCCGAGGTCTTCACAGCTCACCTGTTGACCCGCAACAGTCGCGTTGAAGCGACCTCGTGGACCAACTTTTCAATAGTGAAAAACGTTTGGCCCACAAACTTCTGCTGCTGGCGAATTTCGGCAAAGAGGGAAGACCGGAGCCTATCGCCACAAAGATCAGTCAGGAGACCCTTGCGGACATGGTCGGAACGACCCGGCCGCGCGTGAGCTCCTTCATGAACAAGTTCAGGAAGCTCGGCTTTATCGAGTACAATGGGGACTTGAAGGTCCACAGTTCGTTGTTGAGCGTCGTTCTGCGCGACTAGGCCGGCATGCTGCCGGAGCGTTCACCGCTCTCAGCGCCGCGGTGATTGCTACATCAAGAATGGGCCGCGTCTTTCCGCTTTTGTACATTCAACCGCAAGAGCGATAACCGGCCTTTTCAATCAGGAGCGCCATCTCGTCACCCGCCAGGTTTACAAACAAAGGCGCTCCGCCGCGTTGGCCGAGTGGAGCGCCCTCGCGGCCTAATCGCCGCTTGGGTCTGCGCTTGCTGCGCCCAACGCAGACGACCTGCCGTTGCTCTGACAAAGCCAGCATGCGGTCGCCCGCTATGGATGAGATCCGTGAAACGCGGATTTCGAGCACAGCTCAACGACCTCTAGTCGAATCGCTGCCTGAGACGTAGACTTCACTTGCGTTTTGTGGGGCAATGACGAAGCGATGCAGCGGGCTAAAGAGCTGTTCATTAACGGGGTGCGCCAAGTCAGGGTGCATGGAAGCGCAACCATCCCGACCGTCGTCCGTTACGAGGGGGGTAAGGCGCTGGTCGGAGCGGAGGCCTTGCAGGGCTGCGAAGACCCGTCGCACCTCAGGGAGGACTTCAAGGTCGAGATCGGGAATGAGGACCCCCTAAAACTCGCCCAGCGTACGGGCACGGGGACGGCGGGACGGTCCGTCCTCGGAATTGCGAAAGATTTCACCGACTGGATCATTAGCATAGCACTTGACAAAATCGCTCAGGACGGGTCGGCGAAGCCGACGAAAATACTCGTTGCGGAGCCGTTGGCCCTCGTAGGCGCGACTGTCTCGGAAGACCACTGGCTGCAAAATTACCGTCAGAGCATGCGCCGGGTTCTCTCCGCTAAGTTTGATGAAGTCGATTTCATGCCGGAGCCGTTCGCGGTCTTCCAATATTACCGCTACGGCGTGCGTCATGCGCTCGTTGCCCAAAAACAGCAGAACATTGCGCTCGTCATTGATTTCGGGGGCGGCACGTTCGACACCTGCGTCATCGAGACGACCAAGGCAGGCGACATCAGCCAGACGGGCCGAAATGCGAAGCCCCTTGCCGCGCGCTCTATCGCTTTCGGCGGCTACGAGGTCAATCGGCTCATTGCGCAGGAGCTGCTCCTGCGGATCGTTGAGAAAGGGCACGACCGAACCCTGCTGAAAGCCGCCCTCAGGGAATATCACGCCTGAAGAACCTAGACGATCCGGCACTCGCCTCGGAAAGGCATGCCGCCTTCGCAAGGAGCTACCACAGACTTCTCCAGTCAGTGGAGCAGGCCAAATGCGTGGTATGCAACGGGATGACGAACTGGAGGCTGGACGCCGAGCCACCGCATATGGGCGGCTGCACGGTCGAGGTGCCAGCGCGCCCAATGGAGGACAGTTCCCCTATCATCTCTCTACGCCTCGACGGCGCGCTTCTCAGAAGAATCTACGAGGAGAAGGTCTGGAAGCCGACACCTCTTGCCGGCAATAAGAGACACGATGCAACGCGCCGAGGCGGAGCTCGGAAACAAGCCGATCACGGTCGTTCTGCTGTCGGGCGGCTCCTCGAACATCCGATGGCTTAAGCCGCTTCTCGAGCGGGACGTCGCCGCGGCCCTTCGCGAGGCCGAGGTCCTTGAACTCAGCGAAAACTTCCAGGAGATCGTCGCCAAGGGACTGGCGGTCGAGTGCGCACGTCGCTTCTACACGGCGGGGACGGCGATTTCCGCGCCGTCACATACAACCGCCTTTGCCTTGGGTTGAACCCGAACGGCAAAGGTCTCGAGTTCAAACGTTACATTCCGGAGGACAAGGATCTGCGGGGGGTCAGACAGATCCGGGCGTGCTCATGCCGTCAGCGACCTTCCTGAAGAGGTTCATCGGCCAGCCGATGCGTTGGAAGGTCCGTCTGACAAACCTTACCCACTCGCACTCTCGAACTACTACTTCATGCGTTCGTCCTTCGACACGGAGGACATGAAGGCGCGTCAAAATCTGGACTGTCGCCTCGCGACGCCGCCCAACGTAAAATGGGGGGCGACCTCGGAGTGGAGCTGCTCGTCAGGGAAGACGGTACCGCGGAGCCAAGTTTCCTTACGGGCACGGCGAGCGCGACGGGCGGACGACCGCCGTAAAGGGCAAGCCGTTCTACCTCGACATGACGTTTGCGACGGAGGAGGTGCCCGGCACCACTTACATGGGCCTGGACTTCGGTACGAGCACGTCGTCAATATGTTATGTCAACGAAACAGATATTCGGACATACAAATGCGCGTGCGAGTGACAGGACGTGGCGCAGCCTTAGCTCGCTCGTCGACATCCTCCCGTATCCCGCTGCGCACCCGCTCGCTCGCCTTATCTCGGCGACTTCCGAGGAGCGTATTGCGCGGGCTTCAAGGGAAGCGTCGAGGGAATGCTTGCCTTGGCCGTCTATACCGCGTTCGCGGAACACTGCACGGTGGCGGGGAGCCGACAGCAACTACTTCAAAGGACTCGGCCAGTGTTCCGCAGGACCGCTCTGGCGCACGCTGAAAGACATGGCGGCCGCGACCGGTCGACGGTGGGTAATTTGCAGAGACCTTCTCCCACTTGTCTCTGGCGGCTTCCTCGCCGAGATGGAGCATGCGGTCAATCAGGTCGCGCCAGGGAAACACGGCAAGAAGTCGGAGGGCGTGGACTGGCCGCGCACACTCGAGCAGTTTGGGAACGCTCTCGCGAAGGTTTTCGACGGGCGTGTGTTTGGCTACTTCGAAGAGGTACGACGGAAGGCATTCAGAACTGACCGGTACACCGGGATATTCCGGAGCGCCCGAGGTCACTCGTCTGCCTTCAACGACATCTTTTCGTTTGAGGGACCGGAGAACTTCCCGCAAGAGTTCGTTTTCGTTTTCGATCTCGCCAGCAAGACCGGCTTGCACTTGTCCCCCTTGGTTGTTCGTGGCCTCGACGCCAGTGGCACCCAGTATCTCGAGCCCGACTTCTTCCTGTTCGACATCGCTCGACGTGATGAAGTCGGCTTCAAGGCGGTCGAGGAGCGGGAGGGGGTGACGATCGCGAAGGGGGGCTCGTTTGTCGAGCTTTACGACGGAGTTGCGGAGCTTATGACCGAGGATCCGCGTCGGGAGTTGATCCGCGACTTCGAGTTCACACCCCGAACATTCGGCTAATACCGAGAGCCCGTGCAGGTCGCGGTTGGCTGAGGTGCAACTAGCTCTTATAGTTGGTCCCCGTGAAGAACCCTTTCTGGCGTACAGCGTCGCCATTGTGTCCTTCACCCGACTTTTTCCCTCAACCGACACGTCCACGGCCTCGATCCGCGACGACCGCTAAACGTCGATTGCGGGCGTTCCATAGGCGGTGACCGTAGGGTCGGTGTCCGCCCGTTCCTGCCGTTCCGCAAACCCTATTTTCTCGACGTTTCAGCTTCGCGCCAAATCTTCAGAGACCTCGACCACTAGCACCCTCACCGTAGGTAGGGCTGACTAGTCTTAGTCTAAGTCTAGCAAGGGAGGCCGGAAGCCCATGGGCGTATTGATCCGTCCGCGCTTCGGCCAGCCCTGTTTCGACTGCGGCGAGCCCGTGTCGACCCAGCGAATTCAGGCCCTCCAGCGCAACGCCGAAATCGAGCTGCGGCGCTGGCTGAAATCGGACCTGGTGTGCGTCTGCTGCGCAAACAAGCGCGAGATCGCCGAGAGGGCCGGCGTGCCGCGCAAATAGCAATGTCTTCCGATCTGACGCTGCTGCAGGTCGGAAGCGCGCCGGCGGCGGGGCTCACGGATGCACTGACTTCCGCCGCCGGCTACGCGCTCAGCGAAAAGGCCGACGCCACACGCCGCGCCTACCGCGCCGACATCCGGCATTTCACGACCTGGTGCGAGGCGGTCGGCGCGATCGCGCTTCCCGCGACGCCGGCGACCGTTGCGGCCTATCTGGCGGCCCTCGCCGATTCCGGCCTCAAGGTCTCGACCATTTCGCGCCGCGCGGCGGCGATCGCCTACGCGCACAAGCTCGCTGGCTTCGAGCCGCCGATTAACGAGAGGTAAAGCGGTATGGAGTCCGGCGCAAGCTGGGGACCGCGCAGAAGGGCAAGGCGCCGGCGACCGCTGCGATCGTGGCGAAGCTCGTCAAGCGCATTCCCGACACGCTCGCGGGCAAGCGCGACAAGGCGCTGATCCTGATCGGATTCGCCGCGGCGCTCCGGCGCGGCGGCTCGTCGCGCTCACGCTCGCCGACGTCGAGCGCGCGCCAGACGGAATCGTGCTGCATATTTCCCGGTCGAAGACGGATCAGGAAGGGCAGGGCGCTCAGATCGCCGTGCCGACCGGCCGCAAGCTCAAGCCCGTCGAAGCGCTCGACGCCTGGCTCAACGCCGCGCCGATGACGCAAGGGCCGATCTTCCGTCGCGTCATGAAGGGCGGCCTCGTCTCAAGCGAAGCGCTCGACCCGCAGTCGGTCGCGCTGATCGTCAAGCGCTGGTGCCGCGCGGCCAGAGTTGACCCGACTCTGTTTTCCGGACATTCGCTGCGCGCCGGCTTCGTCACGAGCGCGCTCGAGGACGGCGCCGATCTCTTCAAGGTGATGGACGTGACGCGCCATCGCGAGGTCAAGACTCTGAAGGCCTACGATCGGCGCGCGAAGGCGTTCCGAGACCACGCGGGCAAGGGCTTCCTGTGAGCGACACCGAACTGCGGATCCTGGCGCTGCGCTTGGCGCTCGAATGCGAAGGGCCCAAGGGGATGACCAACGAGGTGCTCGACGCGGCCGAAGCGATCTATGCCTTCCTCACCGCCAAGGACGAAGACGCCGGCATTGAAGCCGGACGGCGCCCGAACTGACCCGATGGCCTGAGCCCCGACGCGATGGTTCGGATGCTTGCGCCGCGGCTTCCCTCGCGCGGACCGCAATCGTCCGGCTGCCGCCGAAAGAGGCCGACCCCTATTACCTCACGCGCAAGTGGCGGGAGCTGCGCCGCCAGACGCTCGAGCGCGCCGGCGGCGTCTGCACCGTGCCGGGCTGCGGCCGCGCGGCCCTAGTGGCCGACCACATCGTCTCCCGCAAGGAAGGCGGCGCGGACGCGCTGCACAACACGCGGTCGCTCTGCCGGTTGCACGACAATCGGTTCAAGGAAGACGGGGTGGGCCGCCGCCGCTCACGCGCGGAGGGACGGGGGGTTTAGAATTGCACCGCGGTCTTCCCCTGGCAACCGGCCGCCCCGGCGCGCGCAGAATTTTTTTCGCCCTAAAAGAGGAAATCTTGCTGTAAGAACCAAAACGAATTATCCAAGGCGCGGAGGCTGTCGCGAGTGATTATGCTAGATTTGCTTACAAAACATGAATTTGACTTGTTACGTAAAGTAAGGCCGGAATCGTTTACCAACCTCTTTAGTGACGCATTAGCCCGTGACGCGTACCGAGGGCCTGGCGCGCGGCCGCCAGGGCATGCATCGGATGCGATTTCGCTGGCCGGCGTTGGGAGGTGACATGTGCCGCCATTAGCGTCGTCTGCCGGTCCAGCGTGGAAGCATCGGATCGACGAGCGCTTCACCGCGCTCAGGGGCTGCGCAGCCCTGACGGTGATGCTCGCGCATTACCAATACATCGGACTTCTGCCGGCGCTGCCCATCTTCAAATATTCGGGGCAGCTCGCCGTGATGCTGTTCTTCTTCCTGTCGTCGTTCCTGCTGTCGCATTCCCTGACGACTGCGTTCCAACGGAGGACGGGAACGCTGCAGGCGGTCGGCGATTATGCGATCAACAGGGTCTTCCGCATCTTCCCCGTGCTGATCATCGTCGTCACCCTCTGTTGGGCGCGGGGCCTCGCGTACTTTCAGCCTACGGCGACATATATGGACGCTCTTCGATCCTCCGTCACGCTTGGCAAGGCCCCGGAGGCATTGTGGACGATCCCCGTCGAATTGACATTCTATGTCTATCTTCCGGTCGTCCTGGCGATGGCGCTGCGCGTCACCCGGTCTTCCCTCGGCGCGGCGGCGGCGATCGTCGCCTATCTCGCCTGGTGCGCCGGGATCGCTTTCGCGCGACGCATCGACGCTCCCGCCGGGGCCTGGATGACGCTCGGCTTCCATCACTATGCCAATTCCTTCATGGGCGGTGTCCTGCTCTACGCGCTCCTGCACAACCGACGCGTCGTCTTTTTCGACGCCGGGGCCGCGGTCGCCTATGCGGCGCTGGCGCTCGGCGCGATCGCGATCCCGTTCGTCCATGATGCGATCTTCCGAACTCGATACGGGCATGAGCGAATTTTCGGACCCGGCGGCCTGGCAGGCCTACTACGACGGTGTCTTCCCCTTCGCTCCCCTCGTCGTCGGCGGCGTCGTATACGGAATCCTGCACCCCGGCGAGATCTGCCTTTCGCGGACATTGCGCGCGGGTCTTCTGCGCCGCAGCGGCGAGCTCAGCTTCGGCGTCTATCTCGTTCACGAGCCGATGATCGGTCTGTTTGCTTCGAGGTTCGGCTACGGACTGTCGGCGTTCGCCGCCGCCATCGCTGCGACTTTCGCCTTTTCCGCGGTCCTGGGGCGCGTGGTCGAGAAGCCGGCCATCGCGTTCGGACGAAGGATTGGCGGCGCGCTTCTGTCGGGAGGCCCATCGTACTGCTCCGCCTGGCGCACCACCGACGCCGGGCGCTCAGGCTGACTGAGGGCCTCCCAAGACTTCATGCGATCGAACTTGACCTCGCTCCGACTGGCGGCGGAATGTTGGCCGACGCGATCGCTGCGGAGGGGGAGCGCATCCAGTTCGTCGATCGCGCGACGCCCATGGGCCGCCAATCTCGTCGTCGGCGGCGCGACCTTCCGAACCTGGGCGCCGCGGGCGCGGGATGTCTTTCTCATGACCGGGGACGCCCTGAGCCTGTCGGCCTCCGCCGGCTGGGGCTCCGAGCCCCGAAGATCGCCTGGCGCCGCTCGGCGACGGGACCTGGGGCGGATTTCTGGCCGGAGCGGCTTGCGGTCTCGAGTACATGTTCTGGATCGACGGCGAGGCTTCGCAAGGGCCGAAGCGAGACCCCTACGCGCGCGAGCTGGCGCTCAAACCTGATTTTCCGGCTTCATATTGCGTGCTGCGCGACCCGGCGGCATATCCTTGGCATGACGGTGGCTGGCGGCCGCCGGATTTCTGCATTCTGATCATCTACCAGCTACATGTCGGAACCTGGTGGGCCGTCGACCGGTCAGGCGCCGACGTCCGCGCCTCGCGCGGCAGCCGCTTTCTCGACGCCGCGACCAGGCTTTCTCGACGCCGCGACCAGGCTCGACTACCTCCGCGACCTTGGCGTGAACGCCATGAAGAGGCGACAGAGCGTCCAGGAGGCGCCCGGCGATCCGCCCATGCCAGTCAATCGCCCCGCATTTCCTCGACCGCCGTCGCCGCGCCCTGCCGCACGTGCACCACAGCGACCTTGTCCGCGTAGAGGCGCCGCCAGCCCGGCTCGCGGTCAAGCGTCGCCACGGTCTGCGAGTCCGGAGGAAAGATCGTCCAGGCGATCCGGTAGCGGCTGAGTGTGTTCTCCACGGTCGCCGGGTCTCCGGCGTCCAGCTTGCGATAGAGGCCAAGCATGGCGCCGCCGTACATGTCGGCGCGGCCGTCGACGAATGGACGCACGCCCGACCAGATCAGATAGCCGCCGAAACCATATCCGTTGAGCACGGGCATCGCCCGCAGCCCGGCGGGAACGGCGGCCAGCGCCGAGATCGGCGCAACTCGCCCATCGCCGCGCACGATCGGCTCGGCGAGCCGCAGGACCCCTAGCGCCAGCGCCGCTGCGAGGCTTCCGGCAAGGGCGACGCGCGCGATATCCTGCCGCGCCTCGCTCTGCCGCGCGGCCCCAATCGCCGCGGCGATCGGACTTGCAAGCAGCATCGGCGCGAGGAGGCCCAGGAGCTGCGCATGGCGCGCATGCTCGAGCGCCATGGCGACGAGGCCGGCGACCAGCGCGGCGCGGATCGGCGGCGTCGCCACTGGCCTTGTCAGCGCAAAGCCGAGGAGGAGGATCAGCGCGACCTCCATCGGCCCGACATGGCCGAAGTCCTGTGGTTGCCATTCGCTGATGCTCGACAGGTTCTCCATGGTCATCAGCCGGAAGGGAAAGATCAGCGCCTCGACGCCGTAAGGGTTGACGAGCGCGGCGCTGATCGCCGCAAGGCCGAACAGCGCCCAGGCTCGCAGGACCGCAACGCGCGCCTTGCGCGGGGCGGCGGTGACGGCCTCGAATGCGAACGGCCCGATCAACGCGAGGCCGAAGACGAAGCCGCCGTGTATGTTTGACCACAGGGTCATCAGCGGCGCGAGCAGGAGCGTCGGCGCGGCGTTCCGGTCGCGCGCTTCCACGAGTCCGACGGTCCATGCCGCGACGAGGGGCAGCGCCAGCACATGCGGGCGCGCGAGCAGGTTCGGCAGCCAAAGCGCGACGCCCAGCGCGACCGCGACCCCGAGCGCCGCGCCGGACAGGTCGCGCGCGACCCTGAGCCCCATGATCAGCGTCGCGCCCGCTGCGGCGGCGGCGGTCAAAAGCGTGACGCCGCTCCACCCGCCGGCGCGGAAGGCGACAGCCAAGAAGATCTCGGACAGCCATTCGTGCGCCGTCCACGGCGCGCCCGGCATCGAATGGCTGAATGGGTCGGCGCGCGGGACGGCCCCGTGCGCGAGCATCCATTCGCCGGTCGCCAGATGCGACCAGGTGTCCCCGTCGCCGAGCACCCCGAGGGAGAAGGCCGACTGCGCAAACAGCCAGACCGCGATCAGCGCTAGGACGAGGCCCGACACGCGTGAGGCGGAGGTTGCCGCGCTGGCGGAACGGTCGGCGAGCAGCAAGGCGAGCGACATGTCTCAAATCGTGCCGCGGCTGAGATAAGGGCAAGTTAACATCGTTTTTGACTATCGATCGAATTCGCGACCGATTTGTCGACAGCAACTTGCGAGCGCGCCACATGAGGTGCGCTCAACTCGACGCGATCGTCAGGCGATCTGCGCCTCAGCGAACTCGCCGCGGCCGCAGGCTTCGCCGGCTTGACCTGGACGGTCAACTCGACTGGATCACGGCGAAATTCCCGTTCCGGCCGGGCGGCCCCGCATCGATTCGATCTCTGACCCCACCTCGCCGCACGGCGGAAACTCGGCGTATTGACCCGCCGCCGGGAGACGAGCGCGGATGACCGTCCTCTTCCAATTCGTCGATCGCGCGACGCCGATGGGCGCCAATCTCGTTGCGGGCGGCGCAACCTTTCGGACCTGGGCGCCGCGGGCGCGCAACGTCTTTCTCATGACCCGCGACGCTCTGAGCCGATCGGCCGTGGCCGGTTGGGTTCCGAGCCCCGACGACGGCCTGACGCCGCTTGGCGACGGGACGTGGGGCGGATTTCTGGCGGGCGAACCGCGCGGTGAAAGCGGACATGGGTCTTCGCCTGGCCTCCCGCGCCGAGCACGGCGAGCGTCGCGGCGTCGAGCCTCGCCAGCAGATCCGCCGCAAGCGCCGAATCCGCCGCCGTCTTCATGCGGGTGAAACTCTCGCCGTGGATCGCGGCGAGCGGCCGGCCGCACGCAGCGTCGAACAAAGTGACGACCGACTGGATGTTGGGGCCCGATCCGGAAGAACTGTTGCCGGGAAAGATCGTCGCCGTTTTCACGGCGACGCCGCGCGCCGGATGCCAGGCGAGCCAGGTCAAGGCGGCGTTGGCCGTTCCGGGCGCCTCGATCGACAAGCGCTCGACTTCGCCCATACCGCCTTCCCGATGCGCCTCGCGCAGCGCCTCGATGAGCCGCAGCGGTTCGAGGTTTTTCGCGACGACGTCCGCGTCGATCAGGCGCATTCGGGTCCCCGCGTTCAGATGTCCTTCATCAGGCGGATCGCGTCATAGACCGCAGCGTGGATGTTGCGGCTCGCCACCGCGTCGCCGATGCGGAAGAGACGAGGCCTTTTGGATTTCGCACGATCTCCTGCGGACGGTTCGCGAGCAAGGCCTTGTGGTCGATCTCGCCGAGATTGACGGAGCCCGGCTTCAGCTCGAAGTATAGCTCGTCGACCGGCGCCGCGCCGTGGTCGATCACGATCTGGTCCGCTTCTTTCTCGATATGGCGCTTGCCGTATTCGTCGAAGAAGATCCCGGCGACCGCGTTGCCGCGCGGCTCGATCCGCTCGAGCCGCAGATTGATCTCCACTGTCGCTCCCGCGAGCGCGAGCGCGCGGAAATAGGCGGGGTAGTTCGTTCCGCCGACGTCGATGGCGAGCGCGCGCTCGGGCGTCACCACCTCGAGCTTCGATCCCGCGCCGGCGATGAACTCGGCCGCCGTCATGCCGAGATGGGCGCCGTTGTCGTCGTAGAGCAGCACGCGGGCCGCGGGCTTCACTGCGCCGGTCAGGATGTCCCAGGTCGAAGTGGCGAAGGGTTCGCCCGCGTCGAGGAAGCTCATGTTCGGCACGCCGCCCGTCGCGACGACGACGACGTCCGGGTTTTCGGCCAGAACGTCGGCGGCCTCGGCATAGGCGTTGCAGCGGATGGCGACGCCGAGCCGCGCGCATTCGGCGAGGCGCCAGTCGACGATGCCCAGAATCTCCCGCCGCCGCTTGAGGCCCGCGGCGATCAGCACCTGCCCGCCGGGCTGAGGAGCGGCCTCGAACACGACGACCTCGTGCCCGCGCTCGGCGGCGACCCGCGCGGCCTCGAGCCCGGCCGGCCCTGCGCCGACGACGACGACCTTGCGCATGCGGTCCGCGCTCCTTGCGATCACGTGCGGGATCGTCGCCTCGCGCCCGGTCGCGGCATTGTGGATGCAGACCGCCTCGCCGGAATAGATCGAAGTCGATGCAATAGCCCATGCCGACGCACGGCCTGATCTCGCGCTCGCGCCCTTCCGCGACCTTGCGGGCGATATGCGGATCGGCGAGATGGGCGCGCGTCATGCCGACCATGTCGAGCTTGCCGCTTTCGATGGCGTGCCGCGCCGTCGCCACGTCCTGGATGCGCGCCGCGTGGAACGTCGGCATGCGCGTCGCGGCGCGGACTTCGCCGGAGAAATCGAGGTGCGGCGCGGATCGCGCGCCCATGCCGGGAATGACGTGCGAGAGCGCCTCGTCCGTGTCGATATGGCCGCGGATCACGTTGACGAAGTCGATGAGGCCCGTGGCGGCGAGGCGCTTTGCGATCGATACGCCTTCCTCGCGCGAGAGGCCGCGGTCCCAGTCCTCGTCGCACACCATCCGGACGCCGACGAGGAGATCGTCTCCCACGTGCTTGCGGATCGCGCTCAGGACGTCGAGGCCGAAGCGCATGCGGTTCTCGAGCGTCCCGCCGTAGGAATCGTCGCGCTTGTTGGTGGCGGGCGACCAGAACTGGTCGATCAGGTGGCCGTAGCATTCGAGGGCGCGATCACCGGAAGCCAGTCGGCCTTGCTCCAGCTCGTGCGGCGGCCGAGATGCGTGACCTGGACCATCACCGCCGCGCCGTGCGCGTGCACGTCGTCGGCGAGCTCCTTCAGCCAGCGCACGGCCTCGTCCTTGTAGAGGAGGATGTTGCCGAACGCCTGCGGGCTGTCCGGCGCGACCACCGACGATCCGCCGATCATGGTCAGCGCGATGCCGCCCTTCGCCTTCTCGGCGTGATAGAGCCGGTAGCGGGCCTTCGGCATGCCGTCCTCGGTATAGGCCGGCTCATGCGCCGTGGACATCAGCCGGTTGCGCAGGACGAGGCGCTTGAGCGTGAACGGCTGCATGAGCGGGTCGTTCGACAAGTCCTGTCCTCCCCGGTTGTCGACGCGGCCGCTGGCCGCGTCAGGCGCGCTCCATAGGGTGTCCGAAAGGATGCCCGTCTGTCGACTGGCTATGGCGCGCGGCTACAACGCGATCCCCTTCTCCTTCGCCAGCGCCTTCAGCGACACGTTCGGCCGCGCGCCGAGATGCTGGATGATCTCGGCCGCGGCGAGCGCGCCGAGGCGCCCGCAGGTCGTCATGTCGGCGCCGCGGGCGAGGCCGGCGAGAAATCCGGAGGCGAACATGTCGCCGGCGCCGGTCGTGTCGACGAGCCTCGCGATCGGGAAGGCCGGGGCCTCCCAGGTCGCGTAGCCCTCGACGACGACGCAGCCCTTGGCCGAGCGGGTCACGATTCCGAGCACGCCCTCGGCCCTGAGCGCGTCGAGCGCCTCGTCGAAATGCGGCGTCTCGTAGAGCGACAGGAGCTCGTCGGTGTTGGAGAAGATCGTGTTGACCGTCTTCGTCCGCATGAGGTCGATGAATTCGCCGCGGAACCGGTCGACGCAGAACGAGTCCGACAGCGTCAGCGCGACGCGGCTTCCCGCCTCGCGGGCGATGTCGCCCGCCTTCTGGAAGGCGGACTTCGCCGCCGGGCGGTCCCACATGTAGCCTTCGAGATAGACGACCTTCGCCGCGCGCACGAGCGCTTCGTCGACGTCGGGCGGCGAGAGATAGGTGCTCGCGCCGAGATAGGTGTTCATCGTGCGCTCGCCGTCGGGCGTCACATAGACGAAGCAGCGCCCGGTCGCGGGCCCGTGCTCGGCGGGATGCGTGTCGAACCTGACGCCGGTCGAGCGGATGTCGGCGATGAAGGTCTGGCCCAAGGGATCACGCTTGACCTTGCCGATATAGGCGGCGGAGACGCCGAACGATTCGACCCCGACGATGGTGTTGGCGGCCGAGCCGCCGGAGATCACGCGCGGATCGACGCGGGCGGCGTAGAGCGCCTCGGCGCGGTCCTCGTCGATTAGGGTCATCCCGCCCTTGGCCATGTCCTGCGCCTCGAGATAGGCGTCGTCCGCGTAGGCGAGAATATCGACGAGCGAATTGCCGAGGCCCAA
This sequence comes from uncultured Alphaproteobacteria bacterium, assembly GCA_963768555.1. Classification (GTDB taxonomy): domain Bacteria; phylum Pseudomonadota; class Alphaproteobacteria; order Rhizobiales; family Beijerinckiaceae; genus Roseiarcus. The sequence continues at coordinate 41,094 of CAVYIZ010000049.1, forward strand.
AACTTCGATTGTCATGCTCCTACCGCCCCTTTTGTGCTTGGACGGCATTTCGCATCGCGGACAGGGGAGGTCAATCTCGCCTGTCCGATGATTCCCACGCGGGCCACGAGGTTCGAGTTCGCGCCGGCGATAAAACCGTCGTAATTTCCTCCCGCCGCCGGCGACGACTTGTGGAGAGCGGTGATGGGGTGGGGGACATACGCGCTTTGGCTCACGCGGATCCTCGTGGCCTGCCGGGTCAGCGTGCTCAGCGTGCTCGCCGGGACCTTGCTGTTCCTCATGTCGACCCAGGCGCGCGACCTGTTCGCCGACGTGACCTTCGGCGCGTTGCCGATCAGCCTCGAGGCTTGGGGCCATTGGCTGTGGTTCTTCGCCTGTCTCGTCTTCGTCTGGGCGTTCCCGGTCCATTATGCGGCGAGGCGGATGCTCTATTCCGACGCCTGGATGTTTTCCTGCCGCATCCGGGCGGAGATCGACCCCCGCAAGGCTGCCGAAGTTCGGCGGGACCTGAAACGGTCGATCGATTGGATCCGCGACTGCTCGCCGCCGTGCCCTTCGCCGCCGTCGATCGGCCCTCGAAGGCGCATGGGGTCGTCGCGCAGGCCGCGTCCTCGCAATCTGCTCGCGCGACGTCGGCATCGGCGTCGCGCCTCGCCTTCTGGTCGCGCCGTATCCTGACGCGGCGGATGTCGGACGCGGCCGGCATTGCGCTGGCGATATACGCCGTCGTCACCGCACTGTTCGTCGCGTCCGTCGCCCGGCCGTTCTTTCCCGCCGACGTCGCGCCGCGCGCCGCGACCGTGCCGCTGCTGATGGGCGGCTTCGTCTTTCTCGGGACGTTCCTTGCCTGGCTCGCCCACAAGGTCTGCATCCCGGTCCTGGCCCTGTCGGTCGTCGGGGCGTTGGGCGTGACTGCGCTCAACGTCCATTTCAACGACGTTCGCACCCTGCCGAGCGCCGCCGACGATTTCAGCAAGCGGCAGATCGACATCGCCGACGCGGTCGACAAGTGGAAGACCGCCAACTGCGACGCGCGCGGCTGCCCGCCGGCGGTGATCGTCGCCGCCGAGGGCGGCGCCAGCCGCGCCGCCTTCGCCGCGGCGACCGCGGTCGGCGAATTGCTCGATCATGCGAAGGACCTGCCCGACGCGCAGAATCCGGCCAGGGGGATTGCGCCGGCGCGACGCATCTTCGCCATTTCCGGGGTGTCGGGAGGCTCGTTCGGCGCCGCGACCATCCGGACGGCGTTGGCCAACTCGCTCGAGCGCGGCCAGTCGGCGCCGCCGTGCCTGAGGCCGCCGAAGGACTGGTTCGGCGCCGGGACGGGCGACGTGAGAGCGAGCTGGCGCGCCTGCCTGCAGGCGCTCGTGTCCGGCGATTATCTTTCGCCGGCCTTCGTCGGCCTCGCCTTTCGCGACAATTTCTCGCCGCCGAACCCGTCCGGCGGCTCGCTCCTGTTTTCCGGCGACCGGCGGCGCTGGTCGAACGCGCCTGGGAGCGGCATTACGACCAGGTCGTCCGGCGCGACATCCCGGACTTCTTCGGCCAACTCGCCGAGGACCTCGCGGCGACCAAGGGGCCGGATTCGGGTCTTCGCAAGAAGTTCGGCTTCCTGCCCGACAAGCTCGCCAAGCTCGACGGCGCCTGGCTGCCACTGCTCCTGCTCAACGGGACCTCGGTCGCGACGGGCGCGCGCATCATCGCCTCGGACCTGATCTCGACCCGCGCGGCGCCCGGCGGCGACGGGCATCCGCCGGGGCGGTTCTCGATCTATCCGGCGGCGTTCGACGTGTTCGAGATGCTGTCGAAGCCGTGCCCCGAAGCAGAGCTGCAGGGCGATTCGTGCGAGGCGGCGCATGACGGAGCGAATGACGCGCCGGATGTGCGCAACGGGGCCGACATCAGGCTGTCGACGGCCGCCTTGCTCTCGGCCCGCTTCCCGATCATTTCGCCGGCCGGCATCCTGCGCGCCGAGGATGGCGGCGGGACGGGCGACCGCATCGTCGACGGCGGCTATTTCGAGAACGCCGGCCTCACGACCGCGATGGACGTGGCGCGGGAGCTGCGACGCCTCGGCGTCGTTCCGGTCGTGCTCTGGGTGCAGAATGGGCCGCGGGCCGACGCGCGTGATCCGCCCCCGCTCGCGAAGCCCCGTTCGCCCTTAGCCGCTCCTTCGGCTCCCAAAATTCCGCCGCGGGGAGCCGGGACGCCGGAACTGAACACCGCGGATGCTTCAGGAGTGGAGCGGGTGTTCGGCGTCGTCGTCACGCCCGTCGTCGCCCTGTCGGTCACCCGCGACGGGCACGGCGCCGAGGAGGCGGCGGACGCGCAGCGCGAGCTCTGGCAGTTGAACCATGACGTCCAGCCGGCGGACCCGAATGAGATCGGGTCGAGCTGGTTCATGTTCGGCATGTTCGAGAACCCGAACTTCAAGCCGGACGCCGGCCAGCCGCCGCCGACCGGCGCCTGCGCTGCGCTCGCGGCGAATTGGCGCGTCGGACACGACCAGATGAGCGAGGTGTCGATGAGCTGGTGGCTCTCCCAGTCCGTGCAGGCCGAACTCGATTCGCAGCTCTGTGATGAGCGCAACCGGCGCACGCTCGCCGACCTCGCCAGGCGCTTGTCGCAGCACTGCCCGATCAAGCCGCGCGACCCGTCGAGCGGCGAGCCGGAGGCTCCGCTCCCCGAAGGATCGTCGCACAGGTGCCAGGAGTGACGGGCCCTCACCCCGGCCCTCTCCCGCAAGCGGGAGAAGGGTAGCGCCGAAAGGCCGGATGACGGTCGGCGGATACGAAATCCAATGGCGAATTGCGGCAACATCTGCGAACACTGGAGGGGCTGTTTGCACTCTCCGGACGTTCTGAAGCAAAGGCGCCGTCATGACCGAATCCGCTCTCCCCGCCGCGCAATGGGCCTATCGCAGCGCGGGCGAACTCGCCGAATCGCTGCGAAAGCGGCAGGTTTCGGCGCTCGAACTGACCGATCTTTTCATCGCCCGGATCGAGGCGCTCGACGGCGAGCTGAACGCCGTGCCGGTGCGCGATTTCGCCCGCGCCCGCGCGGCGGCGAAGGAGGCGGATGCGGCCCTCGCGCGCGGCGAGCGCCTGCCGCTCCTCGGCGTGCCCGTTACGATCAAGGAATCCTACAACATCGCCGGATTGCCGACGACCTGGGGCATACCCGCGTTCAAGGACTTCGTCGCCCAGGAAGACGCGCTCGCCGTGACCCGCCTCAAGGCCGCCGGCGCGATCGTTCTCGGGAAGACCAACGTCCCTCTCGGTCTCGGCGACTGGCAAAGCTACAACGACATCCATGGGACGACGAACAATCCCTGGGATAGGACGCGCTCCCCGGGGGGCTCTTCGGGCGGGTCGTCCGCGGCGCTCGCCGCTGGTTTCGGACCTTTGTCGCTCGGCTCCGATATCGGCGGCTCGTTGCGCATCCCGGCCCATTTCTGCGGGATTTCAGCGCACAAGCCCACCTTTGACCTCGTCGCGTCGCGCGGCCATGCGCCGCCGGGCGTGCCGGCATGGGCGAGGAGGGACCTGGCCGTCATCGGCCCGATGGCGCGCTCGGTCGACGACCTCGCGCTGGCGCTCGATCTCATCGCCGGTCCGGACGAGGCGGGCGACGGGCGCGCCTACCGTCTGAACCTGCCGCCGGCGCGTGGCGAGAAATTCTCGGACTTCCGCGTTCTCGTCATCGCCGAACATCCGCTCTTGCCGACCTCGGCCGCGGTCGGTGCTGCGCTCGACCGCCTGTCGAATAGGCTCGTCGCCGCCGGCGCCAACGTCAGGCGCGAGACGCCGCTCCTTCCCGATCTCGGGGCGTCCGCAAAACTCTACGTGAAGCTCCTGAACGCCTTCCTGTCGGCGGGAATGACGGACGACCAATATCAGGAAATGCGCAGCGCGGCGGAGAGAACTCCCGCCGCCGACCAGAGCCTCGTCGCGGAGCTTTTGCGCGGCGCGGTCATGAGCCACAGGGAATGGGTCCGGGCCGATCTCGCGCGCCAGGGGCTGAAACAGCAGTGGCGCGCCCTGTTGCAAAACTTCGACGTCGTCGTCTGCCCGCCGGCCGCGACGCTCGCCTTTCCCCACGATCATACGGCGCGTCAAACCGACCGCAAGATCGCCGTCGACGGGAAGGAATTCCCCTATCTTCAGCAACTGGCATGGGCCGATCCCGCGACGACCTGCGGCCTGCCGGCGACCGTCGTTCCGGTCGGGGTCGCGGACGGCCTGCCGATCGGCGCGCAAATCATCGGCCCCGACCACGAAGACCGCACGCCGCTCGCCTTCGCCCGGCTCATCGAGCGCGAGTTCGGCGGGTTTGTCGCCCCGCCGGGGTACGCTTAAGTCCCTCTCCCGTCCGCTCGCGGGGAGAAGGGACTGTGATGTTCGCGGTAGCCCGGTGCTCGGCCGGGCTCAAGGCTGGCGCTGCGCGCCCCCGCCTTCGGCGGATCGTTCTTGGCCAGCCGCCCGGCGGCTTCGGCGAAGCAGCGAACCTGTTTCGGATCGACGATCAGGATCTCGAGACCGGCCGCGCGCAGCGCTTCCGCCCAGCTCCGCTCATAACCGCCGCTCGCCTCCATCACCGCCCGGCCGACCCGGTTCGCGCGCAACCACGCTGCCAACTCGGCCTGGCCTTCCGGCGGGCTCGACGCCGACAAGCGCCGCCTTGCCGAGCGAATGCAGGTGTCGACTTTGCCTGTCCCTCGCTTCTCCGCAGGTTTCGGCTGTGGTGGCCACGGGGTTAGCCTGTCTTCGCGGATTCGCCTGTGGATAAGCCGGAAATGATGATTTTCGTCGCCGGCAAGTCGCTGAGAACAATGATGTGAGCTGCACGGAAGCGGCTGAAAACGGCTGTAGTGAAGACCTAGTCTATTTTCGCTGAGGGCTTTCTGTGCATGATGGGAAGCCGTCATGTTTCTACGCTTAATTAAGCGGAGGAACGGCAAGACGCACGTCTACTGGAACATCGTCGAGAATAAGCGGCTCGACGATGGGCGAGTGGTCCAGCGCCAGGTTCTTTATCTGGGGGAGATCAATTCCCCGCAGATCGATGCCTGGCGGGCTCAGCCATCCCCTCATTTTTTCGAGGGCAAAATGCAACTGGAGGTTGGCATTTTAATGCGGCGCGAGTTCGGGTCTCGCAATCGTCGAGAGAGAGGTCGCGCCACGACAAATGCGGGGCCTTAGGGCTCCCCATTCACTTACGTGAGGGCCGAAAAGCACCGAAATCAGGCCGTTCTCGAAATGAGGGGATTCCTGTGCCCTTTCTCTCCTCCCTAAACTACAGATCTGTCAAAATGGTGGTTTACAGTCGGAGTTTTTTAATGACCAACGACCCAACTAGCCCTTCGAGCGCACCGGTAAAGAGCTTCAGAACCGATCCGCGTCTGTTGGAGTTGCTCGTCTGTCCCGTGACGCGAGCAGAGCTAATCTACGATGTTTCTCAGCAGGAACTCATTTCCCGAGCGGCGAAACTCGCCTATCCGATCCGCGACGGCGTCCCGATCATGCTGCCAGAGGAGGCGCGTAAAATTGAAAGTTAGCTCAGAAGGGAGAAATCTGCGCGTCAGTCGACGAAGAATGGCAGTCTGGTTAGCCAGCGCTAAACCCCGTCCTTTCGATGAATGCGATCTGCTGAGCGGGCTTTCGCGGCTCGGCCGCGCCGCCCTCACAGTCCGAAGACTTCCGCGGAGGTTTCGGGAAGGTAGACTATGATCGGGCGGAGATCGAACGGGTGGGCAGCTCTTCTGAGGTGCTAACGGACGCTTTTGACCTATCGGGAAGCTCAGCCATCCCCTCATTTTTTCGAGGGCCAAAATGCAACTGGAGGTTGGCATTTTGATGCGGCAAGTTCTCATATGACGAGTCCTGAAGTGCAAGTTCGGGTCTCGCAATCGTCGAGAGGGAGGTCGCGCCACGACAAATGCGGGGCCTTAAGGCTTCCCATTCGCTCTACGTGAGGGCCGAAAAGCGCCGACCTGGGTATCCATTTAACCGGACTGGACGATTTGTCTCCAAGGGCGGTTCGGCGAAGGTCGCTCCAAGCTGGGCGGATGTCCGCGGTGTCTCGGCGGCTTGGGAGGAACAGCCTTTGGGCTCTGGCTCATAACAAGGTCTTTGTAACGAACCGGTCCATGCGCGACAGCAAACTCCAGGACCCGGTAGAAGAGCATCCCTCTGCTACGTGAGCGGCGGCGATTGAAGCGGAACACGAACTCATCCAGGTAACTGGGCAAGTGTGCGGAATCCACCGCTCCCTGGTGGGTGCCCAGCAGCCATGGTTTGGCAAGGGACGCTATTCGATGCACGCCTGGCAGAAGTTCTCCGGGGTCCTCGCCTCGCGTTGATGCGGCCCGCTGGCTACGGCGGTCATGGATATACCCACTCTTCTCCAACCACCGGTAACCCTGCCAGGCATCGGTGATGACTGTCGCCCCCGGCTCGACGTTATCCAACACGAAGGAGCGAAGCAATTCTGAGGAGGCATCCGCCACGGACGCCATTCGACAGCGCCCGAATCCCTTCGGCTCCAGGATCTCGATCGCGATACACGTCAGGATCTTCTTCCTTTTGGCACGGCCTCCCGAAAGTCCAGTTTCCTTGCCTCCGATGTAGGTTTCGTCCACCTCCACCTTCCCGCAAAGGCGCTCCCGATCGGGGCAAATCAGCACAGACCGCAAGCGATGAAGGATAGCCCACACCGTCTGGTAGGAGCCGATCTCCAAGGTCCGCTTCAAGCTCAGCGCCGAGATCCCATCTTTGCCACTCGCAAAATACCAACAGGCTGAAAACCAAACCGTGAGGGGAGTGCGGGTTAGGTCAAAGATGGTGCCTGCTATCACTGACCTACGGCTGCCGCATCCAGCGCACTTGAACCTGCCGTCGCAAGCCGCCATCCTTCCGAATGGCCACAGGACGGGCAGACGAAGCCGTGAGGCCATCTCAACCATTCCAGGTATGAGAGGCAGTCCGCATGAGTCGGGAACCAAGCCCGAAACTCCCCAAGGGACTTAGGGTAGTGGATGCTAGCGAGGGGTCGCTCCATCCACCCAGCATACGCCCAAGTCCGGTTAAATGGATATCCCAAAGCGCCGAAATCAGGCCGTTCTTGAAATGAGGGGATTCCTGAGGGCGGCGGGCCATCGAGGTGGTCGACGCGTCGACCGGGGAAGCGCGAACCCTGGCGCTGTTTCCCGAGGACGGGAAGGTGGCGGCGAGGGACGCGGACACGATTAAGGTCCGTCTCTCGGAGATGCGGCTCTGCCGGCCTCGCCAATGGGGCGCCTGCTGGCTCGCCGGACAGTTGTGGCGCGCCCTTGAACTCGATCGTTTCTGGGCGGAACGATTGCCGCGCAGCCGTAAAGGGACGCGGTGGGACCATGTGCTGCAGGTGCTGGCGACCTACCGGCTGATCGCGCCGGGGAGCGAGTGGAAGCTGCACCGGGACTGGTTCGAAAAGAGCGCCATGGCCGATCTGTTGGGCGCGGACTTCTCCCTGGCCGAAGCCCACAAGCTCTATGCCTGTCATGACCGTCTGCTGGCCTACAAGGAGGAGCTGTTCAGCCATCTGGTCGCCCGCTGGCGCGACTGTTCAACGCCAGCTTCGACGTGCTGCTCTACGACCTGACCAGCACCGACTTCGAAATCGACGCCGCGGCGAAGCCCGAGGGCGACAAGCCTCGCCACGGCTACAGCCGGGACAAGCGGCCGGACTGCCCGCAGGTGGTGATCGCACTCGTCGTGACGCCGGACGGCCTGCCGCTCGCCGACGAGGTCATGGCCGGCAACACCAGCGACAACAAGACGCTGCGGAGCTTCCTCGCCAAGATCGAGACGCAATACGGCAAGGCGCGGCGCATTTGGGTGATGGACCGCGGCATCCCAACCGAAGAGGTCCTCGCCGAGATGCGTCAGAGCGATCCCCCGGTGCAATACCTGGTCGGCACGCCCAAAGGACGGCTGACCCGGCTTGAGAAACATCGGATCGACAAGCCCTGGCAGGAGGTGCGCGAGGGCGTTCAGGTCAAGCTCTTGGCCGAGGACGGCGAGCTCTACGTCTTCGCCCAGAGCGACGACCGCCTCGCCAAGGAGCGCGCGATGCGCAAGCGCCAGATGAAATGGCTGTGGAAGCGGCTTCGCCAGCTCGCCGCCATGGAGGTCTCGCGCGAAGAGATGTTGATGAAACTCGGCGCCGCGCGCTCAAAGGCGCCGACCGCATGGCGCCTGGTCGACATCGCCATGGACAAGGACACGGCCAACTTCACCTACAGCCTGAACCGCGACAAGCTGCGGACGCTGCGCCGGCGCGAGGGACACTATCTGCTGCGCACCAACATCGCCGAGGAGGATCCGGCGCTGCTCTGGCAATACTACATCCAACTCGTCGCGGTCGAGGAAGCCTTCAAGACCCTCAAGGACGACCTCGCCATCCGCCCAATCTTCCATAAAGAAGAGCGCACGATCGAGGCGCACATCTTCATCTCGTTCCTCGCCTATTGCCTCTACATCACCTTGCAGCGCCGCCTCCACCCCCTGGCCCCGGGGCTCACCGCCCGCAGCGCGCTCGAGAAGTTCGCCGCCGTCCAGATGATCGACGTCCACCTGCCGACCACCGACGGACGCGAACTCCGCCTCACCCGCTACACCCAGCCGGAACCCGAGCTGCAGCTCCTGCTCAAACAGATGAAGCTCGTCCTGCCGCCCCAGCCGCCCCCAAAAATCTCCGGAACAGCCGTCGCAAACCAGTCCCGCCCGTCGTGAAGACCTCTTGTAACCGGAGCAAATTTCGGGGGGCGCTTTAGCTTGGTGCGGTGCTGACGAGGGTTGCGAGATCCGGGACGGCGGGGCCAGGAATGCCGAGGCGGGCGCCGAGATAGTCGAAGAAGGGGATTTTGAGTTTCTTGCAGGTTTTGGCGAGGCCGAGCATTGCGTCGCGCGCCTCACGACCTTTTTCGCTGACGGTTCCGCCGAGACTTTGCGCTTGGTGACGAAGGCGCGGATGTCGTTTTCGGAGGCGTTGGTGTTGAGCGGAATGTCGGGCCGCTCGAGCACGCGCAAAAGCTCGTCCTTGCGCCCGAGCAGGCGTTTCAACAGACGGTCGAGCAGGGCGTAGCCGGTTCGGCGCTTGAAGATGCGGTCGAAGCGGGCGCTCAGTTCCGCGGCTCGTTGGGGGCTTGGGGCCAGTTTGTAGTCTTTGAGCTGGCGATAGAACCACCAGACCATCCGCCGGGCGACCTCGATGGCGTTGCGCTGCCGATCGTTGGCGGGAACGAGCTTGTGGATGAGCCGCTCGGCGTGAACCCAACACAGGGCGTGGTCGCCGATGCGGAACTGGCCGGCGTCGTCGGAGACGACGACCGCGCCGCCGAGCAGACCCTCGGCCTCGATTGCGCCCCACAGCGCCGCTTCGCTGGCGACGCGCACCGGATCGGGCGTCACCTTCAAGTTGGCCAGGCCGAGGGCACGCAAGTGGTCCATCCAATCCTCGCGCGAGCGAAAGACGCGCGAAGCGTGGCCGCCGAGCCTGTCGATGACGTCCTGCGCCAGATTGCCCGCGCGCATGTAGGCGATCGCGGCGGCATTAATCACGTAGGACGCCGTCCCGCCGAGCAGGCGGCCGAGGAAAGCCAGGCGCGACTTGCCGGACCCGGTGCGGAACGCGGCGAAGCGGTCGGAGCCGATGTGGGTGGTGAAGCAGGCCTTGCCGGCGTGGCGGGCGCCGGTGTCGTCGACGGTGACGAAGGGCGAGCTCACGAGCCCCGCCCGCAGCACCGCTTCGTCCTCGGCGCGGAAGCCCTCCAGCTTGGCGCGCAAGAGCCGCACCACCTGCCGCTTGGAAATCGCCAGGCCCATGCCGACCAGAAGCGCCACGATCCGTTCGGAGCGCCACGATCTTCGCAGGTCATCTGGCCCTGAAAATGCAGCATCAGCACGAGGCGATGCAGATGCGGGCCGCAGCCGCCGACAATTCCCCCATCGAGCGGCGCCATCAGCCGCTTGCCGTCCGGCGTCTCCCAGCGCTCCCGCCGATAGAGCGTCGTCTCGGCCTTCAACACCAAGTCTTGAACGACGATCTCCTCGTAGCCCTTGTGGCGCGAGCCCGGCGGGGCTTCAACCGTCAGCGTCACCCGCCGGTCGATCGGAAGCTTGGAGACGCCGGGGCCGCGTCGCTTCGATCCTGCTGCATCTTCGGCCGAAGTCCCGCTTTCCGGCCGATCGGTCGCCTTCTCCATCCCGGACGGCTTGTGCGGCGGACAACCGCCCGTCGCCAACTCTCTCACAATTTGCGGACACAAGGTGGCCAAAAGGCCGGATGGGGTGCGGCGTGCAGGAATCGTTCGACAAAAAGAGCGCTGAGCCGTTCGTGCAATCCGACTTGGTTCGAAGCAGCGGGCCACACCCCATCCGGCGCTACGCGCCACCTTCCCCAGCAAAGCTAGCAAAGCTGGGGAAGGAATGGAACGAGCTCACCACATATCGAGCGCCACGCGCGCCTCGTCCGACATGCGGCTTTGATCCCACGGCGGGTCGAACACCATGTTCACCTTCGCGCCCGCCACGCCCGGGACCGCGCCGACGGCGTTTTCGACCCACTGCGGCATTTCCCCGGCGACGGGGCAGGCCGGCGCCGTCAGCGTCATTTCGATCGTGACGAACCGGCTGTCGTCGATGTCGACGTTGTAGATGAGGCCGAGCTCGTAAATATCCGCCGGAATTTCCGGGTCGTAGACCGTCTTGAGCGCAGCGACGATCAAATCGGTCAGCGTCGCCAATTCCCCGGGCGCCATTTCGGAGGGCGGCTTCATCGCGAACTGCTGCGAAACGGCAGTGCTGCTCGCATCATTCATGCGGCGACCTCCTACCTCCTACATGAAGAGCTTTTGGGCGCGGTCCAGAGCGTCCGCGAGCGCGTCGACTTCGGCGAAAGTGTTGTAGAGAGCAAAGGAGGCGCGGCAGGTGGAGGTCACCCCGAACCTCTGCATGATCGGCATGGCGCAATGGGTGCCTGCGCGCACCGCCACGCCCGCCCGGTCGATCAGGGTCGCCACGTCGTGCGCATGCGCGCCTTTCATGTTGAATGAAACGATCGGGCCCTTTCCCGGCGCGGCGCCGAAGATCCGCAGCGAGTCAATCCTGGACAGGCGCTCGTGCGCGTAGGCGCTCAGCGCCTCCTCGTGCGCGCGGATCCGCGCTCTGCCGATCCCCTCCATATAGTCGATCGCCGCCGCGAGCCCGATCGCCTGCACGATCGGCGGCGTGCCGGCCTCGAACCGATAAGGCGGCTGATTGTAGGTCACGGTCTCGAGGGTGACCTCCTCGATCATCTCGCCTCCGCCGAGGAACGGCGGCAGGGATTCGAGCAGCGCCCGCTTCCCGTACAAGACGCCGATCCCGGTCGGGCCATAGACCTTGTGTCCGGTCAGGACATAGAAGTCCGCGTCGAGGTCGCGGACGTCGACGTCGAGATGGACCGCGCCCTGAGAGCCGTCGACGAGCGCCGGAATGCCCCGCTCGTGCGCGAGCCGGATCATCTCCTTGAGCGGAGGCGCGGTCCCCAGAACATTCGACATCTGCGTGATCGCGACAATCTTCGTCTTCTCGCTCAACGCCCGCGCGAAGGCCTCCAGCGAGAGAGAGCCGTCGTCTTCGACCTCGATCCAGCGCAGCACAGCGCCGTTGCGCTCGCGATGAAAGTGCCACGGCACGATATTGGAGTGGTGCTCCATCACGCTCAGCACGATTTCGTCGCCGGGACCGATGGTCTTCAGGCCGAAACTCGCCGCCACCAGATTGATCGCCTCGGTCGCCGAGCGGGTGAAGAGGATCTCGTCGGTCGACGCGGCGTTCAGGAAACGGCGCACGCTCTCGCGCGCCGCCTCATAGGCCTCCGTCGCGGCGTTCGCGAGATAGTGCAGCCCGCGATGGACATTCGCATATTCATGCTGGTAGGCGTGCATGAGCCGGTTCAGGACGGCTTTGGGCTTCTGGGCCGAGGCGGCGTTGTCCAGATAGACGAGCGGCTTGCCGTACGGGCGCTCCGTCAGGATCGGGAAGTCCTCGCGGATCTTCTCCACGTCGTACGGAGCAGTTGCGGTTCGAACGGCGTCGTTCATGCGCGGGCCTCCGTCGGCCTGTCGCCCCTGGAGGCGAGCCAGGCGCGAAACGACGTCCGCAAGGCGTCGGCGAGCGCCTCATCCTCGACGCGCTCTATGGCTTCGCGGCCGAAGGCCTCGAGGAGCATCGCTTCCGCCTCATCTTTCGGAACGCCGCGCGTCCTGAGATAAAAGATCTGCTCCGGATCGAGCGACCCGACGGTCGCGCCGTGGCCGCAGAGGACATCGTCGGCGAAAATCTCGAGCTCGGGCTTCGCATTCATCTGCGCCCGCGGCGACAGCAGAACGGCTTGCGACTTCATCGCGCCGTCGGTCTTCTGGGCGCCCCTTTCGACGACGACCTTCCCCTGAAACGTGCCGGCGGCCTCGTCGTCGACGATCGCGCGATAGAACTCGCGGCTCGTTCCGCCGGGCGCAGAATGCACGACCTGCAGGGTCGTGTCGGCCCGCCGCGAGCCGTCCAGAAGCGCAAGTCCGCCGAGCGCGACCTTCGCCTTTTCGCCGGTCATTCTCACGAACAACTGGCGACGAGAGAGCATCCCACCCGAAACCAGCGCAAACGCATTGAGTTCGGCCTCCGCTTCAATCTCGACGATCTGGCTTTCGAGGTGCAGTTCGGCGCGATCCTCGACGACGACCGCGTGCTTTAGCTTCGCGCCTTCAGCGAGCGTCAACGCCGTCACGGCGTGCCGCTGGACGGCGGAGCCGGCGCCCGAGAAGGTCTCGACGAACGACGCGCGCGCGCCGGCGCCGACGACGATCTCCGTGCGCGAATAAACCGAAAGCGCGCCCTCGCCGCTGACGATGTGGAGAATCTCGATCGGCTCGTCGATTTGGGCGCCCTGCGACACCTCGACGCTGCAGCCGCCGAGGCTCATCGCCTCGGCGAGCGCGACCATGGGATCGTCCACGGCGAGAGGCTTGCCGTCTCGGCTGCCGACGGTCGCGCCGGCGGGCAGGGCGTCGCTCAAGCCCTCGATGAGACGCCCGTTGAGCAGAACCAGTCGCGCAGCTCCAAGCTTGTTGCGTCCTTCCAACGCTCGGCCCACGGTCTCGATCGCCGTCCGGTCCGGAGGGGGCGCCGGCGGCGCCGCGTCGGTCATCGCCGCGCGCAAGTCCGTGTAGTGCCAGGATTCGACGCGCCGCGTCGGCAGGCCTCGATCCGCAAACCGCTCGAACGCGGCGGCGCGCTGCGGCGACCGCGCCAGCTCCTTTTGCGCCTCGAACTGACTTATGAGGGTCAACTCGGCGGTCGATCGCAGAACGGCGTGGGCAGTCATCGGAGTCTCACACAGCCTCTTCCGCGTAGGCGCCGTACCCGTGCCGCTCGAGCTCGACCGCAAGCTCGGGGCCGCCGCTGGCCATGATGCGCCCGTTCGCCATCACGTGCACCGTGTCGGGCGTGATGTGGTCGAGAAGCCTTTGATAGTGGGTGATGATGAGAAAGCCGCGGCTCGGATCGCGCGAGGCGTTCACGCCGTCGGCCACGACCCTCAACGCGTCGATGTCGAGGCCCGAAATCCGTCTCGTCGAGCACGGCGAGGCGCGGTTGAATCAGCGTCATCTGCAGCACCTCGAGCCGCTTCTTCTCGCCGCCGGAAAACCCGACGTTGAGCGGCCGGCGCAGCATCTCCATGTCGATCTTGAGCGCCTTCGACGCTTCGCGCACCCGGCGCATGAATTCGGGCGTCGTCAGGTCGCCCTCGCCATGCGCCCGCCGCTGGGCGTTCAGCGCGGCTTTGAGGAACGTCATCGTCGCCACGCCGGGGATCTCGATCGGGTACTGGAAGGCGAGAAAAACCCCCTTCCGGGCGCGCTCGTCGGGCTCCAACTCGAGAAGGTTCTCCCCGTCGAGCCACACCTCGCCCGAGATGACCTCGTAGTCCGGCTTGCCGGCGATGACGTATGACAGCGTCGACTTGCCGGAGCCGTTCGGGCCCATGATGGCCGCGACCTCCCCGGCTTTGACCGTGAGGTTCAGCCCGCCGAGGATCGGCTTGCCATGAACCGAGACGCTGAGATCTTTGACTTCAAGCATCACGACGCGCCCCACAATTCTTGTGTCGTTCGAGCGGACCGGCGGACGAACGCCGTCATCCGACGCTGCCTTCGAGGCTGATTGCGATCAGCTTTTGCGCCTCGACCGCAAACTCCATCGGCAGCTGCTGCAGGACGTCGCGGACGAACCCGTTAACGATCAGCGCCGTCGCCTCTTCGGCCGACAATCCCCGCTGCAGGCAATAGAAAAGCTGGTCCTCCGACACCTTCGAGGTGGTCGCCTCGTGTTCGATCACCGCCGATGCGTTCTTCGCTTCGATGTAGGGCACCGTATGGGCGCCGCACTCGATGTCCGATCAGAAGCGAATCGCAGTTGGTGAAATTGCGCGCGCCGGTCGCGAGCCGGTGCGCCGAAACCTGGCCTCGATAGGTGTTCTGCGATTTTCCGGCCGAAACGCCCTTGGAGATGATGCGGCTCGTCGTGTTGCGGCCGAGGTAAATCATCTTCGTGCCGCTATCGACCTGCTGATGGCCGTTCGAGATGGCGATCGAATAGAATTCGCCCCGCGAAGCCTCGCCCCGCAGGATGCAGGACGGGTATTTCCAGGTGATGGCGGAGCCGGTCTCGACCTGGGTCCACGAGATTTTCGACCGCGCGCCGCGACAGTCGCCGCGCTTGGTCACGAAATTGTAAATCCCGCCGCGGCCTTCCAGAGTCGCCCGGATACCAGTTCTGCACCGTCGAGTACTTGATCTCCGCGTCCTCGAGGGCGACGAGTTCGACAACGGCGGCGTGCAACTGATTCTCGTCGCGCTTCGGCGCGGTGCAGCCTTCGAGATAGCTGACGTAGGCGCCCTTGTCGGCGATGATCAGCGTGCGTTCGAACTGCCCGGTGTTCTTTTCGTTGATGCGGAAATAGGTCGAGAGCTCCATCGGGCAGCGGACGCCCGGCGGCACGTAGACGAAGGAGCCGTCGGAAAAGACCGCCGAATTGAGCGTCGCATAAAAATTGTCGGACGCCGGGACGACTGTGCCCAGATAGCGGCGCACCAGATCGGGGTGGTTGCGAACCGCCTCGGAAAACGAGCAGAAGATGACGCCCGACTTGGCGAGTTCCGCCTTGAAGGTCGTCGCGACCGACACGGAATCGAAAACGGCGTCAACCGCCACCTTCGGCTTCTCGACCCCGGCGAGAACCTCCTGCTCGACAAGCGGGATGCCGAGTTTCGCGTAAGTCCGCAGCAGCTCCGGATCGACCTCGTCGAGCGACTTCGGCGCGGGCCCGGTCTTGGGCGCGGCGAAATAGTGGATCGCCTGGAAGTCGATCGGCGGATACTCGACGCGCGCCCACCGCGGCGTCTCCATCGTCAGCCAGCGGCGATAGGCGTCAAGCCGCCAGGCAAGCAGCCAGTCGGGCTCCTGCTTCTTGGCGGAAATGAATCTGATGATGTCTTCGCTGAGGCCCTTCGGCGCCACTTCCAATTCGATCGGACTGACAAAGCCGTATTTATACGCCTCAACATCGATCGAACGGACGCGTTCGACCGTCTCCTGGACAGCCGCCATATTCGACATCTCCTCGCCTTGGCGGTTTCAAGGACCGCCGGTGGGGGTCTCGATAGAGCCCGCTCGAATGGCGTCAAACGGGCAACCGGAATATGGGGCCTTTGCCGGCCTTTTGCAAATGACACCATTGGCGTTCCCGACGGCCGACTTTCGGCTGTTTATTACACGGGTGATGCGGCGCATGCTTCAAAGCGCCGCCCTGATCTCCGGGTCTCCTCCGATCAGCCGGGCAAATTGCCGCATCCGGGATTGCAGACGTTCGCTGCTCAAGGGCGCCAGCTCGGCCGGCAGGGTCAGCACCACATGGCCCTTGTCCAAAACCATCGGCGCGCGGGGCAGGACGCCCGGCATCGCGGCGGAAATGTTGTATGCGACCCGCATGGCCGCGCCGATGATGCGCGCCCGGTCGAGTTGACGTGCGCTCACCAGCGAACGCGACTGGGGCGTGACGAAATCCTCGTTCGAGAGGTGGCGATAGGCGGCCGCCAGCGCGAGAAATGCGCGAGAGGGATGGTCAACCCCGATGAAGGCCGCGTTGGCGACGAGATCGTAGGCCTGCGCGCCGCGGTAATCGGGATGGGCGCGCCAGGAAATATCGGACAGGAGGCAGGCGGCGTGGCGCAGACGCCGGTCCTCGTCGTCTTCCTCGAGATGCGTCGTCGCAATCAGCCGGCTTGTCCACTCAAAGAGCTCCTCGCCGTGCGCCGGCGCGCGCGAGCGCAGGCGGTTGAATTCCCGGGCGGAGATGATCAGCGGGTCCTCCGCCTGCGTCTCCACCGGAAGCTTCGAATAAAGCAGGCCCTCGCGAACCCCGAGCGCCGAGATGACGATCTCTTTCGGATTGGCCTGCCGGATGATTTCCTCGAGCACTGCGGCCCCGTAGGCGAGAAGCGGACGACGCGCCGACGAGACGGACTCGATCTCCATCAGAGCGTCGGCCTCGATCCGTTCGACAAGCCTCGCGAACTCGAGGGCGTCGCGCGACGGGATCACGTAATTGTGCATGACGTTCATCGGGTACTGCCGCTGGCGCATATGCAGTCGCGCGAGCGCGCGCCATGTCCCGCCGACCGCATAAAACGTGCGCCCCGGCAGGAGTTGCAACAGTTTGACGTTGGACAACGTTTCGCGGACGATTCTGGCCGCCTTCTTGGGCGAGCGCTCCGAAAGATCCATCAGCGAGAGACTGCCGAGCGGCAGGGTCAATCCTGCGCCGGCGCCGCCGTTCTTTATCTCGGTCAATTCGAGCGATCCGCCGCCCAGATCGCCGACAAGTCCGTCCGCTTCGCAAATGGAGCTGACGACGCCGAGCGCGGAAAGCCGCGCTTCCTGCTGTCCGCTGAGCAGTTCGATCTTGCAGCCGATGGCGTGCTCGGCGAGCGCCAGGAATTGCGGTCCGTTCGCCGCGTCGCGAACCGCGGCCGTCGCTATGCTGCGCACGTCGCTGATCTGCATGGTGTCGCATAGAACGCGAAACCGCTGCAGCGCGGCGAGCGCCTTAGCGACTCCGTCTTCCGGCAGCAGCCCGCTCATGGCCACTCCCCTCCCCAGGCCGCACAACGCCTTTTCGTTGAAGGTCGGGGTCGGCGCGCGGGAATGCGACTCGTATGCGACCAGCCGGACGGAGTTCGAGCCGATATCGACGATCGCCACCGGCATGCCGGGCACTCGCCACTGCGCTGGACTGTCCGACATTGCCGATCCGCTGGAAAACGCCGCGCGACGGCCGCTCCTGTATCAGGCGCGCCAGCGCAACGCCATCGGAAACAATTCCTTCAGCGCATGGCCGCGCCCCGACAGGCTTGGATTCGTCAGGAAATATTTGTGGGCGTTGAAGGGCTCCTCGCCTGGCCCGGGGTGGATCCGTTCGCTCGAGCCGTCGGGCAGGATCCGGAAGCTCTGCTGGTTGTCCATCAGATTGGCTTCCATAATCTGATTTAGCACATGCTCGTGTACGGTCGGATTGAGCAGGGGGACCAGCGCCTCGACGCGCCGGTCGAGATTCCGCTGCATCAGATCGGCGGACGAAATGAACACCCGCGCCTTCGGATGAGGCAGTCCATGGCCGGCGCCGAAGGCGTAGATCCGCGCGTGCTCGAGGAAGCGTCCGACGATCGACTTCACGCGAATGTTGTCCGACAGCCCCGGCACGCCCGGCCGCAGGCAGCAGATGCCGCGGATGATGAGTTCGATCTGAACGCCCGAGCGGCTCGCCCCATAGAGCGCGTCGATGATTTCGGGATCGACGAGCGCGTTGCATTTCATCCAGATCTGCGCGGGTTTGCCGAGCGCCGCATGATCGATCTCGTCGGCGATGTTGCGCAGGAGCGTTTTCTTCAGCGTGATCGGCGAAATGGACATCTGCTCCAGCCCGTCGGGCTCGGCGTAGCCGGTGATGAAATTGAAGATCCGCGCGACATCCCGGCCGATCGCAGGGTCGGCCGTGAAGAGCGAGATGTCGGTGTAGATCTTCGCGGTCACCGGATGATAGTTGCCGGTCCCGAGATGGCAGTAACTGACGAGCGCCCCCGCTTCGCGGCGGACCACCATCGATAGCTTGGCGTGGGTCTTCAGCTCGATGAATCCATAAACCACCTGCGCCCCGGCGCGCTCGAGGTCGCGCGCCCAGCGAATGTTCGCCTCCTCGTCGAAGCGCGCCTTCAACTCGATCAGCGCGGTGACCGATTTTCCGGACTCCGCAGCCTCGACCAGGGCCCGAACGATTGGGCTGTCGGCGGAGGTCCGATAGAGCGTCTGCTTGATCGCCACGACGCTGGTGTCGCGGGCCGCCTGATTGAGGAACTGAATGACGACGTCGAACGACTCATAAGGATGATGGACCACGAGGTCCTTCTGTCGAATGGCGGCGAAGCAATCGCCGGCATGCTCCTTCACTCGCTCTGGAAAGCGGGGAGTGTAGGGGGGAAATTTCAGTTCGGGGCGGTCGATCGCCACAAGCTGCGACAGTTCGTTCAGCGCCAGCATCCCGTCGATCAGCACGATTCCGGACGGAACGACGTCGACGTCGCCGGCGACGAAGGCACGCAGCGACTCCGGCATGCTGGCCTCGATCTCCAGCCGAATGACCGAACCGCGGCGGCGTCGCTTGAGCGCGGTTTCGTAAAGGCGGACCAGATCTTCCGCCTCCTCCTCGACCTCGATGTCGCTGTCGCGGATGACCCGAAAGGCGCCTTCGCCGAGCACTTCGTAACCGGGGAAGAGCAGAGCGATGAACGCGACGATCAGGCGATCGAGGGTGACAAAGCGCGCGGACACGCCGAGCGGGCCGTCCGGCAGCCGCACGAAACGCTCGACGCTGCCTGGAATGCGCACGAGCGCGCTCATCGTTCGGCCGTCCTGCGGATTGAGCAGTTCGAGCGCCAGGGTGAATCCGAGATTGGGAATGAACGGGAACGGATGCGCAGGATCGACCGCGAGGGGCGTGAGAATCGGAAAGACGTGCTGAAGGAAGTATTCCTGCAGCCAGTCCCGCTCGCGACGCGTCAGATCCGCGACGTCGAGAATGACGATTCCGTTCGACGTCAGTTCGGCGCGCAAGGCGCGCCAGCGTTCCTGTTGGGAGGCGACCAGGGACGCCACCCGCTCGCTGATGCGCTCGAGTTGCTCGGCCGGGGTCCGGCCGTCGTCGGAGACTTCCGTCACGCCCGACAGAAGCTGACCGACAAGCCCGGCCACGCGGACCATGAAGAATTCGTCGAGATTGTTGGCCGAGATCGACAGGAAGCGGAGCCTTTCGAGCAGCGGATGATGGGGGTTCGCCGCCTCCTCCAGCACGCGCCGATTGAATTCCAGCCAGGACAGCTCGCGGTTGATGAACCGTTCCGGCGAGGAGAGAAGCGGCGAAGCCTCCGCCTCCTCCGAAATCGACTCGATCGTCACGGCAACCGGATCCTTCTTTGCAACGCGGCCCGCCACGCAAATCTCCGCTCGTCAATGGTCATAATTTGAAGCAAATTCCGCCGCGCGCCAAGCGCCCTCAGCTGACGCGGAGCGTGCGGGCGACCGCCTCAAGCGCCTCCGGGTAGATCCGATGCTCCTCGACGAGCACCCGCGCCGCCAGCGATTCGGGATCGTCGCCCGGCAGGACGGGGACGCGCGCCATGGCGATGGTCGGGCCCGCGTCGAGTCCGGCCGAGACGTAGTGGACCGTGCATCCATGCTCGGCGCGCCCCTCGGCAAGGGCTCGCTCATGGGTATTGAGACCGCGCAGGTCCGGCAGCAGAGACGGGTGGATATTGAGAATCCGGCCTTCCCATCGCTCGACGAAACTCGCGCTCAGGATGCGCATGAAGCCGGCGAGGCAGACGAGTTCGACTCCCGCCTCCCGAAGGCGGAGGTCAAGTTCCGCCTCGAAGGCGGGCTTGCCCGAGAATCGCCGAAAGTCGACCGCTTCGGCGGCGACGCCCGCCTCCCGCGCGGCCTCGAGCCCACGCGCCTGAGGCTTGTCGGACAGAACGAGCGCGATATCGGCCGGGAAGTCCGGCCGCCGAGCCGCCGCGACCAGCGCCTTCATGTTGGAGCCCCGGCCGGACAGGAGGATCGCCGTTCGAACGCGCCCGGTCATAACGCGAGCCTTCCCTCCGTCACGACGCGCAGACCGCGAGACGGAACAAGCCGTCCGATCAGGGTCGGCGCCAGACCCGCGAGCGCCAGCGTCTCCCGGGTCTCCGCTTCGCGCTCCTGCGAGACGAAGACCGCCATCCCGAACCCGCAGTTGAAGGTGCGCAGCATCTCGTCCTCAGGAATTCCACCTGCGGCCGCGAGCCACGAGAAGACCGGCGGCGGCGCGAAAGCGTCGAGATCGAGCAGGACCGTGAGACCCTCGTCGATGACGCGCGGCAGATTCTCCGGATATCCTCCGCCGGTGATGTGGGCCAGCGCCCGTATGCCGGGAGCGCGAGCGAGCGCCTGCAGGAGCGGACGCACGTAAAGCCGCGTCGGGGTCAGTAACGCGGCCGCGAGCGAACGCGACGGCTCGAAGGGCGCCGGCGCGTCCCACGGGAGCCCGGAGCGCTCGACGACGCGCCGCACCAGCGAAAAGCCGTTGGAGTGGACCCCGGACGACGGGAGCCCGTACACGGCGTCCCCCGGCTTCAGGGCGCCGCGCGGCAGGAGGGCGCCGCGTTCGGCCGCCCCGACGGCGAACCCCGCCAGATCGAAGTCGCCGGGAGCGTAGAGGCCCGGCATCTCCGCGGTTTCGCCGCCGATGAGCGCGCAGCCGGACTCCACGCAGCCTTCCGCTATCCCTTTGACGACTGCGGCGGCGACATCCTCGTCGAGCCTGCCCGCGGCAAAATAGTCGAGAAACAGAAGCGGCTCCGCGCCCTGGACGACGATGTCGTTGACGCACATCGCGACCAGATCGACACCGATCGTGTCGTAGATGCCGCTCTCGATCGCGATCTTCACCTTGGTGCCGACGCCGTCGTTGGCGGCGACGAGAATCGGGTCGACGAATCCGGCCGCTCTCAGATCGAAAAGGCCGCCAAATCCCCCCAGTTCCGCGTCGGCGCCGGGCCGGCGCGTCGCGCGCGCCATGGGTTTGATCCGGTCGACGAGGCGATTGCCGACATCGATGTCGACGCCGGCGTCGGCGTAGGTCAAAGGCTTTCGGCTGTCGGGCATCGAGGCTCCGGAGCAAGATTGAAGACCGGGGTAATTGGTCGGCATGACCGGCGCAAGCGTTGCCGGACCGGCAGGTTTCCCAAGGCCCGTTCGATCATGTTACCCTGCTGCGGCCGGGCGCCGCGGAGTGCTTGGAGCCGAGAGCGCGCGGAGGGGTGGACGCTTCTGTAAGGACGATCTTCGATCGGCCTAACCAAATCGAGATCTGGGGACGTCGGCATTTAATGAAATTCTCTCAGATTTTGAGCAATATTCCCAATCTGATTACGTTGGCAAGGATGCTAATGACGCCGTTGGCGATCTCGATGATCGTTTCGCAACGATTCATGGCGGCGTTCCTGATCTTTCTGCTTGCCGGCGTTTCTGACGCGATCGACGGATTTATCGCCAAGAACTTCGATCTGCGCACCGAGCTCGGCGCCTATCTCGACCCTCTGGCGGACAAGGCGCTCCTGATCTCCATTTATGTCTCGCTGGCCATCTATGCCGGACTGCCTTCGTGGCTCGCCATTGCGGTCGTATCGCGCGACGTCATGATCCTCGTCGCCGTCATGGTCTCCTGGCTGATGGACAAGCCGGTCGAAATACGTCCGGTGTGGGAATCGAAGATCAACACCGCCGCCCAGATTTCGCTCGCCGGTTTCGCGCTTGGCGTGCGCGCCTACGGCTTGAGCGCTCAGCCGGTCCAGACCGCTCTCGAATGGACGGTCGCCGCGACGACCCTCGCCTCGGGCGGCGTCTATATCGCCCAATGGCTTGATCATATGAGCCGATAAGCGACCATGATCTTCAGTCCTTCCGCAATCTCCCTCCTCGTCCCCGACTACGGCGAGGGCTTGGCCTTCTTCGAGGGCGCGCTCGGTTTTGCCGTTGAAGAGGACGCCCCTCTCGCCGCCGGAAAGCGCTGGGTCGTCGTGGCGCCGCCCGGGAGCGCGGGAGCGAAGATCGTTCTCGCCGTTCCGGGCGACGAGCGGCAGCGCGCGAGAATCGGCGATCAGACCGGCGGGCGGGTGGGCTACTTCCTTCTCACCGATGACTTCCGGAAGGACTATGCTGCGATGCGCGCGCGCGGCGTGAAGTTTCTCGAGCCGCCGCGCAGCGAGCCCTACGGCACGGTTGCGGTCTTCGTCGACCCGTGGGGCGGAAAGTGGGACCTCTTGCAGCCGATCGGCGATCAGGCAGAGCAGACGAGCTCCGCGAAGTGAGCATCGAACGTCAAGTCTTGTTCTGGGCCATCGTGTTCGCGGTGCTCGGCTACGCCCTGCATGTGCTCGGCTCGATCGTGACGCCGTTCGCCGCCGGAATCGCGCTCGGGTATCTCCTCGACCCGATCGTCTGCAAATTGGAGAGGCTCGGGCTCAATCGGCTGGGCGCGGCTCTGCTCATTCTCGTGGTCTTCGTCTCGGTCTTCGTTGTCATTCTGATCGTCGTCGCGCCGATCCTGACCAGCCAGCTCGTGACATTCGCTCAACGGCTGCCGGGCTATGCGATGCGCCTTCAGGCCCTTGCCGTCGAAGAGAGCAATGCGCTCATCGCGAAATACGGAGGCGGCTGGCTCAACGCGCTCGGGCTCAGCGAACAGCTGTCCAGCGCCCAAATCCAGAAGTCGATCGGCGATTTTGTCGCGGCAGGGCGCGCAATGGTTCGTCAACGCGATGAGGTCGTTGGTCTCGGGAGGCGCCGCGGTCTTCGATTTTCTCTCGCTGCTGATCATAACGCCGGTCGTGGCGTTCTACATTCTGATCGACTGGGACAGAATGATTGCGGAGATCGACAGCTGGCTGCCGATCGAGCATCGCAAGACAGTTGCGCGCGATCGCCAGCGAGATCAATCACGCATTGGCCGGGTTCATCCGCGGCCAGTCCCTCGTCTGCCTGTGCCTGGGGCTGTGGTACGGGATCGGCCTGACGATGGTCGGGCTCGATTTCGGTTTCCTGATCGGGGTTATCGGCGGACTGTTGAGCTTTGTGCCCTATGTCGGTTCGCTCATCGCGCTCGTCCTGTCGATTGGCGTCGCTCTTGTGCAGGGTTGGCCGAGCCTGAAACTCTTGTTCATGGCGCTGGCGGTCGTGGTCAGCGGCCAGTTCCTCGAGGGCTACGTGATTTCGCCGAAGCTCGTCGGCGAGTCGATCGGTCTGCATCCTGTCTGGCTGATGTTCGCGCTGCTGGCGTTCGGTCAGCTGTTCGGCTTCGTCGGCCTTGTCGTCGCCGTTCCGACCGCGGCGGCGGCAGGCGTCATCGCCCGCCACCTCATCGGCTTGTATCTCGCAAGTCCGTTCTACCGCGGCGGCTCCGCCGCCGAGCGACAGTGACGACGCCCCCGCGCCAGCTGATCCTCGACTGGCCGCACCAGCCGAGCTTCGCGCGCGAGGATTTTCTCTGCGCGCCCTCGAACCGCGAGGCCTTGAACGCCATCGACCGCTGGCCGGACTGGCCCGGCCGGATGCTGCTGCTGGGCGGACCGGTCGGGTCCGGCAAAAGCCACCTCGCGGCTCTCTGGGCGAAGACGGCCGGCGCCGCGATCGTTCACGGCGAAAACCTTGGCGCCGAGAGCGCCCAGGCCTCGGTTCAAGGCTCCGCCTTGCTGATCGAGGACGCCGACCGGGTGGGCGACGCCGAGGAGCGCCTGTTCCACCTCATCAACTCGGCGCTCCAAACCGAAGCGTGGGTGCTGCTCACCGCCCGCCAAGGTCCGGACGCCTGGGGATTGAAGATCCCGGACCTCCTTTCGCGGTTGCGTCTTGCGCCGGTCGTCCGCCTTGACGTCCCCGAAATCGAGCTGACCGAGGCCGTCCTCTTCAAGCTGTTCAGCGACCGTCAGTTGCAAGTCGAGCCTCATGTCATCGCCTATATCGCAAGGAGAATCGAGCGCTCGCTCGGCGCCGCGCGCCGGGTCGTCGCAGTTCTCGACCGGGAGGCGCTGGCGAAGGGCCGGCGGGTGACGCGCGCCATGGCGAGCGAATTGATGCGCGAGATCGCGCCGGACGGCGAAGCGCCATAGCCCAGACATAAATTCGTGGTTAACGTTCTCTTAACAGATGCAGGCGCCGCGCGCGGGGTTTTGGCCCGCGTACCTGTGTTTGAACTTCCAACGAAAGCGGCGAGGACGCGGAGGAGACGATGCGGAAGTCTCTCGTTCTAGCTCTCATGGCGGTCGGCGGCGGCGCGAGCTACGCGGCCGCGATCAGCGCGGTCGGCAACGATTTCCCAAAGCCGGACCCGTCGACCTGGCGCTGGCATGTGAGTTCAATACTCGACCAACAGAAAAAGGCGGACCCGGACGCTCTCGAGGCGATCGGCGTGCTTGATCCGGCCGACTTCAATCAGCGCCATGAGCGCTATTCGCCCCTCGGGGTGCCGGATTCGGGGCGCACATCCCCATAGCGCCGGCTCCCTGCCGAACAGTCGCCCAGGCGTCCCGGCCTCTTCGAAGCCGGACGCCTGACTTGCTTCCTGGAACGTGGCTCCAGCCGATGCGATCGGCTGGAGAGAGGAGTCGCGCGCGGTGAACGCGCGCGCTCACCTCTCTTTATTTGCCCGGGCGCGCGGGATATAGGGACTGCCCAACCGCGACGATGTCGTTGCTTTCCAGCCCGAGCGAAACTCCATGAAGAAGCCGTCCGGCCCGCGATCCGAGGAGTCTGCTCAGAGCCTTGTCGACGTCGTCGCGATCGACCAGCTCGCCAAGGTTGTCGCCAAATACGATCTGACCGAGGTTGAAATCGATCTCGGCGAACTGCATGTGCGGCTGGCCCGCGAACGGGCCGCGCCGGCAAACCCAGGCTTCGCTGCGCCGGCGCAGGCTCCGGCAATCCCTCCCGGGTCGGAGACCGCCGCCCCCTCTGCGGCGCTGGCGGCGGACGATCTGGTCGGAGCGGTGAGATCGCCGATGGTGGGAACCGCCTACCTCCGGCCGAACCCGGAATCCAAGCCATTCGTCGAAGTCGGCTCGCTGGTGAAGGCCGGCGACAAGCTTCTGCTCGTCGAAGCGATGAAGACGTTCAACGACATCGTGGCGCCACGGGCGGGGAGGATCGCGAGCATCCTCGTGGAGGACGGCGCCCCGGTCGAATACGGCCAGCCGCTGATGGTGATCGAGTAATCGGATTGGCCTCGATGTTCGACAAGATTCTGATCGCGAACCGGGGCGAGATCGCGCTGCGCGTCATGCGCGCCGCCAAGGAGCTCGGCATCGCCACCGTCGCGGTGTATTCGACCGCCGACAAGGACGCCATGCACGTCAAGCTGGCCGACGAGAGCGTCTGCATCGGCCCGCCGCCCGCGCGCGACAGCTATCTCAACGTTCCGGCCATCGTGGCGGCGTGCGAGATCACCGGCGCCGACGCCGTTCACCCCGGCTACGGCTTCCTCGCCGAGAACGCCCGCTTCGCCGAGATCCTCGACGAGCACGAAATCGCTTTCATCGGACCCAAGGCGGAGCATATCCGCATCATGGGCGACAAGATCGAGGCGAAGCGCACCGCGACGCGGCTCGGCATCCCTTGCGTTCCCGGGTCGCAAAGCGCGGTCCGCGACGAAGCGGAAGCGTTGAAGGTCGCTCACGAGATCGGCTATCCGGTCATCGTCAAGGCGGCCGCCGGAGGCGGAGGGCGCGGCATGAAGGTCGCGGCCGACCCGGACGAGCTGCGCGACGCGCTGGGCACCGCGAGGATCGAAGCCAAGAGCGCTTTCGGCGACGACGCGCTCTACCTGGAAAAATACCTCGCCAAACCGCGCCACATCGAGTTCCAGGTGCTCGGCGACGGACAAGGCCGCGCCATCCACCTCGGAGAGCGCGACTGCTCGCTGCAACGCCGTCACCAGAAAGTGTGGGAGGAAGGCCCCTCCCCCGCGCTCAACGCCGAACAGCGCGAACAGGTCGGCGGCGTGGTGGCCGGCGCCATGGCGGAGCTCGGCTACGTCGGCGCCGGGACGGTCGAGTTTCTCTACGAGGAGGGCAAGTTCTACTTCATCGAGATGAACACGCGCATCCAGGTCGAACATCCGGTGACCGAGATGATCACCGGCATCGACATCGTCAACGAGCAGATCAAGATCGCGGCCGGATCGCCGCTGTCGATCGCGCAGGACGAGGTGCGTTTTCTCGGCGCGGCGATCGAGTGTCGCGTCAACGCCGAGAACGCGCGCACCTTCATCCCCTCGCCTGGCCGCATCACCTACTTCCATCCGCCGGGCGGCCTCGGCGTTCGCGTCGATTCCTCCGCCTACCAGGGCTACGTGATCCCGCCCTTTTACGATTCCCTCGTCGGCAAGCTCATCGTCCACGGCCGCACCCGCACCGAAGCGCTGATGCGCCTGCGGCGGGCGCTCGACGAGTTCATCGTCGACGGAATCAACACGACGCTGCCGCTCTTTCGGGCGCTGGTTCGAAACCCCGAAGTCCAGAACGGCCAGTACGACATTCACTGGCTGGAGGAGTTTCTGAAGACCGAGCCGGAAATGGAGGCGTGAGCCCACCGAACCCTAGCTGCCGGAAATCGGCGTGTTTCAGCCCTTCCTCACCCAAGGGGCGCCGTCATGGCGCCCAACCCAAAACGGAGGCGGCGGCAATCCAAATTCATGCCAACTCTTAGCAAGAGGCGCCATTGCCGTCTTGAGCGTTTTCAATAGGTTGCGCAACGTTTCGGCTCAACAGCGCCGCAACCGGCCCCGGCGAAAAGCGCCTCCTGCCGCGCTTCGGATCGTTGTGACTTATATCCGTTAACTTCTGAAAAATCAAGTCTTGCAGATCAGACTCGGCGTCTGGAAGCCGAAGGCGCGGCGACACAAGAGGGTGTTTCAACTGCGCCCGCGGCGTCCGCGCTTTGGCGAACTCATCCAGATCGATGGCAGTCCGCACGATTGGTTCGAGGGTCGGGGGCCGCGTTGCGCGCTGATCGTGTTCATCGACGACGCCACGGGGCGGCTGACGGCGCTGCAATTCGCGCCGTCGGAGACCACGCGCGCCTATCTCGAGGCGCTCAGGGAGCCATGTCCTGGCCCACGGCCGTCCGCTGGCGTTCTACTCGGACCGGCATGGCATCTTCCGGGTCAACGCCAAGGAGGCGGCCGGCGGCGACGGCAAGACCGAGTTCGGCCGCGTCGCCGAGCGTTTGCGCATCGATCTGATCCACGCCCTGACGCCGCAGGCCAAGGGCCGGGTGGAGCGCGCCAACCAGACCCTGCAGGATCGGTTGGTCCGAGAGATGCGGCTGAGGGAATATCGACGATCGAGGCGGCGCAGGCCTTCGCCCCGAGCTTCATGGCGCAATGGAACGCCCGGTTCGCGGTGGCGCCGCGAGAGAGCGAGGACGCGCATCGCCCGTGGCGGGATAGCCCCGACGCGCTCGACGAAGTCCTGGCCCGGCGCGAGGAGCGCACCCTCTCCAAGGCCCTGACGTTCAGCGCCGGCGACGCTGTCCATTGCGTCAGAACCAGCGGCGCCGGCATCGCGCTGCGCGGCGCGAAAGTCACGCTCTTTCACTTCATGGATGGCGCCATGCGCGTGCGCTACAAGAACCGGACGCTGGACTATACGCGCGTCAAATCGCTGCCTACGCCCAGCCCCGCCGAGGACGAGAAGACCATCGATGTCCGCATCGAGGCGCTCGTGGCGGCTCAGAAAGCCGCCGCCCAGCCCGCCGCGCCATCGATCTCATGATTTGAACACTTCCGCCGTCCCGCGGCTGTCAATCGGGATAGGGGGGAGCCTCGCGGCTCCTCCCCTCCCACACCACCGTACATACGGGTCCGTATACGGCGGTTCGGCGGATTAAGCGTTCACGGCTTGCTCATGAGCGGCAGACCCAGACGACGAAAGCGCGCTTTGGTGAAGGCGCGATGCAGAGCCTCGCAGAAGCTGAGCCGCCAAGGACCCTTTGGGCTGAAGATGGCTTCGCTCGCCAGCCGTTCGGAGACCTTAAGGCGGCGCAGTTCGCGGTAGCGCCTGCCGCGCGTCTTCCACTGGACCCAGGCGACGCAACGCAGGCGTCGTCGGACCCAGCCTTCGAGCGATGGCAGCTCACGCCACTGGCTGAAGCCGAAGTAGCCGGCCCATCCACGAAGATATGGGGCCAACTCGCGGATCATCCGCTCCAGACTGACGCCCCGATGCCGCCCCGTCAGCTCGCGCACCCGGTGTTTGAACCGGATGACGGCCTTCACGGCGATGCATCGGCGCAGCTCCGGTTCGTCCCGCAGCGTGAAGCTGAGGAACGAGCGTCGCCACGGTCGGTCCACGGCGCTCTTTGCGGCGTTGACCTGAAGCTTGAGGCGACGTTCGATGAAGCGGGTCAGGCTTTGCATGACCCGCCGGCCGGCCTTTTCGGAACGCACGTAGATGTTGCAGTCATCCGCGTAGCGCACGAACCGGTGGCCGCGTCGCTCCAGCTCGCGATCCAGTTCATCCAGCACGAGGTTCGAGAGTAGCGGCGAGAGCGGCCCGCCTTGTGGCGTTCCTTCCTCGCTTTTCTCGAATAGCCCGTTGTCGAGCACGCCGGCCGTCAGGAAGCTCCGGATGAGCCGGAGCAAGCGCCTGTCGGCGATGCGCGCCGCTATCGCGGCCATCAGCCGATCGTGATTGACCCGGTCGAAGAACTTCGCCAGATCGATATCGACGACAACCTGATAGCCTTCGATGACGTGGGCTTGCGCCTGCGCCACCGCCTGATGAGCGGAGCGGCCTGGCCGAAAGCCGAAGCTATGCTCGCTGAATGTCGGGTCCCACAACGGTTGAAGCCGCTGCAGGACCGCTTGCTGGATCACGCGATCAATCACTGTTGGAATGCCGAGATGGCGCTCGCCCCCGTCCGGCTTGGGGATTTTCACCCGACGCACAGGCTGGGGGCGATAGCGCCCCGCTAGCAACTGGACTTCGATCTCCGGCCAGCGCACCTTGAGCGCGTCCGGCAACTGCTTGACGGTCATCCCGTCAACGCCGGGCGCGCCTTTGTTGCGCATCACCGCTTTCAAAGCGTCTTCGATGTTGTCCGGGTCACAGATCGCCTCCATGAACCGTTCCGTGAATGCCGGGCTTTCAGGTCCGCCCGTCGCCATCATCGCTTCGACCTCTCGCACATCCCGGCGTGGGGCTTCACCCCCGCCGGGCATCGGCAAGTCCAGTTCGAGCTGGATTGGCGGTCGCTTTGCGCTCATGAGACGTCCGGTCTACTTGCCCTGTCCTTCAACCCCTTGCGGGGACCGTTTGGGCCTTCATCGGATTGCTCCGACCACTACGCCCTCTGCTGACTTCTGCATCGCGGTCAGGACGCCTTACGACGCCCTCAGTCCCAAAGGACACGACGCAGACCTCCCGGGGTAATCCCGGCGTCCTTCATCGCACACCCGCCGGATTTACAGTTCTGGCCCTTGATGGATATGGACTTTGCGACTTCCTGCCCGCTCGTCCGACCAGCCCTGCCTCATATCCGATAGTCTGTTCGTCAGGTCGCGACTTTGCTCCACGCTTCCTTCAGACGATCCCTCGCGAGACCGCCCTTGCGCTTTGCTAGTGCTTCACCTCCATCAGGTTGCACAGGGGACTTGCACCCCCAAGACGCCGGGCATGCCCGGCACACAGGGCGCGCTGGCGCGCGTCGCCTCCGGCGAGCTGCGCCCCTTGACAGCCCCGAGCCGGCGGAAAAAGGGCTCCCATGAGATCGACGGCGCCCCGCCCGTCTCGACCCCCGAACCTCGCCAACCGCCACCCCAGCCGAACGCCCCCCCGAAGGGGACATTTCTACTTTGCAAGGTAAGAGGACATTTCTATTTTGCGTGTTGATTTTCTTGGTGTGTCACTCGCTTTTTTCGTGTAACCTGGGTAAATAGTCTAATACCAAAGCTCGGTGTTCGGAACCGATCACCCAGCTTCGGCAACACGACCCCCGCGCTCGCGCCGATGCGTGGAATCTGATGAGCGCGAGAGTCGCGCTCATCAAGCTTCGGTATAAATTTCTTCATGCGCCGGCCGTATATATATATGAAATTGCTGGCGCAATCGCTCGGGATCCTGGATAAACGAGGCGTTGGGGAGTAACGGCCAGTGGTCGCGACGGCACATCGAATTGCGCCCGTGGGCGGTCAATGGGCGCGCGCTCTACGCGGCCGCGCCTCCGCCCTCGCGCTCGTCCTGCTGTGTCTCGCTTGCAGTGCGAAGGCCGACACGCTGAGCGCCGGGTTGCGCGCTTATGCGCGCCACGATTACGTCCGCGCGGCGCCGTTGCTGCTCGTCGAGGCCGAACGCGGCGTGCCGATTGCGCAAACCTACCTCGGCTATATGTACCAGAACGGTCTCGGCGTTCCGCGCGACTACGTTGTCGCGGCCAGGTGGCTCAACCAAGCGGCCCAGCAGGGCGAGCCGACGGCGCAGTTCCTGCTCGGCCTGCTCTTTGACAAGGGATATGGCGTGCCGCAGGACTGGGTTCAGGCCGAGGTCTGGCTCAATCTCGCCGCGTCGCAAGCAAGCGGAAAGGAGCGGGAATACTGGGCGCGCGTGCGTGACGCGGTCGCACAGAAATTGACGCTTGACCAGCTTTCCGAAGCCCAACGGCGCGCGTTTGCCTGGGCGCCGATCGCCATCCGGAGAGACGGGCCTCGATATTGAATCCATAGTCGGTGCGCCAGCGCTCAGTCGCCGCGCCAAGCGGCGAAGAGCCAGCAGATCCAGATCGCCGGCGCGAAGAAGGCGCCGAAGGGGAGCTTCGCCGCGAGGCCATATTCTTTTCCGCTGACCCGGCCGAGAAGCGCGGAGGCGAGCGCGGAGAGCGCCGCGATATCAACCGCGATTGGCAAATCGGCCCAGTTGAGCCAAACGCCTGCGACGGCCGCCAGCTTGACGTCGCCCAGACCCATTCCCTCGATGCCACGCACTCGCGCATATCCCGCGCGAAAGGCGAAAAACGCGCCGAACATGACGGCCCGCGCGCAGGAGCGCATTCAGAACCGCCTCTCCCGGCGGGGCCCCGCTCGTCAGGCCGGCCGTGGCTAGCCCGACAACGAACGCCAACGCATTCAATTCGTCAGGAATGACCAACCGGCGGCGGTCGACGACCGCGATCGCGAGCATCAGTGCAGCCAATGCAGCGCCGGCTGCGCCAAGCCGCCCCTGCGCGGCGGCGAAGCTCGCCAGGACGGCGCCGAAGCCGGCGACGCCGATAAGCAAAGCTTCGATGATGCCCGTCCTTGCCTTTGGACCGCCCCCGTTTACTGGCCTTTCTGCCGTCACTGCAGCGGCCTTGCGAGGACATTGAGCGCGGCCGGGGTGACGGCCTGCACCTTGCCGCCGCGCATCTTGGCGCGAAGCTCTTCGGCGACCATCGACGCGTCGGCGCCGTCCCGGATGATCTGCGGCCGGATGAAGATGATGAGTTCGGTTCGCACCTGCGAGGTTCCCGTCGTGCCGAACGCCGCGCCGACATAGGGGATCTGGTTGAGCATCGGTATGCCCTCGCGCCCCTGCTGCTGCTGGTCTTGGATCAACCCGGCGAGCAGCACGGTCTGTCCGCTGACGACCGAGATCTCGCTGGCGACCTTGCGTACGGTAATCGTCGGCGTGAGGTTCGGGTTGTTCGTGGCGCCCGGGTTTTGCACGGCGCTGATCTCCTGATCGATGTCGAGCAGGACGGAGCCGTTCGAGTTCACCCGCGGCTGCACATGGAGGATGATGCCCGTGTTCTTGTAATCGACCGTGTTGACGACGGCGTTGTTGGCGCTGAGCACGGTCGCGCTGCCGGTGGAGATCGGGACCTGGTCGCCGACCTCGAGCGTCGCTTCGCCGTTGTCGACCACGACAAGCGACGGATTGGACAGGATCTTGACGTCGGTCAGGTTGTGCAGCGCGTTGATGACGACGCGGGGGAACACGCCGTTGCCGACGATCACATTGAGGCCGCCGGACAGCGCCGGCCCCGACGGACTCGAAGTATAATTGTTCACAAGGCTTGGGATCTGCCCGTTCAGCGTATTCGAGAGGACGCCGTTGGAGAGAGCGTACTGGACCCCGTAATTGAGCTCTTGGTTCAGCGTCACTTCGGCGAGGGTGACCTCGATTGCGACCTGTAGCTTCGGCCGATCGAGCTGATTGAGCGTTCGTTCGATGGTTTTGTATTCGTCGGCGTTTGCGTAGATCAGCACCGAGTTGTTGGCCGTGTCGGCGGTTATCCGGACGTTGGGAAACTGCGGTCCGCCGGCTCCGCCCTGGCCGAAGCCGAGAGAGCTGAGTTCGGCGTTGAGCGTCGCCACGGGAACTCCGCCGGGCTGACCGGCGGCTCCTCGCCCATTGGACCCGGCGCCGGCGCCGACTGGGGTGGGGGTATTGGAGTCCGGAGGCTTTCCGCCGGTGAGACGTTGCGTGGCCGTCATCGCTTTCACGCCCGACGACGGAGCGATCTCGTTCGTCGGGGCCTCGCGAGCCGGCGCCAGTGGTGAAAATCTGAGACAGCATTCCCGCGATCTGCTTGGCGTCGCCGTAACGCACTTTGTAGACTTTGACGCTCGCGCTCGCCTGCGACGGCTCGTCGAGTCTGGAGATCCACCGGGCTGCGTTCCGCAACAGGTCGGGCTTCGAGGCGACGACGAGAATGGCGTTCAAGCGCCCAACCGCTTCAAACTTCACGAGGCCGTGGCCTAGACCCGATTCGCCCGTGTCCATGATCTTTTCGAGTTCGCCGACGACCGGCTCGGGCGTGCTGTTCTTCACCGGATACATGCCGACTGATTGTCCTTGCAGCCAGTCGACGTCGAAGCTGCGAACCGTGTCGAGCGCCGCCTGACGCTCGCTCCCGGTGCCGAGCACGATCAGGAGCTTGCCGGTTGGATCGGTTCGAATGGCGCCGGGGCGCGAGGCGAAGCCCTCCAACAGCTTCGACAGGGTCGTTCCGGAGACATATTGCACCGGGATGACGGTCGTGCCATATCCGGGCTCCACGCCGCCCTCTGCGCGATCGACCGCGCCGACGCCGCCGTCGTTGGCCGGCACGATTTTATAGCCCGATCCGTCGCGCACCATGTTGAGGTTGTTGGCGTGCAACGCGTTCTCGAGCACGAACAGCATGTCCTTCTTGGCGATCGGCCGCCCGGAGGAAAGGGTGATCGAGCCCTGCGCGTGCGGATCGACGACATAGCTTACGCCGAGGACGTCGCCGAAGACCGATTTGGCGACGTTCGCAACAGGAGTATCCTCGAAATTGAGCGTGTAACCCCCTCCTTCCGCCTCAACCTGTAAGGAGCCGGGCGCAGACGTATTGGTCGCCGGCGCCGGCGCCGGAGACCCGAAGAATGAGAAGGGCTTGGGCGAGGCGCCACCAGTATCGACGGTGCCCGTCGGCTGCGGGTATCGCGGCTGCAGATCGGTGGATCGCATAATGTCGGCGGCATTTTGCGGCTGGTCGGTGCGCTGCTCGAGATAGGTCGTGTTGCACGCCCCGAGCGCAACAACGCCAGCCGTCGCCAGAACGCGCAGGGATACGACGCGAACGAGATTCAATCGTTGGGCCAACTCGTTTCCATACACAATGGGCAATTCATTCAACAAATGGGTGATTCAATCACGTGTTGAGCGCCGAGCGAAAATTCATTAAACTCGATGCCTTGTCAAGAAGACCACTGCGCAGGTTGTCATAAAACTCTTGTAGAATCTTCATGAAAGCTACAAATAACTCCTCTGAGATAAGTGGTTCTTCTGCTGAGCTATTGCTCGGCTTTGTGAAGCATCTCAACGAACTCTATTCCTGATCAAACCTCGAATGACGTTTTATCGGAGATACCCAATACGAGGAGGAGAATTTAGGTCGATTCGATCTATACTGGAGACTTGCGCCCTCTCCGCTGAGGAATTCGCAGACCAGGTTGCGGAATATTACAGATACCCGCGAATCACCCTACCAGAACTTATGGCTGCTCCTGCGCTTGTCGAGTGCTTCAGCCGGCGCTTCTTGCGCGACACAATGATGTTTCCGTTTGACGGCGGCGAGGGACGCTTTGGTCTTGCGGTCGCGGATCCGACTGATATCGCCGCGCAGCGAGCCGCGCAGATCGTGCTTGGCGGGCCGATCATGGTCGCAGTCGCTTCTTTCGAGGATATCGGCGAAGTCCTGTCTGCGCGCCTGGGTCGCGAAGAGGTGGGGTCTGCGGCGACGTCCGCCGGCCAGGCTTCCGGCGCCGCCGAGGAAAGCGTCGACAGCCTGCGCGACCTGGCCAGCGGCGCGCCCGTCGTGCGCGCCGTCAACGATCTTCTGGAAAAAGCGATCGACCTTCGGGCGAGCGACATTCACATCGAACCCATGCGCAACGCTCTCAATGTGCGCATGCGCGTCGACGGCCTGTTGAGAACGGTGACGGCGCCGGCGCACGCGCTGCCGCAGGCGCTGATTTCTCGCATCAAAATCCTCGCTGGCCTCAATATTGCCGAGCGGCGGCTGCCGCAGGACGGCGCGGCCCGACTCGAGGTGGCGAGCCAGGACATCGATATCCGCGTCGCCACGATGCCGACCCAACACGGCGAATCCGCGGTCATTCGACTGCTGCCGCGAGATCGCGGCCTGCTCGATCTGCCAAAGCTTGGACTGCGCGCCGACGACGAGCGCAAGATCCGGCGGCTCCTCGATCTGCCGCACGGCATGATCGTCATAACGGGTCCGACGGGCAGCGGCAAAACGACGACGCTGGCGACGATGCTCTCTGTTCTCAACACGCCTTTCCGCAAGATCCTCACAATCGAAGATCCGGTCGAATACGAGATTGCCGGCGTCAATCAGTCGCAGGTCAAGCCGGCGATCGGCCTAACGTTCGCTGCGGCGCTGCGCGCCTTCGTTCGTCAGGACCCGGACGTGATCATGGTCGGCGAAATCCGCGACGCCGAGACGGCCAACATCGCGATCCACGCGGCGCTGACCGGGCATCTCGTGCTGACGACGCTTCACACGGAAACCGCGGTCGCCGCGGCGCCGCGCCTTCTTGATCTGGGCGTCGAGGGTTTTTTGCTTAAATCGACGCTGCGCGGCGTCATTGGGCAGCGCCTCGCGCGCGCTTTGTGCGACCGCTGCAAAATGCAAAAGCGGCTCGCCGAAGCCGATATCCTCGCCGACCCCCGCTACGAGACTTGCGGGCTTTCTGTCGGAGAGTCGGTCTGGGAGCCGCGCGGCTGCGAGCGATGCGGCGGAGTCGGCTATCGCGGCCGGGTCGGCGTGTTCGAAGCGCTGGAGGTCGGCGGCGAGGTGCGCAACCTCATCGGGTCGGGGGTCGATTCGGCTGCGCTCGACGAAGCGGGTCGACGCGCCGGTCTGACGACGATGATGGACGACGCGATCGCCAAGTGCCGGCAGGGCGTGACCTCGGTCGCCGAAGTTCTAAGAGTGACGACGGCGCGGTGAGGTGATGCCGACATTCCAATATCGCGCTCTGACTCAGGTCGGCGAAGTCGTCGCCGGCTCGCTGGATGCGCCGACCGTCGGGGAAGTGCATCGCCGCATTGAACGCCTCGGCCTCATCCCGATCGAGGCCGCGGCCGCGAGGGACGAGGGCGCCTCCAGCAGCTACGGCTTGTCGTTCAAATCGCTGTCGCGACCGCGGGTCGAGGAAGTGACGGTCTTCACCGCCGATCTCGCTTTGCTGCTGCGCACCGGCGCGCGCATCAACGACGCGCTGGAGCTGCTCGCGGCCGACGCCGAAATCGGCCGCATGCGCTCGACTGTCGCCAAGCTCGCGACTTCAATTCTCTCGGGAGAGAGTTTTGGAGAAGCGATCTCCCGGCATCCCGACATTTTCCCGCCCATCTACGTCGCCTTGGTGCGCGCCGGCGAAACGTCGGGCGCGCTGGCGACGATCCTGGAAGCGCTGGCGATGGAGCGTCAACGCGCAGAGGCCTTGTCGCGACGGCTCACGGACACGCTGCGCTATCCAGCCTTCCTGCTGCTCGGCGCAGGCGGAGTGCTGCTGTTTTTCCTCCTTGTCGTGTTGCCCCAATTCGCCGGCGTGTTTCGCGATTTCAACGCCAAGCTGGACCCCGTGCTGGTCGCATTCCTCGCGCTGTCGGACCTGCTGCGCTCGAACGGCCAGGCGATCGCAGCGGCGCTGCTCGTCACGCTCCTCGCCGGCTGGCTCGCATTGCGACAGCGCGCGTTGCGCGCGCGGCTCGTCGGCGCGCTCACGCGCTTGCCGGTGGTGCGGCCGATCATGGATTCTCATCGCGCGAGCCTCTTCTGCCGCAATCTGGGCCTGATGTTGTCCAGCGGCGTCAGTCTTACGGCGGCCTTGCGAATTCTCGCCGACGCGATGGCGGCGACCGGCAGCGTCATACGGTGGTCAAATGTCGTCGACAAGGTGCGCCAGGGCGGCAAGCTTTCGGAGGCGCTGACGACGGCCGGGGCGTTGCCCCCGATGGCGATTCGCACTCTGCGCCTGGGGGAGGATTCCGGTCAGTTGCCTGTGTTGGCGGGGCGAATCGCCGAATTCTATGAGGCGAAGCTGCGCCGAAGCCTGGATCGCGCGATCGGGATCGTCGGGCCCTTCGCGATCATTGTCATCAGTGTTATTGTCGGCGGGCTCATCGTATCTGTGATGACGGCGCTGCTTTCGGTCAACCAGGTCGTCGGATAGGAGTTCGGCCCATGGGGAAATGGATTCGTTTGTCCGCGCGCTCGGCTCGCCGCCTCGGCCGCACCGAAGGGCGAGAGGGCGAGGCCGGCTTCACTCTGGTCGAAATGCTGGTCGTCATCACGATCATCGGCCTCGTGATGGCGCTCGTCGGCCCGCGCGTCCTCGGCTATCTCAGCGAGTCGAAGGTGAAGACCGCAAAGATCCAAATCGAGAGCTTCGCGGCCGCCCTCGATCTCTATTACCTCGACAACGGCGCCTATCCGGCCGCGAACGAAGGTCTGGCGGCGCTGGTCCAGCGCCCATCGACGGCGCCCGCCTGGAACGGCCCCTATCTCAGGACCGGGTCGGTCCCCAACGATCCCTGGGGCCACCCCTACGTTTACAAGGTTCCCGGCGATCATGCGCCTTACGAGATCGATTCCTATGGAGCAGGCGCGATCGGCAACTCGCAGAACATGATCAAGAGCGCGTCGCGATAGGGGAACCGATGGAAGAGGAGGCCGGATTCACGCTGATCGAAGTCGTCTGCGTGCTGGCGATCATCGCGCTTCTCGCGGCTCTCGTCCTGCCGGCAATTCCGCGAGCCACGTCGCAGGCGCGCCTCGCCGGTTACGCTGTCGAGGTCGCCGCGCTCCTCAAAAGCGACCGCAACGCCGCCATCCGCGGTCATCTGGCGGTCGCGACGACGCTCGACGCCGACCGCCGCACGGTTCGCTCTGGCGCGGGCGACGACGTCGTCGAGATTCCGGCCGACGTGACCTTCGGCGCCCTCCTGGCGCAGCGATGCTCGAATCGGCGAACCGGTTCGACGATCGATTTCTTTCCGAGCGGCGCATCTTGCGGGGGCGCGATCGCACTCTCCCGGAATGGAGTCGGCTATCAGATTCGCGTCAACTGGCTGACGGGGGGCGTCGAAATTGTGGCGATCAAGGCCTGAACCAGGCGGAACCGCGGGCTTTACCCTGCTCGAAGCGCTCGTGGCGCTGGCGGTGACCGGATCGGGGTTGGCGGCGATCGGCGCGCTCGCCAACTCGAGCCTGCGCGCCAGCCTTTATACGGAGCGGCATCTCGCCGAGATCGAGAGCGCCCGCAAGATTCTTGCCGGCATGCCGGGACGCAATGCGCTTCCGTTCGGCCGCCTGACAGGTTCGCTCGACGCCCATGAATGGCGCATCAATTCCGCGACGGTTTCGACTGCCGGCGCAGGCGGAACATCCTGGATCCCGCAGAGCATCGCCCTGCTGATGCGGTCCCCGTCCGGCGCGATGATCGAGATCGACACGATCCGCCTGCGCAAGCAGCCAGCGAAATGAGGCGAGCGAAACCCGAGGGGCGCGTCGCCGGCTTCTCGCTGATCGAGGCGATGGCGGCGCTTGCGCTGACGGCGACGATCGTCATGGCGCTTGCCGCGGTGACGGGGCAGTGGCTCCCCAACTGGCGGCGGGGCTTCGTCGAGCTCCAGCGCGCGGATTTGCTGAGCCTCGGCCTCGAACGCATCGTCGAGGACGTATCGGCGGCCGAATATGTGACGCCTTGGGCCGACGCGCCGGCGCCGCTGTTCGAAGGCGACCCCACGACGGTCGTTTTCGTCCGATCGGCGATCGGCCCGAACTCCTATCCTCATCTCGAGGTCGTGCGCCTCGCTCAGACCGAAGACGATCGCGGCCTGGCGCTCACGCGTACGCGCGCGCCCTTCGCGCCCACGGCGCCGGGGAGGATTGCGCAACCCTTTGCCTTCGGAGACGCCGTCGCTCTCATTCGCGCGCCATTCCGAGTTTCGTTCGCTTACGCTGGGCCGGACCGCGTCTGGGTGGATAGCTGGAAAAGCAAACAGCGCTTGCCCGACGCGGTGCGGATAACGGCCCGTGACGCCGTGGGCAACCGTGCGCTTGCGGCCTCGACCGCGGTTCGCGTGAAAGTTACCGCGCCGGGTGTCCCCAAACTCGAAGCGCAAGCGAACGCAGCCAACGCGCCCGCGGCCGCAACGACCTCCGCCCCGCAGCCGGCCGGGCCGGCGCCGCAGCAATGACGCCGCCCGTGATGACGCCGGCTGTAGAATCCGAAGGGAGCGCCGCGTCGGGATTCGTGCTCGTCGCGGTCCTCTGGCTTCTGGCGGCTTTGGCGACGCTCGCCTCGATCTATTCGATATATGCGCTCAACACCGTCAACGGGTCGCATGTCGCGGACGATCGCGTGCAGGCGGAGGCCTCCATTCAAGCCGGGGTCGAGATGGCGGTCTTTCAGGAACTCGCCGTTCCAGAACCAGCCAGGCCGTCGCACGGCGCCTTCGATCTGCGCGTCGGGCGCACCCGCGTAGCAGTCGCCTTTCGATCGGAAGCCGCGCGGATCGATCTCAACGCCGCTCCGGCGGACCTGCTGGCCGGGCTGTTCGCCGCCGTCGGCGTCAACTCGAAGCACGCCGGGACCTTTGCGGATCGCGTCGTCGGCTGGCGCACCAAGGCCGACGCCAACGCCCCCTCCAACGCCGACGCCAACGCCCCTTCCAACGCCAACGCCCCCTCGAACGCGAACGCCAACGCCCCCTCCAAGGAGGCGCAGCTCTACGCCGCACAAGGCGTCGGTTATCCGCCGCGTCAGGCGCCGTTCGACAATGCCTTGGAGCTCAGCCTTCTGCCCGGTCTTCTGGAGCCGGTGGTCGAGCGCGTTCTGCCTTTTGTCACAGTGTTCAGCGGCCGGCCCGGAATCGACGTCGTCACCGCGGACCCGACTGTCCTCTCCGCGCTGCCGGGCATGACGCCTCAGATCCTTGGCGCGGTTCTGAAGGCGCGCGCGAAGGATCCGGGCGACGGACGGGCGCTTTTGGAGCTGCTCGGTCCGGCGAAGAGCCACGCCAGCACGGACCGATCAAAGGCGGTCCGCGCCGCGGTCGAGGTTCAGTTCGACAATGGCAGGCGCATTCAAGCGGAAGTCGTGTTTCGTCTCAAGGACGAAGGAGACGAGCCTTATGATCTTCTCTACTGGCGGGACGATTTCGATGGTCCGATGCAATCCGGATAGGCGCGGCCGGTGACCGCTGCGGCTTCATTCCTCAGGCGCTTGTCGGCCTGGATCGATCACGCCGCCGCCGGGGTGACGCGTCTCGCCGCGATGACGCGGCGCCGTCGCAGGGTCGAACTCATCGAGCAGGCGGACGGCGCGTTCTTGGCCGCCGAATGGCGCAAAGGCGCGGCGGAGCGGCTCGCGGAGCCGCCGCTGCGCCTCGAGCAGGACCGCTTTGCCGGCCCGATATCCGGGCGAATGCGGACGCTGCTTGCGCAAAGCCGGGTCGATGTCTTGCTCGCGCCCTCGCGCTTCGTCTTCCGGACGCTCGAGTTGCCACGCGGCGCCAGTCAGTTCCTCGAAGGCGTCGTCCGGTCGCAGATCGATCGCCTGACCCCCTGGAGCGCGAGCGACGCGGTGTTCGGCTGGAGCGCGCCCGTGGAGACAGACTCCGATCGGATCGCGATCGCAGTCGCAGCCACAGCGACCGCCTTGGTCGCTCCCATCGCGCAGGCCCTCGCCGCGGCTCGGGTGAGCGACATCCGCATGTCGACGCGAGCCGAGGACGAAGGCGCGCTCGTCATACCGGTCTTCGCGCGACGATCGGACAGCGAAGACGGCGCTCGCCGTTTGCGCCGCCGCCTCGTCATTGGCCTCGGCCTTTCTGGCCTTGTCTTCGCGACCAGCCTCTGCGTCTGGGTCGTCGGTCGGCGGCGCATACGAGGCGCGCTTCGCCGAACTGCAGAACCGGATCGCCGAGCGGCGCGCGGCGCTGTTAAATCGGCGAGATTCGGCGGCCGAGCAGGCCGTTCAGGCGCTTCAGGCGAGGAAACGGACGGCCCCTTCCGCCGTCATGACTCTCGAGGCGCTGGCGAAGACGCTGCCCGACGATACGCATCTGACGGAATTGCGCATCGAAGACGGCAAGGTTCAAATCGTCGGCCTGTCCGGCGACGCTCCTGCGTTGATCCGGCTTATCGAGCAGTCCCGGCGCTTCACACGGGCGACTTTTTTCGCGCCTACCGTCAGAGCTCCAGACGGCGGCGAGACCTTTCACATCGAGGCTCGAATTGAGCCGTCATTTGCGGTGACGGATTGACGCTCTTGTCCACCAGCGGGGTCGCCTCCGGCCGCCGTGAGGCTTTGGCCGTTCTCGCTTATGTCGGCATCGTGGTCGGCCTCTTGGCTTCGTCGTTGTGGCTCGTGGACGATCTGTGGGCCCGATCGAGCGAGATCGCGGCGGCGCGGGAGCGGCTCGACCAGTTGACCGAACATTCGCGGCCCCGGCCGCCGGCCTCGCTCGCTTCGGACGCAAGCATGAGCGGT
Source organism: uncultured Alphaproteobacteria bacterium (assembly GCA_963768555.1). Lineage (GTDB taxonomy): Bacteria > Pseudomonadota > Alphaproteobacteria > Rhizobiales > Beijerinckiaceae > Roseiarcus. Next base: position 82,350 of record CAVYIZ010000049.1, read on the forward strand.
TCGCCGTTTCTCGACGCGCGAACGATTACAATCGCGGGCGCGGCGTTGGAGCAGCGAGTCGGCGCGGCGGTCATGAAAGCCGGCGGCGCCGTCATATCTTCGCAGGTCGAACTCGACGGACCCGAGGCCAAGAACGGTTTCGTCACGCTGACCGCCAGCGTGGAGGTCGCCCAGGCGGCGCTGCAGACGATTCTTTATGACATCGAGGCCGGGATGCCTTATCTTTTCGTTGACAAACTTTCGATCCAATCGCCGGAGGACTTTGGCGAGCCGGAGAGCGGGCGCATGCGGATGACAATGTCGGTCGTGGGACAGTGGCGGCCGCCCGAATGATGAGAGCAGCCGCAGCGTTTTCTGTTCTGGGCCTCGCCCTGGCGGCGGCGGCTTCGGCGGGCCCGATCGACGATCGCGAGGGCGTGAAAGCCGAGGTCGAAGCCGCGTATGCGTCCGTTCAAGGCGGCGTTGCGGGCTCCGAGGGCTCGGCTCCTCGGGCTGACGGGCCTCATCGCGACGCGGCGGCGCAGGGCGGCAACCCGCTGTGGATGATTCCGCCGAGCGCTCTTACCGCGACCCGGGACCGACCGCTCTTTTCCGTGTCGCGCCGCCCCCCGGCGTTGGCTGTTCAGGCGGCCCCTCCGCCGCCGGCGGCGCCGGATCCCGCGCCGGCTCCGCCGGAGCGGCCGACGCTTACGTTGATCGGAACCATCGTCAGTCCCGGGACGAGCGTCGCCATGTTGAGAGATACCGCCACGCAAGCGGTTACGCGCCTCCGGGAAGGGGAGGAGGCCTCCGGATGGCGACTGAAAACGGTCAAATTGCGCTCGGTCGTCGTCGAAAAAGGCGACCAATCCGCGGTCCTTGCAGCTGCCGAACCGGCTCGATGCATCAGGCGAACAGCCTTCGCAGAATCCGCTGGCGCTCGGAGATAGACGGAACAGGCGCTAAGCCTGCGCGATCGTCTCGAATGACGAGGCGGCGGCCAGCGCCGCGCGCTCGTGTGACGTCGTCCAACGGTCAAACGGAGGGCGCCATCAGGTGAAGCTCGTCGGAGCGTTTGCTGGCCAGCCTGTCAAGAATTTGGCGGGCGTCCGACGTGATCGGCTGGGTTACAGCTCACGCGTATACCAACGGCCTCGCTGGCTGACTCATGGGGGATTCCCACGGCGCGAATTTTCTCACTCCTTGGGAGCGGAGGATTCGCGCGATGCCTGCAGCAGTGAGATTGCGAGAGGGCTATTCAGCCGAGACGCTTCGGGCTCTGGCCAAGCGCTCGAAAGAGCGCGGCCCAGCCCCTCCACCTGAGAGAGGAGGGAGGTTACGTGGAGAAATCAAAGCGAGATCGAACGGAACGGGCGTTTTCATCCGCTCATCCCGACGCCGGAGCAATCGACATTGGCTCACGGATGCATGTGGCGGCGGTTCCACCAGACCGAGACGAAAGGAAGGCCGCGCGCACCTTTGGGACTTGCACCGGCGATTTACAGCGCCTCGCGGATTGGTTCGAACGCTGCGGAGCGTGAACGACCGCCATGGAGCGGCGTCTATTGGATACCAATCTACGAGGTTCTCGAACAGCGCGGATTCGAGGTGATGTTGGTCAACGCGCGGGACGCCAAGCATGTCCCCGGCCGCAAGACCGATGTCAATGACGCCCAATGGCTGCGGCAACTGCACGAATACGGGCTGCTGCGGGCCAGCTTCCGACCTGACCCAACTTGCGCAGAATCGGGGGCGTGGCGTAGGCAAATCAATATCTTGGGCGAAAAGTCGTTGTTGCTTGGCGCCCAAGCCCTTGAAATGCCCGAAGCACGGCCAGTTTTAAAATAAATGCGGCGTCGAAGGCGGCCGAGAATCCGCCGGGTTGCCTATTTCTGCTCGGTTTCGCGTATCATCGATGCGGCGGGGCTGGCGTAGGCCTCCTGCCGGTCGACGCTCCAGTAGCGCAATTCCTCGAGCGGGATCGGCTCCCCCGTGACGGCGCAGCGCACGAAGGCGCCCGGGCGGACGATTCGGAAATCGCCGTCGAGAAACTCGACTTTGGCCTCGCCCGCCTCGGCGGGCCTTCGCTCCATCTTGTTCATGACCAAAATTCCCGGCTTTGCCGCTCTATGCCACGGCCGGAGCCGCAAGGAAACACTGAAGATCGCGAGGGCGCAGCGCGCGCAGGGTGCGAACCAAAGTGGTGCAATTAGGCGGCGAGATTTTGTGAGTTTTGGGGGCTGTTCCGGTTTGCTACGGGGACGGCGGTTCGGCCGAGGTTTTTCCAATAGGCGTCCCAGTCGCCGTTTATTCGGGTTATCCGCAAAGCGAGCATGTATTCCGCGTGCTCGACGCGCCACCAGGCGCCGGGCCGCTTGAGACGTTGTTGGGCGACGTAGCGATGCGCGCTTTCGATTTCGCCCGATCCGATCGGCAGTCCCTCGGCCAGCGCCTGTCGATAGTTCAACTGGTTCTTGCGGCTGCTCAAATAACGATGGCATCGGCGCACCGGCGCTTGTTCGTCGTCGACTTCAGGCGCTTCGCAATGACCGACGAGCGACCGCAATGTCATCTCGAGACGCCCGTCTCTGAGCGCGTCCTTCTGCGCCTCGATCCAGGTTTCCCGCGCGGCGGCGTCGGGCGCGATCGCTTCGGCGGCGGCGCTCAAATACTCGCAAACATGATAGAAATCGATCAGGTAGCTGCCTTGATCGCCAAATTGCTCCTCGACTTGGCCCACAATCCATGGCGCGCCATCGCCGACCGCGTGGACCCGCGAGTTCGCCCCGAAGCCGGCGCGAACCGCGCAGGCCAGCAGTTGCCGCCCGGCCGCCTCCGCGCCGCCCTCGATCGAGCCGGCGTAGACCGGCGTCCGGCTCCCCTGGGCGTGCGCCAGCGAAAGCTTCGCCTCTCGCCACGACAGGTTCTTGCCCTTGCGTTTGTCTTTCTCATCCCGACCCGGCTCGACGATCGGAACCATGCCGCCGTCAGTTTCCACGACGATCGGCTTACTGAGGCCTGGACCTTCCGGAAATTCCAAATCCGCTCGACCGGCTTCGAACATCGACTGGGCATGGGCGAACGTGATCCGCTGGATCGTGCTCTCCCCAATCTCGAAGCCGTAATGCTCCCGCAGCTTGCTTCGAACTTGCGCGAAGGGTTGATCGGCGGCGAAGTCGACGATGACGCGTTGCAAGGGGCGCGAACAGCCCGAGGGGCTGACTTTCGCGCTGCGCAGAAACGGGCGCACACGCTCGTTCTTGAACCGATATTGCGGCTCCTGGACCTCTATCTCGCCGAATTTCGTATGCCAGCGGACTTTTTTTCACCTTGGCGATGCATCTGAGGTTGCTGACGAATTTCCCTCTCCGTCACCTCCGCCTGCCTCTCCGCCCAGCCCAGCAGCGCTTCGCGTCCCAAACGCCGCGTCTCCTCGACCAACCGCTCTTCCGCAGCGTCCGCCTCCTTCAAATCGCCTTCGCTATTCTCTACCGTCAGGGCTATCGACGCGACACGGTTTCGAACATCAGGATGGCTGCGCAAAAAGGCAAACAGCGCTTCATCGCTCAAATCCGCAGTTGGTCGGCTTGAGGTAGCGGCGTGGTTCTGCGATTTTGCGCGCTCTGGTTGCGTCAGCTTGGCGCGAGACGCGGCGGCGGGCGCAACAATCGACCTTTGAGGAATGCAGGCGCGTCAACTGCTCCCGCATTTTCAGCCAACCTCGTAGGAACTCGGCTACAGCCGCGAGCGCCTTGGCGGCTGGCTTGGCCCTGGCGTGCAGGAGCTCGTCACGCGGATCGTCGTTTGGCGCGCGTGCCGCGTGCGCGTCGCGATGGCGGAAAGAAACAGGGGCCGGCTGGTGATCGCCTCGCGGTGCAGACCCGGTTCGGCGAGACGCACAAAAATGTTCCACCAGTCGTAAAACAGCGCGAGCAGCCGCGCCGCAAGGCGGCAGCGCGCGAGATGATGCGTCGTGAAGCCGCCCCCAGCCCCATGAGGCAGTTCAAAATGATTCGGACATCTTAACGTAGAGAGGCAATATATTTAGATAAGTCCGGCGCGTTTCAAGTGATATGCCTATAAAATATTACCCGCCTTGTCTCTAGCGGATGTTGAAATATTGTTCTGATTCCATCGCCCTCATTCGCGATAACAGGCATGACCAACATCCTTCGACGCCATGAAAGCCGCTGGAACCATATCCAGGGCGCTGTTTTCCTTGGCTTCGTGAGGAAATCGACCCGATGACCAAGCGCTCGGGCGGCTCGTCAGACCCTCGACGTGATCGGCCTCGAGGCCTTCGTTCCCGAACCGCCCCGAGGCCCCGGCCGGCCGCAAGGCGATCACCGCCCCTCGCCAGGGCCTTCGTCGCCAAGGCGGTGCTGGGCGTTCCTACCACGACCGCGCTGATCGAGCGCCTCGATGTCACAAGTCGCTGCGACTCATTCTCGGTTGGGAACGACGCTCGCAAGTGCCGTCGGAAGCGACGTTTCCCGCGCCTTCGCGGAGTTTGCGCAGTCCGATCTGCCCGCCAAGATGACGCGGCGCTGATCGAGCGCTCGCTCGGCGGGCGCATCGTCGGAGTGATCGCGCGCGACGCCACCGAGATCGAGGCGCGCAGAAGCCGGTCAAGACGGAGCCGAAAAACAAAAGTGGAGGATCGCCGCCGCCCGATGACGCTCAGCCGACGCGCAAGCGCGGACGCCTGCGCAAGGACGAGAAACGGCCAAAACCCGAGCCGACCCGGCTCGAACGCAGACCACGCAGAACCTCGATCAGATGCTCGCCGATCTGCCTTCCGCGTGCGATGTCGGCTCCAAGAAGAACAGCAAGGGCTACAAGGAAACCTGGATCGGCTCAAGAACTGCATCTGGATGTCGCCTGCGGCCAAATCCCGGTCTCCTGCGTACTGACTTCGGCTTCCGTCCACGACAGTCAGGTCGCCATTCCCTTGATGACCATGACCGGCGCCCGCGTCTCCTATCTCTACGATCTAATGGATGCGGCCTACGACGCCGCCGCCATCCATGACCACAGCAAGGCGCTCGGCCATGCGCCGATCATCGATCGCAACTTTCGCGCCCAGCACGAAGCCAAGGCCGAATGGGCCAAAGAAGTCGAGCGCATGAAACTCATCCACATACCCGACCCCGACGACCGGCTCTTTGATTTTCGAACCATGGCCGAACGCGTGAACGCCCGACTGAAGGACGAATTCGGCGCGCGGGCCGTCCGCGTGCG
>CAVYIZ010000050.1:0-32405 GCA_963768555.1 uncultured Alphaproteobacteria bacterium
GTGGCCCGAAGGGCGGGATGGGGTGCGGAAAGCAGGTATGGCTCGACGAAGGTTCGCGATGACGCTCGTGCAATCCAACTCGGGTCGAGGCAGTGGGCCACACCCCATCCGGCGCTCCGCGCCACCTTCCCCAGCAGAGCTGGAGAAGGAGGGCCCGGTGTTTGAAATCTGTGAATGCCGTTGCCCGCGAGGGACGAGGGGAAGGCTCTACGACCGGAAAAGTCGCGAATATTGCGTCTCGTGTCGCATGGCGGCGATGTCGGAGCGGAAGGCGGCGGAGCCGAGGTCGGCGAGCGTCGATCGCGCCGCCTCGCGGGCGAGCGCCCGGACGCGCGGCAGGAGAGCGGCCAGAATCGTCTGCCCCGCGGTCTGGCCGATCGGGCCGAGCCGCACGGCGGCCGAGATCAGGTTGGCAAGAAGGCCAGCGCGAAGGCCTGAAGGCTCGTTTCCAGCGGCAGATCGTGGCCGGCCGCGGCGGCGGCGACGGCGATCGGGTAGGCGACGCGATCCTGCACGGCGAGCTCGCGCAACGGTTCGCAGTCCCAGGCGGCCCGGGCGGCCTCAACGAAGGCGGCGCCTTGCGCTGTCGTCTCGAGCCGCCGCTCGGCCGAGACGGCGAGCGCGACGGCGAGATCGTTCGTGTCGAAGAGCGCCGGCCAGTCCCCCGCGTCGGCGGCGCGAAAGGCGGCGGCGAACAGGAGCGCGTCGGCCCGCGGCGCGCCGAAGGTCAACAGATCGACCAGCCAGCCGCCGAGCGAGCGGGCGTCGAAAATGTCCCCCGCCTCGACCGCCCATTCGATGGCGTGCGAATAGGCGAACGAGCCGACCGGGAAGGCCGGCGACAGCCACAGCATCAGCGGCAGCAGGGCGGGGTCGGGATCAGCGGGCCGCGTGTCCGTGATCCCGTGGCCGTGTCGTGTGCGCGTGATCGTGCTCATGCTCATGCCGATGGTCGGGATGATCGCAATGCTCGTGGTCGAGCGACCCATGCCCATGACGGGAATGATCCTGAGGCCCATGGCCGTGACGGGGCGTGCTCTGGGCGTGGTCGCCGTGACGGGCGGGCTCGGGCGCATGCGCGTGCGGCTCGGCCTGGACGTAGGCGCCGCCCTCCGGATTGAACGGCGCCTCGACCGGGACGATGCGCGCGCCAAGGCCCCTCGCCATGTCCTCGATCACCGCATCGCGACGGATCCGCAGGGCCTTCGGGGTGAGTTCGGTCGGCAGGTGCCGGTTGCCGAGATGCCAGGCGACCCGCATGAGGGCCATCGCGTCGGCGGCGCGGATTTCGGCGAGCGGCTCGGGCGCCGCGACGACCTCGACGATCCGGCCGTCCTCGAGTCTCGAGCCCGTCGCCGCCGCGCAGCATCGCCGCCTCCGGCAGGTCGAGCAGGAAGGCGAGTCCGCCGACGCCGGTCATGACGAAGCGGCGGCGGTGGCGCTCGTCGAACTCGAGCACCACGCTGTCGGCCGGCTCGCCCGTCCAGGCCCCGGCGGGAAAATTTTGTCCGCCCGTAGCATGCCTCGGCCCCCTTCATGGTCCCGCCCGGAACGGACGATCCGAAAAAAACGCCAGCCGGCCTGTAAGCCGGGTTCTGTATGGCCGGGGTTCCGCCCCGGCGCGACGGCCATTCCTCTGGGGCGCCCGTCGCCGGGCGCCTCGAGCAACCAACCCGAGCGACAGGGCCTACGGACAGGGCCCGCGGGAAAACCCGCGCGTCGCTCCTATTCGGTTTTGCTCCCGGCGGGGCTTGCCGTGCCGCCGACGTTGCCGCCGACGCGGTGCGCTCTTGCCGCACCCTTTCACCCTTGCCCGGGGAGCTTTTCGGCCGCGCCGGGGCGGTTTGCTTTCTGTGGCGCTATCCCTGGGGTCGCCCCCGCCGGACGTTATCCGGCGCCGCGTCCGTATGGAGCCCGGACTTTCCTCCGCTGCGAAAGCGGCGGCCGTCCGGCCGACTGGCTCGTTGGGCATAGGAGCGTGAAGCGCCGACGGTCAAGGGAAATCACGAAGTTGCGGCGCTGTCCCGTTATTCGCCCGGCGGGCGCGCATGGCCCTGGCGACGCATTCGACCGTCGCCCCGGAATGCGTGGTCCCCTCCCTGCGACACGTCGTCGGCGGCGCGGGCTTAGGCCTCGCAGGCGGCCTGTGACAGAAATGTAGCTGAAGGGTCGTTCATTGCAGCTTCATTTGGATTGTGGGAATGTGCCGCCCGAACGGGCGGGGCTGGCTCGTTTGCGCGGCATCCGCCGCGACCGAGGGCTTCGCGGAAGGGCGACCCTTTAAAGCCAACGAAAGACGGACGGGAGATCGTTTCCATGAAGAAGATGTTGGCTCTTTCGCTGGCGCTGGCCGCGGCCGTGTCGGTCTCGGCCTGCGAGACCCCGCAGCAGCAGAACGCTCTTGTCGGCGGCGCGCTCGGCGGCGGCGCGGGCGCCCTGATCGGCTCGGCGGTCTCCCGGCAGCGCCGGCGGCGCGCTGGCGGGGGCCGCGATCGGCGCGGCGTCGGGCGCGATAATCGGCGCCGCCGCGACGCCGCCCCCGCCGGCTTATGGCGCGCCGCCGCCCTACGCCGGGCCGCCGCCCGGCCCCTGCGCGCGCTGGGGCTACGACTACAACGGCAACCGCGTCTGCGTGGCGTATTACTGAGCGCCTAAGGCCGGCGCAAGTCGCCTGCAGCCAAGCAACACGCGCGATGGCCGGGCTCGTCCCGGCCATTCGTGCGACCGTGCCGTCCTTCAGTTTCGCGAGCGGGAGAAGAAAAGATTATGCCCGCTTCCTCGGGTCGGGCTTGTAGAAGATTTGATTGGAGAGAGATTACTGGGTAGAGGTCGTGGACAAGCCCGGCCATGACGGAAGATGAATCCCCGCTCGACCCCCGACAGCCCCCTCGCCGCCCGCTTCGTTCCGTCGCCGAATTTCGGCCAACGTCGGGGCGGGGCCTCCGAACTGCCTCATCCTGCATTACACCGGCATGCCGACGGCCGAGGCGGCGCTCGAGCTCCTGACGAATCCGGCGTCCGAAGTGTCGTGCGCACTATTTCGTCTGGGAGGACGGGCGGATCGACCAGCTGGTCGCCGAGGGCGCCGCGCCTGGCACGCCGGCAAGGCCTTCTGGAAGGGCGAGAGCGACCTGAACTCCGCCTCGATCGGGATCGAGATCGTCAATCCCGGCCATGACGGCGGCTCGCCGCCCTTTCCCGACCGCCAGATCGCGGCGACGATCGAGCTTGCGCGCGATCTTCTGTCGCGCTGGAACATCCCGCCCGAACGGGTGCTCGCCCATTCCGACGTCGCGCCCGGCCGCAAGCGCGATCCAGGCGAAGCTTTCCCGTGGCGGCGGCTGTGGGAAAGCGGGGTCGGCCACTGGGTCGAGCCCGCTCCGATCGGCGGCGGGGCGCTCTTCCGCCATGAGGAGGAAGGCCCGCCGGTGCGGGCGCTGCAGGCGATGCTGGCGCTCTACGGCTACGGAATCGAGCTGACCGGCGTCTACGACCGGCGCACCCGCGCCGTGGTCGAGGCCTTCCAGCGCCATTTCCGGCCCGAGCGAGTCGACGGCGAGGCTGACGCCTCCACCGTCGCGACGCTGAAGGCGCTGATCGAGGGGCTCGCTACCGGCGCGGCCACGCAGCGCCAGCGTTTATCAGAATCAACACCTTGAATTGTCGACAACTTTGCTCGGAGAAACTGAGGCGGACGCAATCCGTTTGGCGAAATCCGCTAGTTTTTGCCGCATGTTACCAGCGGATCCGAAACCGCGTTGCCGCACCCCGGCCTGACGGCAACCGCAGCGCCCGAGCCAAATTAGAGCGGTCGCAAATCTGCCCGTGCAGCGCCCCGCTGATCGCGCGGCTACAGTCATCGGTCCAGGATCGCCCCGTAAGCCTCGCGCACGCGCTTTCGCGCCTTGTCCAGCGCCGCACGAAGGCCTCGAAATCGGGAAAGCCGGTCGCGGCGGCGATGCGGCGCTTGACGCCGGCGGCGGCCGTCGCGGGGTCGAACGGGCCGGCGATGGCGAGGCGCATGAACTGGGTCGCGTCGGTGTAGAGCCGGTGGGCTTCGACGAGGGTCTCGACCTGGTCGGGCGAGAGGAGGCCCGCCGGGCCCGCTTTGTCGATCACCCTGCGGTCGAGACGTCGAGGATGCCGGGTCGCGCATGGGCGAAGGCGAGGCTCAGATATTGGGCGACGAACTCGATGTCCATCAGGCCGCCCTTGACGAGCTTCAGGTCCCAAACATCCCGGTCGCCTTTTTCTCGTGAGCGATCAGCGCGCGCATCTTGCGCACGTCATGGGCGATTTTTTCCGCGTCCCGCTTGCGCAGGAGGACTTCGCGCACGGCCTTCGCGACCTCCGCCGCGAGGCCCGCGTCGCCGGCGACGACGCGGGCGCGCGTCAGCGCCATGTGCTCCCAGGTCTCCGCTTCGTCCCGCTGGTAGAGGGCGAAGGCGGAGAACTGGGTCGCGAGCGGCCCTTGGCGGCCCGAGGGCCTGAGCCGCATGTCGACTTCGTAGAGCTTGCCCGCCGGGTCGGCGCGGTCAGCGCGGCGAGCAGGCGCTGGGTCAGGCGCGAATAATAGAGGCTCGCGCCGAGCGGCCTCGCCCCGTCGGACTCCCCGGCGTCGGGCGGAAAGTCGTAGATCAGGATGAGGTCGAGGTCGGAGGCCGCCGTCATCTCGCGCGAGCCGAGCTTGCCCATCGCGACTACCGCCACGCGTCCCCCGCGCACCGCGCCATGGTCGGCGGCGAAGACGTCCTCGACCCGCTTCAGCATCGTTCCGACCAGACCCTGCGCGAGCGCGCTGTAGGCCGCCCCGCGCGGTCGGGATCGAGCCGGCCCGACAGCAGATTGAGGCCGATGAGGAACATCTCCTCCGCCGCGAAGTCGCGCGCCCGGTCGAGCGCGTCCTCGTAGGTCCGGGCCTGCGCCACATAGGCTTCGGCCCGCGCGCGCATGTCCTCTTCCCCGAGGCTCTCCTCGAAATGGTTTCCCCGGGCCGGATCGATCGCCGAGTTGAGCACGTGCGGGCGGGTCGCGATGACCTGCGCGAGCCCGGGGCGGAGCCGAGCACGTCGCCGAACAGTTCGCGCACGTGCGCGTTCGAGCGCAGGATCGACAGGAGTTCGACCGAGGCGTTCATGTGCGCCATCGCCTCGTCGAAGGCGGCGAGCGCCGCGTCGGCGTCGCCCGAGCCGGCGAAAGCCTCGAGCAGCGCGGGCGTCAGCTCGGTCAGCACCTCGCGCGCGCGGGCGCTGCGCACCGCCGGCCGCCGGCCGAAATGCCAGCCGCGAATTGTCTCGGCCGCCGACTTCCGGACGGCGGAAGCCGAGGCGGCGCAGGGTCGCCAGCGTCTCCGGGTCGTCGACGACGCCGGTGAAGACGAGATTGCCCGTGGCGCCGCTGAGCGTCGGCGCGTCCTCGAACAGGCGCGCATAGTGCCGCTCGACGCGCGTCAGATGGAGGGTCAGCTCTTTGGCGAAAGACTTGAGCCGCGCGTAGCCGCAAAACTTGGCGAACCGCGCGAGCTCCGCCCGCTCGAACGGCAGGCGCTGCGTCTGCTCGTCGGCGATCATCTGCAGCCGGTGCTCGACCCGGCGCAGGAAGACATAGGCCCGGGTCAGGTCCTCGACCGCCTCGGCGGTCACCCACTTGTCCTCGTGGAGCTGGCGCAGCATGTCGAGTGTGCGCGATCCGCGCATCTGCGGCCGCCTTCCGCCGAAAATGAGCTGCTGCGTCTGGACGAAGAACTCGACTTCGCGGATGCCGCCGCGGCCGAGCTTGACGTCATGACCGGGAACGACGACGCGGTCATGCCCGCGCACTGCGTGGATCTGGCGCTTCATCGCGTGGATGTCGGCGATGGCGGCATAGTCGAAGTACTTGCGCCAGATGAAGGGGGCGAGCTCGGCGAGAAAGCGCCGGCCGAGATCCAGATCGCCCGCGGCGGGACGCGCCTTGATCAGCGCCGCGCGCTCCCAGTTCTGGCCGAGCGTTTCGTAATAGGCGTAAGCGCTGATGGTCGAGAGCGCAACCGGGGTCGAGGCGGGGTCGGGCCTGAGGCGCAGGTCGACTCTGAGGACGTAGCCGTCGCTGGTGCGCTCCTGCAGGAGACGGGCGAGCGCCTTCGTCATGCGCACGAACAGGGGGGCGGGCTCCACGCCTTCGGGGATTGACGCGGCGGCCCCGTCGTAGAGCACGATCAGGTCGATGTCGCTCGAATAATTGAGCTCGCGCGCGCCATGCTTGCCGAGCGCCAGGACGACCACGCCCGAGCCCGTTTGCGGGTCGGGCGCGTCGAAATCAAGCGCGAGGCGGCCCATTCGCGCGTTCTCCCGCAGGGTAAAGCTGAGCGCCGCGCCGAGGGCGGCGTCGGCGAACAGGGTCAGGGCCTCGGTCGCCTCGGTCACGTCCCATACGCCGCCGATGTCGGCGAGCGCGACGATGAGCGCCGTCTCCCGTTTGCAGCGACGCAACGCCCGCATCAGCTGCGCTTCGTCCTCGTCGCGCCGGGCGGCGAGAGCGGCAATGATGGCGTCAAGAGACTTTTCGGGCGGCCGGGCGAGCAGACGCGCAAGCCGCGCGGGGTCTTCCGTGACGAGGGTCCAGAGATAAGGCGAATGATCGGCGAGGCCCAGGAGGAGGTCGCGAACCCTCTCGCGGCCGAGCGCCGGGACGAGGCGCCTCGCCTGCGGCTCCGCGGCCAGGGCGGCGAGCTTGCGGCGCGCCTCGGCGGGCGCGGCGAGACGCGGGGCGGCGACGAAGCTTTCAGCCAGCGACGGGCTCATGCACGCCCCCGTCGACCGCCGCCGGCAGCGAGAGCGGCGCCGGCTCGGCGGGCAAGGTCACGCACACGCGAAGACCCGGCGCGTTGTCCTCGAGCTCGACCGTCCCTCCGTGCATCCACGCAACGGCCGCGGCGAGCGAAAGGCCGAGCCCCGAGCCAGGCCGCGAGCGGGAGCCTTCCAGGCGGACGAAGCGGTCGAGGACGCGCGCCCGGTCCTCCGCCGCGATGCCGGGGCCGCGATCAGCGACGGTCAACGCGACTGAGGCCCCGGCGCGGCGCACCGAGATGACGACGTCCGGCCTGACGGCTGCCAAGCCGCCTTCCCTCGGAGCGCCGTATTTGAGCGCGTTGTCGACCAGATTGGCGATCGTCTGTCCGAGGAGCTCGCGGTTTCCCCGCACGATCAGCCGCCCTTCGGTCTCGACCTTCAGCGCGACGCCCTCCTCCTCGGCGATCGGTTCGTAGAGCTCGGCGACGCTTCGGGCTGCTTCGCCGACCTCGAAGGGCTGGAGCCCCTCGAGGTTTGCGCCGGCCTCGGCGCGCGCGATCAGGAGCAGTGCGTTGAAGATCTTGATCAGGCTGTCGGACTCCTCGATCGTCTTTTCGAGCGCCGCCCGGTACGCGGCGGCGTCGCCGCCGAACGCGAGCGCAGCCTCGGCGTGATTGCGCAGGCGGGTGAGCGGCGTGCGCAGATCGTGGGCGATGTTGTCGGACACCTCGCGCAAGCCCTGCATGAGTTCGCCGATCCGCGCGAGCATCTCGTTGAGGCCCTCGGCCAGGCGGTCGAGTTCGTCGCCCGAGCCGGATACGGGCAGCCGTCGGGTGAGGTCGCCGTCCATGATGCCGTGCGCCGATGTGTTGATGTCGTCGATGCGCTTGAGCACGCGCCGCGCGACGAACAGCGCGCCGAGCGCCGCCAGCGCGGCGAAGAAGACCAGCGATACCGCGAGCGCCCTCACCATGATTTTCTCAATTCGCGCGCGATCGCCGAGGTCATGCCCGACCAGAAGCAGGAACCCCGGCGGAAGCCGGTAGACCCTGACCAATGCCTGACGCATCTGGGCGCCGGCTACGTTGCTGCGGTAGTTAACGTCGACGAAGACGGGCTGCTCCAGGACTTCAGGAGGGATTTGCGCCACGTTGCCCGCGAGCGGCTCTCCGGCGGGATCCGTCAGCAGATAGAGCGAGGCGCCGGGCTGGCGCTTGCGCATTTCGATGGCCGAGTAAAGGCCCATCAGCCCGCCACGGTCGTAGCTGTCGATGAGGCCCTTGGCCTCCGCGTCGATCGTGCGGGCGGTCTCCTGGTCGACGAGCTTGACGACCTGCCAGGCTACGGCGGTCAACACGATCCCGGCGCCCACGGCGCTAAGGGCCAGGATCGCCAGCGCGAGGCGAAAGGCGGTGGCGCGGAAGAGTTTACCGAGCGCCGTCACGAATCATGTATCCCGCGCCGCGCACCGTGCTCAACAACGGCGCGTCGAAATCACGATCAATCTTGGCGCGCAGGCGCGATACATGGACATCGATCACATTCGTCTGCGGGTCGAAATGATAGTCCCACACATGCTCGAGCAGCATTGTGCGCGTGACGACTTTCCCCGCGTTCTGCATCAGATATTCGAGCAGGCGAAACTCGCGCGGCTGCAACACGATCTCCTCGCCCGCGCGAGTCACCTTGTGGGAAAGCCGGTCGAGCGTGAGATCGGCGACGCGTAACACCGTCTCTTCCGGCGCGCCCTTGGGCTTCCTGCGGGCCAGCGTTTCGACCCGGGCGAGCAGCTCGGAGAACGCGTAGGGTTTCGAGAGATAGTCGTCGCCGCCGGCGCGCAAACCCTTCACTCGGTCGTCCACCTGGCCCAGCGCCGACAGGATCAGGATCGGCGTCTCGTTCTTCTGATTGCGCAACGCGCCGACCAGCGTCAGCCCATCCATCTTCGGCAGCATGCGATCGACGATCGCGACGTCATAACCGCCTTCGACCGCCATGTCGTATCCGGTGACGCCGTCGTAAGCGAGGTCAACGACATGGCCGGCCTCGCGAAAGGCCTTGGCGAGATAGGCGGCCGCCTCCCGATCGTCTTCAATCACAAGGATGCGCATGAGGGATATATAGCGGTTCTTGGCCGAGAGACCAAAGGAATGGCGGCAGGTCCTCGGGGGGCTTGATAAGGACCTGCCGCCACCTTGCCGGGGTCGCGCGGGCGGGGAATGTGCGACCGCCGACTGGACAGACAGGGCGCGCTTCGCGCTGGGCCGGGGACAAGCCCAAATACCCTGCCGTCCTTTCCGGTCGGCGCCCGACGAGAGACGCCGACGATCTCTACGATGCGCGGGTTGGCAAGGCGACGAAGTGCTCGCCCTCGCCCGACTTCACGCGAATCAGAACGCTCTTCTTGCCGTCGCTCTTGGCCGCGTCGATCGCCTCAGCCACGTCAGACGGGTGGGCGACAGACTTGCCTGCGACTTCGAGGATCACATCTCCTTCTTTCAGGCCCTTTTCCGCAGCCGTGCTGTCCGGATCGACGTCGGTCACGAGCACGCCGTCCTGGCCGCGCCGCAACGTCAGGCCGAGATTTGCTAGCGAAGAAACGCCGCTCTCCGCAAAGTCGTTCCCGCTGGATCCGAGTTCCGCGCTGGCGGTCTTATCGGCCGGCATGGTCCCGAGCGTGACGTCGATCGCCATCGGGGAACCGTTGCGGATCAGAGCGATCGTGGCGGTCTTCTTCGGCCCGAGCGCTGCAATGCGCCGGGCCAGCTCATGCGGGTCCGCGACCGTCTGGCCGTCCACAGCCGTAATCACGTCGCCGCTCTTGATCCCGGCGGCCGCGGCAGGCGAATTCTTCTCCGCCTGCGCAACAAGGGCGCCCGATGCGCTCTTCAATCCGAGATCATCAGCGATGTCGGCAGTCACCGGCTGAATTTCAACCCCGATCCAGCCACGGGTCACGACGCCGTTTTCCCTGAGCTGCTGCACGACGTTCTTGACCACGTCGCTTGAAATGGCGAAGCCGATGCCGACGCTGCCGCCGGAAGGCGAGAAGATCGCGGTGTTCACGCCGACGACCTCTCCCTCGGCGTTGAAGGTCGGGCCGCCCGAATTGCCATGGTTGACCGGCGCGTCGATCTGCAGGAAGTCGTCGTAGGGCCCCGAGCCGATGTCGCGCCCGCGAGCCGAAACGATGCCGGCCGTCACCGTGCCGCCAAGGCCGAACGGGTTGCCGACCGCGATCACCCAGTCGCCGACGCGCGGAGGCTGCGACGCGAACGACACGAACGGGAAGTCGCTTCCCTGCGCCTTCAGAAGGGCAAGGTCCGTCTTGCTGTCCACGCCGATTACCTTGGCCGACATCGTCTTGCCGTCGGCGGTCGTGATCGTCACTTCGCTCGCGTGGTCCACGACGTGGTTGTTGGTGACGATGTAACCGTCGGCGGTTATGAAGAACCCCGAGCCTTCCGCCATGGTGGAGTGGCGGCGCGGTGTGCTGTCGCCGTCGCCATGGCCCGGCAGGCCGAAATGCCGAAAAAAACGATAGAACGGGCTGTTCGGCGGGAAGTCCGGCATGCCCTGGAAATCTTCGTCGTCGGACGTATCGGCGTTCGAAAGCTTGACCTTGACCGAAACCACCGCCGGCTTCACCCGGTCGACAATGTCGGCGAAAGAGGCCGGGCCACCGGCGGGCTGCGGCGCAATCGCCGAGGGCGCGGCCGTCGCGGCGGCGGCGGCGGCCGGAATGGATGTCTTCTCGAACGCGACCCCGCCCAAGGCCATCGCCGCGGCCGCCCCCAGGAGGGCGGCGCGAAGAGAACGAGAACGTACTGGAAGCATCACAGGACCCCGCACTGACGGATGAGGTCGGTCGATCCGTTCTCGCCATTGTGCCGCTTACGGCCTAACGCGTCCATGGCCCGAAGATGAAAGCTTTGTAATGTTCACGGCCCCAACCGGAACTGCGAATCGCGCATCGGCGGCGCGCCTCTTCGCCCTGCCAGGCGGAGCCGGACGCGCCGACCGCGGCGCGCAAGACGACAAAAGCCGGCCCCAAGGCCGGCTTTCAGTCGTGATGGAACAAGCAGCGCGAAGCGCTCAGGCTTCGCCGGCCGTAGACTTCGGCTTCAAGACCTGGCGGCCGCGATACATCCCGGTCTTCAGGTCGATGTGATGGGGACGGCGCAGTTCGCCCGAATCCTTGTCTTCGACATAAGTCGGAGCCTCGAGGGCGTCCGCCGAGCGGCGCATGCCGCGGCGCGACGGGGAAGTTTTGCGTCTGGGGACGGCCATTGGTGCGACTCCAATCGGGCGCGCAGGTTCGCTTTTCGCCGCGCGCGGAAAATGGGGAAGCGGGGCTCTTACACGCAAAAGCGAGCTGACGCCAGCCCAATTATGTGACTGCGCTTGTTGCGCCGGTCAGGCCGAGCCCCTCGTCTCGAAGGCCGCAAAGGCCATCGCCTCGCGCGGGTCGCGATCGGCCCACAAGACGAACTGGAAAGCCTGATAGTAAGTCTCGCAGGCGGTGACCGCCGCCTTCACCACGGCCGAGCACTGGGCGTCGCTCGCGCTCGCGCCGCCGGCGAGGCAGAGCGAGTGTCGGAACATCACCAGATCCTGCCCGCTCCACAGATCGAAGTGGCCTAGCCACAACTGCTCGTTGATGAGCTGGGCAAGCTCCGCAATCGCGGCGCGCTTGCGAGGCGACGCCTTGAGGTCGAACGAGCAGGCGACATGAAGCGTCTCCATCTCCGGGATCCAGGTGAAGGAGAGGTCGTAGTTGGCCCAGGCGCCGGAAACGAGGATGGAAATCTCGTCATCCTCGACGCGGTCGAATGCCCATTCGTTGACGGCGGCCAACCGCTCCACGACGTCGACGGGGTGTTCGGGCCGCTCGTCGGCGACAATCTCTGTCAGGGTCATCAGGAATTTTTCGGCGCAAATGGATCAAAACGCGGGGAGAACAACGCACATACAGCCGAAGCCCTTCGACGAGGCCGAGCGCCGGACGCGATCCGCCTCATCTCGGTCTGGTGCGAGGCGGACCATCGCAGCCTCGACGATTCGCGCCGAATCGTAAACCGCCGCGAGTTCGTTCGTCCACAAATTCTGCGAAACGAATCAAGACTCTGCCGAGGCCCGGAACGACTAAGAGCGCTCTTCGCCTCAGGATGACTTGAAACAGACGCTAAGGCTTTGGTTCGGCGAGCTTCGCCTCGAGCGCGGCGATTCGGGCGGCGAGCTTTTCGTTCTCGTCGCGCGCCCGCGCCGCCATCTCGCGGACCGCCTCGAATTCCTCGCGGCTGACGATGTCCATGCCGGCCATCATCCGCTCGAGCTGGCTTCGGGCGAAGGTCTGCGCTTCCCGCCGAGCGCCGTCGGCGAGGCCCGCCGCATCGGTCATCAGGCGCGAAAGGTCGTCGAAGAAACGGCTGCTGGTTTGCGGCATGGGACGCTCCACGTTCGCTTCCGGCGTCGGCCGGAGACGAGGAATTATGTGGCGCAGGCGCGGAATGCGCGCAAGGGAGTCGGGCCCCGCCCGCAACCGTCGCCGACCGGGTCCGTGGCCCCCGGCGACAGCTCATGTTCCCTGCCAGCAGGGAAAGAGCAGGGAATTCTCGCTTTTTCGGCCAAAAGCGCCCCAAAAAGATGAACGATTCAGGTACCTTGCGCGCAAATTCCCTCAACGCCGGAGCAGGGAATTTTTTTCGGCCGAGCAGGGAATTCGCAGGGTACTTTCGAGAGAGAGCAGGGAATTCTCCGGGAGTGGCCGATCGCGTCGGCCGCGGCCGGCATTTGCCCCGGATGAACCCGCAACCGGCCCCAAACTCCAGTGCAGACGTCCTTCTATTATTGGCGCAAGGCCGTTTGGTCACCCATGACAATCGGCGCGGTCTGTGGCTAGCATGGCGCCCTGCGTTTCGCCCTCGGAAAAACCCATGCGCGTCGAAGCCGCCGTCCTCAACAAAATCGGCCTCCCCCCGCCCTATGCCCAGTCGCGGCCGCTCAAGGTCGTGGAGCTCGACCTCGCCCCGCCCGGCCGGGGGGAAATCCTGGTCCGTGTCAGGGCGGCCGGGCTCTGCCACTCCGATCTCTCCGTCATCGACGGCTCGCGGCCGCGGCCGACGCCAATGGCGCTGGGGCATGAGGCGGCTGGAATCGTCGAGGCGCTCGGCGAGGGCGTGGGCGATCTCGTCGTCGGCGACCACGTCGTTCTCGTCTTCGTGCCGAGTTGCGGGCGCTGCGGCCCCTGCGCGAAGGGGCGCCCGGCCCTCTGCGAGCCGGGCGCCAAGGCCAACGGCGCCGGGACGCTGCTCTCCGGCGAGCGGCGGCTCTCTTTGCGCGCCGAGCCGGTCAACCACCATCTCGGCGTGTCCGCCTTCGCCACTCATGCGGTGGTCGCGCGGGAGTCGTGCGTAAAGATCAATTCCGACCTGCCGTTCGAGCTCGCGGCCCTGTTCGGTTGCGCGGTGCTGACCGGCGTCGGCGCCGTCGTCAATACGGCGCGGGTCGAACCGGGCGCCTCCGTCGCGGTGGTCGGCCTCGGTGGCGTGGGCTTAAGCGCTGTCCTCGGCGCGAAACTCGCCGGCGCGCGGCAGATCGTCGCCGTCGATCTGTCCGACGAAAAAACCGCCTTCGCACGCGCGCTGGGTGCGACCGACGCCGTCAATGCCGGGGCGCCGGATGCGGCCCAGACCGTCCGAGGCCTGTCGGGCGGCGGGGTCGAGATCGCCTTCGACATGGCCGGCGCCGTGCCGGCGCTCGAACTCGCCTATGCCGTCACGGCGCGCGGCGGGACGACCGTCACCGCGGGGCTGCCGCACCCCGACAAGCGCATGGCGCTCGCTCCGGTCACGCTGGTCGCCGAGGAGCGCACGCTCAAAGGCTCCTACATCGGCTCGGCCGCGCCGTTGCGCGACGTGCCGCGCTACATCGCCCTCTTCAAGGCGGGCAAACTCCCGGTCGACGCGCTGCTGACGCACCGGCTGAAGCTCGAGGACATCAACGAGGGGTTCGACCGGCTGCGCGAGGGGATCGGCGTGCGGCAGGTGGTCGAGCTATAGCGAAGGCCCGCCGTTCACGGCCGTCACGGCAAATGCAGCCGAGGTCCCGTCCCAAAGTGTCATCCCCGCGAACGCGGTCCGTTTGCGCGGGCATGACAAACATGCGCGGACCCGCCTGTCCCGTGCCCACACACTTCGCGAGGCTCAGTATGAGGATCGGCGCGTGCGTCCCCGTCCGCAGCGCTACGCCCCATTAGAGACTAACTAACCCGCGACCTTGCCCGCGTCCCCGAGCTGCGCCAGCAGCTGGTCGAGGGGAGCGGAGGACAGGCGGATTGCGCCGGAATAGGGGCGGCTCAACTCCAAAATCAGAAAGACCGCGCTGCCGACGGCGATCGCGCCCAAAAGATGCGCCACGACCGTGACCGCGTTCGGCGCGGCGAGGAGGCCATTGCCGAGAAAAAGCAGGGAGGCCCAGAAGACGACGACGACGAGCAGGTGCTCAGGGAACGGATTGGCGAGTTGCCGGGCCATCAGCATTTGAGTCTCAGCGAAGGTCTTCGCGAGGTCCCTGGCCGAGGTCAGCAATTGCTGCTGCCTTTCCGTCGAGGGCTGAAGGCTGTCGAAATAGGTGTTCATCCAATGCATCGTCGCCCGGGTCTCCTTGAACGTATGAGCCTGCGGCCCACGCTTGGCGTCGCCGAAGAAGCGCTTGCGCGAGCGCCCGAGCGCCTCCCTTAAGCCCACCCGCCCCCGCAGCGCCTCGGGCCCGTATTGCTCGAGGATGACATCGAGCTCGATCACCATGGGGCCGAGCCCTTGCGCCTCGGCCTGCTGCGTCGTGTAGACCTGAAGGCGGTGTAGACGAGGAGGCCGAGGACGAGCGCCAGCAACAGGGTGATGAGCCCGACCATCGCCCCGACCGCGCCCTTCGAATCCGTCAGCACCTGCGCCGGCACGACGTGTTGCAACAGCATGCCGACGACGCTGGCGCCGAAGGTAGCCAACGCCACGGCGATCGCCCGCTGATAGGAATGCATGAATCCCCCTGTTGGGCGGAATGCGGCTGCCCGCCCCTCGTTCTGCCCAACATGCCGAGCCTGTCGAGGCATGAGCCTGTCGATGCATGCCGGGACAGAGGCGGGGGTGGGCACCGAACTCAATTCGTAAAATCGCCGGCGCGCGGCCGCAACCGCATACTCAAATAGGTTCCTGATTACCCATATTGTTCAGCCGCTCTGCGTGTGGTACAAAGCATGAACAGAGGATGGGTGTTCGGGAGTGGCGGAGCGCGATGGCGCGTAACCTAGTTCAGTTCCAGAAGGGCCTTTCAGAAGAGTTTGATCGGCTCTATGGCACCGAGAAATTGTGCCGGGCTGTGGTTATCGGGGCCCGCTGGCCGGACGGGTTTGAGTGTCCGGCGTACGGCGGCCGGAAGCATTCGGTGATCAAATCGCGCGGGCTGTTTCAGTGCAGCGCTTGCCGTCGGCAGACCTCGCCCACCGCCGGCACGATCTTCGCCTCGACCAAGCTGACCCTCCGCCAGTGGTTTTGCGCCATGTATCACATGACGCAGAGCAAGAAGGGCATTTCCAGCATCGAGCTGGGTCGCCGTCTGGGCGTCAAGCAAGACACCGCCTGGAAAGTTAAGCACAAGCTCAAGCAGGTCATGCTCGAACGTGACGCGACCAAGAGGCTTTCCGGGCGGATAGAAATCGATGACCCTATGTTGGTGGCGAGCGCCGCGGCGGCAAACGGGGCCGCGGGGCGGCTGGCAAGACGCCGTTCGTGGCTGCGGTCGAAACCACCGAGGACGGCAAGCCTGTACGCTTGAAGCTGCGTCGTGTCGCCCGATTTTCTGGTGCAGCGATCGAGGATTTTCCCGAACGCAGCTTGGCGCCGGACTGTGCCGTGGTCAGTGATGGGTTGGCGTGCTTTGCCTCACAATACCGCGCTCGGCAACATCAAGTCCGCCATTACCGGCACTTACCGCTCGATCAGCAGCAAGCACGTGCCGCGTTACCTGGCGGAATACCAATACCGCTTCAATCGAAGGTACGACCTCGCCGCCATGATCCCCCGCCTGACCTGGGCCAGCGTCCGCACTCTGCCAATGCCATACACACTGCTAAAGCTGGCTGAGGATGGTGGGTAATCAGGAATACGTTTGAGACGCCGGTCGACCCGTTTGCGCCGCCTCAGTCGGGAGGCAGGGCCGCTGGGTCCCGCTGTTGCCTGCCGAAACACCTCGCCGCCGCGGCGCCCGCGAGAAGCGCCATGCCGACGAGCTGGCGCATGACGGCGCGCCGGCCTTCTGGCGGCGTCGGCGAACGCTCGGGTAGGTCCTCGGCGTCCGGCGCGATCGTCAGTGTCGACCAAGCGAGCGCCTCGACCTCGAGCGCCGTCATGGGTTTCGCATCCATAGAGAATGTCCTTGAAATGTGGTGTCCATGAAGCGGCGCCTGACGTCCGCTTCTCCGCAAGGCAATGACCGCGCCGCGCTTCAGACGGATTTCAGTCGTCCGAAATTGAGTTACGTTTGTTACAGCGGCGACGCGTCGTGGGTTCGCAGCGTGTCCGGGTCTCGCGGGCCGATCGACTTGGCGCGGAGGGCGCTCGCCGAGGCTGCGCCCGATCAAAGGCGAATGCCGACGGCGGCATTTTCTTCCGGAGCGGCGTTCCGGTAGCCGTATTGCGCCGAGACATTCGCCAACCTCGCAAGATCCTCCGATGTCGGAGGTTGAGACCCCTGCTCGATCGGCCTTCCCGCCTCGAGAAAGAATTTGCCGAGCGTCGGGGTGGTGATGATCAGCGAGACGAACGGTTCGTTGGAAACATTGCGCCATCCATGCCGTACGCCGCTGGGAACCCGGACGTAATCTCCCGCCTTGCGCACGATCAACTCGTATCCATGCGCCCCCTGTCTCAGAGCCAGCACTTCGCCCGAGACGACATAAAAGTCCTCGATGTCAGCGTGGCTATGGAACGGCACGGAGACGCCCGGCGGGATCACGCCCCTCAGCACGCAGAAGCGTTTCTGCGCTTCACTCGGCGACGTCAGGAATTCCACGGACGGCCCGAATAGATCGACGCGCTGTCCGACAATGGCGCCCCCTTTCAGCATCCATGACTTTCACTCCAGGTTGCCCCACTTGGCCGGGGCTGATTCATTGCTTGTTCGTTCAAGGTCGAACTCGCGAGGTTCGCCGCGGCGGAAAGCAGGGCTGGCCACCTGGGCTGTCGCCATCATGGCCTTGACTCGGCTGGCAAGCCAGGGCTCGCGCAGCGCGCTCTGCGGCTTGAGGAGCGCCCGCACCCCGAACACGATCCTGTCCGTCTCGTAGTCCTCGGCCGCGAGACGCATGAGCGCGTGTACGTATTGAAGCCTCGTTTCGAAGTCCGGCGGCCGCTCCCCGCGCGTCTGCGGATAGACGAGATCGTTCATTGCAACCGTCCACGGGGCTTCGAGAAGCGGCTGGATTTCACGGAAGAACGCCTCCGCGAGACCATCGAGCGGATCACCGCGCTCGCGCCGCAACTCGAAGAGGCTCGCGAGAAAGTGAGCCTCCCGCGCCGCCACGGACATCCCCTGGCCCTGGACCGGGGGGGAAAACGGCAGACCGAAGTCTCCGAGCGGGACCAAACCGCGCGGGAAGCAGTCGACCTTATCGAAAGCGCGCAGCACGCTGCAGGGCATCCCGAAACGCGCGATGTCGCCAACGCGCTTCGCGCTGCGGATGGCACTGTAGATCGTCGGCATGCGGAACGACTTCGCGAAGGCCATGAACCCGTCGATATCGCTCGGCGACGCTTCGCCGTGGTTTACGCAAACCGAAACGCTCCATCGTCGCCCCTCCATGGGCAGGATGATCCCCAAGCGGCTGCCGCCCGGCGGCGTCGGTACATGCACCACGCCGAGCCAATTCGTCGGAGCGTCGCCGGGCGTCTCGAAGACGGCCGTCGCATAGGCCTGATCCATGCCGATCTCGATCGCTGGACGCGCTCCAACGCGGGGCGTGATAGGGCGAATTGATCGAATCCGAAGTCGCGCTGCGGAAGAGGATCGAAACCCGGAACCTCGAAGCGCATGTCGCGCCGAAGGCGCATCCGAACGGCGCCGGCCTCGATGAAATCGAGCTCGATGCCGGGAAACAGATGCTCGAGCGCGCGGTGTCCGCCCGCAAGGAGCCCATGCGTATGTCGCGCCTGAGGCGTCCCCAAGCGCGGCGCGGGCGCGTCCAGCAGCGAGTCGCGTTCGAGCACGATGACCTTTTCGAAATGGGGCGCGACGGCTTTGGCCGCGGCGAGGCCTCCCATCCCGGCGCCAATGACGACGGCCTGCTTCAGAATCGGATTTGACATGGTCCGTCTCCCGGTAAGCGCGGCGCCGGCCAGGACGATCTCCGACCAACGCAGCCGAGCAACGACCGGCACGGTAGGACGACCCTGCTATATACCGAGGAATTTCAGGGATCGGATATTGCGTTATAGCGGGATTCCTTGGACATCCGAAAAATCGTTTGACCGAATCAGCGGGATCGATTCCAGTTGCCTGGTGAAGACGAACCGTAATTTCCTCAGTGCAGCGGACCGTGCCGACCTGGTGAAGATCGTGAGGGACGGGCTGGAGGAGCATCGCATCGTGCGCCGGGCGAACGCCATCCTTCTGCTCGACAAGGGGTGGTCCTACGCCGAGGTCGCCGAAGCGCTGTTCCTCGACAATTCGACCGTGCGTGCCTGGCTCAAGGAATTCCAGGAAGGCGGCGTCGAGGCGATCGTCCTGTTCGATCTGAAGGGCGGAATAGGACGGCTGTGGCCACTCCAGATCGACGAATTGCGCGCCTGGGCGACGGAGGTGCTGCCGACGACGACCACCGAGATCGGGCAGTTCATCCTGGAGCGGTTCGGGTTCGACTACGGCCGCTCTGGACTGATCAAGCTGATGAACCGCATCGGCTTCGACTGGAAGAAGCCGGAATCCGTGCCGGACAAGATCGATGTGGAAACCCAGCAGAAGTTCATCGACGCGCATGAGGACTTGCGCAATTCGCTCGGTCCGGACGAGGCGGTCGTCTACGTCGACGCCGTCCATCCGACCCACCAAGCTAAGCCAGCCGGACGCTGGCTGCCGCGCGGACAGCGCTGCGCGCTTCCCGCGACGTCGGGACGCGACCGGCTGAACCTGCACGGCGCGATCGACCTGGAGACCGGCCAAACCCGCATCATGGATGTCGAGACCGTCGATGCGCAAAGCACCATCGCCCTGTTCGAGGCGCTGGAACGGGCCCATTCGACGATGAGCCGCATCCACGTCTTCCTCGACAACGCCCGTTACCACCACGCCAAAGCCGTCCAGGGCTGGCTGCAACAGCCAGGGAGGCGCATCGTCCTGCACTTCGTGCCGTCATACTGTCCGCATCTCAACCCGATCGAGCGGCTGTGGAAGGTGATGCACGAGAACGTCACCCACAACAGATGCTACGCCAAATTCCGCGATTTTGCCGAAGCCGTGCTCGGCTTCCTGCGCAAGACCGTACCGCAGCGCTTCGACGAGTTCTCGTCGACTATCACCGATAATTTCCGCGTCATCGACCCGAAGGAATTTCGGATCCTCGCGTGACGCCGCTATACATCCGTAACGACGCATCTACGCCGTGGCGGCCGATCGCAGAGAGCGGGACAAAGCCGCCGCAAGATCAGCGCTCATGATCAATCTGCGCACGAGGTCGGCGATCCCCGCCTCCATGAGCGCATCGATGCCGATGTGGACTGCGGTACCGTGCCGAAAGAAGTATAGAAAGTCGCGGCGCGATCGCCTGCATCAGCGTAACATCCTGCTGATGCAACGCTCTCAGTTCATCCTGGGTAGGCGGGCGATTGAACCCGTTGAAGATTGGCCACGGCCGCTGATGAACCGGCGGCGCATCCTTAGCAACCCCCAGCTCTGCCGGGATAGACAGCGCCGCAACCAACGCGCACGCGCAGGCAAAATTGCTTGGCATGGGCGATACACCAGGATTTGGGTTGAGCAGCCAAAGCCGAAACCCGGGCCGCCCGCAGCGAGGCGAGAGGGCGACTGACCCTGTGTGAGGCTCAGGCAGTTAGACCCTCAGCTCAGCAGCTTGGGCAGATGCCCCTGATTTCACGATCGAGCCGGGCATTGTCTTGCTCGATCCTCTTAGTCAGGGCGTCCTCCTCGGAGTGGACTTGGCCGGCGTCAATAATACCGTCCCGGCTTGCCAGCGGATCGAGCTGTTGATCGTCCTTGTCGCTCTTCTCAAGGTTATCATGGGCAATGACGCCCTTATCGATCCGTATTACAATTGTAGCGCAAATCCCATTTCCTGAAATTCTCGGGCAGCGCCGCGCGGCCCTCCTCCTGCCAATCGAACACTTTGCAGCGTTCGCCGCAAGCCAAGAAAAGCGAGGCGGCGCGGTGCCAAAAGGCGGCGCGTATTCACAGAGACGGACAAATGGAAGGCCTAACCGATTTTGAGATTGCTTTCCGCCCGCTCCTTGAGCGTGGGGAACGGCCGCGGCGCACGTCGATCGGGTGGGCGAAACAATGGCCAAAGAGTTCGCGCCGAGCCGCACGTGGGATGCGTCACGGTTAGCTGAGACATCTGGCTGCGGTAATTGAACTGCAACCGGAGGTTTCGAAATGACGATTGATGCAGGGCTGAAGCCCGAGGGGGCGCCGGAGCGCTCCCCCATAGCTGGCGCAGGCGCCCACTCGGGCGTCGAGGCAGGACCGAAGCGCTATTCGGTTCAACGCAAGATGGTGGTGGTGGCGCGTTTGTTGCGTGGCGAACCGTTGGATGTCGTCGCCCGGGAAGCGAATGTCTCGGTGGCCAAGCTGACCGAATGGCGGGACCGAGCGCTCGCCGGCGCGGCGTCAGCCTTGAAGGAACGCGAGCGCGACGACCGCGAGGATGAAATCGCCCGACTGAAATCCAAGGTGGGCGAGATCACCATGGACAACGAATTGCTGTCCGCCAAGATCGCCGCCATGGAGGCCAAAAGCCCTTTGGCCCGAAGGAGGTCGAGACGATGAGCCAGACGGTCTCGCCTTCCACGTCTCGTTGCTATGGCCTGGCGCGGGTCTCGCGCGCGTGGAATGTCCCGCGCGCCGGCGTGTATCGCTTTCTCAAGGGAACGCCATCGCCTGCGATCGCCCGTCGCCCCGGTCCGACAGGCCCTTGTCCGGATGCTGACCTGGCCGATCTTATCCGCCGGGAAATCGAAGCGTCCGACTTTCACGGCGAAGGCTATCGCAAAATATGGGCGCGACTGCGCGTTGCCGGGGTTCGCTCGAGCCCTCGCCGCGTGCGCCGGGTGATGGGAGAGAACGGCTTGCTCGCGCCCCATCGCGTCGGGCGCAACCAAGAGAAGACGCACGACGGAACCATCGTCACCGACAAGGTCAATGAAATGTGGGGAACGGACATGAGCCAGACCGTCACCCTCGAGCAAGGGCGGGCCTATGTTTTCGTCGCCGTGGAACACGCGAACTCAGAAATCATCGGCATTCACGCCGCGCGTTCAGCCAATCGCTTCGAGGCGCTGGAGCCGGTCCGGCAGGGGGTGCATCGGTGCTTCGGCTCCATCGCGCCCGGCGTGGCGCGTGGGCTCAAGGTGCGTCACGATCATGGCTCCAATTACATGTCCGGCGATTTCCAGGACGAGATCAAGTGTCTGGGCATCGAAGCTTCGCCGTCCTTCGTGCGCGAACCCGAGGGCAATGGCGTCGCCGAGCGCTTCATCCGAACCTTGAAGGAGAACTTGCTCTGGGTCCGGACGTTCAAAACCATCGAGGAACTGCGCGCCGAGCTCGTCGCATTCGCCAGGCGCTACAATGAAACTTGGCTCGTCGCGCGCCATGGATACAAAACGCCCGCGAGGGTCAGAGAGGAGCAAACCACGCCACGAATTGCGATTGACCCGACCCTCGCAGCCGCCTTACCCTTGGCCGCCTGAGCAAGCGCAGCCGCGTGTCTCAAAACCGTGCCGCACTACACGCCGAGCCGCACGGGCGCGTCTCGAACGCAAGTTGGCGGCTATCGTCGCCGCCGATGTCGTCGGCTACAGTCGCTTGACCGGACGCGACGAGGAAGGCGCCGTTCGCCGGCTTTGCGAGACCCAAGCGGCGATTTCGCCGATCGTCGAGGCCGCCGGCGGGCGTACCGTCAACACCGCCGGAGATGCGATGCTCTTGGAGTTCTCCTCGACTGTCGCCGCCCTCGATTGCGCTTTGGCGATCCAGGACCTTGTCGGTCTCAGCAACCGAGGCGTGCCCGACGATGAGAAGATGCTGCTGCGGATTGGCATCAATGTCGGGGACGTAATCGTAAGGGGCGGCGATGTCTTCGGCGAAGTCGTCAATGTCGCCTCGCGCCTCGAGGCGATCGCGGAGCCAGGCGGCATTTGCGTCTCCCATGCCTGCTACATGCGGACCAAGCGTCAGTTCGCCATGAATTTCGCCGACTTGGGCGAGCAGAGGCTAAAGGATATTGCGGAACCCGTTAGCGCCTACGCGGTCCGTCCCCCGCGCGCATCCAGTCTTCAGGAAGCCGTCCCGTCTCAGTCGGCGGCGCCCGCCGCCAGCGCGCCGCCGTTTGCCGAGGCCCAGGCGCTTGGTGAGCAGCCAACTGGGGCCGAGACGGAACTTGCCGCGCCCTCAGGGAATTCCCGACGTCTCACCGAGGCGTCGTCGGCCTCAGTTGCAAAGAACCACGACGCGTTCGCAGATTGCGGCGTCGTCGAAAGCGCGCCTCATCGCCAAGTCGAATCGCCGAATGTGCTGCAGTGGCCGGGACGTCGCCGGGCGTGAGAGCTGATGAGTGCCGCCTGCGGTCCGATACTGCGGCAAACGAACCATTCGTCAGAAGCGCTGGACCGGCAGCGCGAACACGTATCCGACGCCCCGCTCGGTCTGGATGAATTGCGGCATGCTTGGATCTTGTTCCAGCTTGCGGCGAAGGCGAAGGATCTGCACGTCGATGCTGCGATCGAAGACGTCTTCATGGACTCGAGTGGCCTGCAGAAGATGCTCGCGGCTGAGCGGCCGTTGGGGAGCGTCGAGGAAGGCGACGAGCAACGCATATTCGCCTTTGGTCAACGCGACCTCAGCGCCGCTCGGGTCGGTGAGGCGCCGCGAGCGAAGGTTCAATCGCCAGCCGGAAAACTGGTAGCCTCCGCGTTCGTGATCGCGGGGAGGGACGGGACGCCCCCGGTCAAGCCGTCGCAGCACGGCGCGCACTCGGGCCAGAAGCTCCCGCAAGTTGAACGGTTTCGTCACGTAATCGTCGGCGCCGAGTTCGAGACCGACGACACGGTCAATCTCGTCGCGGCGGTGGCCCGTCGCGATGATGACCGGCACGTCGCAACGCGGTCGAATCTCCCGCAGCAGGTCGAGACCGTCCTTGAGGGCGAGCCGAAGATCCAGGGTCACCACGTCGACCTCGTGGGCAGCGAGTTGATCGACCATCCCCTGACGACCGGCGGCCAACAATGTCCGGATGTTGTTGTCGACGAAGTAGTCTAAGATCATGCTTTGCAGGGCGGGATCGTCGTCGACGACAAGGGCCGTCGCCTGGCGATCGCCGCCTTGGATCTGGTCGCTGGATGGTGAACTGGTCATGCCGGCCTCGAGCGTCAGCCTCCGACTGACGGCGATCGCCTGCGGATCGAGCCGCGGGACGGTTTTCGCGGTGGTCGTCTGTCTTTGCGCCCTCGGGTCGTCGGTCGCGCAAGCGCCGCCGGCCCAGTGGGGGCTCAGCCAGGAACCGATTACCCCAATTCCTCCCGCGCCTGTTCAGGACCCGCGGCAGGCAGCGCTCGGGGATCGCCTGTTCCACGATCCGCGCCTCTCGCATGATAACACGCTGAGCTGCAATTCGTGCCATGACACGTCAACGAATGGCGCCGAGGCCGGCCGTCCGAAATCGAGGACCGATGCCGGGCCGGAACTCAACACGCCCACCGTGTTCAATGCCGTGAACTGGCGGTTGAACTGGGAGGGCGATCTTCGCACGCTCGAGAGCCAGGTCGAACAAGTCTTGCGCAAACCTGACAGGATGGCGTCGAGCTCGGACGAAGTGCTGAAGAAACTGCGTCTCGACCAGCATCTCTCAAGGGAATTTCGGGAGGCCTACGGGCGCGAGATGGACGGCCCGGGAATCCTCTCCGCAATTGCGACCTACGAGCGGTCGCCGCTGACGCCCGGGTGTCGATTCGATCTCTGGCTCAGCGGCGACGCCAGTGCGCTCACCCCAAAGGAGCTCGCCGGCTACCGGCTGTTCAAGGCGCTCGGCTGCGTCTCCTGCCACCAGGGCGTCAATGTCGGCGGCAACATGTACCAGCGCCACGGCATCTTTCATCCGCTCGCCTCTCCCGAGCCCGAGATCGTTCGAGTTCCGGGCTTGCGCGACGTGGCGGTGACGCCGCCGTATTTTCATGACGGCAGCGCGGCCACGCTGCCACAAGCGGTCAAGGCGATGGCGTATGCGCAGCTCGACCGGGTGCTGACCGACGATCAGACCAACGACATCGTCGCATTCCTGAACACCCTGACGGGAAGGTATCTCGGGAGGCCCCTCACGCTGCCTCGCGGGTCGTCGCAGAAGGCGGCGCCGCAATGAGACTGCTGCCCGGCGCCGCTGCAGCGTGTTTCCTGCTCGCGCTACTGACCTGGCTGCTGCTGCGCGAGATCTCGACCGGCTCCGCCGAGTATTCGACGACGCTCCGGACCTTCGACGATTTTGCCCTCGCCGAGGCTTCGCTGCACCGCGATGTGCTGCTGGCCCGGGCCGGCCTCCTCCAAAACTACGATCCGGTCAACGCCGCCATGGCGCAGATCGATTCGGCCGTCGCTCGGCTCCTCCGCTCGGAAGCGTTGAAAGAAGGCCTGGACGCCGCGCCGGTCGATCGCCTCGCCGCCTCGACCCGTTTAGAGGACGAATTGACCGAGGGTTTCAACAGCGCTCGGCCGAGGTCTTCACCGTGTCGCCATCGCTTAACGACGCGGCGAATTCCGTCCAACAATCCTTGCGTCGCAGCCGGGCTAACGGCGTCCCAGTCAGGGCGTTGAAGGTTTTGCCGCAGATCTTGCAAAAATACCGGTTCAGCCCGTTGGAGCGACCTCGGATCACAGCTCCACCCGTCGCACAGTGCGGACAGCTTCGCGCTGCCCCGATCCGCTCCTCCAGCAGGCCGATCACGGCTTCCAGCGACGGCTGACCAGCCAAGAGCCGAACCGTTGCAATCCGCTGCTCCGGGGAGAGATCATCAATCTCAGACAGCCAAGCCAGATATTCTTGATGGTCCATGCGCGCCTCCTGCGTTCACTTTATGTTCTATCACATGAGAGACTGCATAGCTAATGCGAATTGAGCCTTCCGGAACCTATGAGACCCATCAGCGTCCACCGGTGGTTTCCGGTGGGGGCGGCGAACGAGGGACAACCACAGTTCGTCGCATCGCGGATGGGAGTCGGACCGCTCCATACTATCGGTGAAGTCGCCGAAGGAAACGAGGCGATGGACAGAAGGGAGCGGCAGGAAGGGATCACGACGGGGCAGGCGAAGGGCCAGACACAGCGCTGGCAACCCTTGTAGCCGAACCTCGCGCGTGTGAACGAGGCGGCCAGATCGACCCGCCTCAGGTCCTTTCTGAAGAGCCCACCGCGGTAACGCCGCACGGTGGGATCTGGTGCAGCGAAGCTAGCTGCCATTCTAGCGGGTGAGAGTCCCGCCAACAGAAGGAGTTCAGGCCGCTGTTGTAGTCATATCCAGCGGCAGGAAGGGCGACCGACCTGCCGGAAGCCTGGAAGTAAAAGTCCTCTGGGGCTGGGGAGACCTGGTCTGATCCGTCACAGGAGGGCGAGCAAACCGACAGGCCGTAGCGGAAGTGAATCGGGAAGCCCCGAAAGACGTGCCCTGCGTGAAACGGATTGCAGGAATTATGGGAGTGCCGAGCTGTTCAGATCCTGGCGAAGGCCATGTTCGGCATCAGAGAACTGGACCATGACGATGACGAAACTCCCCGGGGTCATAGAGGGCGGCATGTCGGGAAAGAATGGACAGCGAAAGCTCGGAACCACTCGTGGGTCGCCTAGGCGCTCCCGCACAGCGAAGGCATTGCGTATAAGCCGCCAAGCGGCGAAGTCGCGATGTGCCTGCGAGTGGGGCGCATGGGGTCGATTAAGTGAAGACGGATCGGGACGGCATAACCCGAACCCGAGCGAGGACCCCTGGGGCGGAGGACGACCCATCCTCCATGGCGGTGCATTGGCGAGTGGGCGACCCGACACCGTGCGGAACTATCGCAGGCATGTCGCCATGCACGAAGGACGAAGGCAAACCGAACGGACGTCTGCGTATGTCGGGAGCGGACTCAAACTGACGGACGGATCGGGAAGGCATCGCCCGAAAGCCGGCCTTTCAGCCGTACTGGGGAAAACCCGCCGTACGGAATGATAGGGGGGATCAAGGAAACGTCGGCATCATTCGAAGCCTGGTCCGCGCCTTGATCCCACCCGACTGAGAGGCTCGGGGTGAAATTCCCCGGGCCTACTCGGCGAAGGGAAACGGAGCGATTGGCCAAGCCTCAAGCCCCCGCGCCCTTCCTCGAACTTTAGAATCTGGAAGCCGTCGCCAGGCTCAAAGTCGGCGACGGCGCGGAGCCGGGCGTCAACCAAGGGCCGCTCATCAACGCGGAGGCGGTCGAAAAGGTGGAAGCGCATATCGCGGATGCGCTCGCCGAGGGCGCCAGGGCGACAATCGGCGGGAAACGCCACGCCTTGGGGCGCACCTTCTTCGAGCCGACGGTGCTCTCGGGCCTCGACGCCTCGATGCGGATCGCGCGCGAGGAGACGTTCGGGCCCGTCGCGCCGGTCTTCCGCTTCAAAGACGAAGCCGACGCGATCCGCCTCGCAAACGACACCCAGTACGGACTCGCCGCCCGCCATCTCGGGCGGGTGTGGCGGGTCGCCGAGGCGCTTGAATAGGGCATGGTGGGGATCAACTCCGGCGCCATCTCGACCGAGCTCGCCCCGTTCGGCGGCGTCAAGGAATCCGGTCTCGGCCGCGAAGGCTCGCGCCACGGCGCGGAGGAGTTCGTCGAGATCAAGTACATGTTGATGGGCGGGTTTGACCGGTGAGGTGATTCGGCCGCCACGCCCATTGGGATAACTTGCCCACGGGACCGAACCCGCTTTGGGAGAAGGGGAACGAGCCCGCCGCCAGGGCTGCCGCCGTTTTTTCGCAACCCATGGTACTTCGCTGTTTTTGATAAACCGCCGTGGCGGCGGGAGGGAAAGCGAGGTTGGCATGGAGGGACTGGCGCCCAGGGTCCGCGCAAGCTGCGGCTCGTCCCTAGGGCAGGATGATGCGGCGGGGCCCGCCGGGGTCGACATTTTTTTTCTTTGGATTGCCCGTAACCCATTGAAAAGCCCCGAATTGGACGAAGAAATCCAAGAAAATCCAAGCCCGTTTCCTTGGTTTTTCTTGGTTTGGCTTGGCCCGGCTTTGGTTTGGCTTGGAGGGATTTGGCCTGAGGCGCGCCCTGCGATCGCGTCCGCCGGCTCGGCTACGAGGACGCGCCGCGCTAGCCCGCGAGCAGCTGTTCAGCAACAGAATCGTGTACAATTTCCGGGTGATCCATCTCGCCGATTTTCGGATTCTCGCTTAGCCGGCGCACAACAGGAAATCGGGTCGGACGGGGCCGCCCCGAAGGCTCGATCCACCGAACCGCACCTGCCCCTCGGACGGCGCCAGATTACGCCTGCTCTGTCGGCGTCGTGCGCTCCTTCGCTTCGGCGGGCGTCTCCTGCTCGCGCACGATGTCGCGCAGCGCGACGAGCCGCGTCTCGAGCGCCTCGAGGTCGGCTTTGGTCACTCGCCCGAGCGTCGAGGCGATCCACTTGTGCTGGACGGCGATCGCCTTCTCGGCCATCGCGCGACCCAATTCGGTCAGATGGATCGAGTACTGGCGCCGGTCCGACGCGGCCGCGCGGCGCTCGACGAAGCCTGCCTCCTCGAGCCGGTCGAGGAGGCCGGAAATGTTGCCCTTGGTCACATAGAGCCGCTCGGCGAGCTGCTGCTGGTTGACCCCTTCCTGCTCGCTCAGCGTCGTTAGCACGTCGCATTGCGGGATCGAGATGCCGATCTCGCGCAGCCGCTCGGCGATCGCCGCCTGCATCCGCGCCATCAGGCGCACCAGACGGAGCCAGACGCGGATCGATATCTCGGGGTTGCTCCGGTCCGTCATCCGCGTCCTTCCTTGTAGAAATCCCGCGACGGCGCAGATATTGTATCCGCATGGGGCATTCCGCGCCGCGCGATTGCAAATCGGCGCCGCCTCAGTATAGACATGAACAATTCACGCGCCGCGATCAAGCCGCCGCGCAGGGAGAAAGGGAGGAGCGAAATGTTCGGACGCATGCAGGAATGGCCCCTGCTCATGCACAAGATCATCGACTTCGCCGCGATCCAATTTCCGACCCAGGAAGTCGCATCGCGCATGGTCGAGGGCCCGATGCATCGGACGAACTACCGCGAGATCCGCGGCCGGGCCCTCAAAGTGGCCAAGCGCCTCGAACGCGACGGGATCAGGCTCGGCGACCGGGTCGCGACGCTTGCCTGGAACGGCTTCCGCCACCTCGAGGCCTGGTACGGCATCACGGGCCTCGGGGCCATCTATCACACCGTCAACCCGCGCCTTTTCCCTGAGCAGATCGCCTGGATCGTCAACCACGCCGAAGACCGGCTCGTGATGATCGATCTCACCTTCGTGCCTTTGCTCGAAGCGATCGCCGACCATCTGCCGACCGTCGAGCGCTACGTCGTCCTGACAGACGCCGCGCACATGCCGGCGACGAACCTCAAGAACGCCGTCGCCTACGAGGAGTGGCTGAAGGAGGTCGACGACGACTTCCGCTGGAAGGGGTTCGACGAGCGCACCGCCGCCGGGCTCTGCTACACCTCCGGCACCACCGGCCACCCAAAGGGCGTGCTCTATTCGCACCGCTCGAACGTCCTCCATTCGATGATGGCGACCTGCCCCGAAACCCTGACGCTCAGCGCCTACGACGCGGTCCTGCCGGTCGTGCCGATGTTCCACGCCAATTCCTGGGGCCTCGCGCTCGCCTGCCTCATCCGCGGGGCGCGGATGGTGATGCCGGGGGCGAAGCTCGACGGCGCCTCGGTCTACGACATTCTCGAAACCGAGAAAGTGACGATGTCCGCCGCCGTCCCGACCGTCTGGCTGGGGTTGCTGCATTACCTGCGCAAGGAGGGCAAGAAACTCTCGACGCTCAAGCTCGTCGTCATCGGCGGCTCGGCCTGTCCGCCCGAGGTGATCCGCGCTTTTCAGGAAGACTACGGCGTCGAAGTGCGCCACGCCTGGGGCATGACCGAAATGAGTCCGCTCGGCACTGTCGGCTCGCTCAAGCCCAGCCAGGCGGCGCTGTCGCGCGAGGAAAAGTTCGCCATCCAGTGCAAGCAGGGCTGGGCGCCGTTCGGCGTCGAGATGAAGATCGTCGACGACGAAAACAACGACCTGCCGTGGGACGGCAAGCGCTTCGGCCGGCTGAAGGTGAAGGGCTTCGCCGTCTCCGAGACCTATTTCCGCGACGAGGGCGGCAAGATCCTCGACGACGAGGGCTTCTTCGACACCGGCGACGTCGCCACCCTCGACCCCGACGGCGTCATGCAGATCACCGACCGGGCCAAGGACGTCATCAAGTCGGGCGGCGAGTGGATCTCGACCATCGACATCGAGAACCTCGCGGTCGGCCACCCGGACGTGGCCGAGGCGGCGGTCATCGGCGTCGCTCATCTGAAATGGGACGAGCGGCCGCTGCTCGTCGTCGTGCCGAAGGAAGGCCACGAGGTGAGGACCGAGGACGTGCTCGACTTCCTGAAGCCGAAGATCGCCAAGTGGTGGATGCCGGACGACATGCAGGTGGTGAAGGAGATTCCGCACACCGCGACCGGCAAGATCAACAAGCTGAAACTGCGCGAGACGTTCAAAGGCTACAAGCTACCGACCGATTGATATTCCTTCTTTGCAAGTTGAGAAGCCGATGACACTTGCCGACCTAACGGACGTTGAGAGCCGCGCACTAAAAGCACAAACTCTCTCTGCATTTCCAATCAATTTAATGCACGTCAGAACGACTATGTCTGACTTGCTAAAAGAGGTTGGGCGTTACGGCTTCTTCAACGAGTACACTGATCACAGTTTTGATCACGTACTTGGAATGCTACGGTTAGCCGAGTGGATAATACCAGGCGGAACGGAACAACGGCTAACAGCTGGTGATTGGCTCTTTATTACACTTGGCATTTATTTGCATGATCTAGGGCTCTTGATCAGTCGCGACGAATATTCAAGGAGGCACTCGAATCCTGAATTTGCAAGATTTCGCAGCAATCCCCCAATTACTGCAGAAAAAAATAGGGACTTTCAAGCGCGCATAAATCAACTTCCCTCTGACGAAGCAGAGCGGCTCCTCACGCATCCCCTCATTTACGCGAACCCGAAGGTTTCGTTGAAGACCCTGTTTTCATTTATGAATTCCTCGTATTTGACGAGGAGCGGCCGCAATCTCTTCTCGGGCATGGTGGGGATGAGGTCGTAGAGCAGGCAGCCCTGGCGGAACAGCGAATGGACGCGGCGTTTGACCGTGCTGGTTCTGAGCGATCGGTCCATGCCGAGGCTTTCGCCGGCCGCGCCGAGCAGCGTGAGCAGGAGGATCGCCAAAGCGTTGAGCAGCAGCAGACGGTCGCGCCGTTGTGGATCGCCGATGCGCAGGACGCTCAGGCCCATGCCGAAACGCAAATCCTTGGTGTCGCGGAAGCCCGGCTCGATCGTCCATCGTTTGGCGTAGAGCTTGACGATCTGGGCGGCGCTCGCGGCCGCATCGCTGGCGGCCAGATGCCAAGCCTCCTTCATGCCCCTGGCGTGGACGCAGACCGCCGCGCCGACCTTGTGGCGGGCGGCGGTGAGTTCGGCGCCGCGCAGAAGGCGGGCGCGCCCTTTCTTGCCGACCCAGTCGGCGGCCAGGCGCGTCTCGCCGTCCGCCGCGGTCACATGGACGTTGCCGCGAAAGCGGATGACGTAGCCGAAACCGAGGCTGTCGAGGAATTCGAACAGTTTGACGTCGCCGAAGCCGCGATCGGCCAGGATCGTCACCGCCACGCCCTCGGGCAGGATCGCCTTCAAATGCGTCAGGCAGAGGTCCTCGAAGTCGTTGCGCTGGTCCTTCAGTTCGTCCTTGTCGACCGTCAGCCACAGGAGCGGCGTCGCCCGGCCGTGACGCGTGATCAGGCTCAAAGCCAGCGTCGCCTGATTGTCGGCGTCGAAATCGGTCCAGTCCATCGCCACGACGATCGCCTTGCGCTGGCCCACGACCTCGCGAACCCACGGCGCGAACAGGTCCCAGACGACGACCCCGGCGTTGCTCAGCAGACGATCGACCTGTTTGATCGCGTGTCTGTCCGAAAGACCGCGCGCTTGCGCCAGCGCATGCCCGATGAGCGAAACGGCCAACGACGCCCCCGTCAGAACCCCCAACGTCCCATTGGCCAGCGAAAGAATGCGCTTGGCGTGCAAGCTCCCCGAAAACGTGCGCTCTACAAACTCATGAACCAATCCCACCCGCTCGATCGACCTGCGCATGAGCCCCCGCCCGGCTGATTCGTGAACCGGCCACGGGCTGACTCGCCAATCCAGGCAATTTCGAGTCGATCAAGAATGAGGGGATTCGTGAGCTTTCGCACACCAAAGCCAAGTCACGGCGAAAAGTCTCATCTACGCCGCTCATTAACCCAGAAACTGTGTTTCTTAGTGTCTGGTCCGAAAGTTGTTAAATCTCGTAAATCGGTTGCGAGATCGTCGAACAATTCCATCAGGCGAAAGCCTTAGTGACGCTGCCCAAGCGCTGGATCGTCGAGCGAACGATCGCCTGGCTCAACCGCTGCCGAAGACTGGCAAAGGACTGGGAGAATCTCATCCTCACAGCCCTCATGTTCCTTCGTTTCGCCTCCATCCGCCTCATGTTGCGAAGGCTTTGCAATCCCTCGTAGACTTTCAAGTCAGAACTCTTAACTCTCTTGCTGACTCATTGTCGTCTACCTGGGCTACCTGGGTACCCTCTATCCAAGTGCAAATCCTTGCACCATGACTGAAGCGAACAAATTCTTGATATAGGAGCCGCTCCTCAGGAATCCCCTCATTTCGAGAACGGCCTGATTTCGGGGCTTTTCGGCCCTCACGTACAGCGAATGGGGAGCCCTAAGGCCCCGCATTAGTCGTGGCGCGACCTCTCTCTCGACGATTGCGAGACCCGAACTCGGACTTCAGGAACTCGTCATACGAAACTCGCCGCATCAAAATGCCAACCTCCAGTTGCATTTTGGCCCTCGAAAAAATGAGGGGATGGCTGAGGCATCCCGGTGGCTTGCGACAGTGCAAGTGCACCGAAACACACCATTAGGCTGTCGGAAGCGTCCAGCTTGTCCCACGGTGAAAGCAAGACGGGGACGAAGGTGCCGGGTGGCTTTAGTTTCTGCGGTTGGCGGCGTCCCGGTCTGTGCGGCGGCAGCGCAAAATCATAGTTGACTTGAGCCTC
>CAVYIZ010000051.1:0-47180 GCA_963768555.1 uncultured Alphaproteobacteria bacterium
GTGCGGCAGGCGCGCGACGAATATCTCGCTTTGGGGTATCCATTTAACCGGAGTTCATCTAAACTGGAGTAATGGAACGTCCCCGTGCCGGCACCCACTACCCTAAGTCTCTTGGGGAGTTTCGGGCTTGGTTCCGGACTGATGCGGATTGCCTGGACTACCTGGAATGGCTGCGGTGGCCTTGCGGCTTCATCTGCCCGTCCTGTGGTCATCCGGGAGGATGGCGGCTTGGGGATGGCAGGTTCATGTGTACGGGATGCGGTAACCGCACATCAGTGATGGCAGGCACCATCTTTGACCGGACCCGCACTCCCCTTACGGTTTGGTTTTCGGTCTGTTGGAACTTCGCTACCGGCAAAGACGGGATCTCGGCGCTGAGTTTGAAGCGGACCCTGGAGATCGGCTCCTACCAGACAGCGTGGGCGATCCTTCATCGCCTGCGGTCTGTGCTGGTTAACCCCGACCGAGAGCGCCTTTGCGGGAAGGTGGAGGTGGACGAGACCTACATCGGAGGCAAAGAATCTGGACTTTCGGGAGGTCGTGCCAAGGGGAAGAAGATCCTGACGTGTATCGCGGTCGAGATCCTGGAGCCGAAAGGATTCGGGCGCTGTCGAATGGCGCCCGTAGCGGATGCCTCCTCAGAATTGCTTCAGTCCTTCGTGTTGGATAACGTCAAGCCAGGGGCGACGGTCATCACCGATGCCTGGCAGGGTTACCGATGGTTGGAGAAGAATGGGTACATCCATGACCGCCGTAGCCAGCGGGCCGCATCAGCGCGAGGCGAGGACCCCGGAGAACTTCTGCCGGGCGTGCATCGAATAGCGTCCCTTGCAAAACGGTGGCTGCTGGGCACCCACCAGGGAGCGATGGATTCCGCACACTTGCCCAGCTACCTGGACGAGTTCGTGTTCCGCTTCAACCGCCGCCGCTCACGTAGCAGAGGGATGCTGTTCTACCGGGTCCTGGAGCTTGCCGTCGCGCATGGGCCGGTTCGTTACCAAGACCTTGTTATGAGCCAGAGCCCAAAGGCCGTTCCTCCCAAGCCGCCGAGACAACGCGGACATCCGCCCAGCTTGGAGCGACCTTCGCCAAGCCGCCCGTGGAGGCAAATCCCTAACTCCGGTTAAATGGATACCCCAAATCTCGCCTACCGGCCGCCCGGCGCCGGCCGGTCGTTCACCGAGCTCTACAACGTGCAGAAGGTTGGGCCGGCCGGGCTCGATAAGGAGCGGCGGGTGGTCATCGCGACGATCCAGCGCGTCTACTCGGTGCTGAGCGGCCGGAACTCTCGGAGGAGGAAGAGGAGGCATCGGCTTTCGAGGGGGGCGGCGAGGCGGCGCAAAGATCGTCGCCTACAACCCCGCTGTGCCGATCGAGAGCTTCGACCTCATCGTCACCGACGAATGCCATCGCTCGATCTACGGCAGCTGGCGGCAGGTGCTCGAATATTTCGACGCCTTCATCGTCGGCCTCACCGCGACGCCCTCGCTGCAACGATGGGCTCTTCAACCGAAACCTGGTCGCGCAATACCCTTACGAGCGCTCGGTGGTCGACGGGGTCAATGTCGGCTATGAGATCTTCCGCATCCGCACCGAGATCGGCGAGCGCGGCGGGAAGATGAAGGGGCTACGAGTGCCGATCCGCGACAAGCACACGCGCGCCAGCGCTACGAGAAGCTGACCGACGATATCACTATACGCCGACCGATCTCGACCGCTCGGTGATCGTGCCGAACCAGATCCGCACCGTGATGGAGACCTATCGCGACACGCTTTTCACCGAGCTTTTCCCGGCCGCGCCGAGGTGCCGAAAACACTGATCTTCGCCAAGGACGACCACCACGCCGAGGAGATCGTCGGCATTGTCCGCGAGGTGTTCGGCAAGGGCAACGACTTCGCAAAGAAGATCACCTATCGCGCCGACGGCGGCGACCCCGAGCAGCTGATCCGGCAATTCCGCAACCACTACAACCGCGCATCGCCGTCACCGTCGACATGATCGCCACCGGCACCGACATCAAGCCGCTTGAGGCGCTGATCTTCCTGCGCGACGTGAAGTCCGCGCAGTATTTCGAGCAGATGAAGGGCCGGGGCGTGCGCACCATCACGCCGAGAGCTGCGCAAGGTGACGCCCGACGCCGAGGAGAAGACGCGCTTCGTGCTGATCGATGCGGTCGGGGTGACCGAAAGCCTGAAGACCGTCTCGCAGCCGCTGGAGCGCGAGCGGGCAATCGGTTTCGACAAGCTGATCGAGCACATCGCCGGCGGCCGGCGCGACAAGGACTTGTTCCGACGCTCGCCGGGCGCCTGGCGGCGCTCGACCGCAAGCTCGACCACAAGGACCGCGCGGCGGATCGCCAAGGCGGCGGGCGGCTCGATCCGAGGGGATTGGCCACCGGCTACTCGACGCGATCGACCCCGACACGCTCGCGCGCACCGCCGCCGACCGCGGCCTGACATCGGAAGCGCGAGCGACGCCGGCGAGGGAGGAGGCCGCCGCGTCTTCGACGATCCAGCGCTGCGCCGACTGCTGAACGAGGTCAAACAGGCGGTCGACATCCGGATCGATACGATCACGACCGACGCCGTGGTCTCGTCGGGCTATGACGACAAAGGGCCGGCGAGGAGACCGGGCGCTTCAAGCGCTTCCTCGACGAGCAGCGGGACACGCTGGTCGCGCTCCAGATCCTTTACGGCCGCCGCATGCCGCGCGGAGGCTCGACCGCGCAGGCGATCGAGGATCTGCGCGAGGCGATGCGCCGCCCGCCCTGGCTATTGGAGCCGCCCGACATTCGGCGCGCCTACAAGCGGCTCGCTGCCGCAAGGTCCACGGAACCCGGCCCGCGCGCTGGCCGACATCGTCATGCTGGTGCGCTATGCGATCGGCAGGCCGAGAGCCTGGAGCCGCTGCCGGCGACGTCGCCGGCCGCTTCAATTTGTGGCTCGGCCGCGAGGAGAGCGCGGGCCGCGCCTATACCGAGGCGCAGAGCGGCTGGCTCACGGCGATCCGCGACCATCTCGCCGTCAACGTCGAAACGACGACGGACTCTGGTGGATGCCCCCGATTTCGCGGCGCGCGGCGGCCTCATTCGGGCGCGGGCGCTGTTCGGCGCGCGATTGCCGACGCTCTTGGACGAATTGACCGAGGCGCTGGTGGCGTGATTTAAGGCAAGACAAAACGCGGGGAGAGCGGGCGGCGCGAACGTGGCGGGGTGAAAATCGAGCCGGTCGACGGGCCGTGGAAATTGCCGCCGGGATGGGCATGGGCGAGCCTCGGCCAAGTTGGCGACGTCATTGCAGGGCAGTCGCCGCCGTCCGATACCTATAATGACCAAGGTGTCGGGCTGCCGTTCTTCCAGGGCAAGGCCGAATTCGGCATCCTTAATCCCAGGGTGCGGAAGTGGTGCGCCACGCCCTCAAAAGTGGCGCAGCCTGGCGACATCTTGATTTCGGTGCGTGCGCCGGTCGGCCCAATGAATGTAGCGGATCAGAAATGTGGCATAGGCCGCGGGCTTGCCGCGATCCGAGGACACCCATCAGTCGAGCCGGGCTGGTTACTCCATTTTCTCCGCTTTTCAGAGTCTACACTGGCTGCCCAGGGCACCGGCACGACGTTTGCCGCTATCACTGGCGACGTTCTCCGTGACCATCTCGTCCCTGTCGCGTCGCTCGGCGAACAGCGCCGGATCGTCGAGCGAATCGACGCCCTGTTCGCCGAGATCGCGGAGGGCGATGCGGCGCTGGCGGAGGCGCGCAAGGGTCTCGCCCTCTTCCGCCGCTCGCTGCTAAAGGCCGCCCTCACGGGCGACCTCACGGGCGAGTGGCGGGAAAGCCATCCTAAGACGGGAAATGGCGGCGAATTACCAGAGCCCGCCCCAAATCGAGACGACTTAGTATTGGGTCGGTTACGCGGTGGTCAGCGTCGTGTCTCTACCCAACTCGACTTGTCGGCCTTGCCCCGCATCCCGAGAACTTGGCTTTGGGCAAGTTTGAGGACGTAGGTGAAATAGTTAGCGGACAAACACCCCGCGGAATTGAGAACCTTACCGCGGACCAAGGGGACGTGCCTTGGTTCAAGGTGAGCAGTATGAACGCGGCCAATGCCGACGGCATCATGATCGATTTCGATTGGCACTTGTCAAATGAGGCGGTGGCCAAGCTTGGACTGCGAAAGCTTCCGGTCGATTCCATATGTTTTCCAAAGCGAGGCGGATCGATTCTAACGAATAAGAAACGCAGGTTAGGTGTTGATGGCGCGATCGATCTCAATGTGATGGCATATGTCCCGAGCAAAGGTCTCACAGAGTACGCTTGGGTATACTTTCAAAATCTCGATCTCAGAAAAATATTCAACTGGTTTGAAGCCCCGCAAATCAATTACGGGGATGTGGCCGCTTTGGCCATCGCGGGTCGTCTCGTTCCGCAGTGAGCGCGCTGCTCGCGCGCCTCGGCGCGTCGCGTGGGGCCCAGTCCGGGAGGTTCCGACGCGGCAGGCGGGCGGGGAGAACCGAGATGCCCGCGCTCGTCTACCGTGGCTCAATCAAGCATAAGGATCGTCCAGGGCGTGGCCGCAAGGGGACACTCTGTCCAGAATGACTTACAGGGCGGAGCAGGTCGGCTTCGCAGGCGATCCGTTTAGGCACCGCTGGGAGGCGACCGAGGCGCGCCGAATGTTCGACGAAAGCGAGATCGACCCTAGCCTACCTCAAAAGCGTTGGGCCACGCGTTTAGGGATCGCCTTTGTCGCGCAGGAATCGAATGACGGAACCTGGCATGGCTATCCCGAGTCATGGCAAAAAGCACCTGCCGATCTCGTGGAAAAATGGTTTTCGCAGGGCAAGGTGACCGCGGCGGACTTGAGGCGCTATAAGGACTTTCCGCGTAATGACGTGCGGTGGGCCTTGGAGAGCGACGATGAGTGAATTCGCGCGCTTTGGCAATCCGGCGCGGTTCGAAATCGCGGTGCGGTGGGCCCGCGACGCGGAACGTCGCTCTCGCCGTCCTGCGTCTCATGGTTGGTCTATGGGCGAATTCTTTACGATCGGCGGGCAGAGCATCACACAATCACGTCGCGGTGCGGCATCGCAATCCTATGTCGGTTGGTATCTCGCGCCGCTTTTCGATTGGTTGGCGACGAACTGGGCGCACTTGCTGCATGAGGAAGCCTTCGCTTGGCCGGAGAGTCTGATGCTCCGGCCGTCATCGCGTGCCATCGCGCGCTCGATCTCTTGATCGGCACGAGCGATCCGAGTGGACGAGCGAGATACAGGGCGGCGCAGGCCTGGTATCGCCGCCACGCTCTTCGGCAGGCGGCCGAGGGGGGCCTTTTCCCGGATCTCTTTATTCGACGCCTCAGCGACGATATCGAGTTGTCGTGGTCGGCGACCGCGCCCCTGTTCGCCCCGAACGACTTCATATTCGTTATCGAGCCCGGCCATGCGCGACTGCCTGTCGCAGATGTCGGGGGGCCTCTCTGGGAGGCGTTGCAGCGGTGCGCGAGCCAGCCTCCAGCCTTGGGAGAAGAGGCCGATCGGCGATCCTGGCGCGCGCTGTGCGACAAAATCGAAGCTATATCTCGTCTAACTGACGTCGATCTCGACAAGGCGCATGTCGCCCGGAGGTTCTGGATTACGTCCGCTCCGCATTGGCTCGCGCCGGGCGACCTGAACTCGCAATTGAGGCGGTTGGGCCGGCTAAGCCTGACGTCGAGGAGTTTTCGCCAGCGGTCGCGATGTTCGGCGGCGTGAATCCGAACCTTCGGCATGCCGATATCGAGGCGCTGTGCGGGTTGCTTGCGACAAGGGCTGGGGGCTCCGATAGCGAGGTCTTGCGCCGGCTCGTCGATGCCGGCGACGAAAGCTCGATCGGTGTTCCCTACGCTGAAGGGTATGGCTTCGCGGAGATGTTTCTTGCCGATCTCGATCTGCCAGGGCGAGCTGACTGGGTCGACATTCGCGACGTTGCTCGACGGCTAGAAATCGAGGTTGTCGAGGAAGATCTTCAAACCGAC
Organism: uncultured Alphaproteobacteria bacterium; assembly: GCA_963768555.1. GTDB lineage: Bacteria > Pseudomonadota > Alphaproteobacteria > Rhizobiales > Beijerinckiaceae > Roseiarcus. The sequence goes on from CAVYIZ010000051.1 coordinate 6,011, forward strand.
AGCATTCGCGGCGTCGCGCTCGCCGGCAAAGGATTTACGCCGACCATCCTCGTCAATGCGTCCAGCGTTTTCAATTTGAACGAAAATGGCAAGCGGTTCACGATCGCGCATGGGCTTCGTCACGTGTTACATGATCGCAGCCGCGCCCGCAGGGTCGCTCACATAAGCGGGCAGTGGGTCGAGCCCGGGGTCGAGCGTCGCGCCAATGCTTTCGCAGCTTATGTGTTGATGCCACGCGACCTAGTTGTGCGCCTCTTCGACGACGAAAATAATGCCCCTGATTCGGTGGTTCGTCTCGCGCAATTCCTTCATGTCAATGAAACGGCGCTGATCGAACATCTTTACAACCTTGCTCTCATTGATGACGCGCGACGCGAGCGGCTTCGCAATCAGTTTCGATACGTTCGGCCGACATGAACTCCGAATTCCTCGTCGCCAAGGTCTGGAACTTCGCCAATGTGCTGCGCGACCAGGGCGTCTCCTATCAGGCCTATATTTCGCAGATTTCCTGTCTCCTGTTCTTCAAGATGGACGAGGAGCGCGTCGAACTGATCGGGCGAGCCGTCGCTCCGGGACGTCGCTTCTTCATGAGCAAGGCAAACAAGCGACGAACCTTGCGTCGATCAGCTGACCAAATTGGGCCAGCTTCCGGTTCCGCTCCCTCCGCCCTCTGAAGCGGCCGAAATCCTCCGTCGCGTTTCCGAAGCCCTTGTGGCCGCCGATGATGCCGAAAAGCAGCTCGACGCCGAGGCGGCGGACGCGGCGCGGCTGAAGCAGTCGATCCTCAAGGCCGCCTTCGAGGGCCGCCTCGTGCCGCAGGACCCCAAGGACGAACCGGCGAGCGCGCTGCTGTCGCGGCTTTGCTCGGGGCACGACGCAGCGCAGGCCCAACGCCGAAGGGGCTGGCCCGCGCGGGTGGGCTGATATGACCGATCTCGCCTATCGAGGTTCGATCAAGCACAAGGACCGACCAGGCCGCGGCCGAAAGGGCACGCTCTGTCCCGAATGGAGTCACAAGGCGCGCCGTGAAGGTTTTGCCGGCGATCCCGTCGCGCACCGTTGGGACGCGACCGCCGCGCACGCCATGCTAAGCGGTAGCGAAATCGACCCGCGCGGGTCGGGAAAGCGCTGGGCCACGAGCGAGGGGATCGCCTTCGTCGCTCAGGGCACAAACGACGGAACGTGGCATGGTTATCCTGAACCATGGCATAAGGCACCCCCCGAGCTTGTAGAAAAATGGTTGGCCGCGGGCGTGGTGACGCCGCAGCAGTTGCGGCGTTATAACGATTTTCCGCGTAACGACGTGCGATGGGCCTTGGAGAGCGACGTTGAGTGAATTCGCGCGCTTTGGCGATCCTGCGCGGTTCGAAATCGCAATGCGGTGGGTTGGCGACGCCGAGCCGCGCGCTCGGCGTCCGGCGTCTCATGGCTGGTCGATGGGCGATCTTGTCCTAACAGTGGGCGGTGTGACGATTACGCGCTCCCGTCGGGGAGCGGCGACGCAACCCCATGTCGGCTGGTATCTCGCGCCGGTCTTCGATTGGCTTGCGACCCGATGGACACACCTGTTGCACGAAGAAGCTTTCGCTTGGCCGGAGAAGTCGGACGCGGTCGCCGTGATCGCCTGCCAGCGCGCCCTGGAGCGGTGGATTGGGACAACGGACCCTATTGGTCGGGCGAGGTACCGCGAGGCTCAAGCCTGGTATTGCCGCCATGCCCTACGCCAAGCGGCCGACGGCGGTCTTTTCCCCGACCTCTTCATCCGCCGCATCAGCGACGACATCGAGCTTTCCTGGTCCGCGGCACCGCCGCTGTTCGCTCCAGACGGTTTCCAATTCGTCGTTGAGCCGGGCCATGCGAGGTTGCCAGTGGGCGAAGTCGCCGGACCGCTATGGGAAGCGCTGCAATGGTTCGCTAGCCGGCCCCCGGCTTCACTCCACGAGACCGATCAGGCGGCATGGCGCGCGATCTATGACAAAGTCGACGCAATCTCTAACCTGACCAATTTCGATTTCGATGCGGCTTTCGTCGCCCCGACCCTCCTGACGGAGGTTCGTGCGGCACTAAATCGGGCGGGGCGGCCTGAACTCGCCGACGAGGCGATCGGTGCCGGACGCCCCTACGTTGAGGCGTTCTCCCCGGCTGTCGCAATGTTCGGCGGCGTCAATCCGAACCTTACCCGCTCCGATGTTGATGCGCTTTGCCAGGCGATAGCCGAGACGGCGGGCGGTTCCGACAGCAAGCTCTTGCGCGAACTTGTTCACTCGATCGGCGGCGGACTCGGTATTCCCTACGCGGAGGGCTATAGTCTCGCCGAGATGTTTCTGACCGATCTCGACTTACCTGGCCGGTTAGACTGGATCGACATCCGTGACGTCGTTAGACGGCTCGGAGTTGAAGTCGACGAGATCACGCTTCAGTCGGACAGCATTCGCGGCGTTGCTATCGCGGGCGAGGATTTCGAGCCAAGGATCCTTCTCAACACGGCGAGCGTTTTCAATCAGAGTGAAAATGGAAAGCGATTTACGATTGCGCATGAACTCTGCCACGTGTTGCACGATCGCAGCCGCGCCCGTCGAGTTCGCGCACATAAGCGGGCAATGGGTCGAGCCCAGAGTTGAGCGCCGCGCCAATGCTTTCGCGGCTTATGTTTTGATGCCACGCGACCTAGTTGTGCGCCTCTTCGACGACCGAAGCCAAGACACGAAGCCGATAGTTCGGCTCGCGGAAACGTTGCATGTCAACGAAACCGCGTTAATCGAACATCTTTACAATCTCGATCTGATCGACGACGTCCGCCGAGAACAGCTTCGCACCCAGTTTCGATACGGTCGGTTGCAATGAACTCCGAATCCCTCGTCGCCAAAGTCTGGAACTTCGCGCACGTGCTGCGCGACCAGGGCGTCTCCTATCAGGCCTATATCTCGCAGATCTCCTATCTGCTTTTCCTCAAGATGGACGAGGAGCGGGTCGAGCTGATCGGCGAGCCGTCGCTCCTGCCGGCGGGCTCGCGCTGGGGCGACATCAAGGAGCTGGCGGGCGAGGCGCTGGCGGCGAAATACGGCAAGCTACTCGAAACGCTGTCGCGCCAGTCCGGCGTGATCGGCGCGATTTTCCTGAAAGCGCAGAACGAAATCCAGGACCCGGCCAAGCTCAAGCGGCTCGTCGGCCTGATCGACTCGGAAACCTGGCTGAGCTTGCCGGTCGACGTGAAGGGCGAGATCTACGAGGGCCTGCTGGCGCGCAACGCCGAGGACGTCAAATCGGGCGCCGGGCAATATTTCACCCCGCGCGCGCTGATCGAGGCGATCGTAGAGGTCGTCGATCCCGACCCGAGCCAGACCGTCCACGACCCGGCCTGCGGGACCGGCGGCTTCCTGCTGGCGGCGTGGGACCATATGAAGAAGAACCCGCGCGCCCGCCAGAAGGAGGTCTATCAGGCGCTGCGCACGAAATTCTCCGGCATCGACATCGTGCCCGAGGTCGTGCGCCTCGCCGCGATGAACCTCTATCTGCACGGCATCACCGGCGTCGAGACGATGATCGAGCAGAAGGACGCGCTACTGAATGCGGGAAACCGCGTCTATGACGTGATCCTCACCAATCCGCCGTTCGGCAAGAAGCAGAGCTACCGGATCATGCGCGCCGACGGCGAGGTCGAGGCCGAACGCGAGGATTACGACCGCTCCGACTTCTTCGTCACCACCTCGAACAAGCAGCTCAACTTCCTCCAGCATATCATGAGCGCGCTCGCGCCGAACGGCGAAGCGGCGGTCGTGATGCCGGACAATGTGCTGTTCGAGGGCGGGGCGGGGGAGACGATCCGGCGGCGCCTGCTCAGGAACTTCAATTTCCACACCCTGCTGAGACTCCCGACCGGCATCTTCTACAAGCAGGGCGTTCAAGGCGAACGTTCTGTTCTTCGACAAGGCGCCGCCTTCGGAAGAGGCCGCGACCAAGGCGCTGTGGATCTACGATCTGCGCACCAACCAGCGCTTCACGCTGAAAGAGCGGCCGATGACGCGCGCCGATCTCGACGACTTCGTCGCCTGCTATCGCTCGGGCGAGGTCTATCAGCGCGCGGAGACGGAGCGCTTCCGCAAGTTCGCGCTCGACGCGTTGATGGCGCGCGACAAGCTCAACCTCGACATCTTCTGGCTCAAGGACGACGCGCTCGACGACCCCGATCTGTTGCCTCCGCCCGATGAGGTCGCGGCCGAAGTCGTCGAGAGCCTCGAGGCGGCGCTGGCGAGCTTCCGCTCCGTGGCGGCGAAGCTGCAGGGACTGTGAGAGCAAGCGCCCTACGTTCTTGTGGATTGCTTCGCTTCGCTCGCAATGACGGCGCCGGACTGCGCTCACCCGATCGCCATCAGGCTCGCATTGCCGCCCGCCGCGGCGGTGTTGGTCGCGATCGCCACCTCCTCCGCCAGCATGGCCAGGTCGTAGTCCTCGCCGGCCGCGAGTTTTTCCGGCGTCAGCGCCTGGAGGCGGACGATCGGGCCGAGGCGCGCCGCGAGGCGGCGCATCGCGTCGGCGAGCGCCTGGGCGCCGCCTTCGAAGAGAACGCCGGCGAGCGCGGGCGCTTCGAGCGGGGAGAGCACCATCGTCACGCGGTGAGAGAGTTCCGCCGGCAGCCCCTTCAGCGCCCGCTCCTCGCCCGGGCTCACCACCGCGTCGTTGCCGCTCGCGAGAATTGCGCCGATCTGGATCAGCGCCGCGCTGCCGCTGGTCGCCAGCGCCGCGATCCTGCCGCGACGGCGGAGCGCATAGACGTTGCGCTCGCCAACCGGCCCCGCGAGTTCGACGCGCGCCCCGAGCGGCGAGCGCGAGGCAAGGCCGACACAGCGCTCGGCTTCCGCCGCATGTCCCGACGCGCGCAGCCATTCGGTATAGACCCGCAAGGCGCCGAGCGCCGACGGCGACCCCTCGAGCCCCGAAAGCGCCCCGTGCGGCGGCTCCGTCACCAGGCGCGCGAGATAGAGCGGTCCGCCCGCTTTCGGGCCGGTTCCGGACAGGCGCGAGCCGCCGAACGGCTGCACGCCGACGGTCGCGCCGATGATGTTGCGGTTGACGTAGATGTTGCCAGCCTCGATCCGCTCGACGACGCGCCCGATCGTCTCGTCGATGCGCGTGTGCAGGCCGAAGGTGAGGCCGTAGCCCGCGGCGTTGATCGAATCAATCAGCGCGTCCAGCCCGTCGCGCTTGTAGCGCAGGACGTGCAGGACAGGGCCGAACACTTCGCGCTCGACGTCGGCGACCTTGTCGACCTCGATCAGCGCCGGCGCGACGAAGGTTCCGCACGCCGCCGCGTCCGGCGGTTCGGCCTGCGTCACGGCGAAGCCGCGTCCCCACATCGTCTCGATGTGGGTCTTAATACCGTCGCGCGCCTCGGCCGTGATGACCGGGCCGACGTCGACCGAGAGATTCCGCGTATCGCCCACCTCGAGCTCGGCCATCGCCCCCTTCATCATCGCGAGCATGCGGTCGGCGACGTCGTCCTGCAGGCAGAGGATGCGCAGCGCCGAGCAGCGCTGCCCTGCCGAATTCGAAGGCCGAGGACATCACGTCGGCGACCACCTGCTCGGGCAGGGCCGACGAATCGACCACCATCGCATTGATCCCGCCGGTCTCGGCGATCAGCGGGACCGGCCCGCCCGCGTCGGTCAGGCGGCCGGCGAGCTGCTTCTCGATCAGCCGGGCGACCGGCGTCGAACCGGTGAAAACGACGCCTTGCACGCGCGGGTCGGCGACGATCGCCGCCCCGACCTCGCCGGCGCCGGGCAGCAGCGCGAGGGCGTCGGGCGGAACGCCCGCCTCGTGGAGGACGCGGACCGCCTCGGCGGCGATCAGCGGCGTCTCTTCGGCGGCCTTGGCGACGACCGCATTGCCGGCGGCGAGCGCGGCGGCGACCTGGCCGGTGAAGATCGCGAGCGGAAAGTTCCACGGGCTGATGCAGGCCACGAGTTCGAGCGGCGCGGGCGAGCCTGGGCTCAGCGTGCGGACCGCTTCGGCGGCGTAGTAGCGGAGGAAATCGGCCGCCTCGCGCACTTCCCCGACCGCGTTGGCGTAGGTCTTGCCCGCCTCCCGCACGACGAGGCCGACGAACGCGTCGTTGAGTTCTTCGAGCCGGTCGGCGGCGCGGCGCAGGATCGCCGCGCGCTCGTTCGGCGGGACGGCGGCCCAGGCCGCCGCGGCCGCGGCGGCGGCGGCGATCGCGGCGGCGATCTCGTCAGGACGGGCATGGCGGGCGATGCCGACGACGTCGTCATGATCGGCCGGATTTCTCACGGGCTCGCCCTCTTCGTTCGTAGACGCGGCGGGCGGGAAGGCGCGCCGCGTCATGCGCGCGCTCGCCTGGAGCCCCTCGCCGAGTTTCGCCAGACGCTGTTCGTTGGAGAAGTCGAGCCCCAGCGAATTGAGGCGCTGCGAGCCGTAGAGATGGCGGGGAAGGGCGATCTTTTCATGCGGCGCGCCGAGCGGCTGGATTTTTCGCGCGACCGCGACCGGATCGGCGACGAGCTCGTCCACGGGCACGCTCGCGTCGGCGAGGCGGTTGACGAACGAGGAGTTGGAGCCGTTCTCCAGGAGACGGCGCACGAGATAGGCGAGCAGCGTCTCGTGCGAGCCGACCGGCGCATAGACGCGGCAGGGGTGGTCGAGCTTGTCCCGGCCGACCACCTCCTCGTACAGCGGCTCGCCCATGCCGTGCAGGCACTGGAACTCGTACTGGCCGCGATAGAAGTTCGGTCCGGCCATCGTCATGACGGAGGCGAGCGTCTGGGCGTTGTGGGTGGCGAATTGCGGATAGACAGCATCGGGCGCAGCGAGGAGCTTGCGGGCTGAGGCGAGATAGCCGACGTCGCTGTGGACCTTGCGGGTGAAGACGGGAAAGCCGTCCATCCCGTCGACCTGGGCGCGCTTGATCTCCGCATCCCAGTAGGCGCCCTTCGTCAGCCGGACCATCAAACGCCGGCCGGAGCGCCGCGCGAGGTCGACGAGCCAGTCGACGACGAAGACGCAGCGTTTGCCATAGGCCTGGATGACGAAGCCGAGGCCGTGCCAGCCGGAAAGATCGGGGTCGAAACAGAGCGCCTCCAGGAGATCGAGCGAGAGATCGAGCCGGTCGGCCTCCTCGGCGTCGATGCTGAGGCCGATGTCGTGCGATTTCGCGAGCGCGGAAATATGCTTGATGCGCGGCAGGAGCTCGCTCATCACACGCGCGCGCTTGATGCGCTGAAAGCGCGGATGGAGCGCCGAGAGCTTGATCGAGATGCCGGGGCCCTCGTAGATGCCGCGCTTGCGGGAGGCGTGGCCGACGGCGTGGACGGCGCGCTCGTATTCGGAAAGATAGCGCGCCGCGTCCCCGGCGGTCGTCGCCGCCTCGCCCAGCATGTCGTAGGAGAAGGTGAAACCGCGCGCCTCGCGCTCGCGGCTCGCGTTGATCGCCTCCTCGATGGTGCGGCCGGTGACGAACTGCTCGCCCATGAGGCGCATCGCGACGTCGACGCCCGCTCGGATGATCGGCTCGCCGCTGCGGGCGATGAGACGGGTCAGCGCGGCGCTGAGCGTCTGCTCGCTGGTCGTTGTCACCAGGCGCCCGGTCAGCACGAGGCCCCAGGTCGCGGCGTTGACGAACGGCGACGGGCTGTTTCCGACATGGGCGCGCCAGTCGCCGGGCGACAGCTTGTCGCGGATGAGCGCGTCGCGGGTCGCGGCGTCGGGAATGCGCAAGAGCGCCTCCGCGAGGCACATCAGCGCCACGCCCTCCTGGCTCGACAGCGAATATTCGTGGATCAGCCCCTCGACGCCGCTCGACCGCGTTTTGGCGCGCAGGCGGGTGACCAGGCTTCGCGCCAGCGCTTCGATGCGCTTCGCCTCGTCGGGCGTGAGCGCCGCCAGATCGAGGAGCGGGGGCACGCATTCGGGCTCGGGCCGCCGATAGGCAGCCGTGATCGCGGCGCGCAACGGAGTCTGGGTCAGAACCTCAGTGTGGAACGCGGCGAAGGGGCTGGCGGACATGGCGATGCGGCTTTCGGGACGACCAACGGCAGGACAATCCCGCAGCCTAGTCCTGACGGCCGCTCTTTCCTACCTCCCGCCGCGAAACCGCGGCGGTCGGCTGGTTAAAATCTAACACTTGCCACGCCAGCGGCCATGTCGCCAAAGGGGGGATAGATCGTTCACCGAACGGCAGGAACGGGCGGATTGCGGGCATTCCCAGGCGACGCCTGTAGGGGCGGTGTCTGCCCACAACGGACATTGGGGCTTGACACGAGTGCGAGTTGACTTTGGTATTCGAAATTCTGTTTCGAAACCGTTGTCGATTTCAGAGGGGCAACAGATTTGGAAATCAAAGTCACATTCGACCACGGGCAGCTTATATTCTCGCCCGACCCCGCGATCGTTCAACGCAAAACACTCGTGAGCTGGAGATTCCAATCGAACGCGCTCCCCTCCCGGCAGCTCCAGTGGATCGCTTACTTCGATAAGGGGTCTCCGTTCCGCGGCCAAGGCACTCAGTTCATCACCGACACGCCCGCTGGACAACAGATCGGGACCAGCCCCGCGATGTCCGCGGATGACCCCGGTGACTATAAATACGGCGTGCGTGTCGTTGATCCGGTCAACCACCAGGTATTGGGCGATGATGACCCTTGGCTGATTGTCCGATGATGCCCAGTCAGTGCAAGCCTCGGATCCACGCCATTACGAGACAGTCCCTGGGTGGCCGGGGAGGATTCGCTGATGCCATACAACATCGAAGTCATCGCCATTGGAGAGGATATCTATTCTGAGTTGAATTGCGCCGCCGCAGCACTGAACGGAGTGCAAGGACAGTTTCGCTTTTACCTCTCAGATGGCGCGCAGCGAGCTGAGGGACTCGGCTTCAAGCGGGCTGCTTATACGACCACCGAAATATGGACCTTCCTTCGGGAGCAGCGAAAGCGGGTAGGCGGTCACAGGCCGTATATCATCGCCTTCGTCACGGGGCCGCTTCAGTCTGCGAAGTACGCTAATCTTTTTGGTTCGCATGATGCAGAGGAAGGTTTGGCCGCTGTCACGACCGCCGATGCGGCACAATATGTCAAAGAGATTACACGCTATTGTTGCTACTATCTCGTGAGATTCGCACTCAGCTTTATCAATCCACATATTCGAGCTCACGAGGACGACGCCCGCAAAAAATGCTACCTCCACTTTAAACGACGCAAGCTGGAAATTCGCGAGTTGATGGACAGCGGATACATTTGCGACCAATGCAGAGCACGACCGGACAATCCGCCCGACGAGGACCGGGAGGCCCATCGGCTGAGCGCCGAGGAACGGGAGGCGCTCCATAAGTTGCTCGCCTACGTTAGTCTCGATCTTCCCTACGCCATCGTCATGAAAGGTGGCGGCGTTAAGGGACTGGCCTTTGCGGGCGCTCTGGTTGAACTCGAAAAATACTATTGGTTTGATCGCCACGTTGGCACTTCGGCGGGAGCCATCGCGGCGGTGCTACTGGCGGCGTCATACACGCCCAGAGAGCTCACTGCCTTGCTTCTGGAGAAGAGCTTTCGTGATTTTATGGACGCATCCTGGTGGAAGATCCCGTTCAATCTTCTGTGGTCACAGGGCTGCTTTCCAGGCGAGACCTGCCGCCTCTGGATCGCTGATCTTCTCACCCACAAACTTGGGAAACTTGCTGAAGTCCCGATGAGCGCACTAAACGGCGCGCTCATTTACGCGGCCCGCCAAGGATCAGGCACGCTAGTCTTTGACTCGCTCGGCCAACGTAGAGACACTGCAGCCGCCTTCGCAGCGCGCTGTAGCATGTCCATCCCTTTCTTTTTCTTTCCGGTCACGGTCGACGGTCGTCGCGTATTCGACGGTGGACTTCGGAACAACTTCCCCCTTACCTGCTTCCTCACTCAAGAACCCCGGTCCAACTTCATCGCGCTCTATTTGGGTAGACCGGACAACACCAACAGACGTGGCTCGATTGTCCCCGACCTACTCAATGTCGTCCTCGAGGGCGAGGAGCGGCAAACGGTCGACGCCCACCGCGATAAAGTGATTGTCATCGACACGAAGTCCGGTCGGTACAGTTGATTTCAATCTCGCGGCTATGGAAAAGGAATTCCTATTGTACGTCGGAAGGGCGGCGGCCTTGAGAATTCTTGCACGCCCGCAACTTTGATGACGGCCCGACCGAAGAAGATGTCGCATCCGCCAACAGCCAAGCTGAGGGCTGTCGGCAAGCCGTGATTCGAACGCGCCGTCGGCGACGCGCATACCATATGCTTTTGCTTGTCTGCGTTGTCGCAGTTGCGGTTTCTCTTTACCTAGTTCTCGGTTGACAGTTCTGTAGTATTGATCCGCGATCGTCCTTCGGTCGATCGCCATCTCCGTAATGACCACCTGCCTGAACTTGCCGCTATCGGTGAATGACCGCTCCTGGCGCATTCCGGCCCGTCATCGGACCGAAATTGAACGGTCGGTAAGGGTCGATTCCGGCCGTCTAACCGCCGGTCCAGCCGGGCGCCAAGTGTAAGATCATTTAGCGGCTGCTTATGCCGCGTAGCGCCGGAGGAAGCCGAGCGTCTTTTCATTGAACTCGGCGACGCTCTCATAGATCGGCGCGTGCGCGCAGGTTTCGAACACGACGAGTTCGCTGCCCTTGATGCCGTTCTTCAGCGCGTCGGCGAAGCGGGTCGACGTCACGAGGTCATGCCGGCCGAAGGTGATCTGGGTCGGCGCATTTATCCGGCCGAGTTGGCCGAGGGCGTCGTGCGCGATGACGGCGTTCGACTGGCGCATGAAGGCGTCGAACGGCTGCTCCGGCCGGCTGCGTACGAAAGCGGCGATCTGATCGATAACTTCCGGCTTGGCGGCGTAAAACTCCGGCGTGAAGCAGAAGGGGAAGGATCCCCTGGACGACCATCTCGGGGACGCTGCTGAGACCTCTGGCGATCGACTGCCAGCCTTGCACAATCACCTTCAGGAAAGGGTCAGTCTTGGGCCAGCAGCTATGCAGCGAGAGCGTCTTCACGCGCTCCGGATATTTGCTGGCGAGCCAGAGCCCGGTCGCCGCGCCGAGCGACAGGCCGCTCACATGCGCCCGCTCGACGCCGATCGCCGTCATGAAGGCGGCGACGTCGTCGGCGAAGAGCTCCATCGAATAGGTCCCCTCCGGCTTGTCGGTCTCGCCCGCGCCGCGCGGGTCGAGCGAGATGCAGGTGAAATGCTTGGCGTAATCGGCGACCTGGAAGGCGTAGCAGGCGTTGTCGGCGGCGAGATAGGGAATGAGGACGAGCGGCTCGCCGGCCCCCTGCTGCTCGTAGTTGATCGTGATGTCGTTGACTTTCACCTTGGGCATGTGAACCTCCCCGCGTGGTGTTGGTCGTGCTTCTTCTCTTTGTGACGCGCAAGGCTATGGCCGATGGCTGAGACGGTCAACGCGACTGAGCTGCGATCCGTCCGGGACGCCGCGTCGACCCTCGGTCTCGTCCTGAACGGCGGCCTCGCGCGGCGCCTCGGCGGCGTCGACAAGGGGCTCGTCCTCATCGCCGGCCGGCCGATGATCGCCCGCGCAGCTTCGCCCGCAACGCGGCGGGCTGGCGATCAGCGCCAATGGCGATGCGGCGCGGTTCGCCGGTGCGAGCGCCGGGGAGTCGAAATTCTATCGCGCGGCGGTCAGCGCTTCAGACGGCTATCCCTTCGGCTTGTGGGCCGATGCAGGCAGCGGGAGCCTGCCAAAATCAATTGCGGAACGTTGGACAATTTTGCCGCTCTCATCGACGACGAGCGAAAACCGGCAGTGCTCGGAGAAAAAGGACAATCGAAAACGTCCGTTATCTTGATCCACTCCCTTCTCGCAGAGGCTGGTGATCCGTCCTTCTCGCATGCGTTCCAGCAGAAGCTCCGGCGAAATCGACAGTCCCTCGGCAACGATCGCAGCGTCGACTTGTACGCTGCCGTTTTCGAACTCCACTGGCACCGTAACGATCATGACGACGGGTCCCACAACGGATTGCTCAGCGCCGTAGAGAAACGCAACATCCGGCTACGTTCCCGCGTAGGCGCATTCTGCAAGCGTCGTCGCATCGAGTTCTTTGAGGAAGGCTTCGCGCGCCGCCGCCAGTCTCGACTTGAGGCGACACCGCGGAGTGAGAGTGCAATGTCCACCATCGGTCCGGAAACATTCCACGATGGCGTGACGTCGCTCCAGAAAGCGGACGACCTCACCGAGGGAGATGGACTGGGGGGGCCTCAGCAGACGCAATCCGCCGCCCGCGCCGCGCTGCGTACTCACATAACCGGCCCTGGAAAGATCCCGCACCACCTTGGTCAAATGATTCCGCGAAATTTGCAGCTCCGCAGCGAGCGCGTCGGTCGTGAACAAGCGATCCTGCGACCCGGAGAGGCGCATCAGCGTACGCAGCCCATAATCGGTGAAGGCGGTGAGGCGCATCGTCGCTCCCGCAAATGAGTATTTGCAACGCAGATTATAGCGGACTAAATAGGCATTAGAAATACCGATTATGGATGACAGATGTCGGGAACTCGGACGGTGGCGGAAAGGCGAGGTAGGATCACAGGCGAGATTGTCTCGCAAACGGGCATCGACGAGGCGACCATCGACCGCCTCGTGCGACACTTTTATGCGGACGTGCGCCGAGATCCTGTCCTCGGTCCGATATTTGACGATCGGATAACGGATTGGGAGCCGCATCTTCAGCGGATGTGCGCGTTCTGGTCATCGGTTACGCTGATGTCCGGACGCTATCATGGGAACCCGATGGTCAAACATCTGCCCCTTCCCATTGACGCCGCTCACTTCGATCGCTGGTCGGCGTTGTTCGAGGAAACATCCCGGAAGGTCTGCACGCCTTCCGCCGCGGCGCATTTCAATGAGCGCGCCCGACGCATTGCGGAAAGTCTCGAACTGGGCATTGCCGGCCGCCACGGCGTCCTGTTGCGCAAGGGCGAACGATTCCGCGACGCGGCTCTCGGGCGCAACGAGGATGGAGAGCGGGAAGGCGCTTCGAACGGCTCATGACCGACCGGGACGCAGACTCTCGGCCTCGTCCTGAACGGCGGCCTCGCGCGGCGCCTTGGCGGCGTCGACAAGGGACTCGTCCTCATTGCCGGCCGGCCGATGATCGCCCGCGCGATCGAGCGGCTTCGCCCGCAATGCGCAGCGCTAGCGATCAGCGCCAACGGCGAGGCGGCGCGCTTCGCCGGCTTCCGCCTGCCGGTCCTCGCCGACGATCCGCCCGGTTTCGCCGGTCCGCTTGCGGGCGTGCTCGCCGGGCTCGAGCATTGCGCGCGAGCGGCGCCCGCGATGACCCATGTCGCGACCCTGCCGGCTGACGCTCCCTTCGCGCCGGGCGATTTCGTCGCAAGGCTGCATGAGGCGAGGCGCGCGTCGGGGGCGGCCATCGCTGTCGCCGCCTCGGGCGGGCGCCGGCATCATGTCGCGGCGCTCTGGCCGGTCGCGCTGGCGGCCGAATTGCGTCGCGCGTTGACGCAGGAGGGGTTGCGCAAGGTCGAGGACTTCGCCGCCCGCTTTTCCGTCGCCGCCGCCGAATGGTCTTGCGAGCCAGTCGACCCCTTCTTCAACGTCAACACGGCCGACGACCTCGCGCGCGCCGAGGCGCTGGCCGCGGCGTCAGGCGGCGCCCTGTAGCCGCACGGGGCTCGAGCGCGGCGGCGCGGTCAGCGACCGCGCCTGCAAGACCGCCTTTTGCTGGTCGAAGTCCGCCGCGCCGTCGAAATCCGCTGTTACGGCGAATTCTTCCGCTGTTCCGCCTGCAGGGCGGGTTCCGACCAGCCCCTTGAACTGTCAAGCATTTTGGCCGCAGGAGGCGCAGCGGAGGCGGCCCGTTTGACGAAATCCGCTGTTTTTGCCGCTGTTACCAGCAGATCCGGCCCGTGGGCTTCGTAGCCTTCTTTCGTCGTCGGATCGGACCCTCGACGGCCATCGGCTTCGGCTTCGGTGTCGTTGCTGTCGTTATTCGCCGCACTAGATACAGGTCGCGGAAGGGAAGCGAAAGGAGCGGCCATGCGGGCGATCGGGATTGCCGGCTGGAGCGGCGCGGGCAAGATGATCGCCCGCGCGATCGAACGGCTTCGCCCGCAATGCGGGGCGCTCGCGATCAGCGCCAACGGCGACCCGTCGCGCTTCGCGGCTTTCGGTCTTCCCGTCGTCGCCGACGATCCGCCCGACTTCGCCGGGCCGCTCGCCGGGCGTGCTGGCGGGGCTCGAGCATTGCGCGCGAGCGGCGCCGTCCATCACCCATGTCGCGACCCTGCCGGCCGACGCTCCCTTCGCGCCGGGCGATTTCATCGCAAGGCTGCATGAGGCGAGGCGCGCGTCGGGGGCGGCGATCGCCGTCGCCGCCTCGGGCGGACGCCGGCATCACGTCGCGGCGCTCTGGCCGGTCGCGCTGGCGGCCGAATTGCGCCGCGCGCTGACGCACGAGGGCCTGCGCAAAGTCGAGGACTTCGCGGCCCGCTCATCGGTCGCCGTCGCCGAATGGTCTTGCGAGCCCGTCGACCCGTTCTTCAACGTCAATACGGCGGACGACCGCGCGCGCGCCGAGGCGTTGATGGCGGCGTCAGGCGGCGCGTCCTGAAGCCGACGGCGCGACCGCTCGCCACCAAGCTTCGATCGCCTCGCGGTTCGCGGGGAGCTGCGCGTCGAGTCCGGCGGCGAAGGCGTTCCAGGCGTCGCGATAGCGCCCGGGCACGCAGACGATCATCGCGACGCCCCCGGCGAAGGCCCGGCCGATCTCGTTGAGCATGCCCCCGCCCTCCGACTCGAGGCGGCCGAAGCGGTTGACGACCAGAAGATCGGGGTTCATCGCGAGCGCGCGGTCGAGGAGGCGGGCGGCCTCCGCGATCGCGGCCGGATCGACGGCGCAGCCGGTCGACCCGGCGCCGAGATCCTGCATGATCGGCAAAATCTCGCCGCTCATGAGATCGCGCACCCTGACGTCGTGCAGATCGCAACGGTCGTCGTCGGCCCGCTCCTGCACGAGGCCGGCGACCCGCGCGCCCCGGCTGATTGCGGTGTCGACGAAGGCGACCAGCGCTTCGTCGGGCGCCTCGTCGCGGTCGAACACGATCGCGGCGAGCCGGCTCACGGCCTCGTCGCTCGGCTCTCGCGTCGTCGATCGGTCGCTTCGTCGGTCATTCGGATCGCTGTCGTTCCCCGCCGCGTTAGATACAGTACGCGGAAAAGAAGCGAGAGGAGCGGACATGCGGGCGATCGGGATCGCCGGGTGGAGCGGCGCCGGCAAGACGACCTTGATCACGCGCCTGATCCCGGAGCTCAACCGGCGGGACTCGAGCGTCTCGACGATCAAGCACGCCCACCACGGCTTCGACATCGACCAGCCGGGAAAGGATTCCTTCGAGCATCGTGCGGCGGGCGCGAGCGAGGTGCTGGTCGCCTCGGCGAGCCGGATCGCACTGATGCGCGAACTGCGCGGAGCGCCGGAGCCGTCGCTGATGGAGCTTCTGCGGATGCTCGCGCCGGTCGATCTCGTCCTCATCGAGGGCTTCAAGCGGGATCCGGTCGCCAAAATCGAAGTGTTCCGCGAGGCGAACGGCAAGCCGCCTCTCTTTCCGCAGGATCCGCACGTCGTCGCGCTGGCGAGCGACGGCGTCCCGCCGGCCGGTCTGCCGCATGCGCCGATCGACGACGTCTCCGCAATTGCGGATCTCGTTCTGAGGCTTGCGCAGCCGCTCGAGACCTTGCTCGATCGACTCGCGCGCGCCGCGGCCGTTGGCGCGGTCCCAAGAGGACGCGCCAGCGACGGTCCCCGACGAGAAGAGCGGCGTTCATAAGCCTCGGCCCAAAACGGCCACGATAATGAGCCTAATCGGGGGCAGGGCGGCGCCGAAATGCGACGCAAGCGGGAAGAGCGGGTGCAACGGGCAGGAGCAGGGCGCGGCCCAGGACGGCGCGGCGGGTCATCTGGAGGGGAATACGGGGCAAATGAGAAGAGAAGAGCAGGCGAATTGGGCTTCGGGGCCCCGGGCGGCCGCAGAAAGCGAGGTCGAACAGAAGCTTGCGCCTTCCGACGAGGGCGCGCGGCAAAACGACGCGGAAGACGCGCTCGTTGAATTGGAGCGGCTTCTCCAGTCATGGACTCCCTCCAATCCCCCGCGGAAGGTCCCGACGCCCGACCGGAACGACGGCAGTGCGGCTCCGCCGGTCCCCCGGGTCGAAACGCAAGCGGCGCAGATCGCCCAGGCGATTGCGGCAGCCCGCCCTCTGCGACGGTTGTTAACGGCTTCCCTGCTTGGGTTGGCGGCCGCGACCGCGATCGCGGCGGTTTTTGCGCTCGACGGCGCGCCGGGACTGATGGAGCGGCCGCAACCGATCGCTCCGGCCGTCCCTCCGACGGCCGGGCCGCGCCCGAGCGACGGGTCCGTCGCGGGATCGGCCGCCGCCGGCTCGCCGCTCCTGAAGGGCGCTGCGCTCGTGAAGGGAGCGGCTTCCGAGACGCCGCCGGCCGGCCAGAACGTGCTGCCGGCTACGTCCGGCAATGTTCCGCCGGCGAGCACGCACGCGGCCGGCCCGGCGGGCAATGCCTCTTCGAGCGCCGATGCGCGCGAACCAGCGCCCGAGGCGTCGCCGCACCCGCAGGCTTTCAACTCCACTCCGGGTCAGCCTTCCGCGCCGCCGTCTCGGGAGGCGCCGAACGCGGCGCCGGCCCCTTCCGCCTTGCCCGCCGTCGGATCGGTGAAGGCGCCCGCCGAGCCCGAGCCAAAAGCGGCCGACGAGGCGGCCTTGGGCGCGCAACGCCTGGGATCGGAACCGCCGGCGACGCAATCGGGCGATCAGTCCGGCCTCGGCGAGGACGTCAAGCCCAACCCGATCGCCCTTGCCGCCGCGCCCTTGCCGCCGATTCGGCCGGCTTCGCTTGGCAAGCCCAGGAAGCATGAGAAAACAGCCAAGCCGCACAAGGAAGCGAAAGCCGCGGACGAACCTGCTGCGCCGCCGCCGGCCGACGAGCCGGAGACGCCGGCCGCCCAGCCGGCAGGCAATCCGCTGCTCCGCCTGTTTGCGGCGCCTTCAAGTGATGAGCCGCGTCCCTCCGCCCCGGCGGCGCGATAGCGCCGCGGTTTGCGCGCCAGGCGGCGCGGCGGCTCACGCGGCCGCCGAATCGCGCGTGCCCGCGCGCCTCTCCGCCTCGAGGATCAGTTCCACGATCCGATCGGGCGCAGCATGATGGGGCGAGTGCCCCACGCCCCCGAGCGTCGTCAGCCGCGCGCCGGGGATGTCGCGCGCCAACCCCGTGGAGTGGATGTGAGCGTAGACGACTCCGTCTGAATCGCCGGTGACCACCTCTGTCGGGGCGCGGATCTCTCCGTACCGGGGCGACAGCGCGGCGACCGCGGCCGCCGCGTAGACGACGTCCTCGCAATTGGCGCCGAAGTGAAGGGGTCTCAGCACGAGAGCCAGCCGCGTCACCTCGATGAAATCCGGCGGCGCCGGATTGGGCGCGAAGACGCTCGCCACGGCTGAGCCCATCCAGGCCATTCCGATCGGCAGAGTGAGGAGTCGGCGGAACGGAGGCCCGAACAGCGGGTGCGCGCCGACGGCGTAGTACCAGGCGACGCCGCCTCTCCAGGGATGGCTGACCGGCGCGATCAGCGCCAAGGCTCGTACGAATTCCGGATGGTCGAGCGCCATCGCCAGCCCGGCAATCGCGCCGAGCGAATGGGCGGCGACAACCGCCTTGGCGACGCCGAGCTTCTCCGCCGCCCGACGCAGCGCATAGGCCTGACGGACGGGCGACGAGCCGGCGCGCGCACCGATCCGGTCGCTCCAGCCGTGGCCGGGCCGGTCGACGGCGAGCACGCGAAAGCCCCGGCTCGCGAGCCTCTCGGCGAGCGCGACGGACATGTCGGACGCGTTGCCGGAAGCGCCATGGATGAGAAGAACCGCGCCGCGCTCTTCGCCCTTCGCGGGCCGGTCGAGGACGTGGATCGCGCCGCCGCCGACCTCGACGCGAGCGCCCTCCGGCGGATAACGCGCCTCGATCCTGAGAGCTTGGGCTGCGGTGACGGATGCGAGCGCCGCGATCAGGCCGAGAAGCGCAATCAGCGCCGTCAGCAACGTGCGCGCCCTTCCGGCGTGGCGGCAAGCCTCACAGATTCTGTCCCGCGATTTCCGCCTTCAGTTTGTCGGTCGCTTCCTCGGCGCTCTTCCAGTGCGGCGCGATCGCGAGCACCCGCTCATAGACTTTGAGCGCCTCGTCGTCCTTGTCGCGCGACTCGAGAATGGTCGCCATGCCGAGCAGCGCGCCTAGATGACGCGGCTCGCGCTTGAGCGTCTCGGCGATGTCGGCCATCGAGCCGTCGAAGTCGCCGTCGAGATAGCGCAGCGTCGCGCGGGCGTTCCATACCTCCGCCCAGTCGGGCAGGACCACGATCGTCGCGTCGAGGATTTTCTCGGCCGCTTTGTAGTCTTTCGCCTCGATCGCCTTGTGCGCTCGCTTGAGCAAAAGGTCGCCCGTGTCCGAGCCCGATTGCGCGTAGGCCGTCACCAGTAAGCCGACGAGTCCTTCGGTTTCGTCCGGGTCCTTGGACGCGGCCAGCCGCGCATAGATCTCCGCGCGCATTTCGGCGGGGGACGGCGGCTGAGCGCTTTCCGTCTGCGGCTTCGCATCCTTCTCAGGCGGCCCCGGTTCGGCGGCGCGCGCGACGCCGGCGGCCGAAACAGCCGCGAACGTCAATGCAACCATGAACGACGACGCGCGACGTATCATGCGGGAGATGCTAGCGTGCGAGCCGGCAGAAGTCGACCGCGAGGCGGTCAGCCCTGGCGCGCCTTGAAGCGCTTCTGCGTCTTGTTGATGATGTATACGCGTCCCTTGCGCCGCACGAGGCGGTTGTCGCGATGGCGGTTGCGCAGGGACTTCAGCGAGTTACGGACTTTCAAGGTGATCACCAATGGTTCTTTCCGCGGGGAAAGGTCCACGGCGGAGGAATTCGGAGGCGCTCCTATGCCTCAAAGCGCGGCGGGGATCAAGGGCATCGGCCCGCCGCCGACCGCGGCAGGGCCGTTCGCCCACCAAGGCGCAGGCCCAGTCCCGGCCAAAAGGGCGAATTTGGGTGTGTGAACAAGCGTTCTTGCGAAGTTTTTGCCTTTCGTCTATTTCTTTCCCCGATTCGGGGGAACCCTGCAATGCAAAGCGAGCCGCTGTTGTGCGGGCGATGCGGCGTTTGGGTCGAGATTTCCCTCGACACGTACGGCGAGGCGGTTGTGCTTTGTCCCACTTGCGGCGAGGGCGACACGCTGGCGAACGCGCGTCGCGAGGCCGGAGTGCACCAAGCGCACAAGCTGTTGTCGTTGATCCTCCGGGGCGCTCACGGGCAGGAACAACGGCCGCCGCCTTCTTTCCGCTTCGTCGAAGGCGCCGACGAATAGTCCGCAGGCGCAGATCAAGTCGCCGCCGGCGCTTCGGTCGCTGCCTGGATTGCCCTGCGTTCTCGGGCGCCAAGCAGGAAGGCCGCCGCTTCGTCCATGGCGCGGCGGGCTTCCGGGGTGATGCGGTTCAGGAACGGCCACACGTGCGGCATGTCCGGCGCGACGCGCAGTTCGACGGGGACGCCCGCGGCCCGCGCGCGTTCCGCAGCCCGGACGGCGTCGTCGAGCAGGACTTCCGTATCGCCGACGAAGAATATGAGCGGAGGCAGGCCAGAGAAATCCCCGTAGAGCGGCGAAGCGAGCGGCGTCCGCGGATCCGCGCCGTTGAGATAGGCGGCCGCCACCTTGCCGAGGCCGCTGGAGCCGAGAAGCGGATCGCGATTCTCGTTCGTTCGGGTGGAGGCGCCGGTGACGGCGAGATCGGTCCAGGGCGAAAACATGCAGGCGCCGTCCGGGCAGCGCTCGCGGAGGTCGCGCAGGTGCAACAGGAGCGCGAGCGTCAGCCCGCCGCCCGCCGAGTCCCCGGCCACAGAGGCCGGTCCGGCGACGCGCGCCCGCAATCCGCGCCACGCCGCCGTCGCGTCCTCGACCGCCGCCGGAAAGGGGTGTTCGGGGGCGAGCCGGTAGTCCGGCGCGAAGACGCGAAAGCCGCGCCGGGCGAAGGCGCCGGTCAAATGGCGATGGGTCGCAGGCGACATGCCGATATAGCCGCCTCCGTGCAGATAGAGGAGCGTCGCGCGCGCCAGGCCCGCTTTCGCCTCGGCCCATTCGCCGGCGACGCCGCCGAGCGCGGCCGGGGTGAAACGCACGCCGAACGGCCCCGGCAATGACCTTCCTTGGAAGATCTTGCGCGCCTCCAGCGGCGAGGCGCAGGCGGCGAGCCGGCCCTTGACCCGGCGGCGCATGATCGAATTGATCAGACGCGCGCGTAAGCTGGTCATGTCGATCCTCCTGCAGCGTTCGAGTCACAGCACAATATTGGGGTTCGCTTCCGCTACCGCAACAGGCTGTCCTCTCTGAGGCGATGGCGCGGCGTCGCCGTGATCGTGGACCGCGGCGGGCGCAACGAGGGGGCAAGGCCGGAGGCCCGTCCAGACCGGGCGTCCGGCTGAGCTCAATTTTGTTTCGGTTTCAGGGCAGCTTCAGCTGTTCCATCAGTTCCCGATGCCCATCGGGGATCGGGAACGGGCGATTGGTCTGCCGGTCGACATAGACGTGGGTAAAATGACCGGCCGCGGCGGCCTCGGACGCGCCGGCCCTGAACACGGCCACGTGATAGCGCACCGAGGAGCGGCCGAGATGTTCGACCGCAACGCCGACTTCCGCCGGCTCCGGATAGGTCATGCTGGAATAATAGCGGCAGTTGGTCTCGACGACGAGGCCGATGATCGGGCTCGTCGCCGGGTCGAGCAGCCCCGCCTCGATCAGGATCGCATTCACCGCGGAGTCGAACAGCGAATAATAGACGACGTTGTTGAGATGGCCGTAGGCGTCGTTGTCGCTCCAGCGCGTCGCGATCGGGACGAATCGCGCGAAGGCGGCCCTTGCGGGCGGCCCGTGGCGATCGCGATCGGCGGCCACCGGCTTAAAGCCCCGATCAAGCGAGGCGCAGCCGGTCGACCGCGCCCCGCGCGGCGCCGACGAGCGCGCAGGCGAGCAAGGTCTTGACGACCGTCGCCGCGGCGAATGGCGCAATCCCGAGCGCGAAGGCCTTGCCGGGTCCAGCGAGGACGGCGAGCCAGGAGAAGCCGAAGGCGAAGATGACGGCGTGGCCGAGCGTCATCGCGGCCAGAAGCAGGGGCCACGAACGGTCCCAGCCTCGCTCGGCGAGGACGCCGATCAGCGCCGCGGCGACGAGGAAGCCCGCAAGATAGCCGCCGGTCGGGCCGGCCATATAGGCAGGTCCGGCGAGCGCGCCGGCGAACACCGGCAGGCCGAGAAGACCTTCGGCGAGATAGAGCCCGACCATCGCCATTGCGAGGCGCGCGCCATAGGCCGCGCCGAGCGCCAGCACGACGAGCGTCTGCAGGGTCATCGGCACCAGATAGAACGGAACCTGGACCTTTGCCGAAAGCGCGAGAGCGAGCGCGCCGCCGAATGCGAGCGCCGCGTCGCGCGCCAGACGCGAGGTCGCCGCGCGCAGGCAAGAGGGCCGCGACAAGCGGCGGATTGATGGCGTCGGACATGATATCTCCAAGATCGTGCGTTCGGCTTCGCCTCTTATCGGCGTCCGGGCTATCATGACAAGGCGACGAGGGTCGAACGCCCGATCGTTCGGAGAAGGAGCGGTGAATGGCTGATGAAAGCGAACCGAACCTGTTCGCCGATGCGCGGCAGGCGCCGCCGCGCGAACTGACGCGGCTTTCGCCGCGCGTGCGCCGCCTCATCGCGCCGAACGCCTCCCCCTTCACCTTCAACGGCACCTGCACCTACATTGTCGGCGAGGGCGCGGTCGCCGTCGTCGATCCGGGCCCAGCGGACCCGTCCCATCTCGCGGCGATCCTTTCGGCGGTCGAGGGCGAGCGGGTCGAGACCATCCTGGTCACCCACACCCATCGGGACCACAGCGCCCTCGCTAACGACCTGCGGCAGGCGACGGGTGCGCGCATCGTCGGGCCGCCGCCGTTTCAGCCGAAGGGCGACGACGCCGGCCTCGACTCGTCGCACGACCGGGCCTATGCGCCCGACGCCGTCCTCACCGACGGCGAGCGTCTCGCCGCGCGCACGTTCACGATCGAGGGCGTCGCCACGCCCGGCCATTGCGGCGATCATCTCTGCCTTGCGCTGCTGGAGGAGCGGGCGCTCTTTTCCGGCGACCACGTGATGGCCTGGTCGACCTCTGTCGTCGCCCCGCCGGACGGCTCGATGAGCGCCTACATGGCCTCGC
Organism: uncultured Alphaproteobacteria bacterium; assembly: GCA_963768555.1. Classification (GTDB taxonomy): domain Bacteria; phylum Pseudomonadota; class Alphaproteobacteria; order Rhizobiales; family Beijerinckiaceae; genus Roseiarcus. Next base: position 28,330 of record CAVYIZ010000051.1, read on the forward strand.
TCGAGAAGGTGCGCCGCCGCGACGAGACGATCTACTGGCCCGGACACGGCGGGCCTGTGCTCGAGCCGCAGCGCTACGTGCGCGCGCTCGCCGTGCACCGCCGCCACCGGGAGGCCGCGATCCTGGCGGCGCTCGAGGCCGGCGCCGAGACCGTCCCGGAGCTGGTCGCGAAGGTCTATGTCGGGCTCGATCCCTCGCTCCTTCGCGCCGCCGGCCTCTCGACCCTCGCCCATCTCGAAGATTTGAGCGAGCGCGGCCTCGTCGTCGCCGAGGGCTCCGCCTTCGGCGAGTTGCGCTTCCGCCGCGCCTGACGCTTCTTGCGGCCGCCCCGGGCGCTCGGACCGCAGGCGATCGGCGCCGTCCGGACCTGCGCAAGGTCGAGCATGGCCGTCGGCGCGGTCCGATTGCCGCGCCGACCGCGTCCCTTTTGAAACGCGGATTGGTTCAGGCGGAGGCGCAGCGAGTCTGCGCCTCCAGAGGCGCAGCGAAGGCTGCGGGTTCGTCCGCGACGGGCATCTCGAAGCGACGCAGAACCCGCTCCCGGATGGTGAGGGGTTTTTTGCCGGCGCCTTCGCTCGCCGGGACCCTGTTGTCGTTGGCGGCCCCAACCTCGAGCCCCGAGAGGAGGAGCGCCTCGATCTCAGCCGCGACCTTGGCCCAGAATTCGAACCGTCTGCGGCTCCGGGCGCGACGCGCATTCGTTATTTCGCTCTTCGTCCTGCGGAGCGCCTGCTCCGCCCCGTGCCCCATGATCAGCAACTCGGCCGCTTTGCACACTTCCATTCGCAACGAAATCTTGGGCATTTCTCCTGATCCAGCTCCTGTTTGGTTCGCCGGTCGACGCCGGCCGCGAGCTTTCTCCAAGGTTTGTGAACCGCCGTCAACGTTTTGTTGACACGCATTGAATTGTTGACAGGCATCAACACTTCACCGTGGATGCGCAATCCGTGATTTTACGCATTGGCAGGGGGGCGGCTGTTCAGGCGCTAATTCCGCGCTCTCGCGCAGCGACTTGAAATGGCGTCCATTCTTGAATTGTTTTCCGGGCGAGCGGCTTTCCTGCGCAAGCGCCTGCGTGACAGCGAGCTTACGGCTCGGCGCCGCCGGCCTTGCGCCAGACGAGAATGGCCGCGGCGAGGTCCTCGATCGCCGCGCCGACCGACTTGAACAGGGTGATTTCGTCCGCTGTCCGCCGTCCCTCGGCGCCGCGGCAGAGCGCCGGCAGGTCGGCCGCGATCTCGGCCCGGGCGATGACGCAGCTCGCCAAGCCGATCGCCACGTCTCCGCCTTCCGTGCAAGCGGCCTCGGTGTCGACGAAGACGCGGGCGCGCCTCAGGGCCTCGTCGTCGGCTTCGCGCATGGACATCGAGAAGGCGCCGACGAGGTCGAGATGCTGTCCGGGTTTCAGCCATCGGCCCTCGATGAGCGGCGCAGTCGAGAGCGTGGCGCATGAGACGACGTCGGCCTCGGCGGCGGCGCGCGCCAGGTCTTCGCTTGCCTGCGCGGGCAGTCCTGCCGCCGCCAGCGCTGCGGCGATTCGCCGCGCGCCCGCGGGGCTGCGGTTCCACACCGCGATCGCCTTGAGGGGGCGCACGGTCGCATGGGCGCGCGCGAGGAACGGCGCGAGCGCCCCGGCCCCGACGATGAGCAGGCGCTCGGCGTCCGCCCGCGCGAGATGGCGGGCCGCGAGCGCGGAGGCGGCTGCGGTGCGCCAGAGTGTGAGCCGCGTCCCGTCGATCGCCGCCAGCGTCTTGCCGGTGCGGCCCGACTGCAACACGTAGAGGCCGGAGACCGCGGGCAGGCCGCGGGCCGAATTGCCAGGGAAGACATTGACGATCTTGGCGCCGAGGTAGAGGCCGGCGCGCGAGGCGCTCTCGGTCCAGGCGGGCATGAGAAGATGCGTCGCCTCGGGCTCGCCCGCACGCTCGATCGCATGATGATGACGATGCGGCGCCACGAAACCGCCGCGCATCGCCTCGGCGAGCTCGTCGATCAGCGCATGGAAATCCAGCGCCGCATCGACGTCATCGGCGGAGAAGACCCGCATCGAGCGCTCCTTTCACGAGCGGGGCAGCGCAGGGGGCTGCTGGGCCTTCAACGCCTCAGCCTCCGCGCGCAACTTGTCGGCCTCAGCCCGGTGCCGCCTCGCCGCGCGCCGGTGGCGGCCCTGCGACACCCAGGTCGCCGCCGAGCCGGCGATGACGCCGAGCATGGCGGAGACGATCACCACCGCAAACAGCGGCGCGCTCATCGCCAAGGCCGAATTTTCGGCGGAACTGAACGGATCGAACGACACCGTCACGATCTGCCGGTTGGCGAAGGCGAATATGACAAGGATGATCGCGACGACGGCGAATACGACGATCCTGATGAAGCGAATCATGCTTGGCCTCTTCGCCCCATCGCGCCGCTCGTCGCCCGGAATTTAGACTTGTTCCGCCGGCTGGCGATTGAGGCGCTCCCGCATCTCCTTGCCGGTCTTGAAGAACGGCGCCAGCTTCTCGGTCACCGGCACCTTGTCGCCGGTGCGCGGATTGCGGCCGGTGCGCGCCTGTCGCTGCTTGGTCGAAAAGGCGCCGAAGCCGCGCAGCTCGACGCGTTCGCCGCGCGCCAGCGCGTCGGCGATCTCGCCGAGAATGGCGTCGATGATGTTCTCGATGTCGCGCTGATAGAGGTGCGGATTGCGGGCGGCCATGCGCTGCACAAGTTCAGACTTGATCACTGAGCATCCCCAACTCGAAACGATCCGGAGGTTTCTTCCGGGTCCTTCATGCCCTGAATCGTCTTTTCACTTCAATAAGAAACGATCATTGCACAGAATCGCGCCCCGGGCCCCAATCCTGGAAAAAAGGCGTTCACGCCGAGCGCTGAGCCTCATACTGGCCCGTCCTGCGGAACCGCACAAGATAGGCGGGTATGATCGCGTCGGGCGCCTGCGGCGCGATGCCGAGGCCGCGAAAGGCGCGCCCCTCCGCCTCGGCCTCCGCCGACACGACATTGTCGGCGGCCAGCAGGTCCACCTGATCGCGGCTCGTCGTCAAGAGCTTCGGAAAACGGCCGAGCGTCGCCTTGCTGGCGAACTGGGTCGTCGAGGCGATGAGGCGGGATGGGAAGAGCGGCGGCCCGATCAGCAGGCGGCGGCGATCGATCGTGCGCAGGACGAGCTCGGCGGCTTCGCGCAAAGTCATCACCTGCGGCCCGCCGAGTTCGTAGATCGTCCCGGGCTTGGCTTCGCCCGCGAGCGCCGCGGCGGCCGCGCGCGCGACGTCGCCGACGTAGACCGGCTGCAGGCGCGTCTTGCCGCCGCCGAACAGCGGGATCACCGGCATAAAGCGCGCCAGCGCGCCGAACCGGTTGAAAAAGTCGTCCTCCGGTCCGAACACGACCGACGGGCGCAGGATCGTCGCGTCCGGGAAAGCCTCCAGGGTCGCGCTCTCGCCGAGGCCCTTGCTCGCGATATAGGCAGAGGCGGACTTCGGGTCGGCCCCGATGCCGGAAATATGGGCGTAAGATTGGACGCCGGCGGCCGCAGCGGCTCGGGCCAGCGCCGCCGCCCCGTCGGCATGAACGGCCTTGTAGGTCTGGGCGCCGCTCTCGGCCCGCACGCCAGCGGCGTTGACGACCATTTCGGCCCTTTCAAGCACGGCTGCGATCGAGGCCGGATAGCGGAGATTCGCCTGCACCGGCTCGATCTGGCCGACGGCGCCCATCGTCCGCAGGAACTCGGCGAGGTCCGGCCGGCGCTCCGCCGCGCGCACCCGCCATCCGCGGCGGGCGAGAGCGCGGACGATGTGGCGCCCGAGAAAGCCGGACCCGCCGAACACGGTCGCCAAGCGGCTTTCTTCGAAAGTGGCGTCGGCCATCGAATGCGTCTCCGGGATGCGGCGGAAATGTCCGCCACCCTTTATGCGATGTGCGCGCGCGTGTACAGCCGCGCAAAAGGATGAAACTCCGCGGCCGGCGGCGGCTTCACGCGTTTGCGTTTGCGCGCTTCCGCTCCGCGATCACCTGCTCGGCGTTTTTTCCGACGAGCTCGGCCAAGTGGTCGAACTTCGTCTCGAAGGCGCCGACGCCGGAAGTCGCCGAACGCAATTCGATGATGAGATCGCCGATTTCCGCCTCGGGGATGAGCGCCCGCAGCGCCTCCCAGCCCTTCCACCCTTCGCGCGCCTCGAAGCCGAGGATCTGGCCGCGTCGGGCGCTGACCAGCGCGCTCGCGCGGGCGAGCGCGTCGGAAGGCACGTAGATCGTCACCGACAGGATGGGTTCGAGGAGGATCGGGCGCGCCTTCTGCAGCGCCTCGTCGAGCGCGATCCTGCCCGCGGCGCGGAACGCCATGTCGGACGAATCGACCGTGTGGTAGGAGCCGTCGATCAGCGTCACCGAAACGTCGACCACCGGAAAGCCCAAAGGTCCGCGCGCCAGGGCGTCCTTCGCGCCGGCTTCGACCGAGGAGAAATACTGCCTCGGCACCGCGCCGCCGTGGACGCGCTCGGCGAAGGCGAAGCCCTCTCCGCGCCCGCGCGGCGCGACCTCGACCACCACGTCGCCGAACTGGCCGTGCCCGCCCGATTGCTTCTTGTGCCGCCCGCGCACGGTGACCGCGTCGCGGATCGTCTCGCGATAGGCGACCGTCGGTTTGTGCGTATGGATCGTCACGCCGAACCGGTCGGCGAGGCGCTCGGTGGTCACGCGCAGATGCATTTCGCCCTGCCCGTAGAGCTTCATCTCCGACATTTCGGCGTCCTGGACGAAGGTGAGCGCCCGGTCCTCCTCGCAGAGCTTGGCGAGCGCGGCGGCGAGGCGCACCTCATCCTTCCGATCCTTGACATGGATGGCGAAAGCCTGGGTCGGAGGAGGCGGGGGCGGAAGATCCGCCGCGGCGGGGGCGACCTTGCCGTCGGCGAAGCGGTCGCCGGTCGAGAGGCCTTCGAGGCGGGCGAAGGCGATGGTGTCGCTCTCCTCGGCGCGGGTCACTTTCGACGACGTCGCGCCCATGAGCCGCGCCAGGCCGCCGATGCGCTCTTCGACGCCGTGCGAGTTGATGACGGTCGCGCCGTCGGCGAACGCGCCGCGCAGCACCCGCGACAGCGACAATTTGCCGCCATGGGCGGTGTGGATGGTGCGGATGACCTGCGCCAGCGCCGGACCCTTGTCGTCGATCCCGAGGCGCGCGCGAGTGTGGCCGATCGCTGGGCTCTCGTGCCGGACGGCCTTCAACAGCCGGGTCACGCCATGCCCTTCGGTCGCCGAGCCCATCAGCACCGGCACCACATGGCCTTCGCGCAACTCGCGCGCGAGATCGTCGAAAACGAGGTCCTTCGGCGGATCGATGTCGCTGATGAGCTGCTCCATCAGCGCATCGTCATAGTCGGCGAGCTTCTCGAGCATCGAGTAGCGCGCCTGTTTCTCCTCGGGAACGACTCCGGCCGGCATCTCGATGACAGTCGAGGGCGCGGCCTCGCGATAGACGAAGGCCCGTTCGAGCGCGAGATCGACGAAGCCGGTCGCGACGCCGTTCTCCCACACGGGGATCTGGCGCAGGAGGAGGGGCGTGCGGGACGCTGGCTGAAGCATCTCCAGCGTCTCGCGCAGCCCTCCGCTCGCCTGGTCGATCTTGTTGAGGAACAGGATGCGCGGCAGGCCGAGCTCCTCGAGCTCGCGCAGGATAACTTGCAGCGCCGGAACCTTCCGCGGGTCTGCTTCGCACACCACGATGGCGGCGTCGCAGACCGGCAGCGCGTGGCGCATGTCGTGGATGAACTCGATCGATCCCGGGCAGTCGAAGAAGGTCAGCCGATCTCCCATGTAGTCGATGCTCGCGACATTGGGCTCGACGCTCATGGCGTGGCCGCGCGCCTCGGGGCTGGAATCGCCGACGGTCGTTCCCTCGCGCACCGTGCCCTGACGCGACAGGCCGCCCCCGCGCACGAAAATTCCCTCAAGCAGGCTGGTCTTCCCGCTCTGGAACGGCCCGACGATGGCGATGAGACGAGGACCGGGAACGCGGTGCTCGTGATTGGTTGCGGACAATGTTGGGCTCCTCAAGAGTTGGCCCGGCGCCCTGCGAGGCGCCGTCGAAATCTCGACTTGCGAGGCCCGGCGGCCTCGTTGGCGAAAGCGACGCACGTCTGTCGCGCGTCTGTCGCGTTCCCGACATGGTCGCAAGAACAGGGGCGGCGCGCAAGACGGTCGAATGCGCGACGAGCGGTCAATTCGGGCGGAAGGCGCCGGTCGCATTCGCCGCACGTTTCCTGTAAGAGACGGCGCTCAAACGGAAATGCGTGAGAGGGTTCATGGTCCAAGGTCAGCCGGTCGACGCGAAGCGGGTGGCGGCGGCGCTCGGCGCCCGCTCGATCGTGCTCGTCGGCATGATGGGGGCGGGCAAGACCTCGGTCGGCAAGCGGCTGGCCTCGAAGCTCGGCCTGCCGTTCGTCGACGCCGACATGGAGATCGAGGCCGGCGCGCAACTGACCATCCCCGAAATTTTCGAGCGGTTCGGCGAAGCCTATTTCCGCGAGGGGGAGCGAAAGGTCATCGCGCGCCTTCTGAACTCGGGGCCGCAGGTGCTCGCCACCGGCGGCGGCGCCTTCATGAACAAGACGACACGCGAGAACATCGCCGCGCGCGGCGTCTCGATCTGGCTGAAGCCGGACGTCGAGGTGCTGCTGGCCCGCGTCCGCAAGAAATCGAACCGCCCGCTTCTGCAGACCGCCGACCCCGAAGCGACCTTGCGGCGGATTCTGGAAGAACGCTCGCCGACCTATGCGCTTGCCGACATCATCATCGAATCGCGCGACGGGCCGCACGAGTCGGTGGTCGACCTGACGCTGCGCCGCCTCGCCGAGCTGTTGTGCGCTCGTCGGAGCACGCGCCGGCGGACCGGCGGAGGGTCGAGGTTCCGCTCGGCGCGCGCGCCTATTCGATCCTCATCGGCCCGGGCGTGATCGACGAGGCCGGAGCCGAGATCGCGCGCATTGCCCCGGGGGCCAAATGCGCGATCGTCACCGACGCGCATGTCGCGCCGCTCTACCTCGACCGGCTGACGAAGAGCCTCGCCGCGGCGGGCCTCGGCTCGGCCGCGATCGTATGCCCGCCGGGCGAGGCGACCAAATCCTATGAGCAGTTCGCCCGCGTCTCCGACGCGCTGATCGAGGCGCGCATCGAACGGCGGGACATCGTCATCGCGCTCGGCGGCGGGGTGATCGGCGACTTGACCGGCTTCTGCGCCGCCTCGCTGCGCCGCGGCGTGCGCTTCGTTCAGGTTCCCACCACCCTCCTGTCGCAGGTCAATTCCAGCGTCGGCGGCAAGACGGGCATCAACTCGCCGCACGGCAAGAACCTGGTCGGCGCGTTCCACCAGCCCTCCCTCGTCCTTGCCAATTCCGGCGCCCTCGACACGCTGAGCGAGCGGGAGTTCCGCGCCGGCTACGCCGAGGTGGTCAAATACGGCCTGATCGACGACCGGAATTTTTTCGAATTTCTCGAAGCGCGCTGGCGCGAGGTCTTTTCCGGCGGACCGGCGCGTGCGGAGGCGATCGCGACGAGCTGCGCGGCCAAGGCGCGGGTCGTGGTCGCCGACGAGACCGAGCAGGGCGAGCGGGCGCTGCTCAATCTCGGCCACACCTTCGGGCACGCCTTGGAGAGCCTGACGCACTACAACTCGGCGCGCCTTGTTCACGGCGAGGCGGTGGCGGTCGGGATGGCCTGCGCGTTTCGGTTTTCCCGGCAGCTGGGGCTTTGCTCCGGTCAGGACGCGGCCCGCGTCGAGGCGCATCTGAAGAGCGTCGGGCTGCCGACCCGGATCCGGCGATATTCCGGGCCTCGGTGTCGGCGCGGAGGACATTCTGGCGGCCATGCGCCAGGACAAGAAAGTCGAGCGCGGGCGGCTGACCTTCATTCTCGCCAGGGGGATTGGCGAGAGCTTCATCGCCCGCGACGTCCAGGAGACCGGCGTGCTCGAATTCCTGAAAAGAGACCTGGAGCCGGCGACGGTCGGCGCGCACGGGCGCTCCTAGATCTTCGGCCATGCTAAGATAGATCCATGCCGATCAGTCTCGACATCGTCGTCATCGCGGTCAGCATCGTCGCTGCGGCGTTCTTCGCCGGCGCCGAGACCGCGCTGACGGCCGCTTCCCGCGCGCGCATGCACGCGCTCGAGATGGCGGGCGACAAGCGGGCGAAGCTGGTGACCCGCCTCATCGGCATGCGCGGCCGGCTCATCAGCGCCATGCTGCTCGGCGGCCAGCTCGTCACCATCGGCTCGTCGGCGATCGCCACGAGCCTCATGCTCGATCTCTACGGCGAGCGCGGGGTTTGGGCGGCGACCTTCGTCATGACCGCGCTGATCGTCGTCTTCGGCGAGGTGACGCCCAAGACCATCGCCATCGCCTATCCCGACCGCGTGTCGCTTTTGATCGCGCCGCTGGTGCTGTTCTTCGTCACCGTCTTCGGTCCGATCGTGAGCGCGGTCGAGACGCTGGTGCGGGGCTTCCTGCGTCTGTGCGGCGTGTCGCTGATCGAGAAGGATCCGGGGGTCACCGGCCACGAAGAGCTGATGGGCGCGGTCGACATCCTGCATCGCGAAGGCGGCGTCGAGCGCGAAGAGCGCGACATGTTCGGCGGCCTGCTCGAGCTCGCCGAGATTCCGGTGTCCGACGTCATGGTGCATCGCACCAAGATGCGGCTCATCGACGCCGATCTGCCGCCGGAGGAAATCGTTCGCGAAGTGATCAACTCGCCCTACACCCGCATGCCGCTGTGGCGGGGCGAGCCCGACAACATCGTGGGCGTCCTGCACGCCAAGGACCTTCTGCGCGCCTATGTCGCGGCGGGCAGGCGACGCGCGGAAAACTCAATATCGGCGAGCTCATGGCCGGAGCCATGGTTCATCCCGAAATCGACGACGCTGCGCGACCAGCTGCAGGCGTTCCTGCGCCGCGGCACGCATTCGGCGCTGGTCGTCGACGAATACGGCGTCGTGCAGGGACTGGTGACGCTCGAGGACATCATCGAGGAGATCGTCGGCGACATTCGCGACGAGCACGACGAGGCCGTGCTCGGCGTGCGCAAGCAGCGCGACGGCTCTGTCGTCGTCGAAGGCTCGGTTACGATCCGCGACCTCAATCGCGCGATGGGCTGGAGCCTGCCCGACGAGGAGGCGGCGACCGTGGCCGGCCTCGTCATCCATGAGGCCCGCGCCATCCCCGAGCCGCGGCAGACCTTCTCCTTCCACGGGTTCCGCTTCGAAGTGCTGCGCAAGCAGCGCAACCGCATCGCCGCGCTGCGCGTCACGCCGCTCGCGCCCGCGCGAGCCGGGGCCGCGTTCGTCGGGAAGGCGAGGCGGCGACGCGTGACTGAGCGTTCGAAAGACGGCGGGATCGAGGTTGCGCGCGAAGGTCGCCTTCCCGCGCCGCCGCGCAAATCGTTGCCGCGCTGCAAGACTTGCCTATATAAGCGCCATTGCGGCGGACGGCGGCCAGCGAGAGGATTTGATGTCCTGGAACAATCAAGGCGGCGGACCGTGGCGCTCGCCCGGGCGGGGACCCTGGGGGCAGGGGCCCTCCGGTCCTCCGACCGGAGACCTCGAAGAGATCATCCGCCGCGTGCAGGAGGCTCTGGGCAGGCTGACTCCGGGCGGCGGCTCGAAAGGCGGAGGACCGGCTGCGAGCGGCGGCCTGAGCGGCCGCACCGTTCTTTTCCTCGTTCTGGCGGCGGTCCTGGTCTGGTTCGTCTGGGGCACGTTCTACACCGTTCAGCCCAACGAGGTCGGCATCAATCTCGTGTTCGGCCGGTACACCGGCAAGACGGCCGCCGGCCTCAACACCAACTGGCCCTGGCCGATCGGCTCGGTGATCAAGGTTCCCGTCTGGGACCAGCAGATCACCGAGGTCGGCTACCGCAGCCTCGGCGCGAACGCCGACATTCCCGAGGAAAGCCAGATGCTGACCGGCGACAAGAACATCGTCGACGTCCACTTCCGGGTGAACTGGCAGATCGATCCGGCGAAGCCCGAGGACTATGTGTTCAACATCCTGAGCCCGCGCGAGACGGTGAAGGCGGTGGCCGAGAGCATCATGCGCGAGGTCGTCGGCCTCAAGACCATCGACGGCATCCTGACGACCGACCGCAAATCGGTCGAGACGGACGCGCAGAAGCGCATCCAGGACGTGCTCAACAATTACCACGCCGGCGTCCTCGTCAAGCAGGTCCAGTTGCAGTCGGTCGACGCGCCGAGCCAGGTCATTTCCGCCTATCGCGACGTCACCGCCGCGCAGCAGGACCAGCAGCGCGCCGTCAACGAAGCCGAAACCTACGCCAACAAGGTCGTGCCCGAGGCCGAAGGCGGCGCGTCGCGCATCGTCGCCGAGGCCAACGCCTATCGCGAGCAGACGATTCTGGACGCCAAGGGCCAGACCCCGCGCTACAACCAGATCCACGAGCAGTACAAGAAGGCGCCGGGGGTGACCCGCGAGCGCATGTATCTCGAGACCATGGAGCGCGTCCTCGGGCCGATGGACAAGACGGTCATCGACACCAACGCGGCCGCCGCGCCGGTGCCCTATATCGCGCTCGATCCCCTGCAGTCCAAGTCGGGAGGCGCGAAATGAGACGGCCCCTGAGCGGCCTCGCGATCGCCCTGCTGGCGGTCGTCGTCATCGTTCTGGCGTCGATGTCGATGTTCGTCGTCGACCCCACCGAACAGGCGCTCGTGCTGCGCTTCGGCCAGCCGGTGCGCGACCTGATCGGCGCTCCGGGCCTCTACTTCAAGTGGCCGTTCGTCGACACGGTCGTCTATATCGACAAGCGCATTCTCGCGCTCGACAACGAGCGCCAGGAAGTGCTGGTGTCGGACAACCAGCGGCTCGAGGTCGACGCGTTCGTGCGCTATCACATCGACGATCCGCTCCTCTTCTACCAATCCGTCTTCAACACCCGCGGGCGCTGACGCGCAGCTCGGCGGCATGCTGAACTCGGCGCTCCGGCGCACGCTGTCGGAGGCCTCGATCACCGACATCGTGCGCGACAAGCGCGACGCGCTGATGGCCGACATCCGCGACCAGATGATCGCCGGCGCCAAGCGCTTCGGCCTCGCCGTCGTCGACGTGCGCATCAAGCGCGCCGACCTGCCGGCGGAGAACTCGGAGGCGGTGTTCCGCCGCATGCAGACCGAGCGCCAGCAGCGGGCGGCCTCCTATCGCGCGCAAGGGTCGCAGCAGAGCCAGCAGATCAAGGCCGAGGCGGACCGCAAGGTCACCGTCATCACCGCGCAGGCCCAGCAGCAGTCCGAGCAGATCCGCGGCGAAGGCGACGGCGAGCGCAACCGCATCTTCGCCGAAGCCTACGGCGCGGACCCGGAGTTCTTCGCCTTCTATCGCTCGATGCAGGCCTATCAGAACAGCTTCGGCGGCGGGGCGAACGGCGGGACGACCCGCGCGCTCATCAGTCCCGAAGTCCGATTTCTTCCGCTATTTCTCGACGCCGACGCCCCCGCCGGAAACGGCGGCCCGGCGTCGACCCCGTCGGCGAAGGCGGACTGAGATGCGCGACTTCATCGTCGCTCTCGGCCTTGCTTTCGCCATCGAAGGCCTGCTGATGGCGGGCTTCGCCGAATCGATGCGCAAGCGGATGGCCGCCGTGGCGCGCGAGGATCCGAACAAGCTGCGCGGGATGGGCCTCGGCGCGGCGCTGATCGGCGTCGCGATCGTCTGGGCTTCGCGCTCGCTGCTCTGAACCGCTTTTGATCGGGGCGCCGCGTGCGCCGCCGAGCCGTCGACAACGAATTCGAGGAGGATGACATGTTTGAAGACGCGCGAATCCCGACGCCGCAACGCCCGTCGAACCCGCGCCTGGCTCGCCGCCGCGATCGTCTCGTCGCTCGCCGGCGCCCCGCTCGCGCTCGCGCCCGCCGCGCCCGCGTTCGCCCAGGCGCGCCCGACCAATCTCGCCGATCTCGTCGACTCGGTCGCCGAGGCGGTGGTCAACATCTCCGCGACGCAGACGATCGAAGCGAAGGGCGACGCCACTCCCGATCTGCCCAAGGGCACGCCGTTCGACGAGATGTTCGAGGAGTTCTTCAAGAACCACGGCATCAATCCCCATCCGCATCCCCGTCAGGCGCAGTCGCTCGGCTCTGGCTTCGTCGTCGATCCGAGCGGAATCGTCATCACCAACAATCACGTGGTCGGCGACGCCAACGACATCGTCGTCATCTTCACCGACGGCCGCAAGCTGAAGGCCAAAGTCATCGGCAAGGATTCGAAAGTCGACGTCGCCGTCCTCAAGGTGGAGAGCGACAAGCCGCTGAAGACGGTCAAGTTCGGCGACAGCGACAAGATGCGCGTCGGCGACGGCGTGATGGCGGTCGGCAATCCGTTCGGCCTCGGCGAAACGGTGACGGCCGGCATCATCTCCGCCCGCAACCGCAACATCGACAGCGGCCCCTACGACGATTTCCTGCAGACCGACGCCTCGATCAACAAGGGCAATTCGGGCGGCCCGCTGTTCAACCTGCAAGGCGAAGTGATCGGCATCAACACGGCGATCCTGTCGCCGTCCGGCGGCTCGATCGGCATCGGCTTTGCGACGCCGTCCGCCACCGTCATCCCGGTCATCGCCCAGCTCGAGCAGTTCCACGAGACGCGGCGCGGGTGGCTCGGCGTCCGAATCCAGCCGGTCGACGACACCATCGCGGACAGTCTCGGCCTGGGGACCGCGCGCGGCGCGCTGATCGCCGGCATCGACGACAAGGGTCCGGCGAAGCCCGCCGGCCTGAAGCCCGGAGACGTGATCGTCAAGTTCGACGGCAAGGACATCAAGGAATCGCGCGATCTGCCCCGCCTCGTCGCGTCGATGCCGGTCGGCAAGTCGGTCGACGTCGTCGTCATTCGCGACGGCAAGGAAGTGACCAAGACGGTGACGCTCGGGCGCCTCGAGGACGGCGAAAAGCAAAGCGAGGTCGCCAGCAACGAGGACCAAGCGCAGCAGCAGAACGCGGTCCAGAAGGCGCTCGGCATGGAGTTCTCCGGCCTCACCGACGAGGCGCGCAAGAGCTTCAAGATCAAGGACAGCATCAAGGGCGTGGTCGTGACCTCGGTCGATCCCGGATCGCCTGCGGCCGAGCGCGGCCTGCGGCCCGGCGACGTCATCGAGGAGGTCAACCATCAGGCGGTGGAGACGCCGCGCGACGTCGCCAAGGCGATCGACGCGGCGAAGAAGGACAGCAGCAAGAAGCCGGCGCTGCTCCTCGTCTCCAACGGCGAAGGCGTCGCGCGCTTCGTCGCGCTGCCCGTGAACTGAGCCGGCCGGCTCGCGTGACGCAGGAAACGGCAAGCCCTTCCGCGGAGATCGGTCGACAACGCGCTGGCGGCGGCGCGCGCGGTGCTCAGGCGCGCGCCCCTGTTCGACGGGCACAACGACCTGCCCTGGGTCATCCGGATCGACAAGGCCGCGCGCGGCGACGTGATCGCCTACGAGCTGGACCGGGTCCACGAGAACGCCGACACCGACATCCCGCGCCTGCGCGAGGGGATGGTCGGGGCGCAGTTCTTTGCGGCGTTCCAGCCGACCGGCGCCGCCCATCCCGCCCGGACGACGCTCGAGCAGATCGACCTCATCCGGCGCATCGAGGAGGCGCACCCGGACGTCTTCTTTCCGGCGCGGCGGGCTGCGGACTACGCAAAGGCCAAGGCGCTCGGCAAGATCGCCTCGTTCATCGCGGTCGAGGGCGGAGTCGGACTCGAAAATTCCCTGAGCCCGTTGCGAATCTGGCATGCGGCGGGCGTGCGGCTGATGACGCTCTGCCACAACGAGACGCTCGACTGGGTGGACTCGGCGACCGACGCGCCGCGCAACGGCGGCCTCAACGCTTTCGGCCGCGCGGTGATCGGCGAACTCAACCGGCTCGGGATCGTGATCGACCTCGCGCACGTCTCGCACGAGGGGATGCGCCGCGTGCTCGACGTCACCGAGGCGCCGGTCGCGCTCTCGCACAGCAACGCCTATTCGCTCTGCGATCATCCGCGCAATGCGCCCGACGACGTGCTCAGGCGCCTCAAGGCCAACGGCGGCCTCGTCATGGCGACGTTCGTGCCGGGATTCGTGTCGCAGCCGCTGCGCGACTGGCTGCGCCGCTCGCGCGACGCCTACGGCAAGGCGCCGCTGGCGGCGGACCCGAAGGCGCAATTCGCCGAACTCGAAATCGAAGCACGGCGCCGCGCCCAAGGCGACCCTCGAGCAGGTCGCCGATCATGTCGAGCGTCTCGTCGCGACGGCGGGCGTCAATCATGTCGGGATCGGGTCGGACTATTTCGGCGGCGCCTCGCCGGTCGGGCTTGAAAACGTCAGCCGATTTCCCCACCTGTTCGCCGAACTCGTGCGGCGCGGTTTCTCCGAGCGTGATCTGGAAAAGATGGCTTCGGCGAACATGCTGCGGCGTGATGCGCCGGGTCGAGAAGGTCGGCAAGGCGTTGCACGGAAGCCGGCCGCCGGCGATCGGGCGGCGCGAGGATTTCCCCGACTGACGCGAGCGACGAAATGTCGCGGGCGGAAGGGTGGATTTCGCGGATATTATTCGACGCAAGACGATCCTCCGGCCGTATCGTTGAGTTGGCGGCGTTATTATAGTAGAACATTCGAACATACGAAGATGACCGAGATGGATGGCATGACTCTCCCGAAGGCGGTTGAACACCGTGACGCGGTGGATGTCGACAAAATGGCGGCGAGCGCCCGCGAAGCCACCGAGTTTCTCAAGGCGCTGGCGCACGAGTCGCGTCTGCTGATTCTCTGCGATCTGCTGGAGGGCGAAAAGTCGGTCGGCGAACTGGAGTCTTTCCTCGACCTTCGCCAGTCGACCGTATCCCAGCAGTTGGCGCGACTGCGCCTGGAAGGGTTGGTCGGCGGCGCGGCGCGACGGCAAGACGATCTATTACAGCATCGCCAACGAGAAGGTGCGCGCGGTCATCGGCGTTCTTTACAACGCCTTCTGCAGCGTCAAGCCGGCCCGGGCCGCGTGAAGTTCGGGCGCTCCCCGGCGCAGCGACGACGCAGTTGGCGGGAACCGCGCGCTGTTCTTGCCGGAACGGGCGATCGTTTCCTTGACGCCTGATGCAGGCCGCCCGGAATCGGAAGCGGGACGCCTTCGCAGGGCGTTGGGGCTGGCAGTCGACTTGCGCCACGAAGGAGGAGGCGATGACGAAGATCCCGGCCGCGAATCTGGCCGGGCTATGCTGGTTTTATCGCGCGCTGGATCATCGTCGTTATCATCATGCTTAGCATCATCGGATTCGGCTGGGGAGGCGGACGGCGGCTGGTAGGGCAACGGAGGGCGTGTGGCGAAAGTGCCGGCGCACGCCGCGACGAACGCGCCAGCGAAGGCGACGACGATTTGCGCTCGGGCCCTACAACGGGAATGTCGCGACCGATACGAGCAAACTCTGACCGCCGAGGGCCCGACTCACGCTCAGGCCCGGCGCAGGCCGCTGGCGCAGGCGCCCGCGAGCGACAGGCCCGCCGCGGTCCAGAGCGCGATCGATGTCGCATGCTCGGGCGACCGCCCGAACGCCACCGCCATCAGGGCCGCGCCGAAGGACTGGCCGATCAGGCGGCCGGACGACTGCAGCCCGGAGGCGCCGCCGCTGCGTTCGGGCGGCGCGCTGCCGATGATGAGCCGGTTGTTCGGCGACTGAAAGAACCCGAAGCCCAGTCCGCAGACCGCGAGCCGCCAGACGAGGGACGCCGACGCCGGGGTCGCTCCCCGCGAGCGCGACCAGCGCGAGTCCCGACCGCCATGACGAGCAGCCCGGCGCTGCCGAGCAGGCCGGGAGCGAACCGGTCGGCCAATCGTCCGGCGATCGGCGCAATCAGGGCGGTGGCGAGCGGCCAGGGCGTCATCAGGAGGCCGGTCGCGGTCTCGGAGCGGCGCAGCGTGTCCTCGAAATAGAACGGCAGCGCCACGAGGGCGAGGCTCTGGGCGGCGAAGGAGGAGATCGACGTCGCGAGCGACAGCGCGAACACCGGCCGGCTCAGGAGGTCGAGCGGCAGCAACGGCGTCGCGAGCCTCAACTGCCTGCGGACGAAAGGGCCCCGATCGCTGCGGACGCGACGAGCTCGGCGAGCGCGGCGCTGTCCGCGTCGCGTCGCCCAGGCCGTTGATGCCCGTGATGAGCAGGCCGAAGGTCAGAGCGTTGAGGACGACGCTGAGTCGGATCGAGCCTGCGCTTCGCACCGGCGTCGCCGGCAGATTGCGCGCCGCCATGACGAGCGCGGCCGCCCCGATCGGAACGTTGATGAGAAACAGCCATCGCCACGAGGCGACCGAGAGGATCGCCGCCGCGACCGTCGGGCTTCCGGCCGAGCACACGGCCACGACGAGCGCAATGTTGCCGACGCCGCGGCCGAGGCGGGACGAAGGATAGATGAAGCGGACGAGGGCGATATTGACGCTCATGATCCCGGCCGCGCCGAGTCCCTGGACGGCGCGCGCAACGGCCAGCACGGCAAGGTCGGGGCGAGGGCGCAGGCGAGGACGCCAGCGTGAAGAGGGCGAGCCCCGGCCAATAGACGCGACGGTAGCCGAGGCTGTCGCCGAGCGCCGACAGCGGCAGGAGCGAGACCGTGACCGCGAGCTGAAAGGCGTTGACGATCCAGACGGAGCGGGCGTTCGGGATGAGAGGTCGTGCGCGATCGTCGGCAAAGCCACATTGACGATGGCCCCGTCGAGCACCGCCATCGCGGTCGCCATGGCGAGCGTGGCGAAGGCCAGCATCCGCTGCGGATTGGGGAGGCCGTCGTGCCGAGCGCTTCGGCGGGCGGGGACGCGGCGGGCGGCGGCGCGGCGGTCTCGTTCAAAAGCAGGCTCTGGGCAAGTCGTCGGCGATGGTCGCCCGATTAACGCGCGGGCCGGCGCGTTGGAAGGGCGCCGTCCGCAGCCGGCGAGGGCCAATTCCTGGGAAGGGAAATCAGCGAATATCGCTCGCTCGCCGCCTCCGCGATCGAGGCGTTCCCGAAACGCCGAGCAGGATCTTTGGCGAGCGCCTTGTCCCCGCTCGGAACAGGAATTTCCGCCAAACAGCGTTCGCCGGCCTGCGTTCGCCGGGAGCAGCCAAAATTCGAGCCGCCCCTCATCGCAATCTCCGTCTGCGAAAATCCTTCACGATTTCGCGCGCCGCGTTGCGGCCCGGCAAGCCGCTGACCCCGCCGCCCGGGTGGGTCGAGGCGCCGCACATATAGAGGCCGGGAACGGGCGAGCGGTAGTCGGCGTGGCCGAGCACCGGCCGGGCCGAATAGAGCTGGTCGAGCGACAGGCAGCCGTGAAAAATGTCGCCGCCGACGAGGCCGAAATCGCGCTCGAGGTCGAGCGGGGACAGGATTGTCCGGGCGATCACCGACGCCTTGAAGCCGGGCGCGTAAGCCTCGACCGTATCGATCATCAGATCGGCGACCGCCTCGCGCGCCTCGTCCCAGGAGCGCCCGTCGGGGAGCTTCGGCGCGACATGCTGGCAGAAGAGCGAGGCGACGTGCCGTCCGGGCGGCGCGAGCGTCTCGTCGATCACGGAGGGAATGAGCATTTCGACGATCGGCGCCTCGGACCAGCCCGACCGGCGCGCGTCCATATAGGCGCGCTCCATGTAGGCGAGGCTCGGCGCGATCACGATTCCTGCGCCGTGGTGCTCGGCCGCCGCGCGCCCGGCAGGCAGGAAAAGCTCGGCAATTCGCCGAGCGCGAGGTTCATGCGGAAAACGCCGGAGGCGCTGCGCCACGCGCCGATGCGGGCGCGAAAGTCGGCCGGCAGCGTCGCAGGATCGAGGAGCTTCTCGAACGTCAGCTTCGGATGGAGGTTCGAGACGACCGCGCGCGCCTCGATCCTTTCGCCCTTGTCGGTGACGACGCCGGCGGCGCGGCCGTTCGCAACGAGAATTTCCGCGACCGCCGAACCCGTGCGGATCTCCACGCCGCGGGCGGCGCAGGCGCGCGCCATCGCCTGCGTGATCGCGCCCATGCCGCCGATCGCATGGCCCCAAACGCCCTTCCTGCCGTTGGTTTCGCCGAAGCAGTGATGCAGCAGCACATAAGCTGTGCCCGCCGCATAGGGGCTGGCGTAGGTTCCGACGATTCCGTCGAAGCCGAGGATCGCCTTGATCGGGTCGCTCTCGAACCACTGGTCGAGAAAATCGCCGGCCGAACGGGCGAAGATCTCGACGAGGTCCCGCTGGCCTTCGATTCCGAGCGGACGCAGGCGGTTGGCGACCCGCGCCGTATCGAGCAATCCGCGCAAGGCCGCCTTGAGGCCGCGCCCCGTCGCCACGTTGGGCGGCGTCTCGAGCGCGATCGCGCGTAAGACGTCGGCCATGCGCTCGAGCCTCGCCTCGTAGGCGTCGAGGCGCTCGGCGTCGGCGGCCGAGAATTTGGCGACCTCGGCCTTGGTGCGCCCCGGCGACGCCTTCAGATAGCGCCCATCGGGCAGGGGCAGGAAGTTGGAGAGCGGGCGCTCGACGATCTGCAAGCCATGGCGCGCAAGATCGAGGTCGCGGATGATGGTCGGGTGGAGCAGCGAGACCGCATAGGCGGCGACCGAATTGCGGAAACCCGGATGAAATTCCTCGGTCGCCGCCGCGCCGCCGACGATTGCGCGGCGCTCCAGCACAATGACCTTCAGCCCGGCCGCGGCGAGATAGGCTGCGGCGACGAGGCCGTTATGGCCGCCGCCGATGACGATGACGTCGCGCATTCGTCTGCCCGCAGCGTCGGACATCGAAAATCACTCCCCGGGCGAGCGGCAACCAGGCCGAATTGTTCTTTTCCCTTTTGCGCCGCCTCGTGGAGACAAGGAGGCAATGACGGGCCTGTCG
>CAVYIZ010000052.1:0-120725 GCA_963768555.1 uncultured Alphaproteobacteria bacterium
GATCGGCGAGCCTCGCGCCGGCGGCGGCGGCGATGCCGTCGAGGCGACGGCGGACGACGTGCAGGGCGTCCTCGGCGGCGTAGAGCAGGACGCGTCCGGCCTTGAGCACGTCGAAGCGGCGCAGGCAGGGCGCACCGAGGAGGCGTACCGAGACGGCGAGGTCGAGGGCCAGGAACAACTTGCAGCACTTGGGCTCGCCGCCGACGATGCCGACGGCCTCATCCGACCACAGCCCGGCGACGAGCCAGCGATGCTCGTCGGCGCGCTCAGCCCGGGGCCAGGCCGGCTCGACGGGCAGCATGCTCGTCGAGCGGCCCATCGCCCGGCGCCGGGCCGGCCTCGCCTCCGGGTGCGGCGGGGCGGCGCACATCTCCAGGAACAGCTTCTCGTGGATGTGAGGGGCCTCGCGCTGGGCGGCGGCGTCGAGCGACTCCGCGGCCATGTTCATGAGCGCGCGCGGGTTGCCTTGCGCGTGATCGGCGAGGGTGGCGATCGGGCTCGAGGGGGTCATCAGCCTGGCGGCGCCGGCCTCCTGCAGCGCGATCGCGAGAAGCTCGGCAAGCTCGTCGGGCGTCGCCCGTTCGAGGGCGAGGCGGACACGGCAGCGGCTGTGGACGCGCAGCCAGCTCGTCGGAGCGCAGCCGTTGCAGGAGGCGGCCCTCGCCGGCGAGCACCACGGTGAGGAGAACATGTGGGCTATATCGAAGCGGGCGGACGACAGCAGGCGCAGCTCGGCGAGGACGGCGGCCTTCATCTCCTGCGCCTCGTCGGCGAGGAGCACGGGCGTGACAGGGCGGCGTCGATGTGCGCCTGCCAGCGGTCGCGCAAGACCTTGGCCCGGCCCAGCGGTTGTGGGGACAGAGCTCGACGCCGAACAGATCCCCATCTCGCGATAGAAGTCGGAGAGGCCCGACTGCGGCCGGCTGATGACGCCGACCTTCGCGTCCCGCCTAGCCTCCAGCCGGTGGGCGAGAATGCGCCAGGGTGACCGACTTGCCGGCGCCGGGCGCGCCGGTGATGCAGGGTGAACCCGCCCTCGCCGACGAGCTGCTCGGCGCGCCAGCAAGGAGATAGATGCGGCGGCTCACGTGCAGGGCCTCGATGGGCACGTCGGGAGCGAAAGGGTTCCACTTGAGGCCATAGAGAGCGAGGCATCTTCCTGTTCATGAGGCCTCTCCTTCGTCCTCGTCCTTGGTGAGATAGGCGGGCGGAAGCCCGGCGCGCGACTGCGCGTCGAGCAGGCGCTGCAACAGCGGCGGGATGGGCGATGCGGGCGGTGGATGAGCGGGCTCCGGCGGAGGTGGACTGAGCGGCTCGACTCGAGCGGCCGCTGGCGTTCTGCGTCTTGTCCTGCGGATAGGGCGGGCCAGCACATTGCCGGTGCGCTCGTCGACGAGGTGGACGGCGCTCAAGTCCCACTCGGCGTAGCGCACCTCGACACGGGCGAGATGGCGATAGCGGTTCGGCAGCTCGAAGCGTCGGCCGTCGATGAGATGCTGCCGTCGCTCTTCTTCTGCGTCGCGTGGCGCTGCGGGTGAAGGCGAGGCGGAGCGCGACGCTGCCCGGACAGGGCCGCGTCACCGCCGGCCCTTCGAGGAAGCGGGCGAGCGGCGCGTCGCCGATCTCGGAGTGGACCGAGCGGTTGTACTCGGTTCGCCCAAGCCTGCGTCGCCTCGTTGAGGAACGCCAGCGTGAGATCGGGCACGTGCTCCAGCATGGCGACGAGCCGCCCCTTGACCGGGCCCCAGAACGCCTCCTGTTTTATTCTGGTAGGGTGAATAAGGTAGGGTCGTGTGGTGCAGGACCCCGAGGCGCGCGAGGCCCTCGCGGATCTCGGCCGCCGTCATGGCCGAGCCGTTGTCGCTGAGCGCCGCGCGCGGCAGGCCGCGCTTCTGGAACGCCTGGGCGAGGCCGTGCGCGATCACCTCGGCGGTCTCGGAGAGATACCATGGAGATGGCAGGCGAGGCGCGAGCGATCGTCGAGCACGCCGAACAGGATGGGCGTCACCCACTCGCCGCGGGCTGTAGAACCTTGCGGGACCCGTGATGGCAGTCCCAGTGCCACAGGCCATTGACGTATTCTGCCTCGTAGCGGCGGACCTCGCGCTCGACGATGCGCGCCTCGGCGCGCTCGGCCCCTTCCGTTCGGCGCGGGGTGAGGCGGCGGCGCTTGTCGAGGCCGTTGGCTCTCATGAAGCGGAGCAGCGTCGGATAGGGCGGCACGGGCCGAGGCGGGCTGGCCTCGGCCAGAGCGACGAGGTTGTCGTGGTGGAGCTGACGCTCCAGCTCTTGTGGGCGGCGTACTGGGCAAGGACGGCGCGCCGAACCGCCTCGCCGACGGGAGGCTGCTGACCGGCGTCGGCGCGCAGCTTGCGGCGAAGAACCGTCACCGGTCGGCGCGCTCGCGCAAGCCGCGGTAGTACCAGCGCTCGATGGTGGAGAAGCCGAAGCGCACGGGTTCGCCCGTGGTCGGATGCCGCGGCGTCCCGGCTGCCAGCCCTTCGATCGCGGCCCTCAGCTCGCCCTCGTCGGGCGGCGCGGCCAACAGCTGGCCGATGACGGAGAAGCGCAGGTGCGCCCACCGCTCGTGAACCCGCCGCCCTCGCGTCTCCTCGCCCATGCCGGCGCTCCTCTCGTCAGCGTGCGCTCGAGCGTTGGCACAGTGTCAGGGCGCCCGCGACGAGCATGCTCTGCGGGTCGGCCGCGCCCGTCAGAAAGCGCGCATGTGGGCGCCTCCGGTGACCGGGCCGAGAAAGCGCAGCAGGGCGACCAGCCGATCCTGCGCGTCGCCGCCGAAGCGGTCGATCAGCGCCGCCGGAAGCTGCGTCCCGTCGAGCGGCGGCAGGAAGGCGGCGCGCGCCGTCCTCCAGAAACGGGGTCGCCGTGAGCGTGTCGCGCCACCACCTGCGCCAGCGTTCGATCGTGCGCCGGTCGACCGACACGACCTCGCTCAGGCGCTCGAGCCGCGCGTCGCTGACGCCGTGCTGCGAGGATGGCGATCAACACGACGACGGTCGCGACATAGACCTTGCGCCCGAGGAAGCGCAGCGACGGCGGCGTCGCCCGCGAACGGCAGCCGTCGACGGCGCAGCAAAAGCTGAAGCGCTGGTCGTGCTCGGCCCGAGACGGCACGGCCGGCCGCGGGGCTTGCGGGCGTAGCGCGCCATATGCCGGCGCCCGCCGCAGACGCAGCCCTCGGTCCGGCACCTCCGCCAGATCACGGTCGGCGGCGAGCAGGAGGTCATGGAATCTGGCGTCGGCCAGCAGCGCTGCGTACAGGATCGTCCGGACAGAAGGCGCTCGACCCGATGGCCAAGCCTGGACGCAACGATCGCTGCCCTTGCGGAAGCGGCAAGAAATACAAGGTGTGTTGCCTGCCGCGGGACGAGGCGGCCGAGCGCGAGCGCCTCGCCGCCCAGCAGGCCGGGCGCGAGGCGCGCGCCGAAGCCAGGCGCCTGGAGCTGCGCAAGGCCCGCGACGCGATCACGGCCGACTTCGCCGCGTCCCGTGATGACGACCTGGAGGAGACGGTCGAGGCCGCCCTCCGCTTCATCCACGAAGGCAAGCTGGAAGAGCTCGAGACCGCCGCCCGCCATCTCCTGGAACGCTATCCGGATATCCCAGACGGATGCGAGTTCCTCGGCCACGTCCACGAGAAGCGTGGCGAAAACCGAGACGCCGTCGCCTGCTATCGGCGCGTGCTGGAGATCATCAACCGCGCGCCGGACGACTTCGACCCGGAGTACACGCAAAGGTTCGTGGACCAGATCGCCAAACTCGATCCGCCGCAGGCCCCCTGACCCGCGGCACGATCGAGTTCGCCGATGGCCCGAGCCAGATCGACCTCGCCAACCATGATCACCAGACCCCACCGCGCCCTCAAAAACCGCGACGGGGCTTACCCGGCACTCAGGAAGCGTTGACGCTCCTCGCGAATCTGCTGCTTTCAAACGCGGTTCGTCGTTGACGTCTGGCCGTCGCCTCTAGTTTTCCGAGTGCCTCTGAAATACTATTCATGGCCGTATCGCAACGAGAACAAAGGTCTTGGAAATGCTTGCGATACGTCCCGTGTTCGTCGAGCGCCTGTTGGCGCAAAGTTTCGGCTTCGGATCCTGCGACATGTCCTTTAAGCTTCGAGCGCAGGTGATGCAAGCTGCGCAGCGGCGCGACAGTTGCTTTCGCTTGCTCCTCGTCGAAACCGAGGCCCTGTAGACACCGCTGCACGAGCACAAGCGAGGCATCCTTAGGGTCTGGCTTCTGCTTGAGCTTCAACGCCGTCGCTTTCAACCACGCGGCCTCAAAACCTTCGACGAGCAGCTTGTCCAACGCCATGACCTCGTCAGCCCATTCTTCGCTGAAATCAGTCACCGGGTAATGCACTTTGCTCGGCAAATCGTCCGCCCTGAGCCTCCACCAAGGGACGTGTAAGGTCGCGAGCTTGTCAAGTACGCCAAGTAGGCTTTGCAAAGCATTGTATTCGATGTAAAAATTACCTTGAAAATCGGTTGAAACGGCGCGTTTGGACAGACCACCTTTTGGCGGCTCATTGAATGATTTCCAGTACAGTTGCTCGGAATGTGGCAGATATCACAGGTGTACAAGATACGCGTGAACTTGACCCTCGTCATTTACGTCGTATGACTGCAAGCTCCAGGTTCCACGACACTCAATCGAGCGCTCCTTAAGCGCATACTTTGCTGGGTCTGACTTATAGCGTCGTAGAACTTCCGGCCGGAAGAAGGCCGGAGTCACTTCATAAGGCAATTCAGACTTTGTGGAATAATTTGATGTCGCTCCTGGCGCGCAGGAAATCTCCCTTATGACACCGTTCTTCCAGTCTAGCGCCATAAAGGATTCATATTGCTTCGCCTCGTGTTTGTGGGTGAGCCGATAGTGAAATTCCGGCATAGCTTCAGCAGGGTGTATAATCTGAACGCCGCGGAGGTAGCTGCCCACGCCAGGTTGAATGGTCAAATTATAGGCAAACTCAGCGTCTTCACGCTTCGTCTCGTTCCGTCCGTCACCCCATCCGCTAAAAGACTTGTTGTCGAAACGTGTAAAGTCGAATACACGCACCGCAATCGAATGGCTTGCGTTGAGATAATTGTCCAAGAACTGTCTTGAC
This sequence comes from uncultured Alphaproteobacteria bacterium, assembly GCA_963768555.1. Lineage (GTDB taxonomy): Bacteria > Pseudomonadota > Alphaproteobacteria > Rhizobiales > Beijerinckiaceae > Roseiarcus. The sequence continues at coordinate 5,126 of CAVYIZ010000052.1, forward strand.
GCCACGATCATAAACTCGTCGAATGGGCCGCTGGACTTAGGTAAGTTCTTGATCTCAACGATGCTGCGAACGTCACCGTTCTCGTCAAGATCGCAAAACGCTTTCTTGTGCGGAACATAGTGCAGATCCAGCACATGTGCAAACTTTTGCGATAGCTCATAGTAGTTCTTTTCGCCGGTGGCCCCAGCAAAATCGTGAAATGACGATCGGCTCAGCATTTCTTAGAGTTTTGCTCACTTCGTCGTTAAAGGGTGGATCGAGCCAAACCGATGGTTCCCTATAACTGTAATTCAAGTTCCATTTGTCATGCGCGAGAACTCCAATTCTGCAGGTCATTCATGTCCAATGTTGCCGGGTCGGTCAAGGGAACGATGACTGTTTTGAGGTATACATGATCGAGGCAAGCATCAACGACAATCTTTTCATCCCTCGCATTGTCGGCAAGGAAGGAAAGCGCATCGTCCTGCGTCAGCCAGCGCTCAAACGCCCCATCCTTGCGTTCCGGAACAACCGACAACCGGCGAACTCTCTCGACAAGTGAACTCATGTTTGAACCCGACTACGTGTAGTCCCCTCTACAAACGCATGGATGGCCGGGACGAGCCCGGCCATGACGCGCTCTCTTTCACACACGCCCTCTCTTCACGAGCACCCCGTCGTGCTCCCGCACGTGTCGCACTTCAGGCACGTCCCGTTGCGCACCATGGTGAAATTCCCGCATTCCGGGCAGGCTTCGCCGACATAGCCCTTCATCCGCGCCTCCGCCCGCCTTTCGGCGACCGTGCTCGGCGGCCGGCGCGAACTCCACGCCCCGACCTTCAGCGGCGCGGGCTCGGCGAGCTCGCCTTTCAGCGCCGTCGCGCCCTGCACGTAGCCGCGCAGGCGCCCGAGCCGCCCGCGGCCCGAACGGCCGGCGCTTCGCCGCCGGCCGCGCCGCGCACCAGCATCAGCTTGTCGCCGGGCTTTGCCGCGCACGAGGCCGTTGGAGATGACCGCGGCCGCGCGCGGGGCCGCCGGCCGGGGCCTTGTCCTGGTCGACGCCGCCGCCGAGCACCGTGTTGCCGATGTCCTCCGGCGCGACATGGGCGAGGTCGTTGCGGCCGAGATAGGAGATGGCGAGCTCGCGGAAGATGTAGTCGAGGATGGAGGTCGCGTTCTTGATCGCGTCGTTGCCCTGGACGAAGCCCGCCGGCTCGAAGCGGGTGAAGGTGAAGGCCTCCACATATTCTTCCAGCGGCACGCCGTATTGCAGGCCGAGCGAGATCGCGATGGCGAAATTGTTCATCAGCGACCGGAAGGCCGCGCCCTCCTTGTGCATGTCGATGAAGATCTCGCCGAGGCGCCCGTCCTGGTATTCGCCGGTGCGCAGATAGACCTTGTGGCCGCCGACCACCGCCTTCTGGGTGTAGCCCTTGCGGCGGTCGGGCAGCTTCTCGCGCTCGCGCGTGCGCTCGACTCTTTCGATCACCCGCTCGACGATTTTTTCCGCGATCTGCATCGCCCGCGCCGGGGCGTTGGCGGCGATCAGCGTCTCGAGCGCCTCCTCTTCCTCGTCGTCGCTCTCGATCAGCTGCGCGTTCAGCGGCTGCGACAGTTTCGAGCCGTCGCGGTAGAGCGCGTTCGCCTTCAGGCCGAGCCGCCAGGACAGCATGTAGGCGTCCTTGCAGTCCTCGACCGTGGCGTCGTTCGGCATGTTGATGGTCTTCGAGATCGCGCCGGTGATGAAGGGCTGCGCCGCCGCCATCATGCGGATGTGGCTCTCGACCGAGAGATAGCGCTTGCCCGTGCGGCCGCACGGATTGGCGCAGTCGAACACCGGATAATGCTCCAGCTTTCAGATGAGGAGCGCCCTCCAAGGTCATGGCGCCGCAGGCGTAAATGTTGGCGGCCTCGATCTCGGCCTTGGAGAAGCCGAGCGCCGACGAGGAGGTCGAAGCCCGGCGCCTCGATAGCGCTCGGCCGGGATCTTCAGCGTCGCCGCTCAAGGTCTCGGCGCCGAGCGTCCACTTGTTGAAGACGAAGCGGATGTCGAAGGCGCCGCGCAGCGCCGCCTCGACCTTCTCGATCGCCGCCTCCGGCAAGCCCTTGGCGCGCAAGCGAGCTATGGTTGATCGCCGGCGCATGGGCGAGCGTCGCCCGGCCGACGGCATAGGCGACGATGTCCTCCACCGCCTTCTCGCCATAGCCGAGCGCCCGGAGCGCGTCGGGCACGGCGCGGTTGATGATCTTGAAATAGCCGCCGCCGGCGAGCTTCTTGAACTTGACCAGCGCGAAGTCGGGCTCGATGCCGGTCGTGTCGCAGTCCATGACGAGGCCGATCGTGCCGGTCGGCGCGACGACCGAGACCTGCGCGTTGCGATAGCCATGCGCCTCGCCGAGCGCCAGCGCCGCGCTCCAGGCGGCCCGCGCCGCATCGCCGAGATGGGCGAAGGCGGGGCCGGCCTTGGCGAGCGAGGCGTGGTCGAGCGGGGTCGGGGCGACCGACAGGCTCTCGTAGCCGGAAACCTCGCCGTCGGCGGCGCGCTTGTGGTTGCGGATGACGCGCAGCATCGCCTCCGCGTTCGGCTTGTAGCCGGGGAAGGCGCCGCTCTTGCCGGCGATCTCGGCCGAGGTCGCATAGGCGCGGCCGGTCAGCACCGCGGAGAGCGCGCCGCAGATCGCCCGCCCCTCGTCGCTGTCGTAGGGGATGCCGCAGGACATCAGCAGGCCGCCGATGTTGGCGTAGCCGAGGCCGAGCGTGCGGTAGTCGTAGGAGAGGCGCGCGATCTCCTTCGAGGGGAACTGCGCCATCGCCACCGAGATTTCGAGCGTCAGCGTCCACAGCCGGACGGCGTGCTCGTAGGCAACGATATCAAAGGCTTTGGTCTCTGGGTTGAGGAACTGCAGGAGGTTCAGCGAGGCCAGATTGCACGCCGTGTCGTCGAGGAACATGTATTCCGAGCACGGATTCGAGGCGCGGATCGGCCCCGATTCCGGGCAGGTGTGCCAGTCGTTGATGGTCGTGTGGTACTGGATTCCGGGATCGGCCGAGGCCCAGGCGGCGTAGCCGATCTTCTCCCACAAGGCGCGCGCCTTCAGCGTCTTGGCCGGCTTGCCGTCGAGGCGGCGGGTCAGCGTCCAGTCGCCGTCGGTCTCGACCGCATGCAGGAAGGCGTCGGTGACGCGCACCGAATTGTTCGAGTTCTGGCCCGAGACGGTGAGATAGGCCTCCAACTCCCAGTCGGTGTCGTAGGTGTCGAAGTCGAGGGTCGTATAGCCCTGGCGGGCGTACTGGATGATCCGGTTGATGATGCCGTCCGGCACGTCGTCCTTTCGCGCGGCCTTCACCTCGCGCTTCAGCGCCGGGTTCTTCTCGACGTTGAAGCAGTCGTCGCCCGAGCCCTCGCAATTGACGCAGGCCTTCAGGATCGCCTTGAGATGGCGCTTGACGAGCTTCGAGCCGGCGGCGAGCGCGGCGACCTTCTGCTCCTCCTTCACCTTCCAGTCGATATAGGCCTCGATGTCGGGGTGATCGACGTCGACCACGACCATCTTGGCCGCCCGGCGGGTCGTGCCGCCCGACTTGATCGCGCCCGCCGCCCGGTCGCCGATCTTGAGGAAGGACATGAGGCCCGAGGAGCGGCCGCCGCCGCTGAAGCTTCTCGTTTTCGCCGCGCAAAGCCGAGAAATTGGAGCCGGTGCCCGAGCCGTATTTGAACAGGCGCGCCTCGCGCACCCACAGGTCCATGATGCCGCCCTCGTTGACGAGGTCGTCGGCGACCGACTGGATGAAGCAGGCGTGCGGCTGCGGATGCTCGTAGGCCGACTTCGACTTGACGAGCTTGCCGGTCTCGAAGTCGACGTAATAATGGCCCTGGCTCGGCCCGTCGACGCCATAGGCCCAATGGAGGCCGGTGTTGAACCATTGCGGCGAATTCGGCGCGGCGATCTGGCGGGCGAGCATGAAGCGCATCTCGTCGTAATAGGCGCGCGCGTCCTCCTCCGCGTCGAAATAGCCGGCCTTCCAGCCCCAATAGGCCCAGGCGCCGGCGAGCCGGTCGAACACCTGTTTGGCCGAGATTTCAGAGACGTAGCGCTCGGCCTTGGGAAGATGCTCGAGCGCCTCCTCGTCCGCGGCCGACCGCCACAGGAACGACGGCACGCCGTTCTCCTCGATGCGCTTCAAGCGCGACGGGACGCCCGCCTTGCGGAAATATTTCTGCGCCAGCACGTCGGCCGCGACTTGGCTCCAGACGGCCGGAACCTCGATGTTGTCGAGCGAGAAGACGACCGAGCCGTCGGGATTGCGGATCTCGCTCTTCGTCGTCGCGAAGACGATCAGGTCATAGGGCGACGCGCCCGACTGTGTGTAGTGCCGTTCAATTCTCATCTGTCTCGCCCTCGTTTCTTGTCGGCGATCCGCCCCCGCGAGCCGCCTTGCCCTAAACCCGAACGTGAGGTGCCGCCCCGTTCCCATTTCCAAAAATCGCGCTCGCGGCGAAGGACATGGAGGCGCAATTTCCGCCGCCCTCGCCGCCCGTCCCGATACGCCGTTATGCTCTTCTGTTTGACGCGTCCGCGGGCTTGGCTCCCGGCCGACCGGCCTGGAAACCGCACCCTTGAGCAGGGTTCCCGCCCCCATTCCCTGAACGAATTCGAAGATTACGACCCCGTGGCGAAATCGTCAACACCTTGTGACGACCATGCATCGTGTACACAACATATTGTGGACAACAATGTATAATGCAACGTTAGCGCAGCGTCCGATCGACAAGCATCGTCCAGAGTCGGCGGCTGCGTGCAAGATGCTCGACCGCGCCGGATCGGCGCCGGAACTGGGTCGATGGGGCCGACGCCCACCTCACGACGGCGCTCGATTGGAAATTCCCTGCCCCTTCTCTGCTATTCCCGCTCGCGGAGAAGCCGCAAATGTTCCCATTATGTTCTTGCGGTTTCGAGTTCCATGGTATCCGTGGCGGAGGGAAAGCGAGGTTGACATGGAGGGGAGCGGCGCCGAGGGTCCGCGCAAGCTGAAGCTCAACCCCTGTGGCGGCATGATGCGGCGGGGGCGGCGCCGGACGCGCGAAGGGGTCGACAATTTTTTTCTCTGGATTGCCCGTAACCCATTGAAAAGCCCCGAATCGGACGGTCGCGGTAGGGACAGGGATTGCTCCCTGCCCCCCGCACAGATCCCGGCGGGCGGCTTTCCCGCACCGGGCTCTTGCCGGAGGTCGGGCGTGACCGGCCGGTCGCGGACTACAATCCGCTGCAGCGCTGGTCCGCAGGCAGGCGGCGGGCACGGCATGCCTGGTCCGGTGCTGTGTCCGGGGCATCGCTTGCCGTCTGTCGTCCCTCCGACCGAGCCCCCTTCCCTCCACGCCCTCCGCCGCCGCTCCGCGCGGCCTTGTTCGGGCGCTTCACCGGTACTACGAGGCTCGTCCAACTCCTCGCCTGTTCCGCGGCAGCTTCGGCTCCTCGCCTTCCTGCCGCGGCCCGGGATCGCTGCAGCGACTGCGGGCCAGACGAGGTCTCCCAGGTTCCGACGCGATCCTTTCGTGCGTGATGTGGTCTTCGACCACGGCAGAGCGTCAGTCCCTCGCATAACGGGACCGCACATGTTGCCTTCGACGTTCCTTACCGTCTCGGCCTCTGCGTCGATTTGGCTTTCGCGGCTCAATAGCACACCCCACACGATCGCTGTGTACGCTTCGCAGCCGCCGTCGCCGACGACCCCGCAACACTCGCTACCGGGCGCCCGCTACGGCTTACCCGAGCCGGTCTTCCACCGGCAGGATCGCGCCAGCCTCCTGGCGCACAAGGAATCCAAGAAAATCCAAGAAAATCCAAGCCCGTTTCCTTGGTTTTACTTGGTCGGGCTTGGGTTCAGCTTGGGCTGAATTGGCCCGAGGCGCACGCTGCGATCGCGTCCGCCCAGCTACGAGGACGCGCCGCGCTAGCCTAGACCACCGTCGCCCGCGAGCAGTGGTTCTGCAACATAATAACTTATAATTTCTGGGTGATCCCTCGCGCCGAGTTCGGGTTCTCCCTTAGCCGGCGTTAATGCGGTGAACTTTTGCCCGCTCTTGAAGCATTCGGCCGCCGCCCTGCGGGCAAGGAAACGGCTCCGGCAGTTTGCCCTGTTACGGCGGCCTTGCCGCAAAGTTCGACTGGACAGCCGCGGCAAGCGTCGCCATAGTCCCGCCGCCCCCCCCAGAGCGGGATTCCAACGACAGCGGCCTTCGACGGATGAAGCAGTTTCTTCTGCGGTTCTTCACGTGGTGGAACGGGGCGACCCTCAACACCCTGTTCTACACCCGTCTCAAGGGCGAGCTGGTGGGGCACGATCAGTTCGGCAACGCCTATTATCGAACGCGCGGCGGCAAAATCGATCCGGCGCTCGGCTTCGAGCGCCGCTGGGTGATCTACAACGGGATTTCCGAGGCCTCGATGACGCCGCCGGGCTGGAACGGCTGGCTGCACCACACCGTCGACGTTCCGCCGAGCCAAGAGAACTATACGCCGCACCCATGGGAGCTGCCCCACATGCCCAACCCGACCGGGACCCCGGCGGTGATCGTCCCAAAGGGCTCGGTGCTCCGTGATGGACGCCGACAGCCGACCGCCGGCGATTACGAGGCGTGGAGCCCCGGCGCCTGAGCGCCTTGTTTTAGCCGCGCTTCACCGGCAGACCGGCCACATGCGTTTTCTGAACACCGTCATCGCGCTCGCAAAGGGCCCGCCTCGCGCCCCCGCGAGCCGGACGGCGAGCCTCGCATGCGCCCTGATCGCCTGCGCGCTCGGAGTCGTCGCGGGGCCGGCGCGGGCCGACAAGATCAGCAACCCGACGGCCGTGTTCAACGGCCTCGACAAAATCACCGGGCAAATCATCACCTTCGAGGTGGCGATCAACGAGACCGTCCAGTTCGGCACGCTGCAGATCACGCCGCGCGTCTGCTACTCGCGTCCGCTGACCGATCAGCCGCAGACCGACGCCTTCGCCCAGGTCGACGAGATCGACGAGATGAAGCAGGAGAAGCGGATTTTTTCCGGCTGGATGTTCGCCGACAGCCCTGGCCTGCACGGGGTCGAGCATCCGATCTACGACGTCTGGCTCATCGGCTGCAAAGGCGGAACGACGGTCATCCACGAGGCGCCGCAGGTCAATGCCTCCACGTCGGATACGGACAATCCCGACGCGGCGGCCGACTCCAACGCGGCGCAATCGCCCGAGGTCAGTCCTGCCCAGCAACAGCCGCCGAAGAAGCGCGCCAAGCCCAGGCCCCCGGCCGTCGTCTCGGCGCCGCTTCCCTCGCCGGACAACGCGCCGCTCGATCTCGGCGGATCGCCCAGGCCGCAAGGACGGTAGGGCGCGCGGTTGGCTGAACGCGCGCCATCCGCGGCCCGTTCAACGCATCCGGCGAGATAGCTCTGGAACCGCGCGACGCCCTCCTCCCCGACGACGCGTTTTGAAGGCGCGCGCGACCGTGATCCCAATTGCCGGATCGACGCCTTCCGCGGCGCTACCTCCGGAGCCAGAGCGTCCCGATGGCGATGGTCAGCACGGTCAGCGGGGCACCGACCCTGAAATATTCCCAAAAGCTGATCGACACGCCTCGCGATGCGGCCTTCTGCACCACGATCAGGTTCGCGATCGAACCGAGCACCGTGAAATTGCCGGCTAACGTCGAAGCCATCGCGACAACGAGCCATGCCGTGTCACGATTGTGGAGACCGTCGATGAAGGGCCGGAGAACCAACACGGCTGGCACATTGCTGACCAGGTTCGAGAGCACCGCCGTCACGACGCTCAGGGTTGGAATTTGATCAAGATGCAGCCGGCCCGCCGCTGCGAGCGCGTCCGGCGTCAGCAGGGCGTGTTGCGCGCCCGCCACGATGATGAACAATCCGACGAACATGAGCAGAAGAGACCAATCGATCTCGCGGTAGATGCGCTCGCTTTTGAGTCGCCGCGTCAGCAGCAGCAGCCCGCCAATCACGATCGTCGCCTTGGCGGGGGGCTGGCCGGCGAAGAACAATGCCACCATGATCCCCGTGGCCAATAGCGCGCGCACAAGCAGCGCCTTTTGGACGCGCACTCTAGGAATTCCAGCCGCGAGCCGATCGCTCACCAAGAACTCGTTCCGGTAGGCGACTGTGAGGAGCAGAATTGTCAAAGCGAGCCCCGCCAGCGCGACCGGCGCCAACGCCAGAGTAAATCGAAGGTACGGCAGATGCGAGAAACTACCGATCATGATGTTCTGCGGGTTGCCGGTGATCGTGGCCGTGGAACCGATGTTCGAAGCCATCGCGACCGCAAGGAGATAAGGCGTCGGCTTCCGCTTGAGGTTCAGCGCCAGCTCCAGGACGAGCGGCAACAGGACGAGGCAGATCGCGTCGTTGACCAGAAAAGCCGAAAAGAGACCCGAGATGATGGTGACCGCGGCAAGCAGCGCGATGGGCCTATGCACATGGCGGGCCACCCACGTATTGGCGAGTGCGAAGAAGCCGGAAAGGTGCAGATTGGCCACCACGATCATGATCCCGAGCAACAGGGTGATCGTGCCGAAGTCGACTGCCTGGGTGGCCTCTTCGAGCGTTAGGACGCCGGCGGCTACCATGAGACAGGCTCCCACCAAGGCGACCCCCGCCCGGTCGATGCGAAGACCGGGGATTGTGCCGATGGCGAGCGCCATATAGGCCCCGGCGAAGATCGCGCCAGCGGCCGCCTTGACGGTGTCGCTGCCGAGCACGCTCCCGGGCGACGCGAAGGTCGCGACGGCGGCCGACAAAGCCAGCCCAATGATGACGCCGAGAATCCCGATGGCCAGCAACTCGACGCGCGACGCCTGCGCCGCCAGGGCCGCGGATTGCTGGCGCGCCTCCGCGCGGCGCTTGCCCGCTTTCCTAAGCAATTCGACCGCGCCGGCGGGCGTTTGCTCGCCGGTCGAGGCGCCAACCAAGCGCACCTCGCCTGGGCCCGCCTCAATGCCGCTTACATATCGTGCCCAGAGTATCAGTACGCGGCCGAGCCACGCCGACATCAGCACCATGAATCCGAGCAGCGCGCTGAGGCCCACGAGAAGTCGGTCGTAAGCCGGGACGGCCTCGACCCGGGTCATCGTCCACGCCGTCAGGCGAGGAATTGGGCCGGGGAGCGGGCAGGCGCGGAGCAGCAGGCTTTGCTCCTGGGACACGGACCGGCGATCGACCGGCCGATCCTCCCGCGCGGCCTGCTCGTTCATGGCTTGGATGTGGTCGCGCTCGGCCGCCGGCAGGTCGGTCTTGGGACCGGTCCCCGCATAGGTCGGGAAGGCGTACGCGAGCGGTCCGGCATCCGCCCGCCAGACACCGCCCTCGACGCCGTTCTTTTCGGCGAGCGCACGGCTGACGGCGGTCGCCATGTCAAGACGAAGTTTCGGATCCGAAAGGGCAGGCACTACCCCTGACCATCCGGCTTGGTCGACGACGTAATGGTCCCGAATAAGGTCGCACGCCTGCGCGATGGCAACCTCGGCCCGCCGGACGCGGACCGCGGTCGATTGTTGGTAAAGCTGCGCCAGCAGGGCCCCGACCGCGATACACGCAATGAGCGACAGCGCCCAGAGGCCGAGAAGGCGGAGCCGGAGGCTAGTCACGAACAGTTACTCCTCGCGCCGCCGATGGAGCCGCGCTTTCCTCGTCGACCGGCAGGGTCTCGGACATGAAATCGACGCGCCAGATCAGCCCACCGATAGCGATCGTCGCCAGATCGAGGAACCCCTCGGACACCCATCGCGATCCTCGTCCTCTTCCTATGGAGAGTCGCGGCCGGCAGCGTCCCGGGCCTGCGCCTCGACCGCGCGGATACCGCGCCTTCCCGGTTATGCGCCTTGGCGCGTGCGGCGAGGCTGGCGGAATTCATTCGCCCGCCGCCCTTCCGAGGAACGCGGCTCGACCATGTTCGCGCGCGATCGTCCCGGCGTCGCGCGTCTCGGGCATGAACAGGAGGAAGATGGCCCAGGCGACCGTTGCGGCGGTGGCCAGAAACAGGAACGAGACCGAATAGCCGAAACGGTCTGTCACTTCGCCCGCCGCCAACGCGCTGATCGCCGCGCCCACGCCCTGGGTGGTCGCGATCGCGCCCTGCGCGAGATTGTAGCGCCCGGTGCCGCGCATGACGTCGGCGATCACGAGCGGGGTCAGCGCCTGATAGATCCCCGCGCCGACGCCGTCCAGAAGCTGAACGCCGAGCAGCCAGAAGGCGTTGTTGGAGAGGGTGTAGAGCGCGGCGCGGATCGGCAACACCGTGAAGGCGATGAGAAAGATCGGCCGGCGGCCCAATCTGTCCGCATTGCGTCCGACGAGAATGGCGATGGGCAGCATCACGCCCTGCGCGGCGACCATGCAGAAGGACATCATCGCCGTCGCTTCTTTCGGGAATTGCAGCGCGAGCTTCTGCCCGACCAGCGGCAGGAGCGGCGCGTTGGCGAAGTGGAAAAAGAGCGCGCAGGCGGCGAAAATCATCAGGGGCCGGGTGCGAAAGAGGATCCCATAGTCTTTTGCTGCGCCGTCGTCGCCGTCACGGCCGAGGTCGCGCGCACGGTCGTGGTCGATCGCGTGCGGCGGGATCATCAGCACCGCCGCCGAAGTGAGCGCGGCAAAGACCGGCACCAGCAGAAAGACGACCCGCTGGGAAAAGAGATAGCCGACCCCTCCGGCGACCAGAGCGATCGCGATGTTGCCGCCGTGGTCGAAGGCCGAATTGCGGCCGAGCCGCCGCGCCAGCGCGTCTTTCGTGACGAGGCCGAGGGTCAGCGCCGCGACGGCCGGGAACGAAGGCGTCGCCGGCCAGCGCCAGGATGCTTGTCGCCGCCGCCATCCACCAAAAGGTCGGCATGGCGAAGATGATGATGCGCGGCGACCGTCATCGCCGCCATGGTCGCGACGATCACCGCGCGCTTGGCGCGCGTCACGTCGATCGCGGCGCCGATAGGCGTTTGCAGCGCGATGCCGAGGAGGCCGCTTCCGGTCACGACGAGTCCGACGTCGGTCTGGGTCCAGTGCCGGCTTGTAACGAGATAGACGTTGATGAAGGGGCCGAACAGATTTCGGACGTCGGCCGACAGGAAATTCAACGCGTCGAGCGCGTAGGGAATGGACGCCATGCGAGATTCCGGGGGCGGTCCGGTATGGCCCCCCGCCGGCAACGTGGCCCGGCCGAGTTTGTTCCTGCGACTTGAAGGTCGAAAACCAAACGGCCGCCCCGACGGCGGCCTCCGCCTTCCACTCTCGCGCCGGACCTAGTCGCCCGAGTCATTCAAAATGAGGGGTAGAGCCTCTTGAGCTTCACGCGGGCGTCGTCTGTGGTGAATTGCCAGTTGACCTTTGCGTGATGCTTGTTGCGATGGTCCTGCCAGGCGGCGACCTCTTTTTCGAGGGTCGGCTTGTCTGGAATGGGGCGGCTCAGACATTGGCTCGACAGGACGCCGAGTTCGGGTTCGGCCATGTCGAGCCAGCTTCCGTGTTTGGGGGTGTAGCGCCATTCGAACCGTTTGGTGAGGCGGCGCGCTTCCGGCGCGGGAAAGGCCGCGTAGAGCGAGGCGGGCGTGTGCGTGCTCGGATTGTCTTGGCCCAGCCTGATTGGCTCAATTCGCATTAGCTATGCAGCCTCTCATGTGATAGAACATAAAGTGAACGCAGGAGGCACGCATGGACCATCAAGAATATCTGGCTTGGCTGTCTGAGATTGATGATCTTTCCCCGGAGCAGCGGATTGCAACGGTTCGGCTCTTGGCTGGTCAGCCGTCGCTGGAAGCCGTGATCGGCCTGCTGGAGGAGCGGATCGGGGCAGCGCGAAGCTGTCCGCACTGTGCGACGGGTGGAGCTGTGATCCGAGGCCGCTCCAACGGGCTGAACCGGTATTTTTGCAAGATCTGCGGCAAAACCTTCAACGCCCTGACTGGGACGCCGTTAGCCCGGCTGCGACGCAAGGATTGTTGGACGGAATTCGCCGCGTCGTTAAGCGATGGCGACACGGTGAAGACCTCGGCCGAGCGCTGTGGGGTGGCCGGCAGCACTGCTTTTCGCTGGCGTCACCGCTTCCTGCGCGCGGTGACGGCTGGCGTGATCAAACTGCGCGGCATCGTCGAGGCCGACGAGACGTTTGTCTTGAGCAGTCGTAAAGGCGAACGGAATCTCGATCGCAAGGCCCGCAAGCGCGGCGGAAAGGCGTCCAAACGGGGATTGTCGGATGAGCAGGTTCCGGTCCTGGTGGCCGCCGACCGCTCCGGCGTCACCGTCAGCGCCGTGTTGCCGGTGGTGTCTGCCGCTCATTTGCAAGCGGTTTTGCAGCCAGTCCTTGATCAAGACGCTCTGCTGGTCACCGACGGCTGCACCAGTTATCCTAAATACCGCAGTTGAGATTTTGCGAGTGGATTCGAATCGCGCATTCTCAAGGGTATGACGCGCGATTCTTCCCGCTCATCGGCTCACCCACCCGGTGAACAATCCTTGGTTGTCGGGAGCGAGCCGCCCGGAGGCGTCGACATCGACAGCTTCTTTGGGCCGGTCCGTGTCGAATGGGACCATGAGGCGGCGATGACGCCGCTCGGCCAGCTCCCGTTCTTCATCCATTTCCTCAAAGCGACCGGGTTGTTCGACGCCTTCGTCGTCGACTGTCCGCTGCGCTACGGCAGTCCCAACGCCCCGAAGAAGCGCGACATTCTCGGCACGGCGATGTTCTCCATGCTCGCTGGCCACAAGCGTTACGCCCATATCGCGGCGCTGCGCTGCGACGCCGTCTTGCCCGAGCTGCTCGGCATGGAAAAGATCGTCAGCGAGGATGCGGTAAGGCGCGCTTTCAAGGCGATCGACGAGAAGGAAGGCGCGACATGGCTGCGCCAGCATCTTGCATTTTGCGTCGAGCCGCTGCTCGCCGAGCCCTGGATCCTGGACGTCGATACGACGATCAAGCCGCTCTATGGCCATCAGGAAGGGGCGGTCTTGGGCTACAACCCCAAGAAGCCCGGGCGTCCGAGCCATTGCTACCACACCTACTCGATGGCTTCGACGCGTCTCGTTCTCGATGTCGACGTCTGTCCCGGCGACGAGCATGCATCCAAACATAGCGCGCCGAGCTTATGGGCGCTGCTCGATCGCTTGCCGCGCGACTTGTGGCCGGCGCTGTTGCGCGGAGACTCGGGCTTCGGCAACGAGGGGATCATGCGCGAGGCCGAGGCGCGCGGCTTGCCGTATCTGTTCAAGCTGCGCCTGACCGCCAACGTCAAGCGTATGATCGAGAAGCTCGCCGGCGCGCGCGAATGGGTTTGCGCCGGCCAAGGCTTCGAGGCCAAGGAGAGCGCCGTTCGCTTGACGGGCTGGAGCCGGGAGCGGCGGGTGATCGTGCTGCGTCGGCGTCTCAAAGGCGCTTTGGGGCTTGCGCAAAGCGACGAAGACGGGACGCCGCAGCTTTCCTTCACCGAGATCGGCGAGGCGACAGAAGTCTACGAATATTCGGTTCTGGTCACCTCGCTCGAGGAAGAAACTGAAGCGTTCGGCCAACTCTATCGCGATCGCGGCGATGGAGAAAATATTTTCGATGATTGGGATATCCATTTAACCGGACTTGGGCGTATGCTGGATGGATGGAGCGACCCCTCGCCAGCATCCACTACCCTAAGTCCCTTGGGGAGTTTCGGGCTTGGTTCCCGACCGATGCGGACCGCCATCCTTCCGAATGGCCACAGGACGGGCAGACGAAGCCGTGAGGCCATCTCAACCATTCCAGGTAGTCGAGGTACCAGACGGTGTGGGCTATCCTTCATCGCTTGCGGTCTGTGCTGATTCGCCCCGATCGGGAGCGCCTTTGCGGGAAGGTGGAGGTGGACGAAACCTACATCGGAGGCAAGGAAACTGGACTTTCGGGAGGCCGTGCCAAAGGGAAGAAGATCCTGACGTGTATCGCGATCGAGATCCTGGAGCCGAAGGGATTGGGCGCTGTCGAATGGCGCCCGTGGCGGATGCCTCCTCAGAATTGCTTCACTCCTTCGTGTTGGATAACGTCGAGCCGGGGGCGACAGTCATCACCGATGCCTGGCAGGGTTACCGGTGGTTGGAGAAGCATGGGTATATTCATGACCGCCGTAGCCAGCGGGCCGCATCAACGCGAGGCGAGGACCCCGGAGAACTTCTGCCAGGCGTGCATCGAATAGCGTCCCTTGCCAAACGATGGCTGCTGGGCACCCACCAGGGAGCGGTGGATTCCGCACACTTGCCCAGTTACCTGGATGAGTTCGCGTTCCGCTTCAATCGCCGCCGCTCACGTAGCAGAGGGATGCTGTTCTACCGGGTCCTGGAGCTTGCTGTCGCGCATGGACCGGTTCGTTACCAAGACCTTGTTATGAGCCAGAGCCCAAAGGCTGTTCCTCCCAAGCCGCCGAGACACCGCGGACATCCGCCCAGCTTGGAGCGACCTTCGCCGAACCGCCCTTGGAGACAAATCGTCCAGTCCGGTTAAATGGATACCCAGGTTCGATGAAATGAAGAACCAATGGGGCTGGGGCGGCTTCACGACGCATGATCTCGCGCGCTGCCGCCTTGCGGCGCGGCTGCTCGCGCTGTTTTACGACTGGTGGAACATTTTTGTGCGTCTCGCCGAACCGGGTCTGCACCGCGAGGCGATCACCAGCCAGGGGAATCGGGTGAAGCTTTTTTACCGCGTGATCAGGCTGGCGAGGAAGTCGTCGTCCCATCCGGCGGTCTTTCGCTTGAGCCGCAGGGAAGCCTTTCCGGGAGCCAATCGGATCAGGTTCTGCGCCATGTGCTTGATCGTACAGAAGTTGGCGGGTGCGTGATCGGTTCGCAGCCGACACTCGTCGTCGCGGAACACCATGTCCAAGATCCAGTGCAGGCTATTCTCGATCGCCCAGTGGCTGCAACCTCGCGGCGTTGGAGGAACGCGAAATCGACGGGTACATCGCGCCGGGGCGGGCCAAGCACGCCAGCGCAGGAGAAGGGGGCAGCGCACGCATCGCCGCCATGCGAGAGAAAATCAAGGCTGGCGGCCACGCCAGCCCCTATCGGTTGAGGAAGCAGCTGCCCGAACCGGTGTTCGGCCAGATCAAGCAAGCGCGCGGCTTTCGTCAGTTCCTGCTGCGCGGCGTCGAAAAGGTGGCTTCCGAATGGGGATTTGTCTGCGTCGCCTCGCCCAAGGGTGGACTTTGCCCGAAGTCCGCCTCGCAGCCGGATGAACCCGGCAAGCCGACCAACGCACCATACCGGGCGCCGCAATACTCCGCTTCCATGTTTCAAATGCCCATCGCATCAGGACTAAGCAGACAGGCTCCTAGGCGGAAATTATGGCGCGGCGCACCGGACGCCGCGCCAACCTCGTCAAGACCAGCCCAGCGCAACCGAACAGCAGAAACGTCCAGTTCCACCCGCTCGCCGTCGCAGTCGCGGCTTCGTCATAGGTCGCCACGACGCGGCCGTTGACCGCGAGGGTCATGGCCGGGCGGGCCCCAAGGACGTCCTTGGCGTCCAAATCCTTGGCGAGATCATCGGCCACCGTCTCGGTGCCTTCGCCGATCAGGAAGGCTGCGATAGTGGAGGTTTGCGCCGAAGCGAACGGCGGCGGCAAGAGAAGCACCCCTACGGCGAATAAAACTGCGACCGACCTCAGCGTTCCACTCCCGGTCACGGCAAGCTTTTCGCAGCTGTGTCTCGTCAACGGACACACTGTTGCCGAGGACGGGAGGAGTCGTCAATAGCGTCTTCATTATTAAGCCGCCGGATTTAGTTGACGCTGTCCGTTCCCAGGGGCCTCCAAGTCATCGGTTGCTCCCCTCGCCCGCCCGTTTTGCTGGCGTTCAGCGGCCTTTGCGGCGATACTCGCACAAAGTCCTGGAGGTGGCCAATGTCCCCTGCCCTGTTCGGCGCGTTCGTCGGCGCGACCGCGATCCTGATGGTGATCCCGGGCCCAAACGTCGCGCTGATCGTCGCCAACAGTCTGGCCTTCGGCGCGCGGGCCGGATTCATGACGGTGGCCGGAACGAGCGCGGCGATGGTCGTCCAGCTGGCGGTCGCCGCGCTCGGGGTGACGGCGCTCCTCGGCGCGCTGGCGCAGGCGTTCGAGATTCTGCGCTGGCTCGGGGTCGCCTATCTCGTCCGGCTCGGAATCCGCGCGTGGCGCGCGCTGGCCGACGATCTCGGAAAGACGCGCGCGGTTTCGCCGGGCAAGATTTTCGGCCGCGGCTTCCTCGTCTCGCTGACAAACCCGAAGACCCTCGCCTTCTACGCCGCCTTCCTCCCGCAGTTCCTCGATCCTCGGCGCCGCTCGGCAAGCAGATGGCGATCCTCGGCGTGACCTTCGTCTCGACCGCGCTCGTCATCGACGGCGGTTGGGCCTTGCTGGCTGGCCGCGTCCGCGGCCTGGTTGCCCGCTTCGGTGGGTTGCGCAACCGGTTGACGGGCGCGGTCCTGGTCGGCGCGGCGGTGGGGCTTGCGCTCGCGAGGCGGAGCTGAGGAGCCGCAGGCATGGCGAGGATTGAAGAGAATATTCAAGCGGTGCGCTCGTACTTTAACGCGCGCAACACCGGAGAAGTCGACCTGTTTTCGCGAATCCTGCATTCCGACGTCGTCCGCTATTTCCTGTTACCGGTGGAGCACGGGCCGATCCCGGGCGCCAGAGACCTGACCCTGTATCTTCTGAAGTATCGGCAGCTCTACGACCTGGTCTTGCGAGTCGACCATATCGTCGGAAACGGATCCGAAGTCGTCTGCGAATGGAGCTGCGCTTATCGGTTCAGCCAAGACGCCGAGCGCATGATGTATCGTGGAACCTCATGGTACGTGATGGGGGAGGGGCGCATCGCCGAGGCTCGCTCCTATACCGGATACGACGTGGAACGAGAACGAGACTGTGAACTGACCGGTTTCCCCTATGGCGAGCGCGGCTACCTCATAAAGGACGCGCTTTGAGCAGGGCCCCAATCCGTTTTTGAACACTGCAGGTGTTGTAAAGCCCTTCATGCGCAAGCGCGCGGACATCGTTCTGGTTGAGCGCGGCCTCTTTGCGAGCCGAGCGCGGGCGCAGGCGGCCATCGCCGCCGGCCTCGTCAGCGTCGGCGGCAAAGCGGTCGGCAAGGCGTCGGAGGAGATCGACCAGGCGGCCACGATCGAAGCCGAGGCGCCGCATCCCTACGTCTCGCGCGGCGGGCTGAAGCTCGCGGCGGCGCTCGACGCCTTCGGTCTCAATCCGGCGGGGCTCGTCTGCCTCGACGTCGGCGCCTCGACCGGAGGCTTCACCGACGTCCTGCTCAGGCGCGGCGCGAGAATGGTCACGGCGGTCGACGTCGGCCGCGGCCAGCTCGACCGGCGCCTCGCGGCCGATCCGCGTGTCCGGTCGCTCGAAGGCGTCGACGCGCGCGCCTTAACCGTGGAGCTGACCGGCGAGCCGCCGGACGCAGTCGTCTGCGACGTCAGCTTCATTTCGCAGCAGCTCGTTCTGCCGCATGTCCTCGAGCTGGCGGCGCGGCAAGCCTGGCTCGTCAGCCTGATCAAGCCGCAATTCGAAGTCGGCCGAGCCGAAATCGTCAAGGGCCGGGTTAGAAGCGAGGAGGCGCTCCAGCGCGCCTGCGACGACGTCGGCGCATGCATCGCGGCGCAAGGCTGGACCCTCATCGGCCTCATTCCCTCCCCTGTCCCCGGCGGCGCGGGGGCCAGGGAATTTCTCGCGGCGGCGCGCCATGGCTGAAACGGTCGAAGTCCTGTCGATCGTCGCCCTCGACGCGCGCGGCGACGGCGTGGCGGAGAGCGGCGCAATCGTCCCGGGCGCCTTGCCCGGCGAAAGGGCGCGCGTGCGGCTTGCGGGACGGCGCGCCGAGCCGATCGAAGTTCTGAGCCCGAGCTCCGAGCGAGCCGCGCCATTCTGCCCTTGGTTCGGCAGTTGCGGCGGCTGCGCGGCCCAACATATGTCCGAGGCGCTTTATCGCGCGTGGAAACGCGGCCTCGTCGTTGATGCGCTGAAGCGCCCGCGCGTCGATGCCGAGGTCGGCCCACTGATCGACGCGCATGGCGCAGGCCGCCGGCGGGCGACTTTTCACGCGCGCTTTCCGCATGGGCGGGCGGACGAAGTCGGCTTCATGCGGGCGCGCTCGCATGAAATCGTCTCCATCGACGGATGCCCTCTGTTCGCGGGCGGGATGGCCCATGCCGTTCAGGCAGCCCGCGCCCTCGCCGGCGACCTCAGGGGCCTCGGCAAGCCGCTCGACATCGCCGTGACCGCCACCCTCGACGGTCTCGATGTCGATCTGCGCGGCTCGGGGCCGCTGGAATTGTCCGAGACGCGGAAGATCGCCCGCACGGCCGAGCAGTTCGACCTCGCCCGTGTCTCCAATCAGCGCGCAGTCGTGATCGAGCGCCGCCCGCCGCGGGTCGCCTTCGGCGAGGCGCTGGTCACGCTGCCGCCCGGGGGATTTCTGCAGGCGACCGAGGCCGGCGAGGAGCTTCTCGCCGAATTCGCCGAGGATGCGTTCAAGGAGGCGAAAAAGGTCGCGGATCTCTTCTGCGGCGCGGGCGCCTTCGCTCTCCGCCTCGCCAGGCGACGCGAGGTCTTCGCCGCCGATTCCCACCCGGCCTCGATCGCCGCGCTCGAGTGCGGCGCGGCGACGGCCCCGGGCCTACGCAAGATCGTCGCCGAGACGCGGGACCTGTTCCGCCGACCGCTCGGGGCCGAAGAGCTGTCCTCTTTCGACGGCGCCCTGTTCGATCCGCCGCGCGCCGGGGCGGAGGCGCAGGCGCGCGAATTCGCCGCGAGCGCCTTGCCACTCGTCGTCGCCGTCTCGTGCAACGCGGCGACCTTCGCGCGTGACGCGCGGCTGCTCGTCGAGGGCGGCTTTCGCCTGGAGACCGTCGCGCCGCTTGACCAGTTCCGCTTTTCCCCGCATGTCGAGATCGCCGCCGCCTTTCGCCGCCCGCGCGCGAAGCCGCGCGCACGGAGGCTTCTCGGTTGAACTCAGGTCGCGACGCCGCGCTTCAGGCTCTTGAAGGCATTGTCGGGCGACGTCACGTGCTGACCGATCCCGCCCTCATAGCCGACGCGCTCATCGAGCCGCGCGGCCTCTATCGCGGAAAGGCGCTCGCGCTCGTTCGTCCCGCCTCAACGGCGGAAGTCGCGGCCATCGCCGCCTTCTGTAACGAGGCGCGGATCGGAATCGTGCCGCAGGGCGGCAACACCGGCCTCGTCGGCGGCCAGACGCCGGACGAATGCGGCGATCAGATCATCCTCTCGACCCAGAGGCTGAAGCGCGTCCGCGAGGTCGACCCGCACGCCGACGTGATGATCTGCGAGGCGGGCGTGACGCTCGCCGAGGCGCAGGCCGCCGCGCTCGCGGCCGACCGGCTGTTTCCCCTGTCGCTCGCGGCGGAGGGGACCTGCACGATCGGCGGCAACGTCTCGACCAACGCCGGCGGCGTGACGGTCATCGCCTACGGCAATGCGCGCGAGCTCGTCACCGGCGTCGAAGCGGTCCTGCCCGACGGGCGGATCGTCAACGCGCTGAGCAAGCTGCGCAAGGACAACACCGGCTATGACGTCAAGGGCCTGTTCGTCGGCTCGGAGGGCACGCTCGGAATCGTCACCGCCGCGTCGCTGAGGCTCTTCCCCAATCCGCGGGCGCGCGCGACCGCCTTCGTCGGGCTCGAGAGCCCCGAGCAGGCGCTGCAGTTGCTCGCGCTCGCGCGCGAGCGGCTCGGCGGCGGGATCACGAGCTTCGAGCTCATCGGGCGAATGGCCTACGACATCACGGTGAAGCACGGCCTCGCGCGCGCCCCTCTCGCGGGCGAACACGCCTGGTGCGTGCTGATGGAGGCGTCGTCGCAGATTCCGGACGGCCTCGACGCCGCGCTCGCCGGAGTCCTCGAGGCGGCGTTCGAGCGCGGCGTCGTCGAGGACGCGGCGATCGCCGCCTCGCTCGACCAGCGGCACGAGTTCTGGAAGCTGCGCGAAGCCATTCCCGAGGCGCAAATCCGCGAGGGCGGATCGATCAAGCACGACGTCTCCGTCGCGGTCGGCGACGCGCCGAGGCTCATCGCCGAGGCGACGCGGGCAGTCGAAGCTTTCGAGCCCGGCGCTCGCGTCGTCGCCTTCGGCCACCTCGGCGACGGCAACATCCATTTCAATGTGTCGCGGCCGGTCGGCGCCGACAAGGCCGCCTTTCTCGATCGCTGGGACGCGATGAACGAAGTCGTGCACGGGGTCGTCGTGCGCCTTGGCGGCTCGTTCTCCGCCGAGCACGGCGTCGGACGCCTGAAGCGCGAGCTTTTGGCGCGGACCAAGGACCCGGCGACGCTCGCGGTGATGCGCCGGATCAAGGCGGCGCTGGACCCGAACGGGATCATGAACCCGGGCAAGGTGCTGTAATCGCATTACCGGACCCCCTTTTGGCGCATACCTCGTCGAACCGCGTCTCGCGTCTTGGGCGGCGAAGTTCCCTGTGAACAGGGACAAAGCAGGGAATTCGGCGAAAAACGTCCCCAGAAGATCAACGATTTCGAAGGTGCTGCGCAAAAATTCCCTGCGCAGCGGAGCAGGGAATTATATCCGCGAGAGCAGAGAATTTTCGGGCGATTCCCGCGATCTCCGGACTGGGTCGCCGATCTGCTGATTTTGCATGACATATGATGCGCGAACCGCGCTGGCCGATCGCGGATACAGGGCGGATGACGGGCGCCGGCCGCCCTGGGGGCGTGGGCGCCGACCGCGCCCAGCCGCGCTCATCGCGCGCGGCTACAAGGGCGGCTGCGCTTCCGCGCCGGGGTCGCGCCAGAGTAGGATTCGGCCAATGGCGCGAAGTCTCGCGAAAGGCTATCCTTCGCCAAGCCGAGATTCGGCGCTTGGCCGTAAGGTTTACCCGGCCGGAGTCTGGTTGAGGATCGAATGCCCGTGATGCGGCGCAGCGGTTTCGCCGTTCTGACAGTTCTCTTTGGCCTTGCTTGCGCCGGGGCGTCGCCAGCCATGGCCACCTGCGCCCCGAAAGACTTCGACGGCGCAAAATTCACCGTCTGCGCTTTCGATCCTCGCCACGAAGATATCCGCCTGTTCTGGAAAGGGGCCGACGGACGGCCCTACGGCTCCCTTGCGGCGCTCGCCGGCGACTTGCGCGCCAAAGGGCTTCGGCTCGCCTTCGCGATGAACGCCGGCATGTTCAAGGAAGATCAGTCGCCCGTCGGGCTCTATGTCGAAAAGGGTCAGAAGCTGCACGGCGCCGACACCCGCGGCGGCGCGAGCAATTTCCACATGAAGCCGAACGGCGTGTTCTGGATCGGCGACGGCGCCGCGGGCGTCACCGAGACGAGCCGCTATCTCGCCGCGCCGCCGGCCGCCCGCTACGCCACCCAGTCGGGGCCGATGCTGATCGTCGACGGCAAGATCCATCCCAGGATCCAGCCGAACGGCACGTCGGAGAAGATCCGCAACGGCGTCGGTATTTCGGACACGGGCGCGGTCGAGTTCGCCATCGCCGAAGAGCCGGTGACCTTCGACGCATTCGCGCGCCTGTTCCGCGACGCCCTCGGCTGCCGCAACGCCCTCTTCCTCGACGGCTCGGTCTCCTCGCTCTACGCGCCCGAGCTCAACCGCGACGACGAGGTCGGGCCGATCGGGCCGATTGTCGGGGTGGTGCGGCCGGAGGCGACGGGGGCGACGCAGTAGCCGGGCGAGCGTGCGCAGGAGCGCCGCGCGGTCAAGCGTTGAACACGAAACGAGTTCCGGTGTAGGCGCGCAAGAGTGTCCCCGGCTTCAGCTGGCCTTCGGCTGCACGCAGGAACCCTGCCAACCCACCGAAGTGATCGTAGTGGCCGTGGCTGAGCACCAAAGCGTCGAACGTGGACGGATCGACGCCGAGCAACTCGAGATTGATGTTGAGGGCGTTCGACGTGAAGCCGAAGTCAACGAGCACGTTGCGCGTCTGATCGCCGCGAACGGACGCGGCATGCAACGAAAGGCCAAATTCGCTGACGATCGTCTTATCGGGCGGAGCGTCGCCAAGCGCCCAACCGAACCGTTCGACTTCGACGTTGTCGCGCTTGAAACTCGGCGCAACGGCGATTTGGTAGCTGTCGATCAGCACGCGGACCGCGAGGCGATCGATTTCCGGAATAGCGATACCCGATTCTTGCGCCCGGGCCGGCTTCAGTCCGCCGAATAGCGCATCAAGCGCCACAGCGACCGCGGCGACCCTCCGCCACGGACGATTGCTCGCCGCCCGATGCGGCCGGCGTCGGCCTGCTCCATGCCTTCCTCCCACTCCGCCGACGGAAGAATCAGGCGGCCGGCGGCAAGTCATTCGGGCCCATCTGAGGCTCCGCACTTGGCACGACGCAAAGATCACAAAACTGTGAGCACATTGCGTCGGAGGAACAGCGTTGCCGCGCTCACGGAAACAACCCCTTCGCCTGCTTCGCTTTCATCACCCGCTCGACCCCGATCGCCATCGCCGCGGTGCGGTTCGTGACGCCGTCCCGCCTGGCGCGGTTGACGACCATCGTGCAGCATCGTCTGAGCCCCGCTGAATGACGCGTCACAGAACCGCGCCATTCGACTGGCAGCCTGTGGACCAAGTCAGCGACCCGTCTGGGAATGAAGGAGGGACGAACGAGTGGCGGAGGCGAAACGACGGCCTGACGCGTCGGCTACGCAATATCCCTCGGACGGTTGGGACGCCGCGCCCTACCTTCGTTTCGAAGCCGAGCACGCACAGCCGGTTCGCGATATGATTTCCCGGATCCATGGGGAGCCGCGCTGCATCTTCGACCTAGGTTGCGGACCCGGCATCAGTACGCGTTTGCTCGTCGAGAGTTTCGCCGGCGCGGAAATTACTGGCGTCGACACCTCTTCGCGGATGCTCGCCGAAGTGCGCCGCCGACTGCCGGCGGCGCGGTTTGAGCAGGTCGATATCGCGCAGTGGCGACCAAAACGGAGTCCCGACCTCATCTTCGCCAATGACGCATTGCATTGGCTACCCGATCACGAGACACTGTTTCCGCGCCTGATTTCGTATCTCGCCGACGGCGGATGGCTGGCAATCCAGATGCCCGACAATCGCCACGAGCCGTCGCATGCGTTGATGCGCCTGATCGCGGCGGACGGGCCCTGGGCGGATCGACTCGTGCCCGTCGCAAAGACGCGCGGGCTTATTGGGACGTTTGCCGACTATTACAATTGGCTCAGGCCGCTTAGCGCGTCGATCGAAATCTGGCAGACGATTTACGTTCATCCGCTGGGCGGCGTCGAAGCGGTCGTCGATTGGTTCCGAGGCTCCGCGTTGCCGCCGTTCCTCAATCCGCTCGAAGAGCGCGAGCGCGAGCAGTTTCTGGATCGCTACACGCGCGAACTCTCGTCCGCCTATGGCTTTGAGGCGGACGGTCGGGTGCTGTTCCCCTACCCACGCCTTTTCATCCTCGCGCGCAAAGCCGGCGTGCAGGCTTAACGTCGACGTTGGGAGGGGAAGCGCGCCGATGACCTGCAGGCCTTTCACTGCGACGCTACCGCGAAGCAAAAGCGATCGGCTAGAATATTCAATCGTCCGGATGCCGACTGCCCGCTGCCGACTGCCGCGCTCACGGGAACAGCCCCCTCGCCTGCTTCGCCTTCATCACCCGCTCGACCCCGATCGCCATCGCGGCGGTGCGGTTGGTCACGCCGGCGCGCTTGGCGCGGTTGACGACCATCGTCCAGCAGCGGTCGAGCGCGCGCTCCAGCCGGTCCATCACCTCGTCCTTCGACCAGAAATACTGCTGCAGGTCCTGCACCCATTCGAAATAGCTGACGATGACGCCGCCCGCGTTGCAGAGGATGTCGGGGATGACGAAGATCCCGTCGTTGCGCTCGGCGAGAACCCGGTCGGCCTCCGGCGTGGTCGGCCCGTTCGCCCCCTCGGCGATGATGCGGCAGCGCAGGCGCCGCGCGAGCTCGCCGTCGATCACCCGCTCGATCGCGCAGGGCGCGAGAACGTCGCAGGGCTGCTCGAGGAGCGCGCGCGGATCGATCGCGGCTTCGGTCGACCACCCGGCGAGCGAGCCGGCTTTTTTCGCGTGCTCGACCAGCGCTCGCGCGTCAAAGCCTTTCGGATCGTAATAGGCCGCGCGGTGGTCGCTGACGCCGACGAGCTTGACGCCGCGCGCCGCGAGCCCCAGCGCCGCATGCGAGCCGACATTGCCGAAACCCTGGACGATCGCGGTCGACCCGATCGGGTCGATGTCGAGCGCCTCCATCGCGCGGAAGGCGAGAAAGGCGACGCCGTGGCCGGTCGCCTCGCGCCGCCCGAGGGTGCCGCCGGTGCCGACCGGCTTGCCGGTCACGATCTCCGGCACGGTGACGCCCTGGTACATCGAATAGGTGTCCATGAACCAGGCCATCACCTGCTCGTTGGTGCCCATGTCCGGCGCCATCACGTCGACGCGGGGGCCGACGAAGGGGATCATCTCCTGCATGTAGCGGCGCGACAGGTTCTCGAGCTCGTTCAGCGACAGCGACTCCGGGTCGACCGCGACGCCGCCCTTGCCCCCGCCATAGGGCAGGTCGGCGAGCGCGCATTTCCAGCTCATCCAGATCGCCAGCGCCGCGATCTCGCCGATGTCGACGTTGGCGGCGAAGCGCGTGCCGCCCTTGGCGGGGCCAAGCGTCAGGTGATGCTGCACCCGATAGCCGGCGAACACCTCGGTCGTGCCGTCGTCCATGTGGATCGGGCAGGAGACGACGATGGCGCGCTTCGGATACAGGAGCCGGTCGCGCTCGTCCTCGGGGATTGCGAGATGGTCGGCGATGACGTGGAACTGCTCGCGGGCCATCTCGAACACAGGACCCGTATAAAGGTGCTTCACATGCGTTCTCCCTGGCGAGGGCGAGGCGTCAGCCGCTTCAGTTGTTCGAACGATCGAGCGCGACGAAGGTCATGTCAAACAAAAGCGCGGTGAGGAACGCCTGCAGCCAAGCCGGGACCTCCGGCGGCAAGTCGGAGGTCTTGAGAGTCGAGAGAAGGCTTTTCTGCCCCGCCGAGCCGAGCGGCGTCGAGCTTCCCTCCAGATAGAGATCGAAGCGGCGAGAAAAGAGGGAGCGGCGGCGAAACTCGAACCGATCGTCGCCCGCCCGGATCACGGTCCGCTTGCCGGTCTCCAGCGCCTCCGCGAACGCGCGGCCCGAGCCGTCGGTCAGCCGGATCGGGTTCGGCCGGGGCGCTTCCCCGCCGCTCGCGAGCCTGATCGCCGCCTGATAGAGGGCCTCGTCATTGCGCGGGCGCTCACGCGCCATGCGGTAGGTCTCGCCGCCCAAGGCGATCGTCGCGGTCTCCGGGCCGATCGCATAGACGATGCAGCCGATCGCCTGCCCATTTTCGATCAGATCGACGCGCGCGTCGTGGGCAAATCGGGTCTTCGCGTCGCGCTTCGCCCCACGCGCAATCAGCATCGGCCCACCTCCCGCGCGCCCTTCTCCCAGCGCCGGGGCGATGATAGCGGCGATCGGCGCCCAAGGCGAATGGGGCTTATTGTTCGGAAGCCGGAGCCAGGGGAATCGGTTGAAGCTTTTTTACCGCGTGATCAGGCTGGCGAGGAAGTCGTCGTCCCATCCGGCGGTCTTTCGCTTGAGCCGCAGGGAAGCCTTTCCGGGAGCCAATCGGATCAGGTTCTGCGCCATGTGCTTGATCGTACAGAAGTTGGCGGGTGCGTGATCGGTTCGCAGCCGACACTCGTCGTCGCGGAACACCATGTCCAAGATCCAGTGCAGGCTATTCTCGATCGCCCAGTGGCTGCGTACGATCGGTCCTAGCATGCACGCCATCAGCGCCAGCGACGTCAGGTAGAAGCGGGTCTCCCGCTCGATCTTGTCGCCGGTTTCCCGCTCGCTTTCGACCACCACCACGGCCTTCAATCCGGGCCAGTTGTGGCGCTCCTGCAGCCAGCCGATGTCGTGAATGACGGTCGTGGTCCTGGTCTCAATGCGGCCATGATCGCCATCCACCGTTTGGTCGCGACTGATCGTTGTGTCCCTGAAACCGGCGCTAGCACGTAGTCTGCTTTCTTCTCCACCACTTTCTGCGCGATGTCGCGCTGACACCCCATGGCGTCGATGGTGATGATCGCCCCCTCGATGGCCAGCAGGTCCAGCAGTTTGGGGATGGCGACGATCTCGTTGGACTTCTCGGCCACCTTGACCTGGCCGAGCACCAGGCGCTGGCGCGCCGCAAAGGCGGAAACCATGTGGATTGGCGCGTGGCCCTTCCGCTTCTGGCCGGACCGCCGGGCGGTCTTGCCATCGATGGCGATGACCCCCTCGGGAGTTCCGGTCAGCGCGGCTACCCAGGCGACGAAGCAGCGCTGGAACTGCTCGTGGTCCAGCACGGCGAGGATATCGCCAAGATGGTCGTGCGCCGGCGTGCCGTTGGCGAAGCGGCGGAAGCGGCGCAGAAGGTCCAGCTTCTTGCGGCCGAACAGGGCGATGTCGGTGATGGTCTCCGCGCCGGCCAGGACGGCGATGAGGCAGAGGAGCAGGATCTCTTCCAGCGGGTAGTCCACCTTCCCCCGCTGGCGGGGATCCTTCAGATCATTGAAATCATTCAGAAAAACTACGGTTTCGTCAAACGCCGC
The DNA here is from genome assembly GCA_963768555.1 of uncultured Alphaproteobacteria bacterium. GTDB lineage: Bacteria > Pseudomonadota > Alphaproteobacteria > Rhizobiales > Beijerinckiaceae > Roseiarcus. The sequence continues at coordinate 31,724 of CAVYIZ010000052.1, forward strand.
GCAGTCCGCTGCCGCCTCCGCCATGCCTCGCCCCTCTGATGCGAATCGAGGCTCGTCATGGATTCAGCACTTTCGCCGTTTGTCACCTACTTCTTCACCCGATTACCCTGAAGCCGGAGCGTGTGTGCGATTCAAAGTGATGCGGAGTAAGGTTCGGATTTGGAAACGGATGGGAATTTAACAGATGACGGCCGCTACACTCAGCGACGAGGCGATTTTGGCCAGTCTCAAGGCGCACCCTGGTCTTCGCGATCGATTCGCGTCGATAATTGAGGCGATAGAGAACAGCGAGGGAAACTTCAAGGAGGCCGATGCGGTCGAGGAGCGGATCGTGGAGGAGATGCGGCTGTTGGGGCGGGAGGCGATGCAGGGATGGGCCGAGAACCAGGTCGAAGCGACGGAACGAGAAATTCGTCGACAAGCTCAGATGCATCGCCAAGGTAAAAAAAACTCCGCTGGCATACGAAATTCGGCGAGGTCGCGGTCTTAGAGCCGCAATACCGGTTCGAGAAGAAGCGCGTTCGCCCGTTCATGCGCAGCGCGAAAGTCGTTTCTCGGGGTTGTTCAGGCCCACTACAGCGCGCGATCGTCGACTTCGCCGCGGATCAGCCTTTCGCTCTGGCGCGCGCCAAGTTGCGCGAGCACTACGGCTTCGAGATCGGAGAGAGCACGATCCAGAGGGTTACACTCGGCCATGCCGGAAACATGTTCGAAGCCGGCAAGATCTCGCTAGATTTTCCCGAAGCGCCAGGGCGTCACAAGGACATTGTTGCTGAAACCGATGGCGGCATGATCCCCATCGTGGAGCCGGACGCCCGCCAGAAGGACAAGCGCAAAGGCAAGACGCTGTCGTGGAGAGAAGCCAAGATTTCTCTCGCGCACGCCAAGGGGAGCCGGACGCCAATCTATGCCGGCGCGATCGAGGGCGGTGTCGAAACCGCCGGACGGCAACTTCTCGGATGCGCGGTTCGAGCCGGCTTCGGCGCCGATTCCCGCGTTCACGCGGTCGGGGACGGAGCGGCCTGGATCGTGGGTCAGGTGGAAGCGCAATTCGGCCCACAAGGCGGCTATTTGATTGATTTTTATCATGTTTGCGAATATTTGAGCGCCGCCGTCAAGGCGATTGCGCCAGACGCCGCCGCGAAAGAGGCCTGGATGGAGGCGCAAAAGGAGGCTCTCAAGACAGGGCATTTGGAGAAGACGCTGCAGGCGCTCGCTCGTCACTTGGAGCCCCCGCAGTTGGCCGACGATCAAGCTCCCATCCGAACTTGCCATCGCTATTTGAGCGGTCGGAAAAACCAACTCGACTATCGTGACGCCTTGGCCAGGGATCTGCCGATCGGCTCCGGAGAGATCGAAAGCGCGCATCGCTATATCGCACAGAAGCGCCTGAAGCTGCCAGGAGCTTGGTGGCGCGTCGAGCGCGCCGACGCCATGCTCGCCCTGCGCGTCACCCGTATCAACGGCGACTGGGACGCCTATTGGAGCAAGCGCGGCCAAAACAGCTCGCCCGCAAATCAAAACCGCCCCTCCCTATCACAAAAATCCGCAGCATGATTGCATCACTTTGGATCGCACCCCCGGAGCCCTGGATTCCGCCTCAAGAAAAACTTTGGTTCCCCGTTGGTCCTGATTCATCAGGAGGATAGTCTTGGATTGCGATTCGAAAACCATCACCAACGGGGTGCGCGATGGTGGCACAGGGGCTGCTCGATTTCCAGTATGAGGCGGATTCGTCGAGCCATGGGGTCACCTCTTTTGCCGGTCTTGCGCTGTATCTCGACCTGATAAAGGCCAGCGGGCTCGGCGCGGCGATCCGGCGGCATGTGCGGGCGGCGGGCGGCCGCGGCTGGCTCGACATTCAGATGGTCCTGGCGGTGATCTTGCTGAACCTCGCGGGCGGCGATTGCGTCGAGGACATCGAGCGGTTGGAGCGCGACAGTGGATTTTCCGCGATCCTGCGCGCGATCGAGAAGGATTTGCTGTCGCGCGCGGAACGGCGGTCGTTGAAGAGCCGCTTTCGGCGCGAACGCGAGCGGGCGACGCCCTCGCCGTCGGCGCTGTCAGGTTGGCTGGAGCGGTTTCATGATCCGAGCTCGCCTAAGGCGGCGGCGGGAGCGGCGTTCATTCCGGCGGTGACGGAAGAGCTCGAGGGCCTGTGGCGGGTGAACCAGGCGCTGCTGGCGTTCCTGCACCAACACCAGCCGGCGAGGTCGGCGACGCTGGACATGGACGCGACGCTGATCGAGACCCACAAGCGCGATGCGCTGTACTGCTACAAGAAGTTCAAGGCCTATCAACCGCTGAACTGCTGGTGGGCGGAACAGGGCGCGATGCTGTATTCGGAGTTCCGCGACGGCAACGTGCCGGCCGGACACGAGCAACTGCGGGTGCTGAAAGAGAGCCTTCGCCATCTGCCGGAGAGCGTGAAGAAGGTTGCGTTGCGCTCCGACACGGCGGGCTACCAGGAAGAATTGCTGCTCTATTGCGGCGAGGGAAAGGACTCGCGTTTCGGCGTGATCGACTTTGCGATCGGGGCCGATGTGAGCGAGGCTTTCCGCGCCGCCGCGCTGGCGACGCCGGAGAGCGAGTGGCGGCCGCTGATCCGGATTGTCGACGGCAAGTCCTACGCGACCGATCAGCAATGGGCCGATGTCGTCTACGTCCCCGATTGGGCCGGACACAGTCGCAAGCGCGCCGATTATCGTTTCCTGGCGATCCGCGAGCCGCTGCGCCAATTGGAGCTGGGGGACGAGAAGGAGCTGCCGTTTCCCACCCAGGCGTTCGGCCGCAAGGGCCTCCACAAGCTGTTCGGCGTGGTGACCAACCGGCAGGGTCCGGGCGACGGGGTGATCTGGTGGTTGCGGGAGCGTTGCGGCAAGAGCGAGGAGGCGCATTCGGCGATGAAATCCGATCTGGCCGGCGGACAGATGCCGTCAGGGCTGTTCGGCGCCAACGCCGCCTGGTGGGCGCTGGCGATCCTGGCGTTCAATCTGAACGCGGCGTTGAAGCGCTTGGCGCTCGGCGAAAGCTGGGCGGAAAAGCGCATGAAGGCGCTGCGGTTCCACCTGATCGGCCTGCCTGGACGCGTCGTCAGCCATGCCCGCCAGTTGATCATTCGCGTCGGCGGCGGAGCGCAAGCGCTGGCGACGATCCTCGACGCCCGGCGACGGGTCCGGGCGCTGGCGCACGGACCGGCCGGATGAACCAAAACCGTCCGTTTCCCAGCCCGGAGGTCATGACCGGCCGCCTCCGATGCCGCGGCGATGATGACCCGCGCGCGGTTGAGACCGACAGAACTCGCGCCGGTTGCATGCAATTCCCACGAGACTCGCCTTGCGCGAAGGCGAAGACGAGGAGGTGACCGACAAGACCCGATCGTGACCCTCGAAGCCGCCGCAGGCCGCAAAATCGGTCAGCGTCACGCGCGGCCCGAGTTTTGTTCGGGAATTGTGGGAGCGTCTTCGGCTTGACTTACCGCGGTCCATCACTATTTTGCGTCGCACATGCGCCCGCGAATTCCGCGGGCCTTTTTCCGGTTGCGGCGCCGTGCAGCGCCAATCGCTCAAGGACGCCACGCCATGGCCAAGGCCGCCTCGCTCAAGATCAAGCTACTGTCGACCGCCGACACGGGCTATTTCTACGTCACCAAGAAGAACGCCCGCACCAAGACAGAGAAGCTGACCTTCAAGAAATACGACCCGATCGCGCGCAAGCACGTCGAGTTCAAGGAGACGAAGATCAAGTAGGCTTTCGCGTGCTTGATGCTTTCGAGGGCGCCTTCGGGCGCCCTTTTGATTCGCGGAATTGGCGGTCCGGCAGCCAAGCTCCTGTTCTGGCCAGCCACGCGCTCGTGCGCCTGTATCTCATTCAGCACCGTATCCAACCTTCTCAACCGACTGAAAATAAGCATACTTCTGTCGTCGGGAGCAGCGGAGCACACGTCGGCGGCCGGGGCGAGCCGGCCGTGACGCCCGCGGCCGCCCCTCGCGCGTCACCCCCTCATCTGGGCGACGACCCCGGCGATGTCGCCCATCCCCCAATGCTCGACGATTTTGCCGTCGGCGACGCGGAAGATGTCGCAGGAGGTGAACCGGAGCCGCTTGTGGGTCGGCTCGATCCCGTAATAGGGGCCCTCCTGCCTGCCCTCGTAGACGAAGCTCGCCGCGACCTTGTCGGCCTCGGCGACCGTCGTCTCGATCGTCACCTTCAGGTCCGGCAGGGCTTTGAGTTTGGCGGCGAAGAAGGCGACGATCGCGGCCTTGGGCGTGACCCCGGCGGGAGGAGGCGGCGCCGCGGCGCTCGTCTGATGATTGACGTAACCCTCGGCGAACAGGGCGGCGAAAGCGTCGATGTCGTGCGCGCTTAGCGTCGCCCGCGAAGCGCCCGGCGATCATAGCGTCGTCGGCTTTGGCTAGCCTCGGGAGCACTGCCGCCGCTCCGGCCAGCGCGCCGCCCGCGACCAAGGTTCTGCGCCGCATGCCGCCTCCGTTGGCCGACCGACGACCGGCGCGCCAATTCGCGCCGGTCTTTTTTCTATCCTATTCCTAACGTTGGCTTCACTGCGGCGGCGGGGGCAGCTTGGAATAGACCTCCCCGGGGATGATGACGAACACCGGAGTCGAGGGAACGTCCTTCGGTCCGAACGGTCCGGGCACCGCGTTTTTGACCGACGGAATGCTCTGCAAGTACGCGGCGATCGCCCGGGCGTCCTCATTCGACAGGTTGGCGAGCTCCATGTACGGCATGATCGGCGAAAGCTTGCGGCCGTCAGGCCGGACGCCGGTCGTGAACGCCGTGATGATCTGCTCGGCCGTCCAGTCGCCGAGACCCGTCTCCTTGTCCGGCGTCAGGTTGCGGCCGACGACCGCGCCGACTCCCGGAATTGCGAATCCAACGTCCGAACCGCCGAAAGCGCGCGAAAAATCGGGCTTGCCGAAGAAATAGCCGGGCGTGTGGCAATCGTTGCAGCCGGCGATCGAGACCAGATACTTGCCGCGCTCGATCTGAGGATCAGCGGCGGAGGCGGCGGAGGCGGCGAGAGCCACCGTCGCAGCGACCAATAGCATACACCGGTTTCCCATGCTTCCCTCCCTCGATGAAGTCGTCGTTGCACTCAGCAAAGAGCGCTGCTCAAAACCTGCGCGCATACGGCGCTCCGGATCGGCGCGCGGCTAATTAGCTTAACACTCGAGCCACTTGCAGAACGTCTGAGCGCGTCGGCTCGCGCACGAATGAACATAGCTGAGACGTGTTGGCTTAAGTCGTTTTTGACGGTTGCAACGCCGCTTCCGCCGTTTTTTTGCCTTCGCGGACATTTTGGCGTGGATTTTGGCCATGTTTCGTCGACCTCCCGATTTTTTGGGAGGCTCCGGACCCGTTTTCGCGCCGCGATGCGGCTCGCTATGCGATGAGACGGATGATCTGAGAAACGGTGATGACCAGAATGCCGAACATCAGATGGCACATCACCTTCGCGGGGCCACGCACCTGGACGGTTCTGCCGCCGTGGTTGTCTTTGAGGTTGGCGTTGACCCGTTCGGCGCCGCTGCGCTCGTTGTAGCGGATATCCTCGGCGGCGCGATGGCCGACGAGCGCTCGACGCTTGTCTTCCTCGGCCAATTCCTTCTTGAGGCAGGCGTCGCGGCGCGGGTTGACATCGATGATCGGCACGTGGCCGAGCGCGCGGCTATGCGCCCTGATCTCGGCCGCATCGTAGGCGCTGTCCATGAGATCGTAGAGATTGACCAGACGCCCCGCCGTCATCGTCGCCAGGGGGATGGCGACCTGACTGTCGTGGACGGAAGCCGAGGTGAGAACGCAACTGACGGGAATGTCGCCGTCCGCGGTGTCGATATGCAGCTTATAGCCGATCCATGTCTCCTGATGTCCCTTGGCGTTGCGTTTGACGCCGACGTCACAGTGCTGGGGCAGATCGGCGAGCATCTGGCTCAGCGTCATGCCGGCCTGGCGTTCCAGCCGGCTGGGCGGCTTGGGCGCGGGCCGCTCGCCCTTGCGCGGACGCCCGCGCTTGCGGGGCTTCTGCTCGAGCGCAGACGGCTCGGGCTTCTCTGCGCGTTGCGGCTTTTCATGGCCTTCGATCGCCGTCGAATCGCGCGCGATGTGACCAACCAGCCGATCCCCGTGGGTCTTGCGGATCAAGGCTTCATGCAACCGCGACGGCAAGGCGCGGTCGGCGAACTCGGCGAAGGCGCGCGAGAAAGTCGCCTCGCTGGGAACCTCGGACAGACGCGACCAACCGCACAAGCGCCGCAACGTCGTGTCGGCCTCGACGCGTTCGATCAACATCCGCGTGGTCGGCAAGTTGAGAACCGCCTTGGCCACGAAGGCCCTCGCCAATGCGGCCCGCTCGGCTGCCGGCCGTCCGGGAAAACCACCCCAGTCAGGCGCGAAAGCCTCAAGCCGCGTCATGTCCAGAACCGTCACCAGCGCTCGATGCGACTCCGTCAAGAACCCGACCGTCTCCTCGAGAAACGGGAAAAGTTCTCCTTGAAACTTCTGCCAGTATACGGATAGGGTCTCTCGTAGCGACATCGTCGGCGGTTCCTGGCTTTCTGCTTGTTTTTCCTCGCAGAATCAACATACCAGAAACCGGCCGCCGACGGTTCGCGACGCTTGAGAAATCACCCGAAAATTCGAAAATTCCGGCCGTCCGAGCCGTTTTGCAAGTGGCTCGCTCGCCATAGATTGGCGGCAACGAACGCGCCTGAACCGTCTCGAAAACGTTCAACAGGATCTTTGCCCAGCGCCGCGGCGCCGCCTCGATCTCCCGCAACGCCGTCAGGAGCGCCCGGCGCGCCGCATTGCGACTTTCGCGCTGGCGAACGGCATCGGGGTCAACGCCGCGTCGGCGGCCTGGGCAACGAGTCGCAAGTCCTTCAACCCCAGCGCCAGCTTCATTCCGGCGGGGGAAAAGCGCTGTTCGGCGATGAGCCTGCCGTAAATTTTGTAGACGGGCGCCGCAAGCAGCGTCGTGCTCGCCATTTCCAGAAAGTCCGATGCGGCGACGCCATGCGCCTCAGCGAGCGCCGAAGCTTCGGCCGTGGCCTCGATGGCGCAGCCGATCATAAAATTCATCGCGAGCTTCACCGCGTTCGCCCGTTCAGGCGCCGCGCCGAAGCGCCGAGTCTTTTGCCCGAGCTTGTCGAGCAGGGGTTGGACCGCGTCGATGTGCTTTGTCTCGCCGGCCGCAGCGGTGGTCAATTGTCCGGCCGCGGCGACATCGGGCCGGCCGAACACCGGCGCGGCGACGTAGCCGACGCCGCGCTCGGCATGCAAGCCGGCGAGCTCCCTCGCCAATGCTACCGACACGGTGGGTGCGATCCAAAGTGATGCAATCATGCTGCGGATTTTTGTGATAGGGAGGGGCGGTTTTGATTTGCGGGCGAGCTGTTTTGGCCGCGCTTGCTCCAATAGGCGTCCCAGTCGCCGTTGATACGGGTGACGCGCAGGGCGAGCATGGCGTCGGCGCGCTCGACGCGCCACCAAGCTCCTGGCAGCTTCAGGCGCTTCTGTGCGATATAGCGATGCGCGCTTTCGATCTCTCCGGAGCCGATCGGCAGATCCCTGGCCAAGGCGTCACGATAGTCGAGTTGGTTTTTCCGACCGCTCAAATAGCGATGGCAAGTTCGGACGGGAGCTTGATCGTCGGCCAACTGCGGGGGCTCCAAGTGACGAGCGAGCGCCTGCAGCGTCTTCTCCAAATGCCCTGTCTTGAGAGCCTCCGCGTGAACGCGGGAATCGGCGCCGAAGCCGGCTCGAACCGCGCATCCGAGAAGTTGCCGTCCGGCGGTTTCGACACCGCCCTCGATCGCGCCGGCATAGATTGGCGTCCGGCTCCCCTTGGCGTGCGCGAGAGAAATCTTGGCTTCTCTCCCAGCGTCTTGCCTTTGCGCTTGTCCTTCTGGCGGGCGTCCGGCTCCACGATGGGGATCATGCCGCCATCGGTTTCAGCAACAATGTCCTTGTGACGCCCTGGCGCTTCGGGAAAATCTAGCGAGATCTTGCCGGCTTCGAACATGTTTCCGGCATGGCCGAGTGTAACCCTCTGGATCGTGCTCTCTCCGATCTCGAAGCCGTAGTGCTCGCGCAACTTGGCGCGCGCCAGAGCGAAAGGCTGATCCGCGGCGAAGTCGACGATCGCGCGCTGTAGTGGGCCTGAACAACCCCGAGAAACGACTTTCGCGCTGCGCATGAACGGGCGAACGCGCTTCTTCTCGAACCGGTATTGCGGCTCTAAGACCGCGACCTCGCCGAATTTCGTATGCCAGCGGAGTTTTTTTACCTTGGCGATGCATCTGAGCTTGTCGACGAATTTCTCGTTCCGTCGCTTCGACCTGGTTCTCGGCCCATCCCTGCATCGCCTCCCGCCCCAACAGCCGCATCTCCTCCACGATCCGCTCCTCGACCGCATCGGCCTCCTTGAAGTTTCCCTCGCTGTTCTCTATCGCCTCAATTATCGACGCGAATCGATCGCGAAGACCAGGGTGCGCCTTGAGACTGGCCAAAATCGCCTCGTCGCTGAGTGTAGCGGCCGTCATCTGTTAAATTCCCATCCGTTTCCAAATCCGAACCTTACTCCGCATCACTTTGAATCGCACACACGGTCGCCATGTTGACACGGATCGCGCCCGGCGCGCAGGCGGCAAGAACGCCGCCCTCGATCACCGCCGCGCGCACCGCCGCGTCGTCGGACAGCATCGAGAACAGTACGGGCACCCGAGCGGCGTCCGCTGCGTTCGCGACCGCCACCGCGCCCTGCACAGCGAGTTGCTCCGCCGCTCCCTTCGAGCGGTTCCAGACGCGAACGTTGTGCCCGGCGCGAACCAAATTGGCGGCCATGCCGCTGCCCATCGCGCCAAGACCGACGAATCCGACGTCCATCGCCATCTCCGGGGTCCTCGCCGCGGCGACGTTGGGTTCCGACCCCGCCTTTCGGAAAGGTCTTGGCCCACTCCGTCGCTCAGGTCAGTGTAATGCCGGCGTCCACCACGAGATTCGCGCCGTTCATGCCCTGGTTGTCGAGCAGGAACAAGGTGGCGCCGACGCAATCCGCGGTGATGAGAAGACGGCCGCCGGGCGTGCGGCTCTGCATGGCTTCCCTCACCTGCGCATTGCCCGCCCAATACGGGCTGTCGCTGACAAACCCGGGATGGATGGCGTTGACTCGCACCGGCGGCCATCTCCACCGCGAGCGTCCGCACCAGCGCGCTGACGCCGCCATTGACCGGAGTAACGGTCGTCGAGCCCGGATAGGGCCGCTCGCGCGCCATCCCGCCATAGAGGACGATCGAGGCGCCGGGCGTGAAACGCGCCAGGAAGGTGTGCGCGACCTCGGTGTAACCGACGATCTTGGTCGTCGCCAGCTTGATCGCCGCGGCGATGTCGTAGGACTTGACGCTGTTGCGGTCGCGATCGACGGCGGTGATGACGAGATGATCGACCGGACCGACGGCCGCGAAGCTCGCGGCGATTCCCTCCGGTCTTGCGAGATCGACGACGACGACGCTCGCGCCGTCTCCCACCTGTCGCGCCGCCGCCTCGCCCCGCGCCGGATCGCGGCTGGTCACCACCACCGTTTCGCCGCGCGCGGCCAGAGCCTGAGCGACCGCGAGGCCGATGCCGCGCGACCCGCCGCCGACGACTGCCGTTTTGCTCATTCCTCCTCCGATGACCAGGATCGACGCGCGTCAGCGCAGTGAACGCAAGACTCGCACGCGCAATCAGCGGTGGCAAGCTGCTAGACATCCTTGATTTCGCCCATGTGGAACTCTATCTCAGCCCAGTTGGTCAAGGAGGAAGGCGTGCTGCCGAATTACGATGCGAAGGCCGTCGCCGAGGTCATGGGCCTTGCTTTCGTCCAAGGGCCAAAGGAGGGCAAAGCGCAGAAAGGACCTGCCTCACCGATCCTCATAAACGTCGACGGCGCGACAATGCTGATCGTCGGGCGCCTCTCTCAAGTCAGAGGCCGTCGGGTGTCATCCCCTTCCCCGGTCTTGATCGAGAAGGCGGTCGAGAGCGGCCTTCCCCGCGAATCCCTTCAGCACGTCGCGGAGGCGATCGCCGGCGGCGACAAGGCGAAGGCCTCGGCCCTGGAGCGAGGCATCGTCCCGAAGACGACTCTCGAGCGACGCGAGAGCAAGCTCTCGCGCCAGGAGAGCGAGCGCACGGAACGCATTGCGCGAATCTTCGTGCACGCCCGCCGCGCCCTCGGCACGGAGGCCGAGGCGCGCGAGTTCATGACTGCTCCGCATCCCGAACTCGAAGGTCGCAGCCCGCTCGACGTCGCCAAGACGGATCTCGGCGCCCGCCGCGCCGAGCAGATCCTCAACGCGCTCGAATTCGGCCTGGCGCTCTAACACCTTGGCCCTTCGGCTCTGGCGCGTCGTCACCGGCCCTCACCCCGTCTGGTCCGGCGAGGGAGCGCGCCTGTTCGGGCAACGTTGGAATCCTCCCGGCTTTCCTGCGATCTATGCGGGGACGAGTTTCGCCCTCTGTCTCATCGAGGTTCTCGTCCACGCCAACCGGAAGTCGCCGCCGAGCGCCGCGCGATGCGTCGAAGCGGTCGCGCCCGACGAGGTTTCCCGCGAGACGTTTGATCCCGACTCGCACCCTGGTTGGGACGATCTCAGCGATCTCTCGGTCGCGCAAGCGTTCGGCCGCGGTTGGATCGAAAGCCGAAGATCGGCTCTGCTTGTCGTTCCGTCCGTCGTGACCGCCGGGCGCGACTCGAACGTCGTCGTCAATCCTGAGCACCCCGACGCCAACCTGATTTCGGTCGGGCCGGAGAGGGCAGTCGCCCTCGATCGGCGGCTGTTCGGACCATGATGCGAACTCGCTAGCCCCCTTCGCCCGCTTGCGACCGCAAGCGGGCGAAGGGTCGCCCTCAGGGTAATCGGGTGAAGAAGTAGGTGACAAACGGCGAAAGTGCTGAATCCATGACGAGCCTCGATTCGCATCAGAGGGGCGAGGCATGGCGGAGGCGGCAGCGGACTGCGCGGCGTTTGACGAAACCGTAGTTTTTCTGAGTCATTTCAATGATCTGAAGGATCCCCGCCAGCGGGGGAAGGTGGACTACCCGCTGGAAGAGATCCTGCTCCTCTGCCTCATCGCCGTCCTGGCCGGCGCGGAGACCATCACCGACATCGCCCTGTTCGGCCGCAAGAAGCTGGACCTTCTGCGCCGCTTCCGCCGCTTCGCCAACGGCACGCCGGCGCACGACCATCTTGGCGATATCCTCGCCGTGCTGGACCACGAGCAGTTCCAGCGCTGCTTCGTCGCCTGGGTAGCCGCGCTGACCGGAACTCCCGAGGGGGTCATCGCCATCGATGGCAAGACCGCCCGGCGGTCCGGCCAGAAGCGGAAGGGCCACGCGCCAATCCACATGGTTTCCGCCTTTGCGGCGCGCCAGCGCCTGGTGCTCGGCCAGGTCAAGGTGGCCGAGAAGTCCAACGAGATCGTCGCCATCCCCAAACTGCTGGACCTGCTGGCCATCGAGGGGGCGATCATCACCATCGACGCCATGGGGTGTCAGCGCGACATCGCGCAGAAAGTGGTGGAGAAGAAAGCAGACTACGTGCTAGCGCTGAAAGGCAACCAGGGGTCGCTGCGCGAGGACGTGGAACTGTTCGTGGCCGAGCAGAAAGCCGCCGGTTTCAGGGACACAACGATCAGTCGCGACCAAACGGTGGATGGCGATCATGGCCGCATCGAGACCAGGACCACGACCGTCATTCACGACATCGGCTGGCTGCAGGAGCGCCACAACTGGCCCGGATTGAAGGCCGTGGTGGTGGTCGAAAGCGAGCGGGAAACCGGCGACAAGATCGAGCGGGAGACCCGCTTCTACCTGACGTCGCTGGCGCTGATGGCGTGCATGCTAGGACCGATCGTACGCAGCCACTGGGCGATCGAGAATAGCCTGCACTGGATCTTGGACATGGTGTTCCGCGACGACGAGTGTCGGCTGCGAACCGATCACGCACCCGCCAACTTCTGTACGATCAAGCACATGGCGCAGAACCTGATCCGATTGGCTCCCGGAAAGGCTTCCCTGCGGCTCAAGCGAAAGACCGCCGGATGGGACGACGACTTCCTCGCCAGCCTGATCACGCGGTAAAAAAGCTTCACCCGATTCCCCTGGGGTCGCCCTGCTCGCTTCCCTATCGCCCCCCTTCAGCAGGCTCGTCCGCCGGATCGGAGCCGTTGGACGTCGCTTGCCCGGGCCGCACGACCCTGTCGTCAGGCGCTTGGGGAGGCGCGGGAGACCAGGGGCGGCTCTGCCCGGTCGAGCGGTCGCTCGCCGCCACAAAGCCCGTCTCGTCGCTGAACGTCAGGCCGACTGCGCCGAGCCGCTTGAGCGCCTTCTCGTCGAGAACGAACTTCGCCTTGCAGCCGGCCGGCGCCGAGAGCGCGCTGACCACGATTTCCGCCCGCGCGCAGTCCTCGTCGAAGGCCATGCGATCGAGGACGATGCTCAAGGACTCGCCCTCGGGCAAAGCGGCGACGCAGCCGAGCCGGTCGCAAAGAGCGTCCGGGTCGCGCGCGGTCGAAGGATCGCGGCCGTCGCCGTCGGCGGTCAGCCATTGTTCGGCGGCGAAGGCGTTGAACCGCTTGCCGACGACCTGCAAGCGGCCGTCGGCGTCGCGCACGGCGACCTGATCGCCGGACGGCGCGACGATGACGTCGTAGCGCGGGCCCTGGGTCGCGCCGACAAGGCCGACGATCGCGAAGGGGATGGCGCTCGCGCGGAACGCAAACGTCCGCCAGATCGTCGCGCTCATGACCGCGAGCGCGAGGAACGGCAGCGCATAGGGCGCGAAGGCCCTCAGGTGCACGGTCGAGCCGGGCGCCTCGGCGATGAAACGCGCGCACATGAGAATGAATTTGATCCCCGCCCCGACATAGAGCCAGACCGGCGCGTCGAGCCCGAGCGGATAGAGCGCCGCGCCGAGAAGCGCGCCGGGCACGGCGAAGAACTCGATCACGCTCAGCGTCAGCGGATTGCCGATCAGCACGTAGGGGCTCAGATCGTGGAAGTGGTAGGCCATGAACGAGGCGGTCGCACCGGTCGCGCAGGCGGTCGCGAAGAGAAGCGCGAGCGGTTTGTGCAGCAAGTCGGCGAAGAGCCCGGACGGCGCGACGCCGCGCCGCGGCAGATAGGGATCGGGGTCGCTCTCGAGGCCCGCGAGCCGCGCCTCCATCACCGCGACCAGCGCCGCCACCGCGGCGAAGGAAAGCTGGAAGCTCACCCCGAGGATCGCCTCCGGCTCGATGGCGACGACGGCGAAGACCGCGAAGGCGAGGTTGCGCATGGTCAGCGCCCGGCGGTCCATGATGACCGCGCCGAGCACGATCAGCGTCATGACGAGCGCCCGCTCGGTGCCGACGCGCGAGCCGGTGGCGACGTCGTAGAGGAGCGAGCCCGCCATGGCGACGCCGGCCGCCCATTTCTTGATCGGATAGTTCAAGCGCCAGCGTCGGCGACAGCGCGAGCAGGCGGCGGGTGACGACGAAAAAGATGCCGGCGACCAGCGTCATCTGCACGCCGGAGATCGTGATGATGTGGAAGATGCCGGCCTCGCGGATGAGGTCCTTGGCGTCGTTCGAGAGAAAGTCGCGCTTGCCCGTCACCATGGCGGCGGCGATCGCGCCTTCGTCGCCGCCGATGATCCTGTCGACCCTGACCGCGAGGCGGTTGCGCGCGTGATCGATCGCGGCGTCGAAGCGCTGGCGCAAGCTCGCGTCGCCGGGCGGCGCGAGACGCTCGATCGGGCCGAGGGTCGAGCCGACCGCGCCGACGCCGGCGAAGAAGGCGTCGCGGGCGAAATCGTAGCCGCCCGGCAGCGCCGCATGCGAAGGCGGCAGCAGCCGGGCCTTCAGCGCCACATAGTCGCCCGCGACGACGTTCGGGGCCTTGCGCGTCGTGACCCGCACGCGGCGCGGGACCTTTTCGCGCGGCATGCCTTCGGCGCTCACGACCGCGATCACCATGCGCGCGCCGACCGGCCTCAGGTCGACCTCCTCGACGAACCCTTGCAGGCTCACGATGCGGATGCGGTCGAGCACGGGCGCCGCGACGCGCGCGGTGCGCAGCGACATCGAAAGAAATCCGGCGGAGAGCGCCGCGAACGCCAGCCACAGGCCGAGCGCGGCCGGCCTCGCGCGCGAGGCGAAGGCGAGCGCGGCGAAGAGCGCGGTCAGCGCGGCGGGCAGCCAGAGGACGGGCTCGCGGTCGGCCGCCAGATTGAGCGCCACGCCGCCCATCGCCGCGACCGGCAGCCAGAGGAAGAACCGTCGCTCCTCGACCTCGCGCGCGAGCGCGCCGGCGAAAGCCGCGCGCCAGTCGGGCGCGAACGCGGCCGCGCGCGAAAAGCCCGCCGCCGCCAGAACGCCGGTGCGCCCGGATGTTGACATTCCTCACAGTAAGCGCGGGAGGCGGATGGGGGAAAGGGGCCGCGGCTACGTCATCTGTGCGGGCGCCGCGGCTTCGACGCGGGGAGCAGGGCGATTTGCCTTGGTCAGCGACCCGCCAAGCGGCATTCCCAGGACTGCAGCGCCCCTTCCACAGTCCTCATGCTGACGCGCCCTTTGCCATGAGGCGAAGGGCGTCGAAGGAATGCTTGCCGGCGCTCGGCGGCGTCCTCGCTTCGCGGGCTCCTCAGGAAGAGGACGCGGGGGGGCCGGCATCGACGCCGGGATTTCCGCCAGTCGCCGCGATGGCCAGTCTGCCGAGGTAATGCGTCCAACCTCTGCCGTGGCTTTCGCGGTGCTCGGCGTCTGGCAGACCGCTATGGGTCAGGCGCAACAAGGTGCCGCCGTCCCGCTCGATCAGGTCGATCTCGACGAGGCTCGATCCCGGCGGCATCGCCTCGTCCCCCTCCCAACCGAAGCTGTAGGCGAGCCGATGGACCGGCACGACCTCGCGGAACGTCCCGCGCGCCGTGTGGCTGGGGTCGCCGATGCGTTTGACGAGATAGAGTCCGCCCGCATGCGCTTCCGTCGTCGCCTCGGCCCCCATCCAGCTCAAAATCTTTTCGGGATCGGTCAGGAAGGCGAAGACGGTGGCGGGCGGGGCCGCGATCTGGGTCTCACGGACTAGGGGCGGTGCAGGCATCGGAGCCTCCTTGGGCGCCGCCGCGCAGGCGGCTGCCGTTTTCGCGCCAATCTCGGCTTAAGGTTCACGCGGTTGTGGACCACGATCCACGCCGGGAATTCGGCCGGCGGCGGCCATGGCCAGTCTGTCGAGGAAGTGCGCCCAGCCTTTGTCGTGGGCGGCGACCTGCGCGGCGTCGGGAAGACCGCTATGGGTGAAGCGCAGCAGGGTGCCGCCGTCCCGTTCGATCAGGTCGATCTCGACCAGGCTCGATCCTGGCGGCACGGCCTCGCTTCCCTCCCAGCCGAAGCTGTAGGCGAGCCGATGGACCGGCACCACCTCGCGGAACGCGCCGCGCGCGACGCGCGCGTCGCTCCCGCCGACGCCTTTGACGAGATAGAGTCCGCCCGCATGCGCCTCGGTCTGCGCCTCGGCGCCCATCCAGCTCAAAATCTTTTCCGGATCGGTCAGGAAGGCGAAGACGGTGGCGGGCGGAGCGGCGATATGGGTCTCGCGAACCAGGGGCGGCGCAGGCATTGGAGCCTCCTTAAGTTGCCGCCACACGGGCGGCGCCAGGGCGAAGTCCCGCCGGAATAGTTGATGACAACGAGGCTCTGTCAAGCCCAAGATCGATCCATGCAGTTCAACGCGACGCTCGCCTGGCTGGTTGACGCGGCCGCCGGGATGCCGGGCGCCGACCGGTTTTTGGCGACGCTCGGCGCGCATCTGATCGACGACGGCCTGCCGCTCGCCGGCGGCGCCCTGACGCTGGCCGCGCCGCACCCGCTGATCGCCCGGCGCACCTGGCTGTGGCGGGCCGACAGCGGCGCCGTGATCGAGGCGTTGGGATTCGCTCCGGGCGGGCTCGCGGCAGGCGCAGGCCCGCCTGGCGACGCCGGCCGGCGCTGGCTCGAAAACCTCGCGACCGGGTCCGTGCATGAAGACGCCGTCGAGCCGAGGCCGGACGGTCCTTGGCTCGGGTGGATCGGGCCGCGCGCATTCACCCCCGACGAGGCGGGCCGCCTCAGCGTGGCCGCGCGCTTCGCGGCAGCGCCGCTCGCCGCGCTGACCGCGCGCGCCACCTTGGCGGCGGCGCTGGAAGCCTATCTCGGCAAACGCAGCGCGGCGCGGGTGCTGGCGGGCCCATTGCGCCGCGGCGTCGGCGAGACCATTTTGGCGGCGCTGCTGTTCGCCGATCTGCGCGGCTTCACGGCGCTCTCCGAGCGTAATCCGCCGTCGGAAGTCATCGCCGCCCTCAACGCCTGGTTCGACCGTATCGCCCTCTCGGTCCACGCCTTCGGCGGCGAAGTCTTGAAGTTCATCGGCGACGGCGTTTTGGCGATCTTTCCGGTCGGGGGGTCGCCCCGTGAGGCGTGCGACGCTGCGCTCCGCGCGGTCTCCGCCGCACGAGCCGGAATGGCGCATCTCGACGAGGCGCGACGTCAGCAGGGTTTTGCGCCTTTGCCGTTCGGCGTCGCGCTGCATCTCGGCGAGATCCTGTGGGGCAATATCGGCTCGGCCGACCGGCTGGACTTCACGGCGATCGGCCCCGCCGTCAATCTGGTCAGCCGGCTGGAAGGGCTCTGCCGGCCGTTGGAGAAGGCCGTGCTTGTCTCGGGCGCATTCGCCGCGGAGACCGCAACGCCGCTCGTTCCGCTCGGGACGCATGCGCTGCGCGGCATCGCGGCGCCGTGCGCGGTCTTCACGATGGCGGAGAATTGAGCCGAGGCGATCGTCCGTTTGCGGTGCAGGCGGATAGCCGGATGTCGAGTTATTCGAGACAGAATCCACTGTTGCGGGAATACGTTTCCCTCTCGGGATGGCGTCCAGGAAAGCGGTGCTTTGGCGGAAACCAGAATTTGCAAAACCGCGTGGGAACGCTGCAGAACTGCATAAGACCCACATAAAGCGGCGAAATTCGTTTTCATTTCCTTTCATTTTCTTTTCCGAATCGAGGGTTATCAAATGGTTAGGACGGAATTTGGCACCCCTCCCCCCTGGGGTCCGCCGTCCGCTGCGGAACATTGCCGCGACCATTCTGGAATTCCGCACAGAACGGCTTGACCGTTTGGGTCCACGCTCGTTGCAGCGCCCGCCGGCGATCCCTCGCGAGGCGCGTTGGGCGGGACGGATTCAACGGACCGGACAACTGGACGGTCTCCGTCATGACAAGAGAACATATATAGAACATGTTCGCAACGATTGCAACAAATATCGAGATCCTCGCCGCAGGAACCGAGCCGTGGGCGTCGCGGGCCGAATGGTGCATCTCGATGAGGCGCGTCGGCGGCAGGGTCCTTGGAACGCGTTTTCACAGTGCGAGGAAAGCCCTGGTCTTGGCGCGGGTTTCGGAAAGCACCCGCGACGCCCCTTGCGCGTCGCCCGACGCGCCTCCAATCCAGGCTCTTGGGTTGATCCGCGAGAACGGCGCTCGGCGGCTTGCGACTGATCACAACCTCGAAGACATAGCCTTTCATCTTCGTCGTCATCGGGTGCCAGACCATCATCCCCCGCGCCCCATTTTAACGGGAAAGCGTCAAGACCAATGCCGTGGTGTCTCAGTTTGAATTTCGGGTTTCGACCCTTCGCTGCCCTTCGAGATCGCCAACGAACGGGTGGAGAACATGAGAAAGCGGCCGTTGGCGCTACGGGTACGGTGCGGCACTAACGGACCTTCGGGATGCGCTGATCGACCAGATGCGACGGTGCGCAAACGATGGCGGCGAGCGAGCGCCCCCCGCCGCCCGGGGACCGTGAAATTTGATCTAGAACAATGCGCGGCCTTTAAACAGCGAATATCAATCGCTGGTCACGGCGGAATGTTCAACGTGACGACGGCGCGCGTGAGAGAGGGCCAACGCTGCTGTTACGACCCGCGTTCTTCCCGACGATCTCGTCGATCGCAGGTTCCCGATAGTCGCCTTCCGTCCGCTCAACATCGACCGGAGAATGCAATGACGATTGGTGCCGTCCTTTCGCCAACCGAGAATCTCCAAAATTTTTACGACATTGGGGACATGCCGCCCCTCGGGGGTGTTCCGACCGAGATGCACGCCTGGCTGATCCGGCCAGAACGCTTCGGCAAACCGATGGAGGCGTTCCAGAAGGAAGTCGTGGCCACGCCGACGATCAGCGACGACGAGGCGCTCGTCTATGTCATGGCGGCCGGCATCAACTACAACAATGTCTGGGCCGGGCTAGGCATCCCGGTCAATGTCATCGCCGCCCGCAACAAGGCCGGCGAGCCCGAGCCTTTCCATATCGGCGGCAGCGACGCTTCCGGCATCGTCTACAGAGTCGGCAAGGACGTCACCAACGTCAAGGTCGGCGACGAAGTGATAATACACTGCGGGCATTACAGCCGCGATTGCCCATGGATCAAAGCCGGCGGCGATCCGATGTATTCACCGACGTTCCGGATCTGGGGCTACGAAACCAATTTCGGCAGCTTCGCCCAGTTCACGCAAGTCCAGGCCCAGCAATGCATGCCGAAGCCCAAGCACATAACATGGGAGGAGGCGGCGTCCTACACGTTGGTCGCGGCCACCGCCTGGCGGATGTTGCACGGCTGGGGCGTCAATGCTGTGAAGAAGGGCGACGTCGTGCTCGTCTGAACGGCGCCGGCGGCCTCGGTTCGATGGCGATCCAGATCGCCAGGCGGCGGGTGCGATCCCGATCGCCGTCGTCTCGGGACAGGACAAATTCGACTATTGCATGAAGCTTGGCGCCAAGGGCTGCATCAACCGCAATGAGTTCGATCATTGGGGAATGCTGCCGCACTGGAAGGACGAGGCCGGCTACGCCAAATGGCTGAAGGGCGTCCGGGCCTTCGGGGCGAAGATCTGGGAGGTGTTGGGCGAGAAGCGGGCCCCGAACATCGTGTTCGAACACCCCGGCGAGACCACCATCCCGACCTCGATCTTCGTGTGCGAAACGGGCGGCATGGTGGTCATATGCGCGGGCACCACGGGCTACAACGCCACCGTCGATCTGCGCTATCTGTGGATGCGGCAGAAGCGCCTGCAGGGCTCGCATTTCGCCAACACCGTACAGTCGAACGAGATGAACCAATTTGGCGTTGCGCGGCCAGTTGGATCCCTGCCTGTCGCGCACGTTCGCTTACGATGAGGTCCCCTTGTGCCATCAATTGATGTACGAGAACAAGCATCCCCACGGCAACATGGCGGTGCTCGTGGGGGCGAAAGAACGCGGCCTCGGCGCCAGCGGCAAACCGCCGGAAGCCTCGGAGCATCCCGTCATGCCGAGCAACGACGTCCACACCACGCCTCATCCCTATCCGATGTCAATTCCGCTGCCGGGCGTCGCCGAGGGCGAGCCGGCGACGATCGCCGACGACGGCGCTAGGGTCAGCGACCTCATGCACCGCGGCATCATCGCCTGCGCGCCGGCCGATAGCGTCGGCAAGGTGGCCAGGATCATGATCGATAACGACATTCATGCGGTCGTGGTGTTGGAGGCCGGCAAGGCGGTCGGCGTGGTGTCGCAGACCGACATCGTGCTGGCGCGCCAAGGCCGGACTCCCGAGCAAGCCCGGGCCCTCATCGCGCGAGACATGATGACGCTGGGTTGCGCGACCTGCGACGCCGGCATGCTTCTCAGCGAAGCGGTGAGCCTGATGACCGGACGACGCATGCATAGGCTGGTGGTCACCGAGAACGGTCAACCCGTCGGAGTGCTCTCCATGACCGACGTTGTCCGCAGGCTTCTTGCCGACTGAGGCGCTGAGGTTGGAAGCGCGCCGTAGCCGCCCGGTTTCCGGCGGCGACCTTCCGCAGCCGTTCGCGAAGTTGATCTCAGATCAGTTAGCGCCGTTCATCAACGGAGATGACGGCGCTTGAGCGCCCGCTGGCAATCAGGCAAATCCCGCGATCCACACATCATAATTCTAAACCGACAACGACAGCGCCTGCATCGCGATAATTGAGCGGGCGCGCCTTTCGCGCCCCGCTCCGCAAAACAAACAATGACGTGATCCCAATCCCACGCGGTCTCGTGTAACCTGCCAAGCGGCAAGCTTTTATTAACACGCCAACTCTGCGATATTGGTTGGCTGAGCACTTGGTCGGGAGGGCGCATGGACGACACGCAGTGGAAGGATTGGATCGGTCGGCGGGAAGTCGCCCGGGACCGCATCGCCGAAGCGCCCGCCCGCGCGCTGGCCGCGACGCTCAACCGATCGGCCGATCTTCCCACCGAGCCAGGCTCAGTTTTGCCGGGCGTGTTCAACTGGCTTTATTTCCTCAAGTTCGTCCCGATGTCGGAAATCGGCCCCGACGGACATCCCCAACGGGGCGGCTTCCTGCCGCCGGTCGAACTTCCCCGCCGCATGTGGGCGGGGAGCCGATGCCGGTTTCTTGCGCCGATTCGGGTGGGCGACGAGGCGGAGAAAACCTCGACCATTCAGAAGATCGAGACGAAATCCGGCAAGGCGGGCCCGATGGTCTTCGTCACCGTCCGTCACAAGATCCGCGTCGACGGGCGGCTGGCCGTCGAGGAGGATCAGGACATCGTCTACATGGGCATTCCCGAGAAATTCCGGCTGCCAGAGCCCGTCGCGCTCCCGCCTTGCGAATGGCGCGAAACTGTTCCGATCGATCCGGTCATGCTGTTCCGCTTCTCGGCGGTCACGTTCAACGGCCATCGCATCCACTACGATCGAACTTACGCGATGGAGATCGAGAAATATCCAGGCCTCGTCGTGCACGGACCGCTGCAGGCGGTTCTGTTGTTCGACGCGGCTTGCCGGCACGAGCCCGGTCGCATGCCCGCCCAGTTCGACTTCCGCGGGGTGCGTCCGCTGTTCGACTTCGAGACCGCCACGGTGAACGGACGCAATCGCGACGACGGCGCAACCGAAGTGTTCTCCGCGACCGGCGACGGTGCCGTATGCATGCAAGCCGTCATGCAATGGGCGTGAGCTGGGCCCGCCCGAAAACGCCGCGCGCTCTGCGCAACGGAGAAGCTCGGGCGGTAGCCGACGGCGCCCTTTCCTTCATTTTGCGGAATTGCCGTCGGTTGTCACCGCCGACAGACACATGCGTTGCATGAACGACGACTGGCAAAACTCAGGGAACGAAGGATGGTCAAGATTCTCGAAGGGTTGCAAATCGTGGAAGGCTCGGCGTTCGTCGCCGCCCCATTCTCGGGGATGACGCTTGCGCAAATGGGCGCCGACGTCATCCGCTTCGATCGCCTCATCGGCGGGCTCGACTACAAGCGGTGGCCGGTGACCGAGAGCGGGCGCAGCCTGTTCTGGGAAGGCCTCAACAAGGGCAAACGCAGCATCGCGGTCGACATGGCGACACCGCGCGGCCAAGAGGTCGTGACCCGGCTCATCTGCGCGCCGGGCGAACAGGCGGGCATTTTCCTCACGAACCTTCGCGTGCGCGGCTGGATGGACTACGACGAGCTTAAGAAGCATCGCGAAGACTTGATCATGATGTCGATCACGGGCGACCGGCACGGGGGCCCGCAGGTCGACTACACGATCAATCCTGCGGTCGGGTTCCCGATGGCGACCGGGCCAGAGGGCTCGAGCGAGCCGGTAGGGCACGTGCTGCCCGCCTGGGACTGCATTACCGGACAGCAGGCGGCTCTGGGGATCCTCGCCGCCGAGCGTCACCGGCGCGCGACCGGCCAGGGCCAGCTCGTCGAGCTCGCGCTGAAAGACATGGCGCTCGCCATGCTCGGCAATCTCGGCATCATCGGCGAAGTCGAGATCAACGGCGTCGATCGGCCGAAATACGGCAACGCCCTCTACGGCGCCTACGCCCAGGACTTCGTCTGCCGGTGCGGCGGCCGCGTCATCGTCGTCGCGCTCACGATCCGGCAATGGGACAACCTGAAGGCGGCGACCCACACGCAGGCGGCTTTCGACGAGCTCACCGCGAAACTCGGCGTGAGACTGAGCCTCGAGGGCGAGCGCTTCAAGCACCGGCACGCCATCACGGCGGTTCTCAAGCCGTTCTTCGACGCGCACCGGATACAGGACTTCGCCAAGGCCTTCGAAGAGCACGGCGTGACCTGGAGCAAGTACAGAACATTCAAGGAATGCGTCGAGCAGGATCCCGACTGTTCGACCGACAACCCGATGTTCTCGATCGTCGACCACCCCGGCATCGGCTCCTATCTCACGCCCGGCAACCCCATCGCCTTCTCCAACGTCGAGCGCGTCTTGCCGGGCATTGCGCCGAGGCTCGGCGAAAACACCGACGAGATCCTGACCGAAATCGGCTATACTGACGGCGAGATCGCCAGCCTCCACGACGACCGCATCGTGGGGGGGCCGTCCTGACGGGATATGCGGGCCAAGCGACCCCCAATCTCCTGCGGCTGATCTCACGGCCTGCGCCGTCCGGCGAGCAGCGAGCAGCCGGATGGGGGTTAGGCCATGGACGCATTGCGCGGCGAGGCCGATCATTCCCGCCGGCGGCCCGAAGGCCGCCAACTGGTCGGATAGCGAGCGGCCGAAGCCGAAGAAACCCAGCGCGGCGTCCGCCGCGAGAAGCAGCAGCAAGGCGAGCGCCCCCATCGTACGCCTCCAATATGCGCCCAGGGTCTTGAAGGGTGGGCCGGCTTCGCCGCCGGCGACGATGGCGGTGAAGACCTTACCCCCGGCGGGCGCGACGGCGGCCGGCGGCTTTCCGGAAGCGGCCGCGGGCCAACGGTTATTGATGAAAACGCCCTTGGCACGGGTAGGCGGCGCGCTTGGTCACGCGCTCCCTCTCTCGTCGCGCCTTGGTTCGCCGGTGGCGCGAACGCCGACCCCGGGGCAGGCGGCAATCAACGGGGGCTCTCGCGAGGGAATGTCGCGGTTGCAAATAGCGCTTTGATCGGGCAGCTATAGCCAAACGATATGGCTGACGCGCCGCCATCGGCCCAACGTCTGGCCGAGAAGGTTTTGCTTTATTGGGCGGATCGCCGAGCGATCGCATGGGTCTGGCCGTTGATCGGCAGATCCGCCGCAGCAGGAGTGAGCCCTCGATATGGCGTCCGACTTCTCGACCTTGGCGCTGTTCCTCTTTGTTCCAGCCGACCGGCCTGACCGATGGGCGAAGGCTTTCGCGGCAGGCACCGACGCCGTCATCCTTGATCTTGAGGATGGGGTCGCCGCCTCCGCCAAGCCCGGCGCGCGTCGGGCGCTGCGGGAAGGACGCGACGCGATCGACGCGGCGCCGTGTCCTATTCTCGTGCGCGTCAACGCCCGCTCGAGCGACGATTATTCGCTCGACCTTGACTCTGTAAGGGACCTCGGGCTGGCAGGCGTGATGCTGGCGAAGGCCGAGACGGCCGCGGACGTCGAGGCGACCTCGGCGGCGACGGGGGCGCCGGTTGTCGCGCTCATCGAGACCGCGAGAGGACTGGCGGCGGCGCGGCTGATCGCGGCGGCTTGCGCTCGCATCGCCTTCGGCTCGATCGATTTCGCCGCCGATCTGGGCACGGCTCACACGCCCGCAGCGCTCGCCTCGGCGCGCTCGGAGCTCGTTCTTGCGAGCCGTCTCGCCGACCGCCCCGCGCCTATCGACGAAGTCACGACGAGCGTCAAAGACCCCGATCTCGTTCGCGCCGACGCGGCGCACGCCTGCGAACTCGGCTTCTCCGGCAAGCTTCTGATCCATCCGGCGCAAATCGCGCCGGCGATGGACGGTTTTCGCCCGAGCGACGACGACGTCGCCTGGGCGGAGCGCATCCTAAGCGCGCGGGGCGCCCTCGGCGCAGCCGCAGTCGACGGCGCTATGGTCGACGCCCCTGTTTTCCTGCGCGCCGAACAGATTCTGCGGCGCGCGGCGCGTTTCCGCCTCCCCGCCGCCTGAAAGGCCGGCGCGTCCTAAGGGGAGCCCCTGCGGAATCTGCTTGTGCGAGAGCGACAGGCGATGTCGCCTTTGGGCGAACTCCAAGCCTTCCCCGGCGACCCTTGTACGCCCGCTTTCTGGCCCATTCCTGCCGTTCGGCCAAAGGTCGCTATCCGCCCTTCAGAGACCTTCGGGCTCCAGTGAAATGGCTCCAAACAGCATCATCGGCGACAGGCCCTACCGCCGATCAGGCGCGCTCATGCGCCGGCGCGAGCTTATGGACGCATAGGCGCGGCATTGCGAGGGCTCGACCGGCGAGAACCTGGCGTTCAAGCGGTCGGCTTAAGGGTGCTGGCGTCGCCTTCTCGCGGCAACGCGAGCGCCGCGCCATTCAGCTCAATTGTGGGATGCGGAGAATTTGGCCGGGGTAGATCTTGTCCGGATGGGTCAGCATCGGGCGGTTCGCCTGAAAGATGACATCGTTCTTCCCGCCGTTGCCCTTGCCGTATTCTCTCTCGGCGATGGCCCATAGCGTGTCGCCGCTCTTGACCGTGTAGAACTTCGACTCGGGTTCGGCCTTGGTGGGCTTGATGTCGTTCTCCACGGTCTGCACGCCGACCGTGTTGCCGAGCGCGATCGCGATCTTCTCCGCCTGCTCGGTGCTCGCGGTCGTCCCAGAAACCTTCACCTTGTCGCCATCGACCTCGATCTTGACGTTTGAGGCGTCGAGCCCGTGTTTGTCGAGCTCTTTCTTAAGCTCCTCGGCTGGAGCGGCCTTGTCTTCGCTGCCGCCGAAAATCGCCGCGCCGGCGTTCTTAATGAAACTGATCAATCCCATCAGCGTGCTCCCAAATGCGTGGCCCTGCCCTCACCGGCCTTAAGGTCGATGACGGCTATACCTCAGGCGTGGCCAAATGGAGGCCGCGCAGCTCCTCGATAGCGCCGTTCCCGCCTCGTGGTCAGCGCGATAGCAAGCGAAGTCGATAGCGTGGAATACCTAAATTCGGTTCTGGAGTAGGTTACGCACCCAGACTCGTTACCGCGCGCGACCTTGCGGTCGCCCCGCACGCGTCGAATGACCGCAGGCGGCCCTTCGCGGTGGTCTGCCAGCGCCTCGATGGACGCCTGCTTCGGGCGGCCCCTGAGGCGGCCCAAAATCGATGTCCTCAGGAAAGGTCTCCGGACGCATCCGATCGAGAAGCGTATTCAAATCGCAAGCTTCCGCCGGAATCGGCTCGATGACGATCCGACCGCGCGAACGTCCACTGCCTGATCAAGGTTCAGCGCCGCCGCCGTCATCACGGAAGCGGGAATGTGCACGGCGGCGCTGTTGCCCCATTTCTTGACAAGTCTTCTCATGATCGGGCCCTATGCGAAGTCGGCCGAATGCGGAGCCGAGTATATGTCGATACACGTGGAGCGCCAGGCGGTAAACGCAGGCCCAAGGCCGACGTTGGCGCCTCGACGCAAAAAGCAATGACGGGGCGCCGTGCAGACATCCGTCGAGCAACTTCGTCCGCTACACGACCTGCGCTATGCTTACGGTTGTCCCTCTCGAGCCGGGCTCATCCATGCGAAATCCGTCGGCGCTGATCGGCAGAGCCGCTCGAGGCTCCCGTGACGACTTAATACGTCATCCGCGAAAGTCCCGCGGACCTAATTGTTGACGAAGCAAAGGAGAGGAAAATGTCCAACCATTTTACCGGCCTCAGTCTCGGTCCGCCTCTCGGGCGACCAAAGGCTCGACCTCTGCGACCTCTACGCCTTCCAGTCGCCCACGGAGCCGGCAAGGACCGTGCTCATCCTCAATGCCAATCCGAATGCCGACGCGCTCCATCCCGACGCCATCTACCGTCTCAACCTCGACAACGACGGCGATTGCCTCACCGACATCGCGATAAGCTACGTATTCTCAAAGCCGCAAAACGGTAAATGTCGGGCAAAAGGCGGTCGGCATCGATCGCCGCAATCGCTTCCTCGCGGGTGCTGACCTTCGATCCGTCGAAGCCCGCGAAATACCCCAACGGCCGGGTTTTCACTGACGACGTCATCGATCACCGCCTCGCCTTCCTTTCGAAAGGCGACATCCCGCCCGACGGTCTCAAACCGCACACCGACACTCTCAACGAGTTCCCATACCTCGGAACGCCACATCCGAAGTCGGGCTAGCGGATCGCGCATTATCCTCTCCCGCGCAGCGGGGGGACGATATTCACACATCTAAGGTCGCGACGTGGGTCCCCTTCCCCAGCTCTGCTTCAGCTCAACCGCAACCCCCAGTTCCGACAGGCTACTAGCTAGGATTCGGGGTTCCACCAGCGTCGCGACGAGGGACGCTGATCCGGATGTCTTGGGTTTCGCACTCATGGACCCGCGCGATGACTTCGAGCTCGAGACCGCATCGCCGGACGGCGGGCTAGCGGCGGCGGTCGAGGCTCCAGCGCCGCCAGAACTCAGGATCGCTATGCCGTGTAGTGGGCGCTGTCTCCGCCGGTTACGTCGTAAGTCGCGCCGCTCACCATGTAGGCTTCGTCGGACGCCAGAAACACGACTGCAGGCGCAATCGCCTCGGGTTCGATCCACGGGACGCGGAGCGGCGAGTTTGCGCTCAGCTTCTCTCTTGCTTCGGTTTCCAGAACGGCGGTCGGCTGCTTGGATTCGAGATCGTCAATGGCCTGTGCGTAGCGCTGCCGGTGTCGGGTCAGCGCGGGATCGATGAGGCCCGGAATAACCGCGTTGACGGTGATGTTGTGCGCGCCGAGCTCCAGCGCCGCCGATTTGATCAGGCCGACGATGCCCCATTTGGAAGCAGAGTAGGCTGCGCCGTATTTCGTGCCAATTTCGTGCCGTGTCTGCCTTGCGTTGATGACGTGACGATAATGCGGCCGCCGCCGTTCTCGACCAGAAGCGGCGCAACGGCGCGAATGGCGTTGCAGGTGCCGGTCAGGTTGACGTCGATCGTGTCCCGCCAGTCCGCGTCTTCCCAGTCCAGGATCGGCTTGAAAGCCTGGATGCCGGCGTTCGCGAACAGGATGTCGAGCCGGCCAAAGACGGCGCGCGCCGTCTCGGCCGCGGCGCGCAGCGCGGGGAGATCGCGCTGATCGAGACGCGCTTCGCGCCAACGCGCGCCGGCGGCTTCGACCAGACGGCCGGTCTCCGCCAGCTCCTCGGGCGTCGCAGGCGCCACCTCGAGCGTCGAACTGACCGGTCCGGCAATGTCGACGCCCATCACGTCGGCACCCTCGCGGGCGAAGGCGACTGCCGTCGCGCGCCCGATCCCGCGCGCTGCCCCGGTCACGATGGCGGCCTTGCCGCGCAGTCGGCCTGAACCTGCGGCTCGTTGCAATTCCTGGATTGTCGCGGGCATGATGGTGTCTCCCTCTTCAGGCGGCGCGGCAGTTCGATCCAACTTGTCGCTTGAAACGTAGATGCCTAATCGCCTCGTTCCTCGCGTTCGCGCTTGCGCGTCGCAGCGCCTTTGGCGGCAGCCTCTTTCAATTCTCCGCGCTCGCGCTTGGTCGTAACGGCTTTCGCGGCGGCCTCTTTCCGGTGGCGTTGCGGATGACGCCGAGATCATGCCATGACGTCTCCGAAAGGTCGACGTCATAGTATTTCGCCGCCTTCTCGATGTTAGCGAAGGCCAAAGCGCGATCGTCGTCCGAAACGTCGATGACTTGATCGAAGCGGGCGACAGCGTTGCGAACGTGCTGTGCATCGGTCAGCGGCTCTTTACGTTGGTTCGGAAAGGCATAGACCGTGTCCGGCAAGTCGCTTCGCTCCGTAAGCCGCCCATGTTCCTCGTAAGGGATCCAGGTCGTTCGCATTGGAAACTCCTTGTCGCACTCCTTCAGGGTAAGCATCTTCGAGCAAGGCCCGGGGGCGTTTCTATGACAGTTAATTCAGGCGAAAGCGCAGACAGGCATCAGTCGGGCGATCGCCGCGGCCGAAAAGGCCTGATTGCGGGCCGGGCTGGCTGTCATACGGACGCGTCGCCTCGGTGAAAGTGTCAGCGGCGCCACATTCGAAAGCATCGAAAAGTGCTATCTCGACTTTAAAAGACAGACGCGGAAGAGGCGGCAATCGCCGAAAGGGCGGCGGGGCGGATCCAACTCGGCCAAGATCGACGAGGCCGATGGCTGAAGAGGGGAGAGCGATGAGGATGAACCTTTTCCATGAAGCGCTGAGACTGCCCTTGGCGCCGGTTTGGGCGATCGCGCTCTATCTGAGACGCTTGGCCAAGCATCTTGAAAGCTTGCTTTGCGCCGTTGCGGGCGTCGCTGTCCTGGTCGCGCCGGCCTTCGCCGATGTCCCGCCTGACAAGCGTGTCGCCCTCGTCATCGGCAACGGCGCCTATCGCCACGCGCCGAAGCTCGACAACGCGACGTTCGACGCGCGGGCCGTCGCGGACGCCTTCCGAAAACTCGGGTTTCAGGTCGTCGACGGCTACGATCTCGACGTCGAGCAGATGCGGGCGAAGATTTCCGAGTTCTCGATGGACCTGCCCGACGCCAAGTCCGCCGTGATCTATTACGCGGGACACGGCATTTCGGTCGACGAGGAGAACTACCTCATCCCGACCGATATCGTGCTCAAGAGTCCGACCGACCTGGACCTTGCCGCAATCAGCGTTTCGCTCGTCCTCATGCAGATGAAGCGCGAGGATCGGGTCAACATCGTCGTCCTCGACGCCTGCCGCGACAATCCGTTCGCCAAGGCGCTCACCAGGGCCAAACCGCGGGCGATCGTGGGCGAACGGGGCTTGAGCCGGATCGACGGCGATCTTGCGCGGGGGACGCTGATCGCCTTCGCCAGCGACCCGAAGAGCGCGGCGCTCGACGGGCTGCCGGGCCAGCACAGCCCGTTCACCGAGGCGTTCCTCGACCATGTGTTCGACCCGGGCGTGTCGATAGACACGGTGATGAGCCGGGTCCGCACCGAGGTGTGGGAAAAGACCCATCACGGCCAGTTGCCCTGGGTCAACACCTCGCTCATCGGCGATTACATGCTGAATCGTGGGATCTGCATCGGCACGGCCGCCGAGTGTCCCACGCCCCAAGAACCCGCGCGCGACGGAGCGGCGGGCGCCGAAGTCGCCGCGCTGCCTGCGGTCGCCACCCCGGACCGGCGAACTCGGGAAGACCTGCTGTGGGAATCGGCGCAACATTCGAACCTGCGCGCCGACTATCGGGCCTATCTCGAAGCCTTTCCGAACGGCTTTTTCGCACAGATGGCGAAGAACCGGATCGCCAGTCTTGAAAGTCCCGCCGCCGCGCCGGCGGAGAACGAAAGTCCCGCCGCGGCGCCGGCGGAGAAGGAGAGTCCGCCCGCGGCGCCGGCGGAGAGAGACTGGAAGGCGGAAATCGGAACGGCCGACACGGAGAAGGCGCTCGCTCTGACCCCCGCCGATCAGAAGGAAATCCAGCAACGCCTGGCGGCGCTCGATCTTTATAAGGGTCCGGCGACGGGCGCGCTCGATCCGCCGACCCGTCTGGCGTTGACGGAGTGGTGGCAGAGGCAACGCGGCGCCGCGCCGACCCCCTTCCTCGGATCGATGCAATTGGCGGCGCTGCGCGCCGAGAGCGAGGACGCCTACCAAAAGCTTCTCGCGGCGCAGCCGTCTCCGCAGCCAGCAGTCAGGCAGGCGGTCCGGCCGGCGACGCGCGCGGCGAAGGAGCCGGTCAAGAAGACCGAGCCGGCGCGTCGCGTGACGAAGAGGACCGCGCATCCCGCCGCAGACGCCGCCGCTGCGGATGCGGCGGCGTCGGACTTCGGCGGAACCCCGGCCTAGCGACAGAGGGCCGGTCTGCCCGACAACAGCGGGGCGCCCCCGGTCGGACGACCGCCGCAGTTCATGGGCGGGTTCACGGCAGGCGCGGCCACGGGACTGATTATCGGCGGCTTCCGGCATTAGTAGCAGCCCGGGAACATTGTCCGCTGGACGATCGGGCGATCGTGGGGCGCCAGAGCGAGTTGCTCGGTCGGGACCGGGGTGCCGATCCCCGGCGCGGGGGAGCGGGGCTCCGCTTTTTGAGGGGCCCCTGAAACGGGGGTTTATTCCCGATTTTCTCTCCTGTTCCGCTCCTGTCACGGTCCTGTTACGCGCCTGTTCCGTCTCGCATTTCTCCTGTTTTTTCTTGCCCCGACATTGCGGGCGTTACGCCGCCTCGACCGTCCTGGGCCCGTTTCCGGCGCCGTCTCGTCAGCGGCGGCGCCGGCGACGCAGGCTTGCCGCGTTTCGGCGCCGCCGGAACACGCCGACAAAATCTTGACTTTTCAGAAGTTAACGCTTATCATTCAGGATGGGTCAGGAGGCGCTTTTCGTCTCGCTCCGCTCGGCGCCCATTTAGGGCGAAACGCCCCTTGGTGTTGCGCAAGCCATTGAAAACGCTCAAAACGCCAATGGGCACCTCTTGCTAAGAGTTGGCATGGATTTGGGGTCGGCGCGGCTTCCGCTTGGGGTGGGCGCCACAACGGCGGGCGTCGGCGCAGCCTGGGCTCTTGCGCCCGGAAAGCCCGTCGAGAGATGCGAAGGCCGCCCCTCGCCGGTTCGAGCAATCAGAAACAATTGAAGCTGCGGAGAACCTCGGAACCTCCTTGCTCAGCGCCCGGTTCCCGGGCCGACGAGTGGAGGATCACATGATCGAGCCCATCGCACGGACATTCGCCTTGGCGATAGCGCTTGCGCCGGCTGCAGCGCTCGCGCAGGCCAGCGGAGGATATATCGGAGCTCCATTGCCTCCAGCCCTGGCGCCGCAGAATGGGTGCGAAGGGACAGCCCGAGGCGCGGCGGTGATCGAGCCGCCGAGGCGGGCCCAGATCCCACATAGGTACGCACGCCCGCGACCTCGACCGCCTCCGAGATGGCGATGCCGAGGCTGCCCGGCGAATCGGGATGCTAACGCGGACACCAAATACGCGCTCGGCAGTGTGCTGAACCACGTGCTCCTGCACCAGACCGTGATCGGCATCGAGGCGATCGAGCAGATGGAGCAGGCGGACGCCTATCCGGACGTGGTGATCGGCTGCGCCGGCGGCGGCTCCAATTTCGCCGGCATCGCCTTCCCGTTCATCCACAGGAAGCTGCGCGACAAGCGCGACGTGCGGGCGATCGCGGTCGAGCCCGCGGCCTGCCCGTTGATGACGCGCGGCAGGTACGCCTTCGACTTCGGCGACACCGGGCATCTGACGCCGCTGGTCAAGATGCATCCGCTCGGCTCGGAATTCATCCCGCCTGGTTTCCACGCAGGCGGCCTGCGCTATCACGGCATGGCGCCGCTGGTCAGCCACTGCAAGGAGCTCGGCCTCATCGAGGCGCGCGCCTATCACCAGAACCCCTGCTTCGAGGCCGGCGTCATGTTCGCGCGGACCGAAGGCATCGTGCCGGCCCCGGAGACGACCCATGCGATCCGGGCGGCGATGGACGAGGCTTGAAGGCGCGGGAGGAGGGCAAGTCGCCGACCATCCTCTTCAACCTCTCCGGCCACGGCCATTTCGACATGCAGGCCTATACCGACTACTTCTCCGGCAAGCTCGAGGATCAGGATTACGATCCCAAGGCGCTCGAAGAGTCGCTTGCCCATCTGCCGAAGGTGGCGGCGGAGCAGGAGCGTTGTTGCCGCGTTCGCTGAGCGCGGTCGTCTCCGTGGCGCGCTCGGTGAGCGCCGCGGGGCGTGGCCCGCGGCCGCGCCTGCAACGCGCGCGTCAACCGGTCGCGAAGTTCCAAAGCGAGCGCCATAGGCACTTCTTGGCCGGGTCCTTGAAGGCGGCGCGGTCGAAATAGGCGAGATGGCCTGTCGAGCCGTCGTCGATCCAGCGGAACCCGACCTCGACCTCATCGGGCAGAAATTTGACGAACTGCTCGACCGGCCCGAGGTCGTCCTGGTTCGACGGCGGGCTGATGCGGCCGGTCACGCCGTCCTGGTAGCGGTAGGTCCGTCCATCTTGGGTCGTGACCCGCACCGAGCGCTGGGTTTCGTCGAACGCGATGGTGAGAGGTCCGATTTTTCCGTCGCCCTTGTAGTCGCAGCTGCGCGTGATCGTCTGGGCGGCGAGAGGGGTCGTGAGAAGCGCGGCGAAAGCCGCAAACGCCAGTCGGATGCAGTTCATTCAATCCCCGTTGGATTAAGAGTTGAACGAGCCTACTTGGCCATCGGCGCGACTATCACGCCGCAACGCCACAATTCCAACTATTTTCGAAAAGCGGCGAAAATGGAACGCTCGAATTTGTTCCCTGTGGACGGAATGTCGCAAGCCCCTCGGGCGCGCCCGCCAGGGGAATGACTGAACGTGTCATGCGGCGATGTAGGCGGCGAGGGCGTTTTCGTCCCAGGCGGCGACTTTGCGTCGCATGCGCAGGGAGTCTTTGCCTTTGCCGGTTCTGAGCACGTTGAGGGCGATGTGCTTGACGATGGCGAGGTTGAAGGGCGCGTTGTCGGTCCGCACGCGGCATTCGTCGTCGCGGAAGATCATGTCGAGCACCCCGTGGAGGCCGTTTTCGACCATCCAATGACTGCGGATCATCGGTCCCACAGCGTTGGCGAGCAAGGTCAGCGAGGTGATGTAGAAGCGCGTCTCGGTCTCTGCCTTGCCATTGGTTTCGCGTTCGCTCTCGACCATGACCACCGACTTCAGGCCCGGCCATTGGTGGCTGTCCTGCAGCCAGCCGATGTCGTGGAAAACAGTGACCGTCCGGGTCTCGATGCGGCCGTGGTCGCCGTCGACGGTCGTGTCCTGGCTGACGGACGTATTCCTGAACGCGACCGCCTTCTGCTCCTTTGCGAACAACTCGACATCGTCGCGCAGCGTGCCCTGGTTGCCCTTCAACGCGAGGATGTAATCGGCCTTCTTGTCGATGATTGTCTGCGCGATTTTGCGCTGGCAACCCGCAGCGTCGATGGTCACCACCGCGCCTTCGATGGCCAACAGCTCGAGCAGCGCCGGAATGGCGACGATCTCGTTCGACTTGTCGCCGACCCTGGTCTGTCCGAGCACCATGCGCTGGCGCGCGGCGAAGGCCGAGACGACATGGATCGGCTCTTCCGCCCCCTTCTTCTGGTAGGAGCGCCGCACCGTCTTGCCGTCGATGGCGATCACTTCGGCCGACGTCTTCGTGAGCGCCGCCGTCCACGCCACAAAACAGCGCTGGAACGCCACCGGGTCGAGCTTGGCCAGGATGTTGCCCAACTGGTCGTGCGAGGGCGTGCCGTTGTCGAAGCGTCGAAAACGTTGAAGGAACGCCAGCTTGGCCCGGCCGAAGCGCGCAATGTCGGCCACCGTCTCCGCTCCCGCCAGCGCCGCAGCCAACAGCAAAAGCAGCACCTCCTCGAGCGGATAGGCGACCTTTCCTTTCTGTCGATAGTCCGGCAAGTCCTTAAAATGCGACAGGAAAACCGTCGTCTCCTTCAAAGCCCCGGCCGTCGCGTCCCCTTCCGTCATCGATCCATCCTCCAAACGAATCAGAGGACTGCGACAAATTCAGACTTTCGGGCCCTTGTCACGCGAAATTTCAGTCGATTGCCCTGGCGCGCCCGCCGGTTGCAATGCCCCTCTAACCTGATATCACGCGGCCCGCGGCGATCCTGCCGCGCCTTCCAGAGGCCTTGCATGCTCATTTTCACCCGCCGCGCCGCGCTTGCGCTGCCGTTTTTCGCCGCTTCGGCCGCTCGGGCGGCGACGGAGGACGCAGCCAACACCGTCGTCATGACGCTCAAGAACGGCAGGGTCGTCATCCGCCTGCGTCCCGACTGGGCGCCCAAACACGTCGCGCAGATCGAGACCCTGGTGAAGCGCGGGTTCTATGACGGCATCGTATTTCATCGCGTCATTCCGGGCTTCATGGCGCAGACGGGCGACCCGACCGGCACCGGCGAGGGCGGCTCCGATCTGCCGAACCTGCCGGCCGAGTTCAACAAGACCCATTTCAAGCGCGGCATCCTCGGCATGGCGCGGACGCAGGACCCGAATTCGGCCAATTCCCAGTTCTTTATCTGCTTCGGCGACGCGGGCTTCCTCGATGGCCAGTACACCGCTTTCGGCGAGGTCGTCTCCGGCATGGACGTCGTCGACAAGATCAAGGCCGGAACGGAAGCCAACAACGGCCAGGTGACCAACCCCGACAAGATCGTCACCATGCGCATGGCCGGATCGTCGAAATAGGAGTCTGAACGATGAGCACAGGCAACACGCTGACCCTCGAGACGACCAAGGGCCCGGTCGTGATCGAAATGAACCCGGCCATCGCGCCCGGACACGTCGCCCACATCAAGAAGCTCGTTTCCGAGGGCTTCTACGGCGGCATCGTCTTTCACCGGGTGATCGACGGCTTCATGGCCCAGGCGGGCTGCCCGAACGGGACCGGCACGGGCGGATCGAAGTATCCCGACCTCAAGGCCGAGTTCAACGCCGAGCCGCATGTGCGCGGCACGGTGTCGATGGCCCGGGCCCAGAGCCCGAATTCCGCCAATTCGCAGTTCTTCATCTGCTTCGACGACGCCCGCTTCCTCGACCGCCAATATACGGTCTGGGGCAAGGTGACCTCGGGCATGGAGAACGTCGATAAGATCAAGCGGGGCGAACCGGTGCGCGACCCCGACAAGATCATCAAGGCGAGTTTGAGCTGAAGGCGCTTCAAGGCCTTCGCAACTTCGTGCCCCTTCGTGTCGTTTGTGGTGCAAAAGATTTCACCACGAAGGAGCGAAGGGGCACGAAGGCGAGAACGCCCGATGCGCGTCGACGCCTTCGATTTCGAACTCCCGCCGGAGCGGATCGCGCTTCAGCCGGCGTCGCCGCGCGACAGCGCAAGGATGCTGATCGTCGGCGCCGACGGCGAGCTGACGGATTCGCGGGTTTCCGATCTGCCCGGTTTCCTGCGGGCGGGGGACGCGCTCGTGGTCAACGACACGCGCGTCATCGCGGCGCGGCTCGATGGGATTCGCGTCAGGGGCGAGTCGGTCGCCTCGATCGAGGCGACGCTGATCAAGCGCGTCGACGACTGCCGCTGGCGGGCGCTCGTCCGCCCGGCGAAGAAGCTCAAGGTCGGCGAGCGCATCCGGTTCGGCGAGACGAGCGAAAGTACGGCCTGTCTGCTCGCGGCGCTGAACGCGGAGGTCGAGGAGAAGGGTGAAGCGGGCGAAGTTTTGCTGCGCTTCGAGTTGGCCGGCGCCGCGCTCGACGAGGCGATCGAACGGCTGGGCTCGCCTCCCTTGCCGCCTTACATCGCCGCCCGCCGCGCGCCGGAAGAACGGGATCGCGCCGACTACCAGACGATGTTCGCGGCGAGGCCGGCGCGGTCGCGGCGCCGACCGCGGGCCTGCATTTCACCCCCGCCCTGGTCGAGCGGATCGCGGCGCGCGGGGTCAGGCTTCATCGCGTCACGCTGCATGTCGGCGCGGGCACCTTCCTGCCCGTCAAGGCGGAGGACACGCGCGACCACAAGATGCATGCGGAAGAGGGCGAGATCGACGAGGCGACGGCCGACGCGCTGAACGAAGCGCGCGAGAGCGGCGGGCGCATCATCTGCGTCGGCACGACCTCGGCCCGCATCCTCGAGAGCGCGGCGGACGAGAGCGGCCGCATCCGCCCGTTCGCCGGCGAGACCTCGATCTTCATCACGCCAGGCTACCGGTTCCGCGCCGTCGACGCTCTCATGACCAATTTCCATCTGCCGCGCTCGACGCTCTTCATGCTGGTCAGCGCCTTCAGCGGTCTCGAAACGCATGCGGGCGGCTTACGCGCACGCGATCGAAGCTGGCTATCGCTTCTATTCCTACGGCGACGCGTGCCTTCTGGATAGGCGGATCTGCGAGAGGAAAGCCGGCCGACGGGATGACGACCGACATTTCGTTCTCCGTTCACGCGCCGTCGACGGCGACGCCAGGCTCGGCGAGATCGCAACGCCGCGCGGCGTCGTCCGAACGCCGGCCTTCATGCCGGTCGGCACTGCGGCGACCGTCAAGGCGATGCATCCCGAGGCGGTGCGAGCGCTCGGCGCCGACATCGTTCTCTCCAACACCTATCATCTGATGCTGTCGCCGGGCGCGGAGCGGATCGCCGCGCTCGGCGGCCTGCACAAGTTCATGAACTGGCCTCACCCGATCCTGACCGACTCCGGCGGCTTCCAGGTGATGAGTCTGGCGAAGCTCCGGAAGCTCAGCGAGAAGGGGGTGACGTTCCAGTCGCACATCGACGGGTCGCGCCATGAACTGACGCCCGAGCGCGCGATGGAGATCCAGCGGCTGCTCGGCTCCGACATCCAGATGCAGTTCGACGAATGCGTCCGACTGCCATGCGCGCGCGAGGAGGCGGAGCGCGCAATGCGGCTGTCGCTGCGCTGGGCGGAGCGCTCGAAGGCCGCCTTCGGCGACCAGCCGGGCAGGGCGATCTTCGGCATCGTCCAGGGCGGGACGCAAAACGATCTCCGCATCGCGAGCGCCAAGGCGCTCGTCGGCATCGGATTTCACGGCTACGCCATCGGCGGACTTGCGGTCGGCGAGCCTCAGGTCGAGATGCTCGAGACGATCGAGACGGTCGTTCCCCATCTGCCGGCCGATCGGCCGCGCTATCTCATGGGCGTCGGCACGCCCGACGACCTGCTGCAATCGCTGAAACGCGGCGTCGACATGTTCGACTGCGTGATGCCGACCCGCGCCGGCCGGCACGGGATGGTTTTCACGCGGCGCGGCCGCATGAACTTGCGCAATGCGCGCTACGCCGACGATCCGCGTCCGATCGACCCGCTCTCGTCGTCGCGGATGGCGCGCGACTATTCGCGCGCCTATTGGCGCCATCTCGTCAAGTCGGGCGAAATCCTCGCCATGATGGGCCTAACGGAGA
The DNA here is from genome assembly GCA_963768555.1 of uncultured Alphaproteobacteria bacterium. Classification (GTDB taxonomy): domain Bacteria; phylum Pseudomonadota; class Alphaproteobacteria; order Rhizobiales; family Beijerinckiaceae; genus Roseiarcus. The sequence goes on from CAVYIZ010000052.1 coordinate 68,483, forward strand.
TCAATCTCGCCTATTATCAGGACCTTATGGTGGGCGCGCGGCGCGCGATCGGCGAACGGCGCCTCGACGCCTACATCGAGGAGACCGCCCGGTGCTGGGCCGAAGGGGAGGCGGAAGGCGCGTGAGGCGAGGTCGTCGCGGCGAATAACTTCAAAATTCAAAGTAAATTTAAGGAAACAAGTAAAATCGAGGTCATCGTAAATGCAAGGGGCGAGCCGCCCTCGGGCGGCTCGCCCCTTGTCTTCGTCCTCGCATGCGCGCCAAAATCCCGGTTTTTCTTTATATTCCCCGGCGCGAACGCGGCCGGCCGAGACGGTGGAGCGCGTCGTCCTCCCACAGACTTTGCGGCGTCCGGCGCCAAAATCTTTGGCAGCGGCCTCCTTTTCGCACGCCATTGCTAGTCCACTTTTTCGGCGCTGTCACGGGGGCTAGCAGGCCTGCCATGCATTTTTTTGGGGGGACGGGGCCGTTTGGTCAATTGTTTCGCCGGGGAAGCAAAAGTGCCGGGTGAAACCTGCCTGAGACATAGCGTCGCCTTTCGCCTGTTGCGGCGATGCCGTAAGAGAGCCCCCGTAACGAGCCGGAGGGAGCGCATCCATGACCGCAATCGTCAACGTCGTATCGCGTGAGATCCTCGATAGCCGGGGCAACCCGACCGTGGAAGTGGATGTGGTGCTGGAGGACGGCTCGATGGGACGTGCGGCCGTTCCCTCGGGCGCCTCGACCGGAACCCGCGAGGCGGTCGAACTGCGCGACGGCGACAAGGGCCGCTTCGGCGGCAAGGGCGTGCTGAAAGCCGTCGAAGCGGTCAACCGCGACATTTTCGACGCGATCTCCGGCCTCGACGCGGAGGACCAGCTCAAGATCGACGAGACGATGAGCGCCCTTGACGGCACGCCGAACAAGTCGCGGCTCGGCGCCAACGCGATCCTCGGCGTGTCGCTCGCCGTCGCCAAGGCGGCCGCGGAAGCCTCGGGGCTGCCGCTCTACCGCTACGTTGGCGGCACGACGGCGCGGGTTCTGCCGACCCCGCAAATGAACATCGTCAACGGCGGTGTGCATGCCGACAACCCGATCGACTTCCAGGAATTCATGATCCTGCCCGTCGGCGCGCCGTCCTTCGCCGACGCGGTCCGCTGGGGCGCGGAGACGTTCCATGCCCTGAAGAGCGCGCTGAAGAAGGCGGGCCACAACACCAACGTCGGCGACGAGGGCGGCTTTGCGCCGAACCTCCCGTCGGCCGAGGCCGCGCTCGAATTTTGCGTGAAGGCGATCGGGGCGGCGGGATTCAAGCCCGGCATCGACATCGCCCTCGGCCTCGACTGCGCCGCGTCGGAATTCTTCAAGGACGGCGCCTATGTCTATTCCGGCGAAGGCAAGACCCGCTCGATCGAGGAGCAGGTCGCCTATCTTGCCGAGCTCGCCGATGCCTATCCGATCCTGTCGATCGAGGACGGCATGGCCGAGCAGGATTGGGAAGGCTGGAGGCTCCTGACCCAGAAGCTCGGAACGCGCCGCCAGCTGGTCGGCGACGACATTTTCGTCACCAACACCGAAATCCTGAGCCGAGGGATCAAGGAAGGGATCGCCAACTCGATCCTCATCAAGGTCAACCAGATCGGCTCGTTGAGCGAGACCCTAGCGGCGGTCGACATGGCCCATCGCGCAGGCTACAGCGCTGTCATGTCGCATAGGTCGGGCGAGACCGAGGATTCGACGATCGCGGATCTCGCGGTCGCCACGAACTGCGGGCAGATCAAGACCGGATCACTATCCCGGTCGGACCGGTTGGCGAAATACAACCAGCTCATCCGGATCGAGGAGGAGCTCGGCGACCAGGCCCGCTTCGCAGGCCGCTCGGCCGTCAAGGCGATCTGAGCTCGTCGTCGCAGGCGCGGCCGCCGGGCGCATTTTGTAGACGCGGTCGCTGGCGCGTCCGCCGCCCTCGCCGCGCGGCTACCGAGGGCGCGGTAACGCGCCTTTAACCACCCAATCGGCAGGATCGGCGCATGGTCGTAAGAACGCGCCTGCGCTCGATCGTGCTGCCGATCCTTTTCTACCTCGTGCTCGGGGTCGCGAGCGGCTATCTCGTCTGGGGCGCTGTGAACGGCGAGCACGGGCTCAAGGCCAAAGAAAAATACGACGCCGATGCGATGGTATTGCAGGCTGAGCTCGCCGCGCTCTGGCAAGAGCGCGCGCGCTGGGAGCGGCGCGTCGCGGCGCTGAGGCCCGACAGCGTCGACCGCGACCTCCTCGACGAAGAGGCGCACGCCAAGCTCGACCGCGTTGCCAAGGACGAGGTCGTTATCTTTACCTCGTCCGATCAGCGCCGCTAACAAACATTTCGGCCAAGGCTTTTGCTGGCGCGTCGCCCATGCTAAAGCGCTTGTAAATTAAATCACGCTCGGTCAGGGAAACCGCCAATGAACATCAACGCTCCGCCGATGAGCCGCTCGAACTCGATCTTTTCCGCGTCGCTCGCCGAGACCGACCCGGAGATCGCCCGTGCGATCGAACTTGAAGTCGGTCGCCAACGCGACGAGATCGAGCTCATTGCCTCGGAGAACATCGTTTCCCGCGCCGTGCTCGAGGCGCAGGGCTCGGTGATGACCAACAAATACGCGGAAGGCTATCCGGGCAAGCGCTACTACGGCGGCTGCCAGTTCGTCGACATCGCCGAACAGCTCGCGATCGAGCGCGCCCTTGTCTTGTTCGATTGCCGCTTCGCCAACGCTCAGCCGAATTCCGGCAGCCAGGCGAATCAGGGGGTGTTCCTCGCCCTGATGCAGCCGGGCGACACGTTCATGGGCCTCGATCTCGCCGCCGGCGGACACCTGACCCACGGTTCGCCGGTCAACATGTCGGGCCGTTGGTTCAAGCCGGTGCCCTACGGCGTCGATCGCGTCACCCATCGCGTCGACATGAACCAGGTCGAGGCGCTGGCGAAGGAGCATCGGCCGAAGATGATCATCGCCGGCGGCTCCGCTTATGCTAGGCACTGGGACTTCGAACGCTTCAGGGAAATCTGCGACGCAGTCGGGGCCTATTTCGTCGTCGATATCGCCCATTTCGCCGGACTGGTGGCGGGCGGCGCCCATCCCTCGCCGTTCCCGCACGCGCACGTGGTCACAACGACCACGCACAAGACCCTGCGGGGTCCGCGCGGCGGCATGATCCTGACCAACGACGAGGATCTCGCCAAGAAGATCAACTCGGCGATCTTCCCGGGCCTGCAGGGCGGACCGCTGATGCATGTCATCGCCGCCAAGGCGGTGGCGTTCCACGAGGCGCTGACGCCCGAGTTCAGGGCTTACGCGCACGCCGTCGTCGCCAACGCCAAGGCGATGGCCGAAATGATCCTCGAAGGCGGCTACAAGCTCGTGACCGGCGGCACGGACAATCACCTGATGCTGGTCGACCTCACCCCAAAGGGGCTGACCGGCAAGGCGGCGGAAGCGGCGCTCGGCCGCGCCCACATCACCTGCAACAAGAACGGCATTCCGTTCGACCCGCAGAAGCCGATGGTGACGTCGGGCATTCGGCTCGGCTCGCCCGCCGCCACCTCCCGCGGCTTCGGGACGGCCGAATTCGCCGAGGTCGGCCGATTGATCGTCGAGACCCTGGACGGCTTGGCCGCGAACGGCGAATCTGGGAACAATGCCGTCGAGGCGAAAGTGCGCTCGCACGTCGCCGAACTCACGCGGCGTTTCCCGGTCTACTAGGAGATCGGAAGGGCCTGAAAGGGACGGCTTGCGATGCGATGCCCATATTGCGGCGGCCTCGACACGCAAGTGAAGGACTCCCGCCCGACCGACGACTCCTCATCGATCCGTCGCCGCCGCGTCTGCCCCGACTGCGGCGGCCGGTTCACCACCTTCGAGCGCGTGCAATTGCGCGAACTGCAGGTGGTCAAGAAGAACGGCCGGCGCGCGCCGTTCGACCGCGACAAGCTCATGCGCTCGGTCCAGGTCGCGCTGCGCAAGCGGTCGGTCGCGCCCGATCGGGTCGAACGCATGGTCAACGGCATCGTCCGGCAGCTCGAGAGCCAGACGGACGGCGATATCCCGACGGAGCGCATCGGCGAGCTCGTCATGGAGGGCCTGAAGGCGCTCGACGACGTTGCCTACGTGCGCTTCGCCTCGGTCTATCGCAACTTCCGCGAAGCGCGCGACTTCAATGCGATCGTCGGAGAGCTAGAAGCGGAACCTGAGACGGCTCCCGCGAAGGGGGAGCGGCAGCGAAAGGAAACGCGGGCGCAATGACCGGGGCGGCGGCGGATCTTGACGAGGATCGGCGCTGGATGGAGGCCGCCCTCAATCTCGGCGAGCGATCGCTTGGTCTCGCTGCGCCCAACCCTTCCGTCGGCGCGATTGTGGTGAAGGACGGCGCGGTCATGGGGCGAGCCGCGACCGGGCCCGGCGGACGACCGCACGCCGAGCCTCTCGCCATTGCCGAGGCCGGAGAGGGGGCGCGCGGCGCGACCCTCTACGTGACGCTCGAGCCCTGCTCGCACATAGGGTCCTCACCGCCCTGCGCCGATGCGGTCATCGCGGCCGGGATCGCCCGGGTCGTCTCCGCCATGGAAGACCCGAACCCCAAGGTAGGGGGACAGGGGCATGCCCGGCTGCGGGCGGCGGGGATCACGGTCGACGCCGGGCCCGGGGCCGATCAGGCGCGGCGCGACCATCGCGGCCACATCCTTCGGGTCACCGAGGGGCGGCCGTGCGTAACGCTGAAACTCGCCGAGACGGCCGACGGCTTCGCCTCGGGCGGCCCGCATGACCCGCGCCTGCGCATCACCGCGCAGATCGCCAATCTCAGGGTGCAGATCATGCGGGCGACGCACGAGGCGATCCTGGTCGGCGTGGAAACCGCGCTCGCCGACGATCCCGCTCTGACCGTGCGGCTGCCCGGCCTCGAGCGAAAACCCTGGCGCGTCGTGCTCGACACGCATCTGCGTCTGCCCGCTGGGTCGCGCCTGGCGACGGGCGCGCGCGACCTGCCGACGCTCGTCATCGCCGGACCGGACGCGCCGGGCGAAGCGGCCGAGCGCCTTGCCGACCTCGGCGTGGTCGTGGAGAGGGTCGGGCTCGACGCCGAGGGCCATGTCGACCTTCGCGAGGCTCTGAGCGCACTCTGCCTCCGGCGCGTCACCCGCGTCTTCAGCGAAGGAGGCCCGCGCCTCGCCGCGCGGCTCATCGCATCGGGGCTCGCCGACGCGGTCGCGCTCTTCACCGCCGAGAGGCCGCTCGGCCGCCCGGGCTTCCCGGCGCTGAGCGACGAGGCGCGCGCGACGCTGATGGACCCCGCACGGTATCGTCTCGTGCAGGCCGCAACTTACGGCCCGGATACGATGCGGCTGTGGGAGCGATTGTAGCCGCGCGCGCTGAGCGCGGCTGGCGCGGCCATAAGCCGCGCCTACAGAAGGGACGCGGCCAGAGGTAAGAATGTTCACCGGGATTATCAGCGACGTCGGCGAAATCTTTGAAATGACGCCGATCGGCGAGCGTCGCCGGCTCACCATTGCGAGCGCCTATGATGCCGCGTCGATCAACGTCGGGGCTTCGATCGCCAACGCCGGCGTCTGTCTGACGGTCGTCGGGGTCGACAAGCGCGACGGGGGCTCGCTGATTTCCTTCGACGTCGGGGCCGAGACGCTCGCCGTCACGACGCTCGGGGGCTGGCGCGAAAGAGCCCGTGTCAATCTCGAGCGCTCGCTCAAGGTCGGCGACGAGTTCGGCGGCCACATGGTCAGCGGCCATGTCGACGGGGTCGCCGAAATCCTGTCGCGGCGCGACTTCGACGGCATGGCGCATTTCCGCTTCCGCGCCCCGAAGGACTGCGCCAAATTCATCTCCGTCAAGGGGTCGGTCGCGCTCGACGGGACGTCGTTGACGGTCAACGCGGTCGAGGGCGCCGAGTTCGAGGTTCTCCTGATCCCGCACACGCTCGAGGTCACGACCTGGGGCGAGCGCAAGGCGGACGATAAGGTCAATCTCGAGGTTGACCAGATGGCCCGCTACGCAGCCCGGCTGATCGAGGCGCACAACTGCTGACGGACGATAAGAATCAGCTAAACTTGCTTTTTTTCCAATCGCTCATGACTGCTTTCGCGTTATTCAGACTCTGCTGCGTCTGAGCATGCGCTTGCGGAAAGGCCCTTCGCGCCGCCAGAGCCTCCTGATAGAGTTCGATCGCGGCCTCGATTTTCGCCAAATTTTTCTCGCGCAACCCGATCAGAAACGTCGCGTTGGCCAAGTTATGTTTGGTCGACGCCCATTGCCATTGATGTTCGCCGCGCTTGAAAACCGCTAAAGCGCTCTGGTAGGCCTTAATACTTTCATAGAGCAAAACGCTGAGTCTCTCTCGGCGACCCAATGCGGCGAGCGCATTCCCAAGATTTTCCTGAGTGCAGGCCCATTCGAACGGAACACGTTCGCGCGTGCGCTCCGTCAGAGCGGAACGCAAGTCCTCTATGGCTTCTTGGAGGAGCTCCACTCGCGATTGCATATCGCCTAGCATCGACAAGCTATGGCCAAGGCTGTTGACGACCCCCGCCAATTGCAAGGGAGCTTCTTCCCGCGTCACCACCGTCAGCGCAGCGCGGGTCGCATCGATGGCCTGTTTGAGAGCCTCGGGAGAACCTGTCTGTGGGGCAATGGTGCCAAGTACAATCCCTAATGAAATTTCGACCGTCGCCCAAAAATGGGGATCATGCTCGCGCAGATAGTTTTTAACGGCAATTCGATATGCCAGAGCAGCCTTGTTTAAAAATTTCTTTCCGATGTTTTGCTTGCTTTGCTCTTGGAACGCGTGTCCTAGCCCTGCAGCGAGGTAGGCAATTTGCTCGTCTAGAGCACGGACAATATGCATCATGCGTTCGTCACGAAATACTTCGCGCGCTTCAATGAATGAATCGAGTGCTTTTTCTTGAAGTTCGAGCTTGGTTGCGTGCCTATCCGGTTAACGCAGACACCCACTACATGTAGGGTGCGCCCATTCGCCGGATATAGCTCGGCGAAGGTCGGTGACTCCGCCCCTCCGGCGATACCGAGGAGCGAGCGGAAGGCGCTAAAGGGGTAGAAGCGGGGAGTGAACCGGAACGCGAACTCGTTGAGGTCGAGAACGTCCATAGCAGCCCCATATCCGCTTCATGCATACACCTTGTGCCATGGGCGGGTGTGCGTCAAGCGGACAAAGTGCCGTCACTAGATATGGGGGGTGTCTGTGTTAACCGGATAGGCACGCTTGGTTGATCGAATGCCAAGTCGAAGAAGCGCGTTGCCAAGGCTGTTTTCTGTCGCGGCCCCATTCACGCGGCACGGATTCTCGGGTTCGGACTTCCAACGCGCGCTGAAACGCAGCAATGGCTTCCTGGAGGCGCGAAGAACTGTTTTCAACCTCGCTCAATGCCAGGAGCGTGCCGCCCTTGTTATGTTGCGTGATCGCCCAATCTCGGGGCATCAGTTCACGGTGACGCTCCCTTAGGACGTTTTCGTAGCAATCCAACGCATTCAACAGGGATTTGCGGTCGCCGTGCTGTTTACCAAGCTCCGTAAACGCAAGCCCGAGATTGTCTTCGGTCAATGCCCAGCGCACCGGGTCTCGCGCTTGAGTCCGCTCCTCGAGGGCGCTTTTGTAGGCAGCAATGGACTGCTCGGGCTGAACATGGTCGTAAGTCCGGTATCCAAGTGTCCATAAGGCAGCGCCAAGATTATGCTGGGCCATCGCCCAGTCGAGGGGAAGGTGCTCGCGTGGCCAAACCTGCAATGCATCTCGGCTAGCAGCAACCGCAGCATGCAAATTTTCGTTCCCGCTTTCCAATTCACCAAGTGAACGAAGAGCGTTGCTCAAATTGGTTTGAATCTTCGCCCAATCGAGCGGTGCGGCTTTAGGCGTGGCGACTTGGAGCGCTTGCTGATAGGCGGCGATGGAGTCGTGAAACAAGTTGCTACGCCGCCGCTGCTGCGCCAGCGCCAGCAAGGCGTTGCCAAGACCGTTCTGGGCGTTGGCCCAGCCCAACGGATCGCTGCTACGGTTTAGGACCCCCAGCGCATTTCGATAGGCGGTATCCGCCTGTTCCAGATATGTCGTTCCGACCTCCCTCTTGCCCCTCTCGTGTAAGGCGTTCCCCAGCCTTGACTGGGCATCTGCCCATTCCGAAGGCATTTTGGAGAGATCGGCTGAAGCGGCTTGAAACGCGGGTCGCGGTAGGGACGGTGATTACTCACCGCCCCCCGCGCAGATCCCGGCGTGCGGCTTTCCCGCACCGGGCTCCTGCCGAAGGTCGGACGTGACCGGGGTTGGGGCCTTCAGTGCCGGCCCGTACTCGATCCGTGCAAGAGCAGCGCCTTTGAGGCATGCGGGTTCCGGTACTGTGCCCGGAGCATGCCGCCCCACCCTCGCTTCCTTCGGCCGCGCCCCTTCCCTCCACGCCCTCCGCCGCCGCTCATCACAGCCTTGTTCGGGCGCTTCATCGGTACTACGAGCGCGTCCGACTCCTCATCCGTTCCCTGACGGATTGCCCACTAGGGTTCCCGCCACGGCCCGGGATCGCCAGCGCGACTGCGGGCCGGATGAGGTCTCCCAGGTTCCGACGGCTTCCTTTCGTGCGTGATGGGGTCTTCGACCACGGCAGAGCGTCAGCGCCTCGCAAAACGGCGCCGCACATGTTGCCTTCGGCTGTGTCAACGGACTCGGCCTCTGCGAGATTAGCACTTTCGCGGCTCAATAGCCCACCCCACACGATTGCTGTGTACGCTTCGCGGCGGTCGTCGCCTTCCGCCCCGCAACACTCGCTACCGAGCGCCCGCTACGGCTTACTCGGGCCGGACTTGCACCGGCTGGACGCCGCCAGCTTCGCCTGGCGCACTGACTGCGGCTTCCAAGTCAACGGGGTCGGTCTTGCGGTCGCCGAGTTTGCGCAAGGCTGATCCGATTTGCATCTGTAGCGAACCGCGCTCAGAGCGAGGGGCAAACTCGGGAAGCGCCGCCAATATGTTTCGCAGAAGGCTGACCGCTTCTTGCAGAGCGACGTTATCGCCCTTGTCTCGACCCAAGCGATAAAGCGCTTCGGCCCGGCGCCTCATCAGCTGAAGACGCAAGGGCGACGCTTCGTCGCGCACAAAATTCGCCGCGTCGTCGAAAAATGACGCGGCTGCCCCATAATCGAGTTTCGCCAACCGCAACTCGCCGCGTTGCGCCCGCAAATAGGCGACGCGATCGCGCTGACGCCTGAGCTCGTCGAGCGCGCGTTGCGCACTCGCTTCCGCCGCCTTCAGTCGCTCGCTTTCGATATTTTCGGCCTGCCATAGATCTGTTCGGCCTGATCATAATCGCCGCGCTCAATTGCGGCGGCTGCGGCAACGGCAAGCTCGCGAACGGGGGGGACTTCGGTATCGAGCGCGCTGACTCGCGCGAGCAATTGTCTGTGTGTGGTTGCAATCTCCGCCAGCCGTTCGGGCAATTGATCATACGGGACCGCATTTTGACCCAGGATACGGAAAAAATTTCCCACTGCATTTGCCGTTACGTGGAGTTCACGGCTGAGCATTTCGAGTTCATCTTTGCTGGCGATAGCCCCCGCCGTCAAAGAGTGCAGTTCGTCAATCTTCGCCCTCAGGGACCGTAGTTCGTCCCGGTCAACACCAACGTTGAAGTCGCCGTGAACGTTGATCTCGCCGGCTGCGACGATGTTTGTGACGCCCGAACTCGAAGCGCGTTCCGACATGTCGCCAATCTCATGACATGCGGAAATCACCGCCGACGTTAATGGTTTGGGCGACGACGACATTGTCAGCGCTGATGCTTTGGACCAGGCTCGACGCCTCGGGACTGGCTTCCCGCCGTGTTTTCAACAATTCGACAATGGCCTTCGTCAAATCAGCGTCTTTCGCCAATCTGCGGGCGATCTCCAGCGCCAAATCGGGAGGGCTCGGGTCCTCCCGCCATCCGAACATGCCTTTGATTTGAGACCATAGCGCTTTGCCGGCTTCGCCGGCCGCGCCCTTGGCAACTTCGGTCGCAATGAGGGTTGTGGCTGAAGTCACCGTTGCCAAGACGACAGGGTCCATCAGGACCTCCTTGGCGACTACTTTGAACGCCCGAAGCAAAACGTCAAGTCTGACGCTGGCCCGTCAGGCCTCTCCCGTCCACCGCGCGAGAAGCCGTGCGAGGGCGGGGCCGATCAGGATCACTAGGATGAGGCGCGCCACCTGCATCGCCATGACGAAGGACATATCGACCCTGGACGAAGCGGCGATGATCGCGACGGAATCGGCGCCGCCCGGGCTCGTCGCGAGATAGGCGGTCAGCGGGTCCGTTCCCGCCGCGAGGTGCAATGCATAGGCGAGCCCGCCGCACATGGCGATCAGCGCGAAGATGGAGGCGATCATCTGCGGCAAATGTCTTGCCGCATAAAGCACGATCTCCCGCGTGAATTTGAGGCCGATGGACCAGCCGACCAGCGCATAGCATCCGGCGAGAAGCCAGGGCGGCAGGGTGATCGTGACCACATGACCGGCCGACAGCGCGGCGCCGAGGAACAGCGGCAGAAGCAGGGGGCCGGCGGGGATCTTGGCTTTGAGCCCGACCGCCGCGCCTCCGACCGCTAGCGCCAGCGTTTCCAGGAAAGGGCCGGCGGCGAGAGGCTGGAACCAGTCGGTCGCGGCCGCCGCCGCATGGCCCGACGACGTCCACGCTCGGGCGACGACCGACGCCACGAGCCCGACGCAGGCGACGCGAAGATACTGCATGACGGCGACAAGCCGCATGTCGCCGCCGAAGGCGTTCGCCATCAGCACCATGACGGTCGCGGCGCCGGGCGAGGAGCCCCACACCGCGGTCGTCCCTGGCAGCACCTTCCAGCGGGCGAGCGCATAGCCGAGCGCCGTGCTGAACAGAATGACCGAGCCGACGCAGGTCAGGAACATCGGCCACTCCCGGACCATCTCCGCCAGGATGTCAGGACTGATGCTGCGCGCCACGAGGCAACCGACGATTCCTTGCGCGATCACAAAGGACCAGGCGGGTATCTTCACGCGCCCCTCGAACCACGCGAGCAGGATCGCCGCCCCCATCGAGCCGAGCAGCAATGCCGCGGGCAGGCGCGTCAGCTCGAGGAGCGAGACGAGGACGAGCGACGCGCCGAGCAGCGCGCCCCATTGCAGGGCGGCGGGTCTGTCGTGCAGCGTCATTGTCCTCCGCATCACGATCAGACCGGCGTGAATGAAAGCGCGCTCGCGCGCGAGAAATCCTGGGAAAGACATACCGCATCGTCCGATCGTGCGCCTCGGCCGCCATGCTGGTCGTCACGTCCTTGGCGATCACCAGCTCGTAGCCGAGGTCGCACGCCTGCCGCGCCGTCGATTCGACGCCGAACTGGGTGGCGACGCCGCCGAGCACGATCGTCCGGACGCCGCGGCTCCTGAGTTTTGCGTCGAGATCCTTGCCGAAAAAAGCGCCCCAGCTGTGCTTCGTGATCAGCAGACCGCCCGGCTTCGCGAGGCCGGGCGCGAGATCGGCAAAACCCTCGGGCAGGATTTTGGGGATCGGCGACGGCTCGTCGACCCGACGCGGCGCCTCCTCTGCGCGCGGAACGACTTCGACGGATGCCGTTCTGCAGGTCGATGAGAACCAAAGCAGTGGATCGCGGGTCAAGGTCGATCATCGCGGCGGCTCCGGAAAGGGCGGGAATGAGCACGGCTTGTGCGGGTTTGAGTTATGAGGGATACTCGCAAACTGTTTTATGAGCATTCCTCATATATGTCAATCGAAGCGCATCAGGCGGCCCGGGAGCCGAAGCGGGAGCGGGGAAAGCAGCGGGTCGCGGCTCTGCTCGACGCCGGCGCGGAGCTGTTCGCCGAGAAAGGCTACGAGGCGACCACCATGACCGAGATCGCGCAGCGCGCGGGGGCGGCGATCGGGTCGCTCTACCAGTTCTTTCCCTCCAAGGAGGCGCTGGCGGAGGCTCTGTTCGACCGCTACGCCGAGCGGTCGAAGGCGTCTTTTGCCGACGTCGAGGCACGGGCGCAGGGGCTCAGGCCAGCCGGGCTCGCGGACCTGCTCGTCGACCACAAGCTCGCCCTTCGCTCGGACCGGGACGCGGCGATCGCCCTCTCCGGCGCGATCACCGGCGTCATGGAGCGGCGGAAGCCGCTCGGCGACGCTCTTCGCGCCCGGATCGCAAAAATCCTCCGCGCCGCCAATCCTTCTCTCGCCGAGGACGAGGCGACGGCGGCCTCGGTGATGATCGGCCAGATCCTGAAGAGCGTCCCGGCGCTGGCCGCGGCGGAAGAGGAGAGTTCTCTGCCGCTGGTCGACGAGGCGAGAAGGGTTCTGGCGCTGTACGTCGAGCACGTCGTCAGGAGCTGATACTCCTGTCGCTGTCTGTCGTCGGATATCGCGACGACCGCGTCCGCGTTCGCTCTCGCCCTACGGCTTCGGCTCAGCCGGTCATTGAAACCAACGCCGATCTCCAGCCGCGGGTGTGAATTAAGCCTTCTTTATCCAGCCCCTCGACGGTGAGGCACGAGTGTGGTGGACGAAAATGGTCGCAATTCGAGCAACGCTGATCGCCATTCGGCTCGTCCTGATACCTGACCTGCGCTTGCGTGTACGCGAACGCCGAATCTCCGCTGACCGTAAAATCGGCGCCGAACCGGCCGCCGCGACACCGATCAGGAGCGTTCGCCGCGAAATCCCGGCTAACTCGGCAATGCCATTCACGATTGTCATGCTTTGTCCCTCCTCCCGTAACACAGGCCAAACGGCCTCTAATTGGGCCCCTCATAAATCTCCTCATTTTTCAACGGCCCGAATTTGAGGCTGAGTTTGCCCCTCTCAATCGAAGTTTCCCAACGGTTGAACGATCGAGAACCGCGACGCGAATGGGCCGCCTCGAGGGCTACCGATCCAAGAATTCGCACAAGGTTGATGGGATCCGTCGGCGCCCTCTCCGCCGCCATCGCCGGCATCATGAAGCGGCGAAAGCCGCTCGGCGACGGCCTTGGACTGCCCGGATCGCAAGTATCCTTCGCTCCGCCAATCCTTCCCTGAGCGAGGACGAGACGACGGCGGCCTCGGTGATGATCCGACAGATCCTGAAGACCGTCCCGGCGCTGGCCGCGGCGGAAGAGGAGGGTGCCCTTCCGCTGGTCGACGAAGCGAGAAGGGTTCTCGCGCTTTACCTCGAACGGGTCGTCAGGCGCTGAGCCGCTATCTCGCGGAGGGCCAGGCCAGCGCCATTTGAGCGAAGATGGCGTAACCCTTGGTCGAAAGCCGCTTCGCCGCCTCGGGCGGATAGCCTTCCGGCAGGTCGAGCCCGACCCCGTCGACCAAACGGTTGTAAAAATTGAACAGCGCCGTCACAAGCACCGTCGAATAGAGCGCGTCGTCACCCCAGCCGGCATGGTAGACTTGAGCCGCGTCGGCCTCAGTCATGCGCGACGGGTTCAGCGTGAGCTTCCTGGCGTAGCGCAGGATCGGCTTCATCCTCGCCCTCGAGCGGCGCAGTCTCGATGTCGGTCAGCAGCGCCTTGATCAGATCCGGCGCTACGCCGCAGGCCTCCGCCACGCCGACGTGCGTGGCGTGACAATAGGCGCATGCGTTGACCCCGGAAACATAGGCGGCGATCAGCTCACGCTCGCCCTGGGTGAAGGGCGAGGGACCACGCATCGCCGCCTCGGTGAGTTCGCCCAGAGGCTTGCAAGTCGCCGGATAGGCCCGGTAGAGATCGCGCATCACCGGCTGATCCGGCAGCGATCGCAGTCGTCGCATCCCTTTCCTCCATATTGCCGAGCGTTTTCTCGCGGGGGTTTCGGCGGCCACCTTACTAAACCCATCGGGGCGGGGAATGGGGGTGTCCCGATTTCGCCGTTTTTGTTTTCGAGAAATAAGCAGGGCCTACAGGGAGGGTCACACATGCTTTGTGCGCGAAGTCTTCTCCTGATCAGCCTTGCGAGCGTTGCGATCCCGACGGACAGGGGAGTGGCCCAATCCCTGTTTCCTTTTGCGATTCCGAGCGCCGCTCCGCCATCGCCGGAGGCGCCGGTCCGCCTGCCGCCTGATGTCGATTCGAACTACCTGCCGCCTGACGCCGACCCGAATTATTCCACTCCGGGAGGCTTCGACAAAGACGTCAATATGAGCTTGACGACCCGCAGGGAGATCAATGATCCGACGGGGCAGCCGCCGGGCACGGTCACGATCAATACGCGGTTGCGCAAGCTCTTTCTCTCGCTGGGCGACGGACGCGCCCTCGAATATGGCATCGGCGTCGGACGCCAGGGTTTCGCCTGGAAAGGAGTGGCCGAGGTCGGCCGAAAGGCGTTCTGGCCTGGGTGGACCCCGCCCCCGGAAATGTTGGCGCGTCAGCCGGGCCTGCCGGATCATATGGACGGCGGCATGGAGAACCCGCTCGGAGCGCGTGCGCTGTACTTGTTTCAGGGAAAGAAGGACACTTTGTTCCGCATCCACGGGACCAACGAGCCCAAATCGATCGGCAAGGCCGTATCGTCCGGATGCATCCGGATGATGGACTCCGACGTGATCGATCTCTATGGGCGTGTCGCCAAGGGAACGCGCGTCGTCGTGCTTTGAGGGCGAGAATTTGATGGCTAGCTACTTTTGCGCCGGAAAGTAGCTAGCCTCGATGGACAAGCGCGTCGCCGTCGCGAGCTTGAGCGACTCCGTCCCTGGGCAAACCTCTTGCAATAAGTATTACAAACGTGGTATACTTGACAAATAGGCACGGCAAACTGTTGAAAAGCTGGTCGTTCGCGGAACGTCCCAGAACAAACCTGAATCGAAGACTTTGACTTTTCAGCAGCCTGCTAGCACAACTTCCGGCGTGGGCGACTGATTTTTCAGTCGGGCGACCCCGCAAGGATGGCTAAGTCATTGGAAGTGCTTGAGGCGCGTGGAACGCGACGCGCGCGGTTGCAAAATAGTGACTAAAATATAATCGACAAATCTGTTGCTTTCGGTTATTTGCGAATGTTAGTGGGTCATGTACATCCGCAAGTCGACCCGGGTGTACAACGGCAGGACCTACACCAATTACGTGCTGGTGGAGTCCGTGCAGACCCCGAAGGGACCGCGCCAGAAGACCGTCTGCTCGCTCGGCGACCTGAGCCCACGGCCGCGCCAGGAGTGGCTCAAGCTCGCCTGCAAGATCGAGGATGCGCTGGTCGGGCAAGATGACCTGCTCGATGCGGATGATGCCGAGGTCGCCGACATCGTTCGGCGGGTGCGGGCAAGAGCGACGCTGACACGCAAGTTCTCTGCTGCCGTCTCCATTGCGGCGCGCCGGCGGCGGCGCCTTGATCGAAGTCGATCCCTCGCGCGTCGCCACCGAGCGCCATCGCGAGGCCGGCCCGGTCCATGTCGGTCACCAGTTCTGGCAGCACCTCGAACTCGACCGCATTCTGCGCGACTGCAAGCTGTCCGCATCGGTGCAACGGCTGGCCTGCGCGATGGTGCTCAATCGATTGATCGCACCGTGCTCAGAACACGCCATGCCGGCTTGGATTCCGACGCACCGCGCTCGCGGATATTCTCGGGCTCGACTTCGATAGGCTGGCGGAAGACCCGCTCTATGGGGTGCTCGACAAGCTGCATCCGCATCGCGCCACCATCGAGGCGGCGCTGGTCGCGCGCGAGCGCAGCTTGTTCAATCTCGACGCGACGATCTATCTTTACGATCTCACTTCGACTTACTTCGAGGGCCAGTGTGTCCGCAACGCCAAGGCCAAGCGCGGCTACTCGCGCGATCATCGCGGCGACTGCAAGCAGGTCGTGGTCGGCCTTGTGGTCAATCGCGACGGCTTTCCGATCACCCACGAGGTGTTCGCCGGCAACACCCAGGATCGCAAGACGCTGGCCACCATGCTCGATCGCCGAGCGCGCCGGCCTGCAGCAAGGCGCAACCGTGGTGGTCGACCGCGGCATGGCCTACGACGACAACATCGCCGAGATCAAGACCGCAAGCTGCACTACGTCGTCGCCAGCCGGCAGGCCGAGCGTGACCGCTGGCTCGCCGACTTCGAGGATACCGACGGTTTCGTGCCGGTGCTGCGCCGCCGTCCCCGCTCAACCCGGCGCAGAAGAAGACCACGATCGAGATCAAGACCCGCCGTCGACGGCGAGAAGACCTACGTGCTCTGCCGCAGCGAGCAGCGCATCGCCAAGGACCGCGCCATCCGCACCAAGCAGGAAGGGCGGCTGCGCGCCGATCTCGACAAGCTCGCGCAACGCGTCGCCGCAAAGAAACTCGTCAAGGCCGCAAAGATCAACCAGGCGATCGGACGATTGAAGGAGCGCTACCCCCGCGTCGCGCGCTACTTCGATCTCTCCTACGACGCCGCAGGCATGACCTTCCGGCCGACGTTCAATGCCGACAAATATGCCAAGGCCGAGCAGCTCGACGGCTGCTACCTGCTCAAGACCGATCGCAACGATCTCTCAGGCGACGAGCTCTGGCGCATCTACATCCTGCTCACCCGCGCCGAGAACGCCTTCCGCGACATGAAATCGCCGCTCGCCGAGCGGCCGATCTTCCATCACACCGAGCGCGCACCGAAGCCCACATCTTCCTCTGCGTGCTCGCCTACCATCTCATGATCGCCATCGAGAAGACTCTGCTCGATCAGGCCATCCATACCTCCTGGCCGACCGTGCGCGACACCCTCAAGACCCACCAAGTCTGCACCGTCGTCCTGCCAACCAACGGCGGCTCTGCCCTGCGCATCCGCAAGGCCGCAACCCCAGAGCCCGACGTCCAGGACCTCTATCGCCGCCTCGGCGTCTCACCGCAAATCATCAAGCCACAACAGACATGGACCCCAGCCCATACTGACTAACAAAAGCCCTATCTCCTTGATATAAAAGGATTCTGCTCAGAAAAATGCGGAAGTTGGGCTAGCAGTTTGTCGGACTTGATGTTTCGTGCCGTTTAAGATGTTGATACGATGGGGTGTTGTGTTTCCCTCAAATTTGAAAACGCTAATGAAATCAATGGCCAGAAGATTTAAGTCCGACAGTCTGCTACAGGCAGGTCAGGTGCGCCGGCGCGGTGACGAGAGTAACATCGCTCGACCGCAGAACCACGAATCATAATCAACACATGGACGTCGCATACGTTTCAGCCCTATCGGCGCTTGCAGGCTCAGTGATCGGCGGCCTGACATCAGGCCTCACCACCTGGTTAAATCAACGCGCCCAGGCCAAAGCTGGGCAGCTCACCCACGATCTGTCGCACCGGCAGGAGCTGTTCAGGGATTTCATCGTCGCGGCGTCGAAGGCCTACGGCGAGGCGCTGGTGAGCAACCAACCGCAGATTCAGGAGCTCGTCGCCCTCTACGCCATGATCAGCAGGATGCGGGTGCTGTGCTCGCCGCGGCTCGTCGCGTGCGCGGTGAAAGTCATGGGCGCGACGACCGACGCCTATGCCGCGCCGAACAAGACGATCGCCGAGTTGCATGCGCTCGTGAAGAGCGGGGCGGGGATCGATCCGCTGAAGGACTTCGCCGAGGCCGCGCGCGAGGAGCTGCTGCCATTCTCCTCGCCGTAGACGTCTATCGCCGCTTCTCAGCCGACGCCGCTCGCTTGACAGCGCAACGGGGGCTGCGCAATCAGGCGCTTTCGGCCCTAAGAGCCGATGGGCCTGGCCGACCAATGAGCTTCTCCAAAGATCTGCGCCTTCGCCTGGAATATCTGGGATTCCGGGTCCTCCAGGCGGCCGCTCGGGCGGCGCCGCTCGAAGACGGCGTCGCGCCATTCGGGAATCGCGTGGCGTCTGATCGCCCCCCAGCTCTACCGGCAGGAGCGCGCGCTCAAGAATCTGGCGCTCGCCTATCCCGAGATGTCGCTGGAAGAGTGCAAGAAACTCGCGGCAGACATGTGGGAAAATCTCGGCCGCACCTTCGCCGAATCCTTCCATCTGGAAAGGATCGTGGCCGAGGGGCGAATCCGGTTCGAGCCGGAGGAGCGCTTCGACGAAATCGCCCGCGGCGGACCGTTCGTCGTCTGCGGCCTGCACCTCGGCAATTGGGAGATCGTCGCCTACGCCGGCGAGCGCATGGGCGTGGCCCTGACCGGCGTCTACCAGCGCCTCAGCAACCCCTTTGTCGACGAGGAAACCCGCAAGCTGCGCGCTTTTCTTTACCAGGGCGGGCTCCTGCCGAAGGCCCCGGCGACCGCGCGCGCGCTCCTGCGCATAGCGCAGGAAGGAGGCTATCCGGCGTTCCTCGCCGACCTGCGCGACGACCGAGGCGCAAAGGTTCCCTTCTTCGGCCATCCGGCGCGGTCGAACACCTTTCCCGCCCTGCTCGCGCGCACGACCGGTCTGCCTTTGTACGCCGGCGCCGCCTTCCGGCTTCCGGACGTGCGCTTCGTCATCCGGATCGAGCCGGTGCCGGTCCCGGTGACCAACGACCGGGCGGCCGACGCGATCGCGGCGACCGCCGCCCTGCAGAAGCAGTTCGAAGCCTATATCCGCGAAGCGCCGGAACAGTGGATGTGGGCGCACCGGCGCTGGGACTGATCTTCAGGCCGCTTCGTGAGCCTTCGTGAACCTTTGTGACCTTCGTGGTGTGAAATGCTCACCACCCAGAGCACGAAGAGGCGTCGGCGGTGCTTAAAACAGACCTCATTAGCTGAAAATTGAGCCCGATTTGCAGTTGCCCCGACACGCTTGACAAGGCAAGGTTGCGCCTGCATGGCCTCTCCGGCCAATTGCGCAAGGACGGACGGGGAAGCGGGCGGCCATGTCGAAGCGCAAGTTCACGATCGTGCTCATCAAGCCGTCGCATTACGACGACGACGGCTACGTCATCCAATGGCGGCGCTCGACCATCCCGTCGAACAGCCTCGCCAGCGTCTACGGCCTGCTCGCCCAATGCGCCGAGGAACGGACGCTCGGCCCCGACGTCGAGATCGAGATCGAAGTCTTCGACGAGTGCAACACGATCGTCGACGTCGCGGGCATCGCCCGGCGCATCCAGTCGCGCGGGCGGCGGGTTCGTCGCCCTCGTCGGCGTCCAGACCAACCAGTTTCCCCGCGCGCTCGACCTCGGCCGCCAGTTCCGAGCCCGCGGCGTGACGGTCGCCGTCGGCGGCTTCCACGTCTCCGGCTGCATCGCCATGCTGCCGGAATTGCCGCCGGAGCTGAAAGAAGCGCAGGCGCTCGGCATGATCCTGTTCGCCGGCGAGGGCGAAGGGCGCCTCGCGGACCTGCTGCGCGACATCGACGCCGGCGCCGCAAAGCCTCTCTACAATTATCTCGATGACATGCCCGACATGGCGGCGGCCGCGATCCCCGTGCTGCCGCGCCCCGTCGTGACCAAGGTCGCCGGACATTACGCGAGTTTCGACGCCGGCCGCGGCTGCCCGTATCAATGCAGCTTCTGCACGATCATCAACGTCCAGGGACGCAAGTCCCGCTACCGGACGGCCGACGACGTCGAGGCGATCGTGCGCGCCAACGCCGCGCAGGGGATCACCCAATTCTTCGTCACCGACGACAATTTCGCCCGCAACCGCAACTGGGAGCCGATCCTCGACCGGCTGATCGAACTGCGCGAGGAGAAGGGCTTCAGGATCAGGCTCCTCCTGCAGGTCGACACGCTCTGCCACCGCATTCCGGGCTTCATCGAGAAGGCCGCGCGGGCCGGATGCAACGCCGTCTTCATCGGGCTCGAGAACATCAATCCCGAGTCGCTCATGGGCGCGAAGAAACGGCAGAACAAGATCTGGGAATACCGCGACATGCTGCAGGCGTGGCGGCGGGCCAAGGTCATGACCTGGGCCGGCTACATCCTCGGCTTCCCGACCGATACGCCGGAGACCGTTGCGCGCGACATCGAGACCATCAAGCGCGAACTGCCGATCGACATCCTCGAGTTCTTCTTCCTCACCCCCCTGCCCGGCTCGGAGGACCACAAGGTCCTCCATCTCAAGGGGGCGCGGATGGAGCCGGACATGAACAATTACGATCTCGAGCATGTCTGCGCCGATCATCCGATCATGTCGGCGGCGACGTGGCGCGGCGTCTACCGCGACGCCTGGGCGCGCTATTATTCCGACGCGCATGTCGAGACCGTGCTCCGCCGCGCCGTCGCGAGCGGCATCAGCCCGAAGAAGATCGTCGACGCGATGACGGTCTTCTCCGGATCGTCCCGCATCGAGGGCGTGCACCCGCTTCAGTTCGGCTATGTGCGTCGCAAGATCCGCACGCAGCGCCGGCATGGGACTCGGATCGTCAATCCGCTGATCTTCTATCCCTGGCGGGCCTACGAGTTCGTCAAGGTCGCCTCGAAATGGCTCAAGCTCGCCATGCGCTACCGGGCGATCTACCGGCGCGTCGTCGCCGACAAGACCGCGGAGACTTTCGTGGACGACGCGCTGCGCCGTTCGACCGAAGCCGACCAGAACGCCGATTTCGTCGCCGCCTTCGCCGACAAGATCCCCAACACCTACGGCGCGCCGCCGAAGCGGGAGCGCGCGCCGGCCGGGTGAGCCGCTCCCGCCGGCGGAGGCTTCCGCCGAGCTACTGTAGAGTTCTCAACCTTCCGACAGGGCGCGGAGAGTCATGCGCATCGACGTTGCGCCCATCGGCGTCTTCCGCTTTGGCGCCGGATTTTCTCGCGAACAGATCCAGAAGGAGCAATGGCAGAAGCTCGCCTTCGGACAACGCCAAATCCGCCTGACCGTGGGTGGCGCCGACGATCAGCGCCGCCATCTCCTCCGGCTCGCCGTCCTTGAGATCGCCTGCCCGTTGCGCCGTCCACACGAGACGCGTGACGGTCAGGACGGTGCGTCGCATCTCCATCGCCAGCTCGCCTTTCTGGCCGCCGATGTCCGGCTCGTCGAGGATGAGATGGAATCGACGGACGTAGTTGGAATAGGTGCGGATGGCATGTCTGAGGGCTTCGATCGGCGACGACCAGTCCCGCGACGCCCTTTTGAGCGCGGCGTTCATGATTCTGCAACCGTCGAGCGCCGATGCTTCCAAACGGTCACTTCCATCGGCCCGACAAGCCGTCGTTCTCGCTGACATCGGAATCCCACGCAGTCCACGCCTAACGTTCGAGGGGAGCTTCCTACTAGACTAGGCCAACCGCGGCCTATTCCACTTCAGCAGTTGTAACTGCCTGGACTGTGAAGGCAGTTCCTGCCGCTGTTTTGCCGCCCTCACGACAATGTTCTATTTCCGTTCCCACAGACCCAGCAATGTGTTTCAAGCAGTTAACATCTTTGATGCGAAATCGCAACCGCTGAGGTTGTCGCTCAGAAAAAAATGCTGCCGTCACTCCGCTAAGACGGAAGCCGTTCGGCGGGATCTGCCATTTATGCGAAGGCAGAAGCCGCGACGGCTAGGCCAATCCTCGCCCATGAGTTGGGCGGGAAGGTCAGCCTTCCAAATCGCACTGATGCGCCTTGACCAGATCGGCCATGCTGTTGAAACGGAATCCATATTTCGGCATTTTGCCCGGATTCATGGTGGCGCCGAACCCCTTCTGGTCGTGTCGGCGGTAGATCCAGCACGAGGCCAGCCCGTGCTTGTTGGCCGGAACGTGGTCGTGGAACATGCTTTCGGCCGTGTGCAGGATCTCGTGCTTCTCGATCCCGAGCGTCTCGAGCTTTTCCAGCATGTAGTCGAAATTGCGGTCGGACGGCTTGTAGGAGCCTATGTCCTCGGCGGTGTAAACGGCGTCGAACTCGACCTTGAGCTTCTTGTTGCTCGCGGCGAAGCTCTCGTTGTCGACGTTCGACAGGATCACCAGCTTGTAGCGCCGCTTGAGATACTGGAGCGCGTCGGCGGAATCGGCGAAAGCCGGCCAATCCGATACGGAGCGGCCGTAGGCGACGCATTCGGCCCAGCCGGCGGCGACGCCCCATTCCTCAGCCAGTCGCCGGTAGACGACGGCGAGGAGGTCCCGATAGAGTTTTGCCGGGGTTTGCAGCTGTTGCGCGGATTCGTGCCGCGCATGCGCCTCGAGGATGTCGTCGCGGGAGAGGGCCCGCCCGACCTTGTCGGTCAGGGGTTTCAGCGCCTCGATCATCCCCAACTCCCAATCGATCAGCGTTCCGTAGCAGTCGAAGGTGAGGGCCTTGAACTCGGTGAGCTTCATTTCGCGCAGTTCCTTGATCTCAAGCAATGCGTTGAGGGCCTTGCCGAGCCGATCCATCAGCAGATCGGTCTCGGCTTGGGCGACGCAAAGGGGCCGAATCCGTTCGTATTATCGCCGTGCGGAATCCGCGAACGACGCCGACGGTAGACTGGCCGCGCCATCCTCCCCTGCGCGATAGCACTGTGAAGCGGGGGAGGGGGACCATGCGCAGCATGGTGGAGGGGGCTGGTTCCACGGACGACCAACTTGCCCCCACCACCGCGCTTCGCGCGGTCCCCCTCCCCCGCTTCGCGGATGAGGATATGCCTCGCTCACGCCACTTTCACCTTAACTGATTTCGTCGTGTCGTTGCCGAGAATGTCGATCACCTTGACGACGATCGTATAGTCGCCGGGGTCGGCGTATGTGTGCGCGCTTTCGAGCAAGAGCGTGCTGTCCTTGCGCGTACGATAGGTCTGCCACTCATTGTGGAACCTGTCGCTCTTGTTGTCCCAATCCACCGCCCAATAGTCGAGCCACTGCGACCAGTGTTTGACGGCGCGCCTCCTCCGGCACGTCGTCGGGGGGAATGGTGAAGTCCTTGAGCTTCAGCCAGACATTGCGCTTCTGCGTTGTCACATCCACCGATAGTGCAGCCAATTCGAAGAACCGAATATCGCCTTGCTCGACCGCGCGCTTGTCCATCACGTCGCGAGGGATGCGCAGGAACCGCATCTGAATGTTGGCCGCCGCCGCCTGCTGCTTGGCGACCTCGTTCAGTTCGAAAGCGAAATCCCAGCCCAACACGTCGACGCCGTTCGTTTTCGGCGCGTCCTTGCCCGTCCCGATGGCGCGCCTGAACTCTGCAGCGATCTGCGTGACGTCCCCGACGCTGACCGGCGCGTCGACGGCTCCAACATGGACCATGCGCCCGGCTCTCACGCCATGCAGCCAAGCGTAGCCACTAAGCGGCGTCCCGTTTGCAGGATTAAGGATGAATTCGATATAGGCCCGCTGTCGCGCCGCAGCCTGATTGCTGCCACTATCGCCAAACTGCGCGCCGGCCCATAATTGGCGCTCGTACTTGCCGAGGTTTTGCACCACGAAAGGCTTTACGTTGGGCAAGCTGAGGAGCCGCTTGCGAGTGGTGTGGATCGCGAAACGACTCAGATCGCACGCAATCCAACGACGGTTTAGTCTCTCCGCGACCGCTGGGGAGGTCCCACTCCCACAAAAACAATCCAAAACGAGGTCTGCGTCAGTAGATGACGCACCAATTACTCGCTCAAGTAACGCTTCGGGCTTCTGGGTGGGATAACCAACCGGTTCCTTTGATCGATTATTTGGACTGGCAAGTCGTCCCATAAGTCTTGTATAAGTACTCCCGGCATCTCTTCAAGGTATCTCTTGTACTGCGGTACAGCGCCTGGCCGAGTCTGAATGACACGACCCTGCTTAATCAATTGTTCCATCTTCTCCCGTGAATATCTCCAGTGGCGGCAGACACCCATGACTTCGTAGTACGGGTTGCCCGCCTCTGCACCGCCTGGGCTTTGTAGATTGTCGATTCTGTATCGTCGGCCGTCTGCATCTGTGCGGCGGTAATCACGATCCACATAACCTTCGATCGTACGGAGCGTGCTGTACGGACCATGTTATCTGCGATGCGGCTTTTCCGTAGAAAAGGATCGTGTCAGTGATCCGACCGAAGTGTTGAGATCCTTGCTTGAAATCGCTGTGGGCGCTTTGTCGCTTCCATGCAATCTGATTCCGGAAGTTCTCGCTCCCGAATATTTCGTCTAAAATCACCTTGGCATAGTGGACCGCGTTGGAGTCCAAATGTACGTACAAGCTACCCGTCTCGTGGAGCAATTCATGTAGTGTAGCTCCTGGTTCGTAGAACCATTGTAGATAACTCAAGCCCTCGTCCCCACTCGTCCCCAGGTATCCCTATACGCTTTTTGTTCAATGATGCTAGGTTCTTTAGTGAAGGTGAAAGAGTCTTCGGCGGTACCGAGTCGGGATCGTCCGGTACGTCTGCCGTCAAGGAAAAATCCGCGCCGGTATCGAACGGCGGATCGATGTAGATGAGATTGACCTTGCCCGCGAACTCCGCCAGCAGCGACGGCAGCACGTATTTCTTATCGCCCCAGATCAGCCGGTTGCGCCATTCCTCCTCGCGAAATCCTGGGCCAAATGAAAGCGCTGCGCTGCCGGTCCTGCGCCAATTCGTTGACCGTCTCGACCGTCTGAAACGGCAGCGCCACCCGCAGACGGCGCACGCGTTTGCCATCGGCGTCGTATTTGCCGTCCCAAACCAGTTCCGCCCGAGCCAGGCGGCGGGGAGCAGGCTTCGCGGACTCTCGGGAGGGTTCGGCTTTCGCTGTCTTCGCCGTCTCCCCTCCGGCCGACAACTTCGATGAACTCATGCCCCCGCTTCCTCCGCCCCGGAATCTCCAGCGCCGATCCCACTCTCCGTAGTTGACGGACGTCGGTTGTCCGCGTCAAGCGTGCAGAGGAAATTTCCGCGTCGCGCTCCAATTTCGTCGCACAGACGAAAACGGACCGTTATCTGACCACGGCAAAACGGCCGTGCCTGATCCGTGTTCGGCGTCAAGGCCGAACCCGCTTCGTGGGTCGCCTTCGGCGAGCCCTGACCCCTCCGCGCGGCTCAGGCCGTTTGTCAGCGATGGACTTCGACGCACACGACCGGCGCAGGGCGCCGGATCGCGGCGCCGAAGTCCATGCCGAGACGAAGCCGCGTCGGAGCGGCGTCGTCACCCGAACGGCCGGAGCGGAGGAGGCGCGTCAGCACCTGGACGACGACGAGCCGACGTGGCTCGCCTCTCGCCACGCTCGTCGCGCGGCCGAGCCCCGCAGCGCCAACTGCTCGCGCCGCGGCGCGGCCTTCTCTCCGGAATTGCAGGGGAAACCTGCGTCGGGTGTCCGCCCTCGGAAACATTTCTTGACAAGATTGAGTTGCATGTACTATCTTTGTTCTTCCTGAAGGAGATCGCCGAGTTGTCCGGTTCCGTCGAAGCCATCCCGACGCCTGCCGCCCCTCGCGATCGATCGATCGGAGCGGAGAACGCGGCGGCCGGCCGGGAGGAGGGGACAAATAAAGAATTTCGCCCGAGAGTCGCTGACAAGCCTTTGATAACCCCGGATTCGCTGCCAAAGATGGAAGGCGTTGGAAGCAATTTTCGGCGCTTTTTGAGCTTCCGGACGCGTCCTGGACGAGCGCATGACGCGTCTTTGAAATCACTCGGCGCGCGGCCGGAGGCGAACGCGGCTTTCGGGCGAGTCGTTCTCTGAGAATGCCTGAGGGGGCGGTCCGTCGGCCGGGAAATGGTGCCGCAAGAGCTTGAAAAGATTGGTTCCGCGCCGGGAAATGGTATGGCCCCGGAAGTCTCGAACCCACAAGATCTGGTACGAGGCCCCTCTGGTGACGCGGGCGCTGGCCGCGTCCGCCGCGCCCAGCGCGCGCGGCTACAAAGTGACGACGGCCCGCAAAAGTTGCAGCTTTTGGCGCCCAAGCCTTTGAAATCGCCCGCGCGCTCGTCGACTCTGCACGGGGGCTGCAGGGCGCTATCGCTCGACCCGGATCCAGCCGTGCAGGCCGAGGCGCTCCTGCGGCAGGTAGGCCGCCTTGTAGCCCATCTTCTTCGACCCCTCGACCCAGTAGCCGAGATAGACGTGCGGCAGGCCGAGGGCCTTGGCCTTGGCGATGTGGTCGAGGATGATGAAGGCGCCGAGCGAGCGGCGCGGATCGTGGGGCGCGTAGAAGGAATAGACGAGCGAAAGCCCGTCGGCGAGCCGGTCGGTCAGGCAGACGGCGTAGAGCGGTCCCGCTCCCTGCCCATCGGGGTTGCGTGCGCGGTACTCGACCAGCTGGGTGTCGATATGGGTGTCCTCGACCATCATGGCGAAGTCGAGCGACGACATGTCCGCCATGCCGCCTTCGGGATGGCGCGCGTCGAGATACGCGCGGAACAGGGCGAAGTGCTCGTTGGTCGGCTTCGGGGTGATCAACGTCCCCGTGAGGTCGGCGTTGGCGCGCGCGGCGCGGCGCTGGCTGCCGTTGGGGCGGAAATCGTCGACCAGCACGCGCACCGAGACGCAGGCGCGGCAGCTCTCGCAGGCCGGGCGGTAGGCGATCGTCTGCGAGCGGCGGAAGCCGGTCTGGGTGAGCAGGTCGTTCAGCGCCGCGGCGCGCTTGCCGACGAGATGGGTGAAGATCTTGCGTTCCTGCTGGCCGGGCAGATAGGGGCATGGCGAGGGCGCGGTCAGATAGAACTGAGGCGCGTCGCGCACTTCCCTGGTCACGCTGTCCTCCCCTCTGCTCGAAGGCGGCCGGCCGCGCGCCGATCCTCACCAAGAATGCGCGGCGGGGGCCCCGGGTTTCACTGGCGACGCACGATCACGACGCCCGAGATGATGTCGTGCAGGCATCTTTTCTCCGGGTCGACCAGCGATACGAGGAAAATCGGCGGGAAACACCAGCTCACATAGAACAGCACCGCCTGGACCGCCGCGTTGACGAAGGGCACGCGCGCGCCCGTGTCGTGCATGCGCATTTCGAGATCCATCGCCCGCATGCCCGGCGTCGCCATCCTCGGGCCGGATACGGTGAGGCCGTTGTAGAAGAAGGCGACGATCGGCCAGAGCGGCGGCAGGAAGAACAGCGCGAGACCCAGCGTCAGCACGATCGCGGCGGTCCAGATCAGCGCGACCAGCACGCTGACAATCACGAGATCGAAGCAGACCGCGAGAATGCGGCGCGAGCGGACGCCCGCCAACGCGTCGGCGCGCAAGGGCGGAGCAGGCGTCGCCGCAAAGATATTGGACATGGGAAGACCTCCGGGCGCAGCCGCCCCCAGGCCGCGTCCGCAGGATGTGGTAGGCTCGCCCGCCAAGTCAAGACCGGCGCGGGAACAGGTTGTGCGTCACGTCATCGCGCGGTCCGAGCAGTCCGGACGGACGCAGGGCGATGAAAAGGATGAGCAGCGCATAGACGGCGAGATCCCGATCGTCGATCGGGAACAAGGCCGACCAGCCGGCCTCGGCCGCGCCGACGATCAGGCCGCCGAGGAAGGCGCCCGGCAGCGATCCGATGCCGCCGACGATCGCGGCGGCGAGCGCTTTGAGGGTCAGCGTCCCCGACAGTCCGTAGCCGACCGCCCCGTAGGCCGCGGTCATCGTCGCGCCGGCGAGGCCGGCGAGCGCCCCGGAGAGCGCGAAGGCGCGCGCCGTCACCGCGACGGGACTGACGCCGAGCAGTTCGGCCGCCAGCGGATCGTCGGAATAGGCGCGCCACTCGCGCCCCGTGCGCGTCCAGCGGAACAGGAGGACGAGCCCGAGGCCGACCGCGAGCGCGACCGCGGTCGCGACGAACGTCATCGGGGTGGCGACGGCGATGAAGTCGCCCGCCCGCGCGAGCGCGAAGGGTTGATTGAGCTGAGGGGCCATCCAGCTCGTCCGGTCGCCCTGGGCGATCCGCAGCAGCTCCTGCAGGAACAGGGCGAGGCCGACGGTCGCCACCAGCGCCTGCTGCCCCCTGGCGCGACGGAGCGGAATGAAGACCGCGCGCGCCGAGGCGAAACTCCATCCGCAGGCGACCGCCGCCGCCAGCGCGAAGGCGGCCGCCAGAAGCGGAGCAGGCGGAAGTCCGGCGAGCGCCAGCGCCGCCATCGCCGCCGCATAGCCGCCGGCGGCGGCGAGCTCCCCGAAGGCGAAATTGATCCGCCCGATCAGCCCGTAGACGAGCGAATAGGCGGCCGCCAGCAGGGCGTAGATCGCCGACAGCGGCAGGCCGTCGAGCGCCATCTGAAGTCCGTAGGCAAAGCCCCGCGGCAGGCGGAGCGCGCCGCCGAGGTCGCCGAGCGGGGCAGGGTCGGCGGCGCGGCCTTCGGGCGTCGCCAGCCAGTAGCGGACGAGAAAGAAGAGCTGCGTGTCGGACAGCGCCTCGCCGTCGAACGTCAGGGAGACGAGATCGCGCGACTGCCGGGGCCGACCGGGCTCGCGGAACCGACAGGTCGCGACATGCGGCTCGGGCTCCTCCCCAGGCGCCTCGGTCGAGAAGGCGACAACCAGCCCGCGCCCATCCGAGTCGGGCCGCTGACTGTCGATCGTGATCCGCGCGCCCTCCGGCGTCAGCGCCGGCAGCGCCATGCGGCAGAGCCGGGCCTGGTCGGTCTCCAGCGCCGGCGAGCAGCCGGCGAGGCAAAGCGCCGCGAGGAGAACGGACAGGGGCGGAAATCGTCGTGCCGCGAACGAATGGGCCAAATTTCGTCCTGTTCCTCCCGCCTTCCGGATCATGATAAGCGCGATACGCCGGTTCGGCGACTCGTAGGAGCGCGCGATCATGCCCGACGGCATTGCCAGGAGCGGGACGTTTGACCATTCTCGTCACGGGAAGTTCGGGGCATCTGGGCGAAGCGCTGATGCGCACGCTGCGTGCGGCGGGACGCGAGGCGGTCGGGCTCGACGTCGTTCGTGGGCCCTTCACCGACGTCGTCGGGTCGATCGCCGACCGGCTTCTTGTCGCGCGCTGCCTGGCCGGCGCTCGCGCGGTTCTCCATGCGGCGACTTTGCACAAGCCGCATGTCGCGACCCACGGGCGCGAGGAATTCGTCGAGACGAACGTGCTCGGCACGCTCATCCTGCTCGAGGAGGCTTCGCGCGCCGGCGTCGAAAGCTTCGTCATGACCAGCACGACGAGCGCCTTCGGCGACGCGCTCAAACCCCCTCCCGGAGCGCCCGCGGCCTGGATCGACGAAAGCGTCGCTCCCGTTCCGAAGAACATCTACGGCGTCACCAAGACCGCGGCCGAGGATCTCTGCCGGCTCTTCCGGCGCAACGAGGGGCTCGCCTGCGTCGTCTTGAGGACCTCGCGGTTCTTCCCCGAGGAGGACGACGACCCGGACGCGCGGGCGGCCTTCGACGACGCCAACCTGAAGGCGAACGAATTCCTCTTCCGCCGCGTCGCGATCGAGGACGTGGTCGAGGCGCATCTCCTCGCCGTCGATCGCGCGCCTTCGATCGGGTTCGGCAGGTATATCGTCAGCGCCACGACGCCGTTCCGCCGCGAGGACGCGGCGCGCCTGCGCGCCGACGCGGCGGCGGTCGTCCGCGAGCGTGTCCCGGGCTGGGAGGACGAATATGCGCGGCGCGGCTGGCGCATGGCGCAAAACATGGACCGCGTGTACGACAACGCGCTCGCCCGGCGCGAACTGGGCTGGCGGCCGAAATGGGATTTCGCTGCGATCGTCGCCCGCCTGCGTCAGACCGGCGACATCCGCGGCCCGCTCGCCAAGGTCATCGGCGAAAAGGGCTACCATCCGGAGCGGTTCGAGGGGCGCCCGTATCCGGTCGGCGGCGTATAACGTGCGCGCGTTGTGGCGGCGCCTCGATCGACCGGGACACGACGCCGCATTTCTGCGTCCGCACGGCGACGGCTGGAAACTGAGCGGCGCCGCCGTCTTCCTGCACGAGACCGGGCCGGCCAGCCTCGCCTATTCGATCGAGGTCGACAGCCGCTGGAGCACAAGAAAAGGACGCGTGACCGGATTTGTCGGAGACGCGGAAATCGATCATGACATTCGCCGCAGTCGAGGCAAGTGGCTCCTCGACGGCGTCGAAATCGAAGGTCTGGCGCCCCTGCTCGATCTGGACCTCAGCTTCACGCCGGCCACCAACCTGCTGCAGCTCAAACGAACCGGACCGCAGGTGGGCCAGAGGCTCGCTGTTCCCGCCGCCTGGTTCAACCTCGAGGCGGCCAGTCTCACGGAGCTGCCGCAATTCTACGAACGCCTCAGCGATACGGTGTTCCGCTATGCTGCGCCGTCCGTTCCTTACGAGGGCCTGCTCGAAATTTCCGCGGACGGGTTCGTCGAATCCTATCCGGACCTGTGGAGACGGGAGGCGTAGCCCGCTCGTCACCGGAGCCCCGCCAGCCGTTCGACCAGAAAGGCGCGGGCCGCCGGGTCAGCCTGCAGGCCGATCGCGATCTCGTAGGCTCGCCGGGCCTCGACGAGAGCGCCGGTCCTAGCGGCGAGTTCGGCCTTGGCGACCCAATAGGGCTCGAAGCCGGCGAGGCCGCTGTCAGCGCCGACCTCTTCGAGCAGCGCCAGTCCAGACGCGGCTCCTTGCGTCTGCGCGACCGCGACCGCCCGGTTGACGGCGACGACAGGCGAGCCGGTCAGGGCGTAGAGCGCGTCATAGAGCGCCGCGATCGCCTCCCAATCCGTCGCGCCCGTTCGCCGGCGGGCGGCGTGGACGGACTGGACGGCGGCTTCGAGCTGGAAGCGCCCGGGCGCGTTTGAAACGCTCGCGGCGCGCAACAAGCTCTCGGCCTCCTCGATCGAGGATTCGTCCCAGAGCTCGGTCGGCTGATCGCTCAGGGGGACGTACCTTCCTGCCGCGTCTCGGCGGGCGGCTCGGCGCGCATGGGCGTAAAGCATCAGCGCGAGCAGACCCTTGGCCTCGGGCTCGGCCGGCGCGAGCTCGGCCAGGACGCGGCCGAGCCAGATCGCCTCCTCGGCGAGGTCGCGGCCGCGCGGGTCGTCGGAGAAGGCCTCGGCCCAGCCGTGCGCGAAGGCGGCGTAGATCGCCTCCAGCACGGCCCCGAGCCGCTCGGGCAAGTCCTCCCGCTCGGGGATCCTGAACGGCACGCCGGCGAGGCGGATCTTGGCCTTGGCGCGGGCGAGGCGCTGGCCCATCGCCGCGGGAGAAACGAGGAAGGCCGAACCGATCGCCGCCGCATCGAGGCCGAGAATGGTCTGCAGCATCAAGGGTGACCGGATCGATTCTTCAATCGCCGGATGAGCGCAGGCGAACATCAGCGCAAGGCGCCGGTCGGGGATCGACGCCTCCGCCCTCCGCGGCCATGAGCTCGTCCCCGATCAGCTGAAGCGCCTCCGTGGACAATTCCGCGTTGCGGCGCCGGCGGGCGCCGTCGATGAGCCGCCGCCGCGCGGCGGTCGCGAGCCAGCCCTCGGCATTGGCCGGCACGCCCCGCGCCGGCCAGACGGCGAGCGCGGCGGCAAAGGCGTCGGCGAGCGCGTCCTCGGCGCCGGGCACGTCGCGGGAGCGGGCGGCGAGGAAGGCGAGGAGCTTGCCGTAGCTTTCCCGCGCCGCGCGCTCGGCCGCGGCGCGGGCCTTGCCGTCGAGGTTGTGGGAATGAGAGTGCGGGAGCGAACCGAGCGAAACGGAGCGCACTTCGCGCTTCGCCCCCGCTGCGGTCCCGCAGGCCGTCATGTTTGTCCCCGAGCCTTTGTTTTCAATCGCTTGGGTGCCAAAAACTGTCGCTTCCGAGGGTCCGGGCCCCCCTGAGCGCGGAGGCCATGGGACCGCCGACGAAGACCTTTTCGCCGCTCGGCGTCTGTCGGTCCGATGGTTTCCACGGCGCGCCCTTGCACCAGATATTGGGGGTCTGAGCCGTCCGGGGCCATACCATTTCCAGGCGGGGTTTCAATGTTTTCAAGCCGTTGCGGCACCGTCTCCAGGCCAATCGTGATGGACTTGTTTAGGCATGCGCCGCGCCCGTCGCTCTCCTTTGCACTACGCTTCGGCGAATACTTTGGAGTTCGTCGGCATGATGATCGCCTTTTACCATATCTTGGGGCTTCGAGACTTTCGAGGCCGTGCCCTCCGGGCACGGAATCAATCTTCTCAAGCCTTTGCGACGCTTTCTGCGGGCAGGCCCACTTTGCCATCAGGTCCCGCTGCGCCCTAATCCCGGCGGCCGAAACGCCACAGTTCAAAAGATCAACAATCGGCTCTTCCCGCCCGGCCTTCGCCTTAGCGATCTGCGCCTCGAGCGACCCGTTGCGACAAATGGCGGGCGCGATGACGGTGATGCAACCGGACAAGTCGCCGGCCCCCTTTCCCAAACAGAACAAACACGGAACACAATGCCATGCCTGGCAAGCAATTGTTAAGCAATTAGTTGGAGCATCGCAATTATCGATGGCTATATCAAGGGCTTGAGTGTGATAGTTGCATATTCGCTTGAGGAAGTAGGTCAGGGAGCCGACGCGGCGAAAGCCCGCTTCGGCCATCGCCTGCGCCCTGATCTTCACGTGTCGCGGAAACCGAAGGGTCGGGCGGACCCCGCTCACATCGCCCAGATCGGCCGCACTTCGACCGCGCCGTAGGAAGCGCCTGGGCAGCGGGCGGCCCAGCTGATCGCCGCGTCGAGATCTGGGGCCTCGATCAGATAGTAGCCGCCGAGCTGCTCCTTGACCTCTGCGTAGGGGCCGTTGAGGACCTGGGTCTTGCCGTTCTGGACTCGCACAGTTGTGGCGGTCGAGGCCGGATGGAGCCGTTCTCCGCCGACATAGGCGCCGGCCTGCTTCATCGCGTTGGTGTAGGCGCCGTAGGCCGCCTCATCGCCCCGATGTCGTCCTTGGACGCGGACTGCATCGCCTTCTCGTCCGAGTAAATCATCAAGAGGTATTGCATCGCCTGGCTCCGTTCGGAATGGCGCGGCCACCGCGCCGCGCTCAGTGCAGAGACGAATGGGGGTCGCGCATTTCGACACAGGCGTGCAAGAAAAGGCGACGGAGCGCGCTATCCGTTTAGAAGCGGAATTTTTTGTGATTTAATGGACAAGCGAAATTGGCCGCCGGAGCCGGCGATGCGATGGGTCATTGTGGCGACGGGGCTCGTGTTGTCCGCCCCGGCGCTCGCGCAGTTCGAAGACAGGCCGCCGCCGGACTGGATGGTGCGCGGGTTCGAAGCGGCGGTCGTCGACAAAAGCTCGGTCGCCGCCGCCGTCGCCAACGATTCCTTCCGCGCCCTTGCAACGTTCGTGCCGCCCGGCGAGCGCGCGGGCGCGGTGATCGACAAGCTCATGCGCCTCCTGGGCGATTCGGAGCCGTATGTGCGGAATTCGGCGGCTCAAGCGCTTGGTCAAATCGCGGCCGGCGAGCGCGCGGGCGCGGTGATCGACAAGCTCATGCCCCTCCTGGGCAATCCGGAATGGAGCGTGCGGAATTCGGCGGCTCAAGCGCTTGGTCAAATCGCGGCCGGCGAGCGCGCGGGCGCGGTGATCGACAAGCTCATGCCCCTCCTGGGCGATCCGGACAGCGTTGTGTGGAAGTCGGCGGCTCAAGCGCTTGGTCAAATCGCGGCCGGCGAGCGCGCGGGCGCGGTGATCGACAAGCTCATGCCCCTCCTGGGCGATCCGGACAGCGTTGTGCGGAAGTCGGCGGCTCAAGCGCTTGGACAAATCCCGGCCGGCGAGCGCGCGGGCGCGGTGATCGACAAGCTCATGCCCCTCCTGGGCGATCCGGACAGCGATGTGCGGGAGTCGGCGGCTCAAGCGCTTGGACAAATCCCGGCCGGCGAGCGCGCGGGCGCGGTGATCGACAAGCTCATGCCCCTGCTGGGGCGATCCGGAGAGTGATGTGCGGAATTCGGCGGCTCAAGCGCTCGCGAAGCTCGCGGCCGGCGAGCGCGCGGGCGCGGTGATCGACAAGCTGCTGCCCCTCCTGGGCGATCCGCAGCCGTATGTGCGGAATTCGGCGGCTCAAGCGCTCGTGAACCTCGCTGCCGGCGAGCGCGCGGGCGCGGTGATCGACAAGCTCATGCCCCTCCTGGGCGATCCGGACAGCGTTGTGCGGAAGTCGGCGGCTCAAGCGCTTGGACAAATCCCGGCCGGCGAGCGCGCGGGCGCGGTGATCGACAAGCTCATGCCCCTCCTGGGCGATCCGGACAGCGATGTGCGGGAGTCGGCGGCTCAAGCGCTTGGACAAATCCCGGCCGGCGAGCGCGCGGGCGCGGTGATCGACAAGCTCATACCCCTCCTGGGCCATTCGCCCGACAGCAATGTGCGGAATTCGGCGGCTCAAGCGCTTGGACAAATCCCGGCCGGCGAGCGCGCGGGCGCGGTGATCGACAAGCTCATGCCCCTCCTGGGCGATCCGGACAGCGATGTGCGGGAGTCGGCGGCTCAAGCGCTTGGACAAATCCCGGCCGGCGAGCGCGCGGGCGCGGTGATCGACAAGCTCATACCCCTCCTGGGCCATTCGCCCGACAGCAATGTGCGGAATTCGGCGGCTCAAGCGCTTGGACAAATCCCGGCCGGCGAGCGCGCGGGCGCGGTGATCGACAAGCTCATGCCCCTCCTGGGCGATCCGGACAGCGATGTGCGGAATTCGGCGGCTCAAGCGCTTGCTCAGATCGGGCCGGCCGACATCGGCTCGGCCATCGCGGCCATCAGTCTCATCGACGTTCGCGGAGAAGAAGAGACCGGGCAGCTGCGCGCGGCGGCGCATATCGCGACCGGCGCGGACGCCAAGAAGGACGGAAGCGAGCTTCTGCTTGCCTGGCTCGGCCACCCGGCCGCCTTGCCGCTCGGATTCAGTCGCCGACAATCCCGGCGCCGCCCACAAGCTGCTCGAACTCTTGGCGAACAACTGGGCGGCAATCTCGCAGGAGCCGCGCGCCCGCGACGAGGCGGAGAAGGCCGTGATGGCGGCCATTTACGCCGCGTGCCGAACGCCCGGCGAAACCGACAATCTTGCGGATTTCGCGCGCGCAGCCTTCGCGTGGGTTCGCGATCTGCCGATCGACGGTCCCGTGCGCCGGTGCTGGTCGCCCGAGCAAAAGGCCACGGTCGAAAAACTCCTGACGGATTTCAAAGCGTCGCATTCCACCTACGAGAGCGCGCTCGCCGCCCAACTCAAGGGCGAGGAATTGGCTCGGGTCAGCCTCTGGCTGACTCGGTTCAGTCGTCGGCTGGGCGCTGCTTTGGACGGCCTTCCTGGTCGCTTTTCCGTGGTCGCGCGCCGTCCAGTCGGTGTTCTTCTGGAACCCGAGGGCCCGCAAGTTCATCAGCGCCGGATTCGTTCCCCTGCTGCTCCTGATCGTTCCGCCGCTGCGACGGCGCCTGCTTCAGCCATTCCGGGGCGATCTTGTCGCGGCGGTTCGTCTCGATGATTTGCCGAAGCTCGGCTATTTCGCGGAAGGGCGGGCGCGGATCGACGGCGGCGAACCGATCTCCGTTCGCCAATTGACCCTGAGCGGGGTGGTCGTCGTTCGCGGGGACTCCGGGCTCGGCAAGACGAGCATGCTGCGCGAATTGGCGGCGAAAACCGTCCGTCCGGTCGCATTCCTTCACGCCCGGGATTGCGCGGAGGACGTCGACGCCGCGATTTCGCGCATCATTCATAACGTGCAGGAAATCGGCTTCGTTCGCAGCCTCGTGCATACGAGAGCGTTGATGGTCATCATCGACGGCCTCAACGAGGTCTCGGCCGATACGCGCGAGAAGATCGGGACGTTTGCGCGCGACATGTCCAAGGGCGACGTGATCGTCGGCACGCAGCCGATCGAATGGCGGCCGCCGCCCAGTTCGCGGATCGTCGATCTCATGCCGCTCAGCCGAAGCGAAGCCGAGGGGTTCATGCGGTCTCGCCCGGTCGGAGCGGACGAAACTCAGCGCTGCCATGGAGCGGCCTACGAGGCGGCGGCAGCGACGTTTTTTCGCCACGCCCTCGACGAGGCGCCGTCTGAGGACGAACGCCGGGCGGCCGAACTGATGCTGTCCAATCCGTTCGATCTCGCTTTTGCCGCTGACCTCCTGGCTCAGGGACACATGCCGTCGGCGGCGGCGCTGATCGACGAAGTCCTTCCGGGTCGCCGACGAAGGCGTGCCCGGAAAACCGGGATATCGGCAGATTGTCGGGCGGCCCTTCCCTTTGAGAGAGTTCGGCCGCCACGCGGTCAAGATGCGGCTCGAGGACCGCAACTGGCTGAACCCGGACGAGTTCGCCGCGGAAGCCTCGTGCCTGCTGGAGCAGAAGCTCCTCATTTCCCGCGCGGTGAAAGGCGCGGCGGGCGTCGTGGATCGGTTGATGTTTCGCCACGAACGGGTTTGGGACTTCTTCATCGCCGCCGCGTTCTCCGACGACCCCGATCTATGGGACGCCCATGTGACCGACCCCAGGTTCCGCGGCGCCTACTTTCGCATCGCCGAGACGTGGGACCCGGAAAGCGCGAAGATGGTGCGCGAACAATTGAGCCTGGGCGCAGCAGAGTCGGGAGATCATTCGACAAGCGATGAATTCATCAAGCGGCTGGAGAGACGGCTTCGATCGGCGAAGCGGGCCAAACGCAAAGCCGCGGAATAAGCTGCGTCTCCGGCCGCGGAAGAGGTCGGAACCGCGCGGTGAAAGCGGTCAGCGGGCTGTCGGCGCGAGGAAGCCAATAAGGCTATCCATCGTGGTCTGCTCCCCTCGCTGCGGCGCCGCCACCGGAACGATCTGGTCTCAATAGCGATTGGGCAGCGGCCCGCCCAGGCGATCGCCGCGTCGAGGTCGGGCGCCTCGATGAGCCTCAGTGCAAAGACGATCGGCGTTAAGGCCGTTCCAACATCCAGCGCTTGAAGATCGAATAGTACTTCTAACTGATGTTGATAGACAGTGCGGTCGGTCGGCTTGTCGTGATCGGCGTACCCGGCGCGCGAGCGATCGACGGAGTAACACTGGCCGGTTGGAACCCGAAAAGGGGAACAAACTTTGTCAGTGCCGCGTTGTAACGCCGTTTTGGGTGGGGTGGCCGGCTTCGTCGGAATCCGCGGGTATGACCGACCGGTGAGGGGCTTCGATCATGGATAGAACCGCAGAGGTCGCGCCGGAACGGCAGTCGCCAATCAGCGCATTGCGCGCCCAATTCCACCGTGTCCGTGCGCTCAGCCTCGCTCTATCAAGAAATCTGTCCGATGCCGACGCTAGTGCGCAGTCGATGCCGGACGCCTCGCCGGTCAAATGGCATCTCGCGCATACGACTTGGTTCTTTGAGACTTTCGTGCTCCGGGATTGCCTTCCGCACTATCGACTCTTCGACGCGCGCTTTCCCTTCCTGTTCAACAGCTACTACGAATCCGAAGGGGCTCGCATTGCCCGGCCGTCACGCGGCTTGCTCACGCGTCCCTCGCTTGATGAGGTTTGTTCCTATCGTGCGTACGTCGATCAAGCGATGGAGCAATCCTTCGACGATTTGTCGTCCGAAGCAGGGGCCTTGATCGAACTCGGCTGCCACCACGAAGAGCAGCATCAGGAGCTCCTCCTCACTGACATCCTCCACTTATTTGCGCAGAACCCGCTCGAGCCTGCGGTTTGGGAATCCGCTTGCGCCCAGGACGCCAACACGCCGCCGCCGATGCGCTGGGTGGAAGGCCGTCAAGGTCCAACCGAGATTGGGTATGGCGGCGCCGGCTTCGCGTTCGATTGCGAGGGCCCCCGCCATACGCAGTGGGTTCAACCACACATGCTCGCCAGCCGTCTTGTCACCAATGGCGAGTGGCGCGCGTTCATCGATGACGGCGGGTACAGGAACGCGGGCCTATGGTTATCGGACGGCTGGGCCTGGGTACGCCAAAACGCTATTGAGGCGCCCCTCTATTGGCGTCGGGCAGACGACGGCGAATGGGTCGACCAATTCGGCCTCGGCGGCCTGACAGCAATCGATCCTGCAGAACCCGTCCGTCATATCAGCTACTACGAAGCTGACGCGTTTGCCCGCTGGGCGGCGGCCCGATTGCCAACCGAAGCGGAGTGGGAAAGCGCAGCCGAAGGGCTTGACCCAAGGGATGGCACGTTTGCCGCCGCCGCGGAGGCTGTCCGGCCGCGTCCTGCCCCAAGCCGTCCCGGACTGAGCCAGATGTTCGGGGACCTGTGGGAGTGGACCGGATCGGCATTCCTCCCTCACCCTGGCTTCCGGGCCGCGCCGGGGGCAGTCGGCGAATACAATGGCAAGTTCATGTCCGGCCAGTTCGTTCTGAAAGGCGGGAGCTGCGCAACGCCGCGCGGACATCTGCGCTCCAGCTATCGCAACTTTTTCTACCCACACCAGCGCTGGCAATTCATGGGCCTGCGCCTCGCCAAGGATATCTGATGCTTCAATGCTCAACTGATCTGCGTCTGCGCAGCTTCATCGAGGCTGATCCAGCCTTTCGTCTTGACGTCTTGGACGGTCTCGCTGCGCGACCTCGGGCCATCCCTGCCCGTTGGTTTTACGATCGCGCCGGCTCCGAGCTCTTCGAAGCGATCACTGCGTTGCCCGAGTACTACCTCACCCGGACAGAGCGATCGCTCCTTTCCAAGGCGGCCAGCGAGATTGCCGCACTGACGGGTCCAGCGCGCGCGGTCGTCGAATTTGGGTCGGGCTCTTCTGCGAAGACACCGATATTGCTGTCCGCAGTGGACCCGGCTGCATATGTGCCGATCGATATCTCGAAGGATTTCCTCTGGGAGTCGGCCGCACGGCTCTCGGAACGGTTTGCCAATTTGCCGATACATCCTGTCGAAGGGGACTTTACCGAGACGCTGCGACTCCCCGCGGCGATCGAAAGCGCGCCGCGGCTGGGCTTCTTTCCGGGCTCGACGATCGGAAACTTCCTGGCGCCGGACGCCGTCGATCTGCTGCGGACGATGGCGGTGACCTTGGGCAGCGGTTCGATGCTGTTGATCGGGATCGACCGCATCAAGGATGTGGACATTCTCTTGCCCGCATACGACGATTCGCGGGGCGTGACGGCGGCGTTCAATCTTAATCTTTTGCATCGGATCAACCGCGAGCTTGACGGCTCTGTGCCCGTCGACGCCTTTCATCATGTCGCGCGGTGGAATGACGCCGAGGCGCGGATCGAAATGCACCTCGAGGCCGCTCGCGGCGTCCATTTCGAGGTCGATGGCCGGCGCTTTTCGATGGCAAAAGGAGAGACCATCCATACCGAGAACAGCCTCAAATACGGTCCGCGAGACGCTCTCTTACTGCTGCGAGCAGGCGGCTGGACTCCAATTGCGGATTGGACGGACCGAGAGGGACACTTCTGCCTGATCCTTGCAAGAACAGGGGGCGCGCGATCAGTGCGGTCAACAGGCGGGTGATCGTGCAATTATACGCCTACATTGCGGCTCGAGGCGCTGGCGAAGGGATTGCCGCCTGAGGAGATCGAGGCGACGACGCGCGTCGTCCCCTGCGGAAGCGCCTGGAAAGTGAGTTGGCCCCTTAAGGTTGCATCGCCATTGAGTCCGGGACGCGCGGCAGCCTGCGGCTCGCGGCTCGCGGACTTCCCGTCACATCGCCCAGATCGGCCGCACCTCGACCGCGCCGCGCGAAGCGCCCGGGCAGCGCGTGGCCCAGCTGATCGCCGCGTCGAGATCGGGGGCCTCGATCAGATAGTAGCCGCCGAGCTGCTCCTTGACCTCTGCGTAGGGGCCGTTGAGGACCTGGGTCTTGCCGTTCTGCACGCGGACGGTCGTTGCGGTCGAGCTCGGATGGAGCCGTTCTCCGCCGACATAGACGCCCGCTTCCTTCATTGCGTTGGTGTAGGCGCCGTAGGCCGCCATCATCGCCCCGATGTCGTCCTTGGACGCGGACTGCATCGCCTTCTCGTCCGAGTGAATCATCAACAGGTATTGCATCGTCTGGCTCCGTTCAGAGTGGCGCGGCCACTGCGCCGCGCTCAGTCCAGAGACGATTGAGCAGCGCTTGTTTCGACACCTGCGCAGAAAAAAGCGTACCGGCGGTCAAACGATGGACGCCTGCAACGCGGCGGGCGGCCTGCACCATTGCCGCCAGGGGCATCCAACCCGCTTCGACGATTCACGCACACCCTTTGGTTGCGAGTGACCCCCTGCTGCCCCTTACCGTTTTGGAAAATCATCCGATGGATTGATACACGGTCCCCATTTTGCGGGTCTTTGCAAAGACTAGAGTGCCCTCGGCTGCTATGGCGTCACTGAAAACGAAGCCGTGACGCTGCCACAGCGGATCATTAAACATGTCGCGGTTACCGATGCCCGAACAGCGACCTCCTTACACGGTCTGGCAGATCAGGACCCGAACAATCCCGGCTTGCGCGCAATGACGAAGAGACGCGGGTACAGGAACAGCACCCGACCGTCGGCCTCAAGTCCATAGGCAGATGAGAGTTCGCGCAAGTAGCGATCCAGAAACTCATCCCGCTCCCACTGTTCGAGCGGATCGAGGAACGGCGGCAACGCCGAACCTCGGAACCAATCGACGACCGCTTCCACGCCGCTCAGTGGATGAACGTAAGTTGTCCGCCAGATTTCGATCGATGCGCTGAGTGGCCTGAGCCAATTGTAATAATCGGCAAAAGTCCCGATCAGCCCGCGTGTCTTTGCGATGGGGACCAGCCGATCCGCCCAGGGCCCATCAGCCGCGGTCAGGCGCATGAGCGCATGCGACGGTTCATGGCGATTGTCGGGCATCTGGATCGCCAGCGATCCGCCTTCGGCGAGATAAGACATCAGACGCGGAAGCAGCGTCTCGTGATCGGGCAACCAATGCAATGCGTCATTGGCGAAGATGAGGTCGGGACGAAGTTTTGGTCGCCAACTCGCAATATCGACCTCCTCAAATCGCATTGTGGGCAGTCGCCGACGTACTTCAGCCAGCATCCGCGGGGAGGTGTCGACTCCAGTAATTTCGGGGCCAGCGAAGCGCTCTACGAGCAAGCGCGAACCGATGCCGGGTCCGCAGCCCAGATCGAAGATGCGCTGCGGTGTCCCTTCGAACCGGCTGCGCGTGCTCGGCTTGAAAACGAAGGTAGAGCGCGGCGTCCCAACTGTCCGAGGGATATTGCGTACTCAAAGGGCTAGGGTCATCCTCAAAGGGCTCGGATCGTCGGCTGCGCAACAATGAGCCGATCTCTCTTGTGACGCGGGCGTGACAGCCGCAAGTTCCTCACTGGGTCTCCGCGACGGAAAGGCCGCGCATTGCGTATCATGGAGTTGTCGATCGCATTGACCCTCCACCAGTCGACGGCTCGAGGTTTGCGACAGGATTGGGCGCATATTGGAAGTCCGGGGCGGACTGCAATTGCGCGAGGGTCACATTAAGCAGCGCCTTGTCGGGGTAGCCTTGGCTCGCCTCGGCGGCTGCGGGGTCGATTTTCCTGGGTTCGGGTCTTTCGCCCGCAGTGCTGGTCGCGCTCAGCGGGTTGACGGTCGGCTGATCCGTCGGCACGACGCGACCTTCGGTCCGCCACTCAACCGAGGTGAAAGGCACGCCGACGTCTTTGGCGCCGATGCCCAGGGACCCCCCCGACACCAATCACGACCACCTGAACGACCCCGTCATGGTAGATCAGGACGTCTTTCACAGTTCCGACCTTCCGGTTGTCGGCGCTGTACACGGCAACACCGATGAGCTTCGGCGCGCGCCACTGCCTGACCGATTGCTTGGCCGCAAACGGCTCCCCGCCTGTCCCATTGTTCGCCTGTTGCCCCGAAGGCGGCTGGCAAACCGGCGGCGGGCTCGCCTTATGGACCGGTTGATTCGTCGTACTGGGCGCAGTGTCGCCCGTCTGTGCGAACGCCGCCGAAGTTGCGAGCGCCGTACTGATTGCAATTGCGTAACCGAAATTCGCGTTCATGTCCGTCTCCTTGGTTCGGACAATTGGCGCAGCGGGTCTGTGCCGGACCTGCCAGTCAAGCCACGTCAGCGTAGACGGAGGCTCAAAGCTAACCGCACAACACACTGCGGCCTACCTCTATTTTGTTACACAATCTTTGGGCTATTTCTCTGCAATTCTAAGGCAACTTGACGACATCGGTCGAATGGGAGGGACAGAAGAAGGTCTTCAGGCCATTTGATAAACACTGAAAACTTCCATGGGAAAAATTACTCTGGATAAGTTCCTTTAGCCGAAGTCTATACGTCAGATCTATCACTTTGGATTTTGCGTGACCTCTGTTGGCTGGCCACTTCCATTGCGGGTGCCGCCAAATCGTCAGCAACGCCGTAGCCTGCCCAAGCTTAGCCGCTGCGTCAGTTTCTGTGCGCACAGCACTGGTCGGCGCAGTAAGCCATGTCTCGATCTCGGTCTGCGTCGTCAGAATGGCCCGGCATGGCCTTGGGGTGGATTGTCTTGACCTCGGCGTTCGGTTCGGTGGTCAGGAAGGCGAAAAGGTGGGTTTGTCGTCGCGCCTTCCTTGACCTTGCGCACGGCCGAACAGCTTCGCGACTCC
Source organism: uncultured Alphaproteobacteria bacterium (assembly GCA_963768555.1). Classification (GTDB taxonomy): domain Bacteria; phylum Pseudomonadota; class Alphaproteobacteria; order Rhizobiales; family Beijerinckiaceae; genus Roseiarcus. Next base: position 110,602 of record CAVYIZ010000052.1, read on the forward strand.
CGAGAGGACTAACTTGTCGCGCAGGCGCCGCCTCGGTAACGTTTTGGAAGCGGCGTTGCGCGCCATCTGTGCAACCGGATTGATGGTTGACACTTTGGACCGGATACATGGTTGACACTTTTGGCCACTTACGCGGCCGGCTGTTGCTGCTGCTCTTCCTGTGGGATTGTGGGCAACGCCTCAGCGTTGTCCACAAGTCCACAGGCGGGCGGCCGCGACAATTTCCGGCGGCGAAGGCGGCCGCTTTTGTCGAGGAATCCGAGTTCGACGTCGGCGTAGCGAACCCGCAATTCGCCCGCCTCGGTCTCCTCGATCGCCACGGGCTCGCCGACCAGGGCCTCGCTGACGAAGATCAGGTCGCCGGCCCATTTGATCACGCCGTTCGAGCGCACGGGCTGCACGGCGCAGTCGTCCGGATAATCGGGCTCGCGCAGGGCGCAAGGATAAGCGCGATCGGAGGCGCGATAGAGCGCCGCCGGCGTCTCGAAATCCAAGGCCTCGTGCGGCCGTTCGTGGTTGTAGACGGCGCGGAACTCGTCGAAGCGGCGCTGCTGCTCGGCGAGCGTGGCCGCCGGCGGGTCGGCGGCGTCCGCCTTCAGGGTCCGGTGCATGCGCTCGTGGCGGCCGTTCTGCGTCGGTTTGCCCGGCTCGATCCGTTCGGGGCGCACGCCGAGCTTGATCCACCACACCGCAAGCCGCGACAGCCCGCCTGCGCCGACCGACGCGAACGGCGGCCCATTGTCCGAGCGGATCGCAAGCGGCAACCCGAACTCGCAGAACGCCGCGTCGAACACCGGGCGCACGTGCTCCCCGTCGGTCTGCGCCACCGCCTGGCAGCGCAAGAGATAGCGGCTCATCGCGTCGCTGATCGTCAGCGGATCGCAGCGCTGGCGGTCGCCCGTCATAAACCAGCCCTTGAAGTCGGCGCACCACACCGCGTTGGGCCCGTCGGCGGCCAGGAACGGCGAAGAAAAGGGCGGACACCGCCTGCGCGGCCGACGCGATTGGGTCAGCCCCTCCTTGCGCAGCCAGTCGCCGATCGTGCTGAGCGCCGGCGGCGCGACATCCGGCAAGCGGTCGGCGAGCGTCCTGCGCAGCTTCTTGGGACCCCAGGTCGGATGCCGCTCGCGCAGCGCCAGCGCCGCCGCCACCAGCTCCTCGTCGCGCGCCCGCCCATGGCGGATCGGCGCGCGGCTGCGCTCCTTCAACCCCTCCGCGCCTTCCGCCGCATAGCGCGCCAGCCATTTGTAGCCGGTCTGGCGGCTGATCCCGAACGCGGCGCAAACCTCCGTCATCACCGCCTCGTCCTCACTCGCCGCAATCACAAATCGCATCCGCTCGTCCATCGCGCAGGTCTCACTCCAAGGCATCGGCGGGGCCCTCCTCGCCGTGCAATAGACCTGTCAACGATGTATCCGGTCCAATCCGTCAGCGATCTTACCGGATCGTACACATCCAACTTTGTCCTGATCGCAGATTTCAGCGTGTGCGGATTGATCCGCGCCAACGGGCGGGGTCACGTTCTCACTTCGGCGTCCAGTCGGGGTCCACCGATTAACAGTTATCTTTGATTGAAGTGGGGTCGGCCGAAGACGCGAATGAATCGCCGGAAGTAACCTCCTCAATACGGCAAGTAGACTGGGCAGGAGCCGTAGTGCGGAAAACAATAGACCGGATAGGCGGCCAGTGAGCCCAGATCGGCGATGCCGCCGACCACTCCGGCGCCGGCAGCCGCGACCGGGTTGTGGCCATAGTAAACATAGCGATGCCCGTTTCGCCAAACGGGTGGCGGGTGTAACGGGCGTAGTGGTGAGCGTAGCGGCGCACGGCGCGGTGTTGTACCGCGGTCGCCCCGCTTGGCGCGGACGCCGCTCCACTTGTCGCGGACGTGGTTCCGTTTGGTGCGGATGTGTCGGCGCTCACTGTGGAAAGAGGAGACAGCGAAACAAGAGCGGCCACGCCGAGCGCGATGGCCGAGGCTCGAACAACGCTGTGGGTCACGGCGACCTCCCTTCGCAGGGTGCGGCGGAGCCGCCGCGCAAAGGCCCTTCGCCACGGACGGTGCAACGCGCAAACCGACTGGATCGTTCCCTTAAGCGGGGGTCAGCCTTTACGTCTCGCCAGTTGAGCAGTTCAGGACATGGGACTGCAAACGCATGATGTACCAGTATACACCTGCAGGCGGAGAGCGCGCCGTAACCTGGGGTCAATGACCCCGCCCGACGCGTCAGCGGTCGCGTCAACGAAGCGGCGTGAACGATCCGGCCACAACGGCGGTCGGAGCCGTTCCAAATCGTCCGCGAGAGGCCTGTGCGCATGCCGCCGGTTCAAACACAGTCTCGCCGCCGTGTCGCCGCATTTGCCTCATCCAAATACCCGTTTTCGGGACCAGCGCACGCGTTCGCAGGAATGAGAAGCCGGGAGGCGGCTTAGGCTTCGAGAGGCGAGTTCATGTCGACAGCGCCACCGACGGGCCGAAAGACGGACAGCGGCCCGGAACCAATTCCGGCCGGCAGCCGAAGACCTTTCGCTCGCCGAGTGCCGCGGGCCGCTCAAGGACGCCGAAGACCGATGCGCGCGGCTCGAAGCGGATCGCGTCCGCCTCGAGGCGATCCTGGAGGGGTCGCGAGACGCGATCTGGAGCTGGAATACGAACGGGATCGTCGTCTGGTGGAACGCAGCGGCCGAAAAACTCCTCGGCTATACTTCAGACGAGATCGTCGGGCAGTCGCTCCTGAAGCTCGTTCGTCGCGAACGGCATGAAGCGGCATACGCCATCATGGCTTCCGTCGGGAAGGGCGCGTGGTACCGGCAGCATGAGACCGTGAGAGTCCGGAAGGACGGCAGCCTCGTCGACGTCGAGTTGACCGTGTCACCCATCGCCGACGTCGACGGGCGCATCGTCGGCGCGTCGACCGTCTGCCGCGAGATCACGGAGAGGAAGCAGTTTCAGGCGTCTCTCTCCAAGCGCATGGGTGAACTGACGAGCCTCTTTCAGTTCACCGAGAGGCTGCATGCGGCAAAATCCCTCGACGCCGTCTACTCGGCCGCGCTCGATGCGATCGGCGATGCGCTCGGCTGCAATCGGGCGTCGGTTCTGTTGTTCGACGCCGCCGGCGTCATGCGGTTCGTCGCGTGGCGCGGCCTGTCGGACGCCTATCGGAAAGCGGCCGACGGCCACTCGCCCTGGAAGGCGGACCACAGGGCCCCCGTCGCGATCTGCGTCGGCGACATCGATCTCGCCGACGAGCCGGACTCGCTCAAGGAGACGAAGGCCGAAGGAATCCGGGCGCTTGCCTTCATCCCGCTGATCGCCGACGGGCGGCTGATCGGCAAGTTCATGACCTACTATCCGGAGGCGCACGCCTTCTCCGAGGATGAGATGCGTCTGGCGAACACGATCGCGCGCCAGCTCGCCCTCGCTGTCGTCCACCAGTCCGCCGCGGAGGAACTCCGCCAATCCGAAGAACGCTTCCGGCTCATGTCGGAGCATGCGCCCGTCATGATCTGGATGAGCGACGCTCACAACCACTGCCTGCACCTCAACCGGATGCTGCGCGATTACTGGGGAGTCGACGAGGCCGACATTCCGGCCTTCGAATGGCAGGCCACCATGCATCCCGAGGACGCCGAGCGGATCGGCCAAAGGATGACGGCCGCGGTGAACGCTCGCGCTCCGGTGACGGTCACGGGGCGCTATCGCAATGCGAAGGGCGCGTACCGCGTCCTGCACACCGACGCCCGGTCGCGCTTTTCCGCGACAGGCGAGTATCTCGGCATGATCGGCGTCAATGTCGACGTCACGGAACGCGAGGAGGCGGAGGCCGAGCGGGAACTCTTGATCGCGGAGCTCAACCATCGGGTCAAGAACACGCTCTCCGTCGTGCAGAGCATCGCGCGCCAGACGTTCCGCGAAAGCGAGACGATGCTCGACGCGCGACAGGCGTTCGAGGGCCGCCTGGTCGCTCTGGCGCTGGCGCACAATCTTCTGACTCGGCTCAACTGGGAGCGCGTCCCGCTCGAGCAGATCGCCAGGGTCATCCTAAAGGTCACCGAAGACGGCTCGGGACGCATCAGGGTCTCGGGCCCGGCGGTCCTGCTGCGGCCGAAGGAAGCGCTCGCCATCACCATGGCGCTGCATGAGCTTTGCACCAACGCGATGAAATACGGCGCATTGTCCAACAAAGTCGGCCGGGTCGACGTCGAATGGACCCAAACTGCGGGCCCCCGCCTCAAGCTGGCGTGGCGGGAAAGCGCGGCCCTTGCGTCTCGCTGCCGCGGCGTCGGGGTTTCGGTTCGCGGCTGCTCGAGCGGTCGTTAGCTTCGGATCTCGACGGCGAGGTCCATCTCGCCTTCGAACCGTCGGGGCTCGTCTGCCTGATCGACGCGCCGCTCGCGGAAGAGAAGGATGCGCGCCGATGAGCGGGCTCGCCGGCAAGCGGATCCTCGTCATCGAGGACGAGGGGATCATCGCCGCGATGATCGAGGACATGCTGACGGAGCTCGGCGCCGTCGTGGTCGGCCCGGTCGGCACGCTGGCGAAGGGCGTCGAACTCGCCGGGCGCGCGGCGATCGACGCGGCGATGCTCGACGTGAACATCCGGTCGGAGAAAATCGACCCGGTGGTCGAGACGCTGCGGGGGAGGGGGGTTCCTTTCGTCCTTGCGACAGGTTACGGGGCCGCCGACGAGGCCGGAATGGAGAGCGCCCGTCATCGAGAAGCCGTTCACGCGCGATCGGCTCGAGAGCGCATTGCTACTCGCGCTCGGATCGTCCGTGTAGCCGCGAACGCCATAAGCGCTGGCAACTCGGCTTATAGCTCCGGCGCGTCGGCGCGCGCCGCCTCCGCGGCCAGCTCGATCCGGATCGGCGTGTGGTCGGACGCCTTGTCGCGCCCGCGCATCGCCTTGTCGATCTCGACCGAGACCAGCCGGTCGGCCGCCTGCGGCGACAGTAGCAGGTGGTCGATGCGGATGCCGTTGTTCTTCTGCCAAGCGCCCGCCTGGTAGTCCCAGAAGGTGTAGAGGCCGCCGGCGTCGGTGGTCGCGCGCAAGGCGTCGGTGAAGCCGAGCGCGATCAGCTCGCGATGCTTGGCGCGGGTCTCCGGCAAGAAGAGGGCGTCCGTTTTCCAGAGCTCGGGCTGCGCCGCGTCGGCGCGTTCGGGAATGACATTGAAGTCGCCGGCCAGGACCAGCGGCTCCTCGTATTCCAAGAGCTTCCTCGCGTGGCGGATGAGCCGGTCCATGAAGGCGAGCTTGTAGGTGATATTTCTCGGTCCCCGACGGGTTGCCGTTCGGCAGATAAATGCTGGCGAGGCGGACGACGCCGCCCTCGGTCGAAATCACCGCCTCGATGTAGCGCGACTGGACGTCGGCGTCGTCGCCCGGCAGGCCGCGGGCGACCTCGATCGGGCGCTTGGACAGAATGGCGACGCCGTTGAACCCCTTCTGCCCGTGCGTCTCGATGTTGTAGCCGAGCTCCTCGATCTCCATGCGCGGGAACTGCTCGTCGAGGCATTTGATCTCTTGGAGGCAAAGAGCGTCCGGCTTGACCTCCTTCAGATAGTCGAGAAGGGGCGGCAGCCTTTGGCGGACGGAATTGACGTTCCAGGTGGCGATGCGCAATGGGAGGGACCTTCTTCGGGGAACTGGGCCATCCTGCCATGGGAACGGCGGGAAGGGGAGGAGGGGGGCTCGAAGCGCATGCGTTACTGAGTTGCTTGCTGCGGCGCCTCCCCCTCCGCCACGCTTCGCGTGGTCCCCCTTCCGCGCTATCGCGCAGGGGAGGATGGCGCGGCCAGTCTACCGTCGGCGTCGTTCGCGGATTCCGCACGGCAATGATACGAACGGATTCGGCCCCTTTGCGTCGCCCAAGCCGAGACCGATCTGCTGATGGATCGGCTCGGCAAGGCCCTCAACGCATTGCTTGAGATCAAGGAACTGCGCGAAATGAAGCTCACCGAGTTCAAGGCCCTCACCTTCGACTGCTACGGAACGCTGATCGATTGGGAGTCGGGGATGATCGAGGCGCTGAAACCCCTGACCGACAAGGTCGGGCGGGCCCTCTCCCGCGACGACATCCTCGAGGCGCATGCGCGGCACGAATCCGCGCAACAGCCGCAAACCCCGGCAAAACTCTATCGGGACCTCCTCGCCGTCGTCTACCGGCGACTGGCTGAGGAATGGGGCGTCGCCGCCAGCTGGGCCGAATGCGTCGCCTACGGCCGCTCCGTATCGGATTGGCCGGCTTTCGCCGATTCCGCCGACGCGCTCCAGTATCTCAAGCGGCGCTACAAGCTGGTGATCCTGTCGAACGTCGACAACGAGAGCTTCGCCGCGAGCAACAAGAAGCTCAAGGTCGAGTTCGACGCCGTTTACACCGCCGAGGACATAGGCTCCTACAAGCCGTCCGACCGCAATTTCGACTACATGCTGGAAAAGCTCAAGACGCTCGGGATCGAGAAGCACGAGATCCTGCACACGGCCGAAAGCATGTTCCACGACCACGTTCCGGCCAACAAGCACGGGCTGGCCTCGTGCTGGATCTACCGCCGACACGACCAGAAGGGGTTCGGCGCCACCATGAATCCGGGCAAAATGCCGAAATATGGATTCCGTTTCAACAGCATGGCCGATCTGGTCAAGGCGCATCAGTGCGATTTGGAAGGCTGACCTTCCCGCCCAACTCATGGGCGAGGATTGGCCTAGCCGTCGCGGCTTCTGCCTTCGCATAAATGGCAGATCCCGCCGAACGGCTTCCGTCTTAGCGGAGTGACGGCAGCATTTTTTTCTGAGCGACAACCGGGTGCGATTCAAAGTGATGCGGAGTAAGGTTCGGATTTGGAAACGGATGGGAATTTAACAGATGACGGCCGCTACACTCAGCGACGAGGCGATTTTGGCCAGTCTCAAGGCGCACCCTGGTCTTCGCGATCGATTCGCGTCGATAATTGGGGCGATAGAGAACAGCGAGGGAAACTTCAAGGAGGCCGATGCGCCACAATTCCCGAACAAAACTCGGGCCGCGCGTGACGCTGACCGATTTTGCGGCCTGCGGCGGCTTCGAGGGTCACGATCGGGTCTTGTCGGTCACCTCCTCGTCTTCGCCTTCGCGCAAGGCGAGTCTCGTGGGAATCGCATGCAACCGGCGCGAGTCTTGTCGGTCTCAACCGCGCGCGGGTCATCATCGCCGCGGCATCGGAGGCGGCCGGTCATGACCTCCGGGCTGGGAAACGGACGGTTTTGGTTCATCCGGCCGGTCCGTGCGCCAGCGCCCGGACCCGTCGCCGGGCGTCGAGGATCGTCGCCAGCGCTTGCGCTCCGCCGCCGACGCGAATGATCAACTGGCGGGCATGGCTGACGACGCGTCCAGGCAGGCCGATCAGGTGGAACCGCAGCGCCTTCATGCGCTTTTCCGCCCAGCTTTCGCCGAGCGCCAAGCGCTTCAACGCCGCGTTCAGATTGAACGCCAGGATCGCCAGCGCCCACCAGGCGGCGTTGGCGCCGAACAGCCCTGACGGCATCTGTCCGCCGGCCAGATCGGATTTCATCGCCGAATGCGCCTCCTCGCTCTTGCCGCAACGCTCCCGCAACCACCAGATCACCCCGTCGCCCGGACCCTGCCGGTTGGTCACCACGCCGAACAGCTTGTGGAGGCCCTTGCGGCCGAACGCCTGGGTGGGAAACGGCAGCTCCTTCTCGTCCCCCAGCTCCAATTGGCGCAGCGGCTCGCGGATCGCCAGGAAACGATAATCGGCGCGCTTGCGACTGTGTCCGGCCCAATCGGGGACGTAGACGACATCGGCCCATTGCTGATCGGTCGCGTAGGACTTGCCGTCGACAATCCGGATCAGCGGCCGCCACTCGCTCTCCGGCGTCGCCAGCGCGGCGGCGCGGAAAGCCTCGCTCACATCGGCCCCGATCGCAAAGTCGATCACGCCGAAACGCGAGTCCTTTCCCTCGCCGCAATAGAGCAGCAATTCTTCCTGGTAGCCCGCCGTGTCGGAGCGCAACGCAACCTTCTTCACGCTCTCCGGCAGATGGCGAAGGCTCTCTTTCAGCACCCGCAGTTGCTCGTGTCCGGCCGGCACGTTGCCGTCGCGGAACTCCGAATACAGCATCGCGCCCTGTTCCGCCCACCAGCAGTTCAGCGGTTGATAGGCCTTGAACTTCTTGTAGCAGTACAGCGCATCGCGCTTGTGGGTCTCGATCAGCGTCGCGTCCATGTCCAGCGTCGCCGACCTCGCCGGCTGGTGTTGGTGCAGGAACGCCAGCAGCGCCTGGTTCACCCGCCACAGGCCCTCGAGCTCTTCCGTCACCGCCGGAATGAACGCCGCTCCCGCCGCCGCCTTAGGCGAGTTCGGATCATGAAACCGCTCCAGCCAACCTGACAGCGCCGACGGCGAGGGCGTCGCCCGCTCGCGTTCGCGCCGAAAGCGGCTCTTCAACGACCGCCGTTCCGCGCGCGACAGCAAATCCTTCTCGATCGCGCGCAGGATCGCGGAAAATCCACTGTCGCGCTCCAACCGCTCGATGTCCTCGACGCAATCGCCGCCCGCGAGGTTCAGCAAGATCACCGCCAGGACCATCTGAATGTCGAGCCAGCCGCGGCCGCCCGCCGCCCGCACATGCCGCCGGATCGCCGCGCCGAGCCCGCTGGCCTTTATCAGGTCGAGATACAGCGCAAGACCGGCAAAAGAGGTGACCCCATGGCTCGACAAATCCGCCTCATACTGGAAATCGAGCAGCCCCTGTGCCACCATCGCGCACCCCGTTGGTGATGGTTTTCGAATCGCAATCCAAGACTATCCTCCTGATGAATCAGGACCAACGGGGAACCAAAGTTTTTCTTGAGGCGGAATCCAGGTGCGGTCGAGGAGCGGATCGTGGAGGAGATGCGGCTGTTGGGGCGGGAGGCGATGCAGGGATGGGCCGAGAACCAGGTCGAAGCGACGGAACGAGAAATTCGTCGACAAGCTCAGATGCATCGCCAAGGTAAAAAAAACTCCGCTGGCATACGAAATTCGGCGAGGTCGCGGTCTTAGAGCCGCAATACCGGTTCGAGAAGAAGCGCGTTCGCCCGTTCATGCGCAGCGCGAAAGTCGTTTCTCGGGGTTGTTCAGGCCCACTACAGCGCGCGATCGTCGACTTCGCCGCGGATCAGCCTTTCGCTCTGGCGCGCGCCAAGTTGCGCGAGCACTACGGCTTCGAGATCGGAGAGAGCACGATCCAGAGGGTTACACTCGGCCATGCCGGAAACATGTTCGAAGCCGGCAAGATCTCGCTAGATTTTCCCGAAGCGCCAGGGCGTCACAAGGACATTGTTGCTGAAACCGATGGCGGCATGATCCCCATCGTGGAGCCGGACGCCCGCCAGAAGGACAAGCGCAAAGGCAAGACGCTGTCGTGGAGAGAAGCCAAGATTTCTCTCGCGCACGCCAAGGGGAGCCGGACGCCAATCTATGCCGGCGCGATCGAGGGCGGTGTCGAAACCGCCGGACGGCAACTTCTCGGATGCGCGGTTCGAGCCCGGCTTCGGCGCCGATTCCCGCGTTCACGCGGTCGGGGACGGAGCGGCCTGGATCGTGGGTCAGGTGGAAGCGCAATTCGGCCCACAAGGCGGCTATTTGATTGATTTTTATCATGTTTGCGAATATTTGAGCGCCGCCGTCAAGGCGATTGCGCCAGACGCCGCCGCGAAAGAGGCCTGGATGGAGGCGCAAAAGGAGGCTCTCAAGACAGGGCATTTGGAGAAGACGCTGCAGGCGCTCGCTCGTCACTTGGAGCCCCCGCAGTTGGCCGACGATCAAGCTCCCGTCCGAACTTGCCATCGCTATTTGAGCGGTCAGAAAAACCAACTCGACTATCGTGACGCCTTGGCCAGGGATCTGCCGATCGGCTCCGGAGAGATCGAAAGCGCGCATCGCTATATCGCACAGAAGCGCCTGAAGCTGCCAGGAGCTTGGTGGCGCGTCGAGCGCGCCGACGCCATGCTCGCCCTGCGCGTCACCCGTATCAACGGCGACTGGGACGCCTATTGGAGCAAGCGCGGCCAAAACAGCTCGCCCGCAAATCAAAACCGCCCCTCCCTATCACAAAAATCCGCAGCATGATTGCATCACTTTG
>CAVYIZ010000053.1:0-140181 GCA_963768555.1 uncultured Alphaproteobacteria bacterium
CTCACGTTGTTTGAGGGCGCGACAGTCACGTTGTTTGATGGGCGGGGCGGTGCTCACGGCAGTTTCGCCAGGTCGGAAGTCTGGGTCCGCATCGGCTTGCCGACGACGAGGCGGACGGAGCCTTCCGCGTCCCGACTGCGCCCAAGCCTGGCGCCGTGCTCGGGGCCGTCAAGGACAAGCCCTGTCGGGCGCGCTTGGCGCGCGTCCTTGACCGCCCCTGCGCGCGACGCCAGTTCCGCTGCGCAGGTCGGGACGAGGAAACGGCCGCCAGCCGAACAAGGAAACTGCCCCAACCCAACCCGGCGACCCGCGCAGCATGATCCCATTCGAAGCAGGCGATCCGCGGCTTTCCGTTGGGGATGAAGGGAGGGCCGCTTCGCGGCCGGGCGTTCCCGTTCCCTTTCCCATGCGCTGTAGAGAGGCGGGGAACGGGAACCGGGAACGGAGCGCCGATCAGGGGTCTGCGAGCCGGTAGCCGTCGGCGGTCTTGACAATGCGGCCGGCGGCGGCGAGCAGGCCGACGCGCTCGTGGAGGGTGGCGGCCCGGACCCGGCATCGGGCGCGCAGGTCGGCGAACGGAAGCGGCTCTCGGGCTTCGGCGAGCGCCGCCGTGACGCGCTCGTCGAGCGCGGGAGTGGCGACGGCGACGGGCCTGGCCCGCTCGACCGCTTCCAGGGCGAGGGCCGGGCCGTTCTGGACCAGCTCGACGACCAGCGGCCGGGACGATGGCGCGGCGCGATGCTCGGCGGTCAGCGTCAGCTCCTCGCCGTCGCGCCGCAGATAGAGGTTGCTGTCGCCCCAGGCGTGGAACTCGGAGGAGCCGCGCAAGGCCTGGCCGGCGCGGAGGCAGGCGCCGCCCTTCCTGGCGTGGTGCACGACGAGCACGGCGACGCCGTAGCGGCGCTGCAACTCGCGCAGCCAGGCGAGGAGGGGCGCGACCTCGCCGCTGGCGTTCTCGTCGATGCGGTGCAGCCGCACGAACGGATCGAGGACGAGCAGACGGGGCCGCAACCGGTCGACGGTCTCGGCGAGGTTGCGCCGATCGACCTCGAGGTCGAGGCGCAGCGTCGGCGCGACGATGACCTGGATATCGAGATCGGCGAGCCTCGCGCCGGCGGCGGCGGCGATGCCGTCGAGGCGACGGCGGACGACGTGCAGGGCGTCCTCGGCGGCGTAGAGCAGGACGCGTCCGGCCTTAAGCACGTCGAAGCGGCGCAGGCAGGGCGCGCCGGAGGCGACCGAGACGGCGAGGTCGAGAGCCAGGAACGACTTGCAGCACTTGGGCTCGCCGCCGACGATGCCGACGGCCTCATCCGACCACAGCCCGGCGACGAGCCAGCGATGCTCGTCGGCGCGCTCGGCCAGGCGCCAGGCCGGCTCGACGGGCAGCATGCTCGTCAGCGGCCCATCGCCCGGCGCCGGGCCGGCCTCGCCTCCGGGTGCGGCGGGGCGGCGCACATCTCCAGGAACAGCTTCTCGTCGATGTGAGGGGCCTCGCGCTGGGCGGCGGCGTCGAGCAACTCCGCGGCCATGTTCATGAGCGCGCGCGGGTTGCCTTGCGCGTGATCGGCGAGGGTGGCGATCAGCTCGGGGGTCATCAGCCTGGCGGCGCCGGCCTCCTGCAGCGCGTGCGCGAGAAGCTCGGCAAGCTCGTCGGGCGTCGCCCGTTCGAGGGCGAGACGGACACGGCAGCGGCTGTCGAGCGCAGCCAGCTCGTCGGAGCGCAGCCGTTGCAGGAGGCGGCCATCGCCGGCGAGCACCACGGTGAGGAGAACGTGGCTGTCGAAGCGGGCGGACGACAGCAGGCGCAGCTCGGCGAGGACGGCGGCCTTCATCTCCTGCGCCTCGTCGGCGAGGAGCACCGGGCGCGACAGGGCGGCGTCGATGTGCGCCTGCCAGCGGTCGCGCAAGACCTTGGCGCCGGCCCAGCGGTTGTGGGGAGACAGCTCGACGCCGAACAGATCCCCCATCTCGCGATAGAAGTCGGAGAGGCCCGACTGCGGCCGGCTGATGACGCCGACCTTCGCGTCCCGCCTAGCCTCCAGCCGGTCGGCGAGAATGCGCAGGGTGACCGACTTGCCGGCGCCGGGCGCGCCGGTGATGAGGGCGAAGCCGCCCTCGCCGACGAGCTGCTCGGCGCGCCAGCAGAAGGATTCGATGCGGCGGCTCACGTGCAGGGCCTCGACGGGCACGTCGGGAGCGAAAGGGTTCCACTTGAGGCCATAGAGAGCGAGCATCTTCCTGTTCATGAGGCCTCTCCTTCGTCCTCGTCCTTGGTGAGATAGGCGGGCGGAAGCCCGGCGCGCGACTGCGCGTCGAGCAGGCGCTGCAACAGCGGCGGGATGGGCGATGCGGGCGGTCGATGAGCGGGCTCCGGCGGAGGTGGACTGAGCGGCTCGAGCGATCGACGCAGGCCGCTGGCGTTCTGCGTCTTGTCCTGCGGATAGAGGCGGGCCAGCACATTGCCGGTGCGCTCGTCGACGAGGTGGACGGCGCTCAAGTCCCACTCGGCGTAGCGCACCTCGACACGGGCGAGATGGCGATAGCGGTTCGGCAGCTCGAAGCGTCGGCCGTCGATGACGATGCTGCCGTCGCTCTTCTTCTGCGTCCGCGTGGCGCTGCGGGTGAAGGCGAGGCGGAGCGCGACGCTGCCCGGACAGGGCCGCGTCACCGCCGGCCCTTCGAGGAAGCGGGCGAGCGGCGTGGCGCCGATCTCGGAGTGGACCGAGCGGTTGTACTCGTGCTCGACCCAGGCCTGCGTCGCCTCGTTGAGGAACGCCAGCGTGAGATCGGGCACGTGCTCCAGCATGGCGACGAGCCGCCCCTCGACCGGGCCCCAGAACGCCTCCTGTTTTGCATTCTGGTAGGGTGAATAAGGTAGGGTCGTGTGGTGCAGGACCCCGAGGCGCGCGAGGCCCTCGCGGATCTCGGCCGCCGTCATGGCCGAGCCGTTGTCGCTGAGCGCCGCGCGCGGCAGGCCGCGCTTCTGGAACGCCTGGGCGAGGCCGTGCGCGATCACCTCGGCGGTCTCGGAGAGATACCATTGGAGATGGCAGGCGAGGCGCGAGCGATCGTCGAGCACGCCGAACAGGATGGGCGTCACCCACTCGCCGCGGGCTGTCAGAACCTTGCGGGACCCGTGATGGCAGTCCCAGTGCCACAGGCCATTGACGTATTCTGCCTCGTAGCGGCGGACCTCGCGCTCGACGATGCGCGCCTCGGCGCGCTCGGCCCCTTCCGTTCGGCGCGGGGTGAGGCGGCGGCGCTTGTCGAGGCCGTTGGCTCTCATGAAGCGGAGCAGCGTGGGATAGGACGGCACGGGTCCGAGGCCGGGCTGCGCCTCGGCCAGAGCGACGAGGTTGTCGTGGTGGAGCTTGACGCTCCAGCTCTTGTGGGCGGCGTACTGGGCAAGGACGGCGCGCCGAACCGCCTCGCCGACGGCAGGCTGCTGACCGGCGTCGGCGCGGCGCTTGCGGCGAAGAACCGTCACCGGATCGGCGCGCTCGCGCAAGGCGCGGTAGTACCAGCGCTCGATGGTCGAGAAGCCGAAGCGCACGGGTTCGCCCGTGGTCGGATGCCGCCACGTCCGGGCTGCCAGCCCTTCGATCGCGGCCCTCAGCTCGCCCTCGTCGGGCGGCGCGGCCAACAGCTGGCCGATGACGGAGAAGCGCAGGTGCGCCCACCGCTCGTGAACCCGCCGCCCTCGCGTCTCCTCGCCCATGCCGGCGCTCCTCTCGTCAGCGTGCGCTCGAGCGTTGGCACAGTGTCAGGGCGCCCGCGACGAGCATGCTCTGCGGGTCGGCCGCGCCCGTCAGAAAGCGCGCATGTGGGCGCCTCCGGTGACCGGGCCGAGAAAGCGCAGCAGGGCGACCAGCCGATCCTGCGCGTCGCCGCCGAAGCGGTCGATCAGCGCCGCCGGAAGCTGCGTCCCGTCGAGCGGCGGCAGGAAGGCGGCGCGCGCCGTCCTCCAGAACGGGGTCGCCGTGAGCGTGTCGCGCCACCACCTGCGCCAGCGTTCGATCGTGCGCCGGTCGACCGACACGACCTCGCTCAGGCGCTCGAGCCGCGCGTCGCTGACGCCGTGCTGCAGGATGGCGATCAACACGACGACGGTCGCGACATAGACCTTGCGCCCGAGGAAGCGCAGCGACGGCGGCGTCGCCCGCGAACGGCAGCCGTCGACGGCGCAGCAAAAGCTGAAGCGCTGGTCGTGCTCGGGCCCGAGACGGCACGGCCGGCCGCGGGGCTTGCGGGCGTAGCGCGCCATGTGCCGGCGCCCGCCGCAGACGCAGCCCTCGGTCCGGCAAGCCTCCGCCAGATCACGGTCGGCGGCGAGCAGGAGGTCATGGAATCTGGCGTCGGCCAGCAGCGCTGCGTACAAGGATGCGTCCTCCGGACAGAAGGCGCTCGACCCCGATGGCCAAGCCTGGACGCAACGATCGCTGCCCTTGCGGAAGCGGCAAGAAATACAAGGTGTGTTGCCTGCCGCGGGACGAGGCGGCCGAGCGCGAGCGCCTCGCCGCCCAGCAGGCCGGGCGCGAGGCGCGCGCCGAAGCCAGGCGCCTGGAGCTGCGCAAGGCCCGCGACGCGATCACGGCCGACTTCGCCGCGTCCCGTGATGACGACCTGGAGGAGACGGTCGAGGCCGCCCTCCGCTTCATCCACGAAGGCAAGCTGGAAGAGCTCAAGACCGCCGCCCGCCATCTCCTGGAACGCTATCCGGATATCCCAGACGGATGCGAGTTCCTCGGCCACGTCCACGAGAAGCGTGGCGAAAACCGAGACGCCGTCGCCTGCTATCGGCGCGTGCTGGAGATCATCAACCGCGCGCCGGACGACTTCGACCCGGAGTACACGCAAAGGTTCGTGGACCAGATCGCCAAACTCGATCCGCCGCAGGCCCCCTGACCCCCGCGGCACGATCGAGTTCGCCGATGGCCCGAGCCAGATCGACCTCGCCAACCATGATCACCAGACCCCACCGCGCCCTCAAAAACCGCGACGGGGCTTACGGGGAGGCCGCAGGCGCGAAACAGACATGCGAGAGGCGCTCAACGCCATCATGTACGTGCTGAGCACGGGATGCCAATGGCGTTACCTTCCCAAGGATTTGCCGCCGCGCAGCACCGTCTATCGATACTTCTGCGATTGGGGCATTGATGGCGTGTTGGATCGCATCCATGACATGCTCTACGAAAAGTGTCGTGAGCAGGCCGAACGCGAGGCCAGCCCAACCGCCGCCATCATCGACAGCCAGAGCGTGAGAAGCGCGGAAAAGGGGGGGCCTCGATCGATCCGCACGGGTTCGATGCGGGAAAGAAGATCAAGGGCAAGAAGCGTCATGTTCTCGTCGACACGCAAGGGCTGCTGATGCAGGCCATCGTTCATTCCGCCGACATCCAGGACCGCGACGGCGGCGTTTTGCTGCTGGCGACGCTGTTTGGCCGGTTCCCCTATCTCGAAAAACTGTTCGCCGACAGCGCCTATCAAGGGCCGATCTTCGCCGATGCGCTCGCCAAAATGCTGTCTCGGGTCAAGATCGAGATCGTCAAACGATCCGATCAGGCGAAAGGCTTCGTCACGCTGCCCAAGCGCTGGATCGTCGAGCGAACGATCGCCTGGCTCAACCGCTGCCGAAGACTGGCCAAGGACTGGGAGAACCTCAACCTCACAGCCCTCATGTTCCTCCGCTTCGCGTCCATCCGCCTCATGTTGCGAAGGCTCTGCAATCCCGCATGAACTTCCAAAGTCAAACTCTTACGAGATCACCTTTAAAAAAAAATAGCGCATGCCGAGGAACAACAACGCGCGGACGTGCACAGTCGACGCCGGGAATGGTTCGCGGGACAGCTCGATCTCGATCCGACGAAACTCGTTTTCGTTGACGAGACCGGAGCCTCCACCAATCTCGCGCGCAAAAGCGGACGTTGCCGGCGCGGGCGCCGCTTGCGGGCGGCCATCCCGCACAGTCACTACAAAACGGTGACTTTGGTCGCCGGCCTTCGCCTTCGCGGCCTGACGGCGGCAAAGACTTTCGATGGACCGATCAACGCCGCCCTGTTCGAGGATTGGGTGGAGACATGCCTCGTCCCCACACTCTCGCCCGGGGAGATCGTCGTCATGGACAATCTCCCCGCCCACAAGGGGCCGCGGGTCGAGCAACTCATCAAGGCGGCGGGCGCGGAGTTGCAATATCTCCCAGCCTACAGTCCCGATATGAACCCCATCGAAAAAGCCTTCTCCAAGCTCAAAGCCTTCCTGCGCAAACTCGCCGAACGGACCGTCGCGGGTCTGATCCGCGCGCTCAAAACCTGCGCCGAAATCTTCAAGCCCTCAGAATGTATAAACCTAAATACCGCAGTTGAGATTTTGCGAGTCGATTCAAATCGCGCATTCTCAAGGGTATGACGCGCAATTCTTCCCGCTCATCGGCTCACCCACCCGGTGAACAATCCTTGGTTGTCGGGAGCGAGCCGCCCGGAGGCGTCGACATCGACAGCTTCTTTGGGCCGGTCCGTGTCGAATGGGACCATGAGGCGGCGATGACGCCGCTCGGCCAGCTCCCGTTCTTCATCCATTTCCTCAAAGCGACCGGGTTGTTCGACGCCTTCGTCGTCGACTGTCCGCTGCGCTACGGCAGTCCCAACGCCCCGAAGAAGCGCGACATTCTCGGCACGGCGATGTTCTCCATGCTCGCTGGCCACAAGCGTTACGCCCATATCGCGGCGCTGCGCTGCGACGCCGTCTTGCCCGAGCTGCTCGGCATGGAAAAGATCGTCAGCGAGGATGCGGTAAGGCGCGCTTTCAAGGCGATCGACGAGAAGGAAGGCGCGACATGGCTGCGCCAGCATCTTGCATTTTGCGTCGAGCCGCTGCTCGCCGAGCCCTGGATCCTGGACGTCGATACGACGATCAAGCCGCTCTATGGCCATCAGGAAGGGGCGGTCTTGGGCTACAACCCCAAGAAGCCCGGGCGTCCGAGCCATTGCTACCACACCTACTCGATGGCTTCGACGCGTCTCGTTCTCGATGTCGACGTCTGTCCCGGCGACGAGCATGCATCCAAACATAGCGCGCCGAGCTTATGGGCGCTGCTCGATCGCTTGCCGCACGACTTGTGGCCGGCGCTGTTGCGCGGGAAACTCGGGCTTCGGCAACGAGGGGATCATGCGCGAGGCCGAGGCGCGCGGCTTGCCGTATCTGTTCAAGCTGCGCCTGACCGCCAACGTCAAGCGTATGATCGAGAAGCTCGCCGGCGCGCGCGAATGGGTTTGCGCCGGCCAAGGCTTCGAGGCCAAGGAGAGCGCCGTTCGCTTGACGGGCTGGAGCCGGGAGCGGCGGGTGATCGTGCTGCGTCGGCGTCTCAAAGGCGCTTTGGGACTTGCGCAAAGCGACGAAGACGGGACGCCGCAGCTTTCCTTCACCGAGATCGGCGAGGCGACAGAAGTCTACGAATATTCGGTTCTGGTCACCTCGCTCAGGAAGAAACTGAAGCGTTCGGCCAGCTCTATCGCGATCGCGGCGATGGAGAAAATATTTTCGATGAAATGAAGAACCAATGGGGCTGGGGCGGCTTCACGACGCATGATCTCGCGCGCTGCCGCCTTGCGGCGCGGCTGCTCGCGCTGTTTTACGACTGGTGGAACATTTTTGTGCGTCTCGCCGAACCGGGTCTGCACCGCGAGGCGATCACCAGCCGGCCCCTGTTTCTTTCCGCCATCGCGACGCGCACGCGGCACGCGCGCCAAACGACGATCCGCGTGACGAGCTCGCACGCCAGGGCCAAGCCAGCCGCCAAGGCGCTCGCGGCTGTTCGAGGAAAATGCGGAGCAGTTGACGCGCCTGCAAAAGTGGCGGGCGATCCTCTCGCGCGCCTTCAAGGCGTTCCTCAAAGGTCGATTGTTGCGCCCGCCGCCGCGTCTCGCGCCAAGCTGACGCAACCAGAGCGCGCAAAATCGCAGAACGCCGCTACCTCAAGCCGACCAACTGCGGTTTTTAGGATAAATTACTTCAAATCCTGCGGTTATCAGGACGATACAGGATGATCGGATTCTGCTCTAGACCTCGCGGATGAACGCGTTGGCCGCCTCGATCGACGTGATCTCGGCGAGCTTGAGCTCCTTCAGCAGCCGCTCCTGCAAGGTCTGGAACGCCCGCTCCGAGCCCCCGCGCGCCTGCGGCGAATAGGCTCCAATATGCTCGACGCCGAGCTGCTCGAGCGCCCGGCCCACCTGCGTCAGGCGGCTGCGGTCGATCTTGCCGCCCGCCTCGGCGGTATGGAAGTAGTGCGAACCGCGATCCCTATAGAGGCTCATCGGCAGCCCGTGGGCGCCAAACGTCTCTTTCAGCGCCCGGAACGTCGAAGCCGTACCCTCCTCCTCGACCAGAAATGCCGAATAGATCGCCCCCGTCGCGTCGTCCAACGTCACAATGAGGTCGAGCGCCGGCTGGCCTTCGAGCCAGACGTGTCGCGAGCCGTCCTGATGCAGCATCATCCCCGGCAACGGCCTGCGCTCCCGCTTCCGGCGATGCGCCCCCTTGCGCGGCGCCTTCGGCAAAAGCCCTCGCGACTGCAGAAACGTCTTGGTCCACGTGTAGCCCCAGGCGAAACCGTGATCCTTCACCAGGTGCTCATGGAAGTGCTTGGCTCGGAACCCCGCATAACGCTGTCGGTAAAGCGTCTCGACCTCCTGCTCCCTGTCGACCGGAACCCGTTTCCCCGATGCCTTGCCGAGCCGCCGGTCCAACAATCCCGCCTCGCCTTCCTCCTCGTAACGCCCCTGCCAGCGCCGAAACGTCCGCTCGCTCACCCCAAGCAGCGCCGCTGCTTCCAACTGGTTGAATTCCGCCGCCTCGTAGCGGCCCAAAATGTCCAGAAACCTCATCATACGCACACCCTGAAGGGCTTCCGTCCGGCGCATCCAACCCCCCTCAAAAGGGGCCGAGGCTACCGGACAGATCGTGCGCTCCCTAAGCCGGACATATCATCTGCTACCGACAATTGCGAGACCCGAACTTGCACTTCAGAACTCGTCATACGAAATTCGCCGCATCAAAATGCCAACCTCCAGTTGCATTTTGGCCCTCGAAAAAATGAGGGGATAGCTGAGGGCCGCTTCTGGAAATCTTTCGATAAGATACAGCACCTACTACTTTCTTCGTCGAGCAAGGCAATCGATATCGGGGGGTATTATGGCTGTCTTGCTGTCGAAGATATCGGGGATGGAGGCCAGCGTCGGTGACGTCCATAGGCTCTGAGCCACGTTGACACTCGGCGACAGGCGGATACAATTTGAACGCGACTTCGTTTTTAAAGAGGTGTTATGCTCGCCGACCGCGTCCGGGGCTATTTTGTCACAACTGATACGTCGGTGGCAGAGCGTATGAGGCTGCGCCGATGGCGGCTCATCCTGCAACATCTGCCGGACCTTTCCCAAATGAAAGTGCTTGACCTCGGCGGCAGCAAGCATTGGTGGGTGAGGGCCCCCGTTCGCCCTCAACACGTCACTATCGTCAACCTGAATCCCAACGAGGAAGAGAGAACGCCCTGGCTGACGTTCATTACTGGGGATGCTTGCCATGCCGACAGACTTGTTGCGTCCCAGCGCTTCGATCTGGTGTTCTCGAACAGTCTCATCGAACATGTGGGCGGACACAAAGCGCGGTGTGCTCTTGCGCATGTAATTCGATCTCTTGCACCAAGGTATCATGTGCAAACTCCGTACCGCTATTTTCCGATCGAACCTCACTGGCTTTTCCCAGGTATGCAGTTTCTTCCGCTACCTGTCGCGGCGAGCATCGCCCCGAGATGGCCGTTGGGCCACACTCGAGGCTGGAGCCATTCGCAGGCGCTTAGTGAAGTGATGTCTACAGAGCTCATCGGCGCAACGGAGATGCGGACGTATTTCCCCGATGCGCAGCTGTATTGGGAAAGGTTTCTTGGCCTTCGAAAATCGATGTTGGTCATTCGGTAATTGGCGTACGGACGCGAGGTCGGAGGCGTCCCTCAGCCATCCCCTCATTTTTTCGAGGGCCAAAATGCAACTGGAGGTTGGCATTTTGATGCGGCGAGTTTCGTACTGAACGAGTCCTGAAGTGCGAGTTCGGGTCTCGCAATCGTCGAGAGAGAGGTCGCGCCACGACAAATGCGGGGCCTTAGGGCTCCCATTCGCTGTACGTGAGGGCCGAAAAGCGCCGAAATCAGGCCGTTCTCGAAATGAGGGGATTCCTGAGAGGCGTCCAGGAGGTTCAGGAACTCGTACACTACCGAAATCGCACGACCTCGCTCACGCCGCATTATTGGCCTGACCGTCGCAAGTCCAACATGGCCACATGCGGACTTCCGTACTTTGGCTTATAAGTCGCAGTTTCTATTCACCTCGCCCGCCATAAGTATGAGCGATCATTTCATGTCATACGCACGCGACACAGCGGAGCCCCGCTCCAGGGATCTGGTGCGCATTTCGCCCTCACTGATATTGATCGCTCTCGTCATCTTTCTACCGGAGGAATTATCTTTTCAAGTATTTGGGTTTCGGCTGTCATGGATCAGGCTTCTTTTGTTCTTGCTCACTCCGGTTCTTGCGGTTCGCCTCGGCCAATTGATTGCAACCGGAAAGAGCCGCCTTCTCGCTCCGGACATTTTTGTTGTATTGACCGGAGCGTGGATGATTGGCGCATCCACAGCAGTTTCCGGTCTGGAGGACGCGCTCCATCATCACGCGGCGGGAGTGGCCGAAATTTCCGGAAGTTACCTGGCCACGCGCGTTCTGCTTTCGCAGCGGGGACAGGCCCTTAGCTACGTTAATCTTCTTTGCCACGCCATTGCGGTTGTCGCGCTTTTTAGCATACCAGACGCCCTGATGGGCGGGCACGTTACACACGAGCTCCTAAGCCAGGTCGCTTTTAATCCAGAAAGACGCTGGGGAATTGTTCGAGCGTCAGGTCCGCTCGAACATCCCATATTGTTTGGCATGACGTGTATGATCGGGTTCCTGCTCGCGGTTGCCTCACCAATCCGGGCCAAACGCCTCACGATCGCTGCATGCGGCGTGGGGACCTTTTTGGCGTTGTCGGGGGCTCCGATGCAAGGCGCCGTCCTGGGACTCGGCCTTTTCGCGTACAACCGCATTTTTGCTTCAGTCCGATATCGGTGGTGGCTTCTGATCGCAACTGCGGCGCTGGCGTACGAGGCAGCGGGTCTGTTCAGCTCCCAGCCGCTGGCCTTTGTGCTGGGTCATTTTCTGTTCGAGGCGGATTCCTTTTGGATCCGGGTGTATCAGTGGAATACTGTCGGCCCTATTGTTCTAAACTCGCCCTGGGTCGGGATCGGGGTTGATTTACGAGAAAAAGCAGAGGAGTTGTCGGTTTTTGTCATTGGCTCGGTCGATTCGCTGTGGTTGTATCAGGCCCTGACCTACGGCATTCCGGCTTCTATTCTCCTAGGCCTGTCGATGATAAGCGTCATCGTTTATCCTGCCAGCGGCCGCGGCGTAAATTTAACCGGGGAGGAGTCCGAACTGGCGACGACCCTCGGTGTCGTCATCGCGCTTATCATCCTTTTGGGATTCACGGTCGATCTCTGGGGGTCCAGCTGGATGTTGGCCGGACTGTTGATGGGCATCAGAGCCCATCTTGTAGACCTTGGCCGTACAGCCAGTCCCGAAACGCTCATTACGAACTCAGGAATCCCCTCATTTCGAGAACGGCCTGATTTCGGCGCTTTTCGGCCCTCACGTAGAGCGAATGGGGAGCCCTAAGGCCCCGCGTTTGTCGTGGCGCGACCTCTCTCTCGACGATTGCGAGACCCGAACTTGCACTTCAGGACTCGTCATACGAGAACTCGCCGCATCAAAATGCCAACCTCCAGTTGCATTTTGGCCCTCGAAAAAATGAGGGGATGGCTGCTCAGGAATCCCCTCATTTGGAGAACGGCGTGATTTCGAGGCTTTTTCGCCCTCATGCGGGGCGAAAGAATGGCCTTAAGGTCCCACATTGAGCATGGCGCGACCTCTGTCTCGACAATTCGGAGCCCCGAACTCGCGCTTCAGGACTTGTCATACGAGAGTTGTCGCAGCGAAGCGCCAACCTCCAGTTGCATTTTGGCCCTCGAAAAAATGAGGGGATAGCTGAGGGATGGCTGAGCATTACGAACGGTCAGAGTTACGTTGGCTCCAAGAAAGATGGGCACGTTGTTCCGGCAGCGTAAGCCAGGCTAAGAACAACAATTCTCTTACACTTGCGGCCGGAGAGGCGGGACGTCTATTATGGCCTGGATATGGACGGGATGCATTCAGTATTGTTTCTCGCTCTACCGTTCCGCCTAATTCTCTACGCCGACGAAAACCTATGCGAAACACAATTCGACCTGCCCGCCGGCTTGGCGGCCTGTCGAGCGCCGTTCTCCTTGCCGCCCTGCCGGGCGCCGCTCTCGCTTCGACCCGTGAAGCGCCTTCCGTTCCAGTCCTCCCGGCGGGAGTGACCGTGCAGGCGATTGACGGCGAGACGTGTCGCGATCCAAGTCTGCCGTCGACGTGTACGCACAATTATTATTCCCGCAACGGCTACACCTATCTAACCGCCAATCCCGGGTCCGGGCCGTTCCTTAACTGGGACAGTCCATCGGTTTTCACGGTCGAAGCCATTTACGGACTGTACGGGGGAAATCAATATGCTTTCTCAGGCACAGCAGGCGCGGGGAGGGTAGCGTCGCCCAGATTGGGCAAAAATGGAAATTTTCGCGATGTTGGACTCATGGCGTCAAACATGGTCACAGCCAATGGGTCAACCAATTACAGCTTGATGACGCCAAACGGCGCTATCGGGGAGCTGAGCGTCTGGTACAATAACGGTGCACTTTCGAGGACGCTGGGCAGCAGTCCGCTTGCATGAATGGAGATTATTGGGTTGGCGGGCTGCATCGCGACGAAGACAACCCCGCGTCAATTATCGGCGCTGTCGCCAACTCTTGCCAGGACCACAAAATTTGGGACGTGTCGAGCACGGGGAACGCCATCATTTATTCGCTTCCCTGCCACGGAATGGGAAGACCCACGATCTGTGAGACAGCTCTGTTGAATGGGACCAACCAGTTTCCGACGCCGAATGGCGCCAGTACGAGAGTCGGGAAAGTTGGTCTCGACGTCTATTGGTTCGCTATCGACGGCACGTCTGCCGGGTTGACACTTGGAGGACGAGTCGCCGCTGCCGATCAGGGCGCGGCCAGCGCCACGGTTGATCAGGTGGACAGAGGCAAGAACTACGGCAACTTGATCGACTGGCAAAGAGCATGGTCGCTCGGCTACGAAACGCCCGACCTCGCAGCGGGTCTCTGGGGGCCAGCAAAGGTCATCATTTCGACTTACATTGAAAACTTCAATGGCAATTGGGAATGTAGATTTCCCTGCGTCGGCGCGCCAAGAAACATCACTCCGCAGGAGGCCAACTGGGCGGTGGGCGCAAGCCTCATTCACGGGGCGCGTGATGTTGTTTGGTTTGCCAATGGCGCAGTCCAGATGGACAATACGAAGTTGGTTGACGGCGTCACGGTTTACGATCAGATCAAAGCCACCGACCGGCAGCTCCAAACCTATGCGCCGGTTCTCAATGCCCCATTCGCCCTGGGGTACGTTACCGCGAGTCCTGCCGGATATGGTTTCCCGATCTTCACCATAGCGTCTTGGTATGACAATGGGATCGGGACCATGGCGAAAGTGTACAACGGACACTTCTATGTCTTCGCGATGTATGACGGTGCCGAGACCGACACGAATATTGCTGCGACGTTCACCATCAAGGATACCGGCCTTACGCGTATTCCCTATGCGCTGTTTGGAACGAGTACGACCGGGATGTTGACGGCGAGTGCGCCAAGCGGAGGCACCCGCACAGTCTCTTACACGTTCTCCCACGCCTATGACGTTCTCGTCATGGGGCCGATATGACATCAGGCGCGACTCGATTGTTAATATTACACGCCGGCGAAGGGAGAACCTGAAAATCGGGGCGATGGATCCCCGCAAGTTGTACGCAATTCTGTTGCAGAACGGCTCTCGCGGGCCGGGTGGACGGGATCCCTGGCCGCGCCGCGGCGGCAACGCTTGGATTTTTGGCTCAGGGTGATTCCTGCACAGGGCCTGGCGGCCTCCAGCGTTACCAGCTTCGGCAGGGCCCGGAGACGACCGCGACGTCCCTAACTCATCGTCTTCAGATATCTCGGTGGAGCGCACAGGCCTGTCGAATGGCGAGTTCAAAACGTTTGCCAGCGGATCGGTCGTTCAGCCGTCGCCGATGAAATTCTGGAACCCGCCAACACATATTGCTTCGTCAGATGGTCTCGCGCGGCAGCCGAAGGTCAGCCGATCGAGAATCCACGTTCTCGGCCCCCCTAGACCGGAGCGCACGGCTCCCGTCACGGTAAATCCTGCAGAGTTCAGAAGCTCTATCGCAGACTTGCGGGTGAAAAATCGAAGATGGGTCCGATCGAGGATTCCAGCATCGCTATACTCGAACGCGCCTTTAAGAAGGAGCGGTGCCGAAACTGACAAGTGTGCGACGTTGGGCAAAGATACGATTACGGTGCCGTCGGCGGGCATATTCGCGGTCAATTGCGCAAGGACATTTTCCGGATGCAGCAGGTGCTCGAGCACATCCAGGAATAGAACCAGATCCGGCGCCCCAACATCTGGCAATGGGCCGTTGAGATCGACAATGTGCGCCTCGTCGACATTTTGACGCAGTTCCTCACGCAGGCTGGAATTGCCTTCCAAAGCGAGGGTGAAAGCACTGGCGTAGCGAGTCTTCAACCAGCGAGAAGTCGCGCCGACACCCGCTCCAACATCGAGAATTCGTTTGGCGGTTTTTGGGAGCAGGCGCTCGATGTCGCGGCGGACAAACTTGTAGTAGGCATCGTTCAAGTTTTGACCCTCTCCAAAGTGGGCAAGCTCAACCGGCAAACGGCGGCAAGGCCGCTTTCTTCAGTCGATATTGCCCGTTTCCGCACGATCCCAAGTTGAGATTGCCGCGTTTCATTTGATTTTCATATGAGCCTCTTGCAAAATTCAATGAGCGCGACGCAATTCGCCTTCATTAGGCGTTGTGAGCGGCCGAGGCTCAGGCCGGCGCGGGCCGAAACTGCGTGACGCGGAGTATTTGATCGACGGCGAGCGCGACGACGCCGAACATGAGGTGGCATTTGACCTTGATCGCGCCGCGCACGCGGACGGCCCGCGCGCCGAATTCGTCCTTCAGTCGGGCGTTCACGCGTTCGGCCATGGTTCGAAAATCAAAGAGCCGGTCGTCGGGGTCGGGTATGTGGATGAGTTTCATGCGCTCGACTTCTTTGGCCCATTCGGCCTTGGCTTCGTGCTGGGCGCGAAAGTTGCGATCGATGATCGGCGCATGGCCGAGCGCCTTGCTGTGGTCATGGATGGCGGCGGCGTCGTAGGCCGCATCCATTAGATCGTAGAGATAGGAGACGCGGGCGCCGGTCATGGTCATCAAGGGAATGGCGACCTGACTGTCGTGGACGGAAGCCGAAGTCAGTACGCAGGAGACCGGGATTTGGCCGCAGGCGACATCCAGATGCAGTTTGTAGCCGATCCAGGTTTCCTTGTAGCCCTTGCTGTTCTTCTTGGAGCCGACATCGCACGCGGAGGGCAGATCGGCGAGCATCTGATCGAGGTTCTGCGTGGTCTGCCGTTCGAGCCGGGTCGGCTCGGGTTTTGGCCGTTGCTCGTCCTTGCGCGGGCGTCCGCGCTTGCGCGTCGGCTGAGCGCCATCGGGCGGCGGCGGATCCTCACTTTTGTCGTTCGGCTCCGTCTTGACCGGCTTCTCGCGCGCCTCGATCTCGGTGGCGTCGCGCGCGATCACGCCGACGATGCGCCCGCCGAGCGAGCGCTCGATCAGCGCCGCGTGCATCTTGGCGGGCAGATCGGACTGCGCAAACTCCGCGAAGGCGCGGGAAAACGTCGCTTCCGACGGCACTTGCGAGCGTCGTTCCCAACCGAGAATGCGTCGCAGCGACTTGTCGACATCGAGGCGCTCGATCAGCGCGGTGGTGGTAGGAACGCCCAGCACCGCCTTGGCGACGAAGGCCCTGGCGAGGGCGCGGCGATCGCCTTGCGGCCGGCCGGGGCCTCGGGGCGGTTCGGGAACGAAGGCCTCGAGGCCGATCACGTCGAGGGTCGTGACGAGCCGCCCGAGCGCTTCGGTCATCGGGTCGATTTCCTCACGAAGCCAAGGAAACAGAGTGCCCTGGATATGGTTCCAGCGGGCTTTCATGGCGTCGAGAGGATCGTTGGTCATGCCTGTTATCGCGAATCAGGGCGATGGAACCAAAACAATATTTCAACATCCGCTAAAGACAAGGCGTAATATTTTATAGCATATCACTTGAAACGCGCCGGACTTGATCTAAATATATTGCCTCTCTACGTTAGGATGTCCGAATAATTTTGCAACTGCCTCATATGGTAATGCGCTGCGGGCGCCGACCGGGCCCGATCGCCTTAGCCGGCTGAGCAAACTGCGACATACTGTGTGTGTCAAGCCGGCGCCGCCAGAGGGGTGCGATTTAAAGTGATGCGGAGTAAGGTTCGGATTTGGAAACGGATGGGAATTTAACAGATGACGGCCGCTACACTCAGCGACGAGGCGATTTTGGCCAGTCTCAAGGCGCACCCTGGTCTTCGCGATCGATTTGCGTCGATAATTGGGGCGATAGAGAACAGCGAGGGAAACTTCAAGGAGGCCGATGCGGTCGAGGAGCGGATCGTGGAGGAGATGCGGCTGTTGGGGCGGGAGGCGATGCAGGGATGGGCCGAGAACCAGGTCGAAGCGACGGAACGAGAAATTCGTCGACAAGCTCAGATGCATCGCCAAGGTAAAAAAACTCCGCTGGCATACGAAATTCGGCGAGGTCGCGGTCTTAGAGCCGCAATACCGGTTCGAGAAGAAGCGCGTTCGCCCGTTCATGCGCAGCGCGAAAGTCGTTTCTCGGGGTTGTTCAGGCCCACTACAGCGCGCGATCGTCGACTTCGCCGCGGATCAGCCTTTCGCTCTGGCGCGCGCCAAGTTGCGCGAGCACTACGGCTTCGAGATCGGAGAGAGCACGATCCAGAGGGTTACACTCGGCCATGCCGGAAACATGTTCGAAGCCGGCAAGATCTCGCTAGATTTTCCCGAAGCGCCAGGGCGTCACAAGGACATTGTTGCTGAAACCGATGGCGGCATGATCCCCATCGTGGAGCCGGACGCCCGCCAGAAGGACAAGCGCAAAGGCAAGACGCTGTCGTGGAGAGAAGCCAAGATTTCTCTCGCGCACGCCAAGGGGAGCCGGACGCCAATCTATGCCGGCGCGATCGAGGGCGGTGTCGAAACCGCCGGACGGCAACTTCTCGGATGCGCGGTTCGAGCCGGCTTCGGCGCCGATTTCCGCGTTCACGCGGTCGGGGACGGAGCGGCCTGGATCGTGGGTCAGGTGGAAGCGCAATTCGGCCCACAAGGCGGCTATTTGATTGATTTTTATCATGTTTGCGAATATTTGAGCGCCGCCGTCAAGGCGATTGCGCCAGACGCCGCCGCGAAAGAGGCCTGGATGGAGGCGCAAAAGGAGGCTCTCAAGACAGGGCATTTGGAGAAGACGCTGCAGGCGCTCGCTCGTCACTTGGAGCCCCCGCAGTTGGCCGACGATCAAGCTCCCGTCCGAACTTGCCATCGCTATTTGAGCGGTCGGAAAAACCAACTCGACTATCGTGACGCCTTGGCCAGGGATCTGCCGATCGGCTCCGGAGAGATCGAAAGCGCGCATCGCTATATCGCACAGAAGCGCCTGAAGCTGCCAGGAGCTTGGTGGCGCGTAGAGCGCGCCGACGCCATGCTCGCCCTGCGCGTCACCCGTATCAACGGCGACTGGGACGCCTATTGGAGCAAGCGCGGCCAAAACAGCTCGCCCGCAAATCAAAACCGCCCCTCCCTATCACAAAAATCCGCAGCATGATTGCATCACTTTGGATCGCACCCCCGCCAGAGTGCTGGTCCACATCCGGCACTGGCGAAGGGGTCGCCGCGTTCCTGGGAGACATTGGCTTCAGCGCGCCGCCCGCTGTGGCGAGGGCCTGGCTAGGTCG
This sequence comes from uncultured Alphaproteobacteria bacterium, assembly GCA_963768555.1. Lineage (GTDB taxonomy): Bacteria > Pseudomonadota > Alphaproteobacteria > Rhizobiales > Beijerinckiaceae > Roseiarcus. The sequence goes on from CAVYIZ010000053.1 coordinate 18,129, forward strand.
AGCGCGGCGGAATTGCGCCGCAGGCGCTGAGTGCGGCAAGGCCTTTGACTGATCTTCGACAGTTGGAGGGTGCGCGCGAGGTGTAAGCCATTGATATTATTTGTGGCGACAGGCGGCAGTTGCGATAGTGTAGTGCCACGGATTGGAATATTTTTATTGATTTCTGAAGACGCAGCGCGGATGCTGTGCGTACCAAAGGTGAGTCGCTCGGTTTCCCCCCATGTATTTCCGCAAGAAGACCTCCGGCGGCCGCGCCTATCGGCAAATCGTCGAGAGCCGGCGCGAGGGCGCTGCGGTGCGCCAGCAGGTGATCGCGACGCTCGGGCGGATCGAGGATCTTAAGGAAAGCGGGCAGTTGGAGCGCCTGCTGCGCTCGGGGGCGCGGTTTGCCGACAAGGCCATCGTGCTCGATGCGCTCGACCGCGGCGAAGCGACGGTCGTGGCGACCCGGCGCATCGGTCCGGCGCTCGCCTTCGAGCGGGTATGGGACGAGACGGGCTGCCGGCGCGTGATCGAGCGCCTGGCGAGCGCGCGCAAACATGATTTCTCGCTGGAGCGTGCGGCGTTCCTGACCGTGCTGCACCGCCTCTTTTGCGGCGGCTCGGACCGTGCCGCCGACCGCTGGCGCGAGGATTACCGCATTGATGGCGTCGACGGGCTCGAACTGCATCATCTTTATCGCGCCATGGCGTGGCTCGGCGCGGAACTCCCCCAAGAGCAACAGGACGGCGCGACGCCGTTTGCGCCGCGCTGCGTGAAGGACGTCCTGGAGGAGGAACTGTTCGCCTGTCGGCGCGACCTGCTCACCACGCTCGACGTCGTGTTCATGGACACAACGAGCCTCTATTTCGAGGGCGCAGGCGGTCAGAACTCTCGGACGGCGCGGGTTCTCCAAGGACCATCGGCCCGATCTCAATCAGATGATTCTGGCCGTGCTCCTCGATGGCGACGGCCGCCCGGTGTGCACGGAAATGTGGCCGGGAAACACCGCCGACGTCGGCAGCCTGATCCCGGCGATCGATCGGTTGCAGCGCAGGTTCCGCATCAACCGCGTCTGCGTCGTCGCCGACCGCGGCATGATCAGCGCCGAGACGATCGCCGAACTCGAAGCGCGAGGGCTGCTTTATGTTTTGGGCGTGCGCGAGCGAACCGACAAGCTGGTGCGCGAACTCGTCCTCGACGATCCCGCGCCGTTCGTTCCCTTCATTCTGATGAAGCCCAGAAGCGAAGTCGATTACGAGGCCAAGGCGGTGAAGCTCGCCGGGCGGCGCTACATCGTCTGCCGCAATCTCGATCAGATGAGGAAGGACGCCGCTGACCGCGCCACCGTCGTCGCGGCGCTGGAGAAGCAGTTGAAGAAAGGCGACAAGAGCCTGGTGGGCAACAAGGGCTATCGCCGGTTCCTCGCCAACCCGGAGGGCGAGGGCTTTTCCATCGACCGCGCCAAGGTCGAGGAGGACGCCAAATTCGATGGCGTGTTCGTGCTGCGGACCAACGCGCATCTCTCGCCGCTGGAGGCGATGCTCGTCTACAAACAATTGTGGACCGTGGAGCGGACGTTCCGCACGACCAAGAGTCTGCTCGAAACGCGGCCGATCTATCACAAACTGGATCAGACGATCCGCGGCCACGTCGCCTGCAGCTTCCTCGCGCTCGTTCTGAAGAAGGAGCTGGAAGACCGCCTCGCCGCCGCCGACAAGAGCGCCCGCGCCTCCTGGCCCGACGTCATCGCCGATCTCAACTCGCTGACCGAGACCGAAGTCGAACAGGACGGCAAGCGTTTCCTGCTGCGCTCCGCCCCGCGCCCTGACGCCACCCTCGCGCTGTCGGCCCTCGGCGTCGCCCTGCCGCCGACCCTGCGCCAATTCGCAGACGCCTGATCCACACCCAAAAACCCGCAATGTCGTGCCACGCCGTCACAACGGCGCGCCTTCTCGTTCGATGTCAATGACTTGGTTCCGCCAACTGTCGAAGATCAGTTTGACACGCGGCGCGTCGTCGTCCACAGCCATGCCGGGGGCTTCGGGAAGCGCTACCATCTCAACCGCGATGAGTTCACCCTGACTGCAACCTCACAGTGTCGGCCTCAGAGTGCTTTCGCGTAAGACTCTATGGTTTTGGAGGTCTTGTGGACAATCGCCCGAAAAATTCATCACGAATTGGTCCAACGAACGAGCGCACTTTGCTGTCCATCAGCAACAAAACGCCGATCCCGGCAACTGCCCCCGACGCCACCTCCCCCACAAGCGCAACCGTAGGGCCAAGTGTTGCTTCCATTCCTAAAGATCGGACGAGATCCACCGCCAACACTACAGCCACCGAGGCAATGATGGATGGAAGCACTGTGCTGAGAATATTCACTGCGGAAATACCAGCCGCTCTAATTAATAGTAATGTGTACATGGGAGCGGCAAGGAAAAGCACCGTAGCTAGGCGCGCCACGGACATTCCTAGCACCTGCGTTTGCGCCGAGTCGTGGCGAACAATAAAAGCCGCCGCTAGCAGCATTAAAATTCCAGTTAGAGTGCTGGCCCAATCCAGAATAGCGCTCTGTCGGGGCCGCCCCAAGGCCTGGAGCACCAGCCCCGTGAAATCCCCAAATATCTGCATCATTCCCGTTATACATAAGACTTCCAGGGCCTGGGTTGCAGGGAGCCAGGAGCTCCCGAACTTCGCGAGCAGCGGTCCGCTGATCATGGCGAGCCCCGCCAGGGGCGGCAGTGACACAACGGCGCCCATATGAACGGACGTTAAAATACTATTTCGGAACTGCGCGGGCATGCTTTGCAGACGCGAGAATAGCGGAAATGACGCGCTAATTATTGAGCCCCTTGACAGACCAATGACGGTCACGACCGCCTTGTCAGCCAGCTTGTACAATCCCACTGGCACCGGTCCAAAAAAGGCGCCAAGCACGATCGAGGCCATCTGCCCTTCAAAAAACCCTGCAGAGTTTGCCAAAAAAATTCGGGATGGAAAAATTCAGCAAGTCTGCAAGTTTGCTCGGCGAGAATTTGAACATCGGTCGCCAGGAACTGATCTGCGTGAGCAGAATTAGAGCGGCTATGTCACGCGTGATCTGCTGGCCGACCAATGACCAGGCACCAAAGCCGTGAAAGGCCATTGCCAGCCCAACAATAGCGCCCGCAGACGTCGCCGAGTTAACCCAAATCGACAGCCCACGGAAATTCAATTGCCGCCGAAGAATGGCGGTCTGCACGATAGAAAGAGCCTCAATGAAGATACAAATCGACAGCAGGCGCACCATAATTTGAAGCTCGGGTGTGTGATTAAATATGGCCCACTCCCGGCTGAACCGGACACTTAGAGCCACGAGTATCATACTTAATAATAAGTTGAACCAGAATGCGGAGCTGAGATGTTCATCGTCGAGCTCGTTTCGTTGTATGATCGCTGACGCCAACCCTTGATCCAAGAACAGTTGGAACCCAGCGATGTAGACGGTTGCAATCGCCATAATCCCAAAGTCGCGGGGTCCGAGCAAGCCGGCAAGAAGGAAAAACAATAAGGAGGAAATACCTCTCTCACCCCAATAAAGCGTGTATGCCCACGTTACGGTCGTAAGGAATCGGGCCTGCTTTGCCATATATGCTATCTTCCGGTTCGGATTCTGGTCTTCCGCGCATTGCTATCGCGGACGGTTCGCTGAAACCAAAATTTGAAATGCAGTTGCAGGCGGGGATTTCGCGCAGTTGCAGGCGGGGATTCCGCAAGGAGACATACTACGACTCCATCGCTGTGGGCACCGACATTCTCTCGTTCGACTTCACGTTTACGCGATAACCGGTAGAAACGTCCATTCCGAGGCTTCGAATGGGTCCCCGATCCTGCCGCGCCTAGCGACAGAATTGATCCACTAGCTCGCCGAATAGTGCCGAACCGCGCTGCGAATGGCGCGTCTTGCGCCTTCTGGGAAAAGCGCGAAGGCGTGGGCGAAAAGGTCCGGGCAGTTACAATGCAAACTCTTCTGCAAGAGACCGGGTTATCCTTATCCTCCATCGTTTTAGTCAAGCTGGACATCGAAGGGGCAGAGCAAGAGGCTTTCGAGAATACTCGTTGGCTGAAAGACGTTAAGTGCCTCGTGATTGAGTTACATGATCAGTTGAGACCAGGGTGCACCAATGCCGTCGAGCCCGCAAAGGGGGGGCGTACAAGCGATTGCAACGCGGGGAGACGACCCTCTATGTCCGCAAGGACCTGAGCAACTGAGTGATATTCAACCGGCTGGACATTGAGGCTCGGTGCCGAGCCGGTGCCTGGTTCGACCAGAATAGGCTTACTTTGCCAGCGCCGGAGCTCTCGTAATCTTTCGCCGCAGCCGGTGGAGGTACTGCATAATCTTCAGTGGTGGTCGCCAAGACGGCCCGGTTTCCTCGGATGCGAAAATCTGGTCAACGCGCGTCTTCGCGAAAGGGTGGTGCCAGTCTGTCGAGTAGTTGTTGGCTATGTGGTAAACCCACGACCAGCACGGGGTGGTCAGCGTCTTAGGATTGACCGGCGACACGTAGCGGTGCTTGAAACCCGGCGGCGGATCTTCGAAGCAAAGGCCCATTGCCGATCGGCAAGCAATGTCCCACTCGGGCTGGACCGCGCGGCTCAGTTCCCGATCGGACGATCGCGAATTCACATATTCGAGCGCCAAATCCCGATCCAGTATGTACATGGCATTGTAAGGATAGTCAAGGTTGACGAAGGCGTAGCCGTCCATTTCGACACGGTTTCGAGCACTAAAATTACTGACAGCTACTTGGTCAAGTAGATAGAGACGATTGTCGACGGCGTTGTACTCGATACGTTGAAACGAGGGAATAAGCCTCTGCGACCTGAGGCGATCTCGGTAATGTAGAAAGTAGACGAAGTTTTCGTACGAGAGCAAAATATCATCTTCAATGTATATGAAATGTGTATAAGGCGAATTTGTCGCGACGAAATTATCCTCGATCAAGTGCTTGTGGCACCAGGGCAGCAGCCAAGGATCCGATAGATTTGGAACACTCTCGATTGAAAAGCTCTTCGTCCTCCCGTTATGCACAGGCGAAATTTCGAAAAGAGGTTCGCACAGTTGTTTAATCTTATTGATCTCGGTTTGTTTATCAACATTCGTAATTACAACAAGATCGACGGCGTCTACGGGGTATTCAGTCAAAGCACGCACAACCTGAAATAGGAACCGAAGGCGGGGCTCCCTGAAATGAAAAGTAACCGCAGCGAGAATTCGAACCGAGCACCCGGATGCTATACCAGACATTGTTGTTCACCTGTTTATAGTTGGAATTGACCAAGTCTCGTTCTCTTCGGGCAAATGAGGAGCGGCGCAAAGAGAACGTCCAGACCACCCCTCTTCAACTCACAATAAGGCCAAGCGTGCTGCATTTAGTTGAATGCTTACAACTCGTCAATTGAATCTCGCCGAAGCTCCGGGTCAACCGACGGGAGACGCAATGATCGGCGGCAGGGAACGCCTAGCAGTTTGTCGGACTTGATGTTTTCGTTCCGCGTAAGATATTGATATCATTTGGTATTGTGTGTTTCACATATTTGAAGAACGCTAATGAAATCAATGCTCCGAAGGTTAAGTCCGACAGGCTGCTAGTGGAAGTCGCTGTGGCCGCGCTGGTCGCCGTCGCCGGGAGCGAGCGGGCATAGGCCCAGCCTGGTGGCGCGATTCGATCATAGTGACCGGTCTAAGCTCTTCGGGTTTGATGCGCACATCGTCGCTTTTGAAACGCGCGGCGCGAGGCCTTCGCCCCCGAGTTGCAGCGGAATCGGCGTTGATCCTCCCGCCTGCAAAAAGACCGACAATTTCTTGACAAGGCGGCGATTGTTCTGTATTTGTTCTCAACGCGCCGTCCTGGAGGAGAAGGCCGAATGTCCCGTTCCATCGAAGCCGTTTCGCTTGGCGCGGCTTGCGGCCGGTCGGTGGGGGCCCGCAGCGCAACGGCCGGCAGGAGGAGGGGCAGAAAAGAAATTGTCCCGAAAGTCGCTGATAACCCGCTGATGAGTCACGATTCGCTGCCAAAAATGGAAGGAAATGGAAGCAATTTCGGGCCCTTTTTGAGCTCCTGAACGCGTCCTGGACGCGCGTATGACGCGAGTTTTGGGAATTACGGGGCGCGCGGCGGGATGCGAACGCGGCCTTCAGGAGGGAATGCCTGGGCAGGCGGTCGATCAGCCGGCAAAAGGCGCCGCAACGACTTGAAAACATTCATTTCGCGCCGGGAAATGGTATGGCCCCGGCAGCCTTGGGCCCCCAATATCTGGTGGTGGGGCGCGCGCCGCCAAACGGAGCGTGTCCTGCGACTGGCAAGGATCCTCCGGCTGTTCTATGCGTCCCGACAGCACGGAGGTCTCGATCAGCGCATGCAGCGGCCGCAGCGCCGCTGCGCGGCCGCCCTCCCGGTCGGCGAGCGTCGACAGGTCGTCTCCTTCGCTGCCGTACCGCTCGCTCTGACGGTTCAGCGGCTGATGCTGGCCGAACTTCTCGAACAGGATCATCGCCGAAGACCGAACCAGGATCGCAAGCGCCGCTATGACACAAATTTGAAGTCGGCTGGATGGGCCGACAATATGGCGATGTTAACAGAGCCCAACGTCAATTTGTCGCCGAGGGTATCGCTGATCGTTGTCATCCCACCGCTTGATGTGGCGTGGAGGAGAACTTGGGCGAGATCATGAGCCTGAGACATTCCCGGGGCTCAGATAGCTGAACATCGCCGTGTTGAACACGAGGGTGTCATGGTTGGCTCCCGAGGCCGCGAAGCCGAGGATCGTGTCATTTCCGAAACCAGGCGTGAACACAAAAGTGTCGTTCGTCCGGTTGGTCGCGTTTATCGTCTCGTTCGCAGAGGAGTGGAGCGGAATCGTCTCGCTCCCTGCCGTGACACCAAGAGTCGAGGCCCCCGCGTTGATGGTCAGTCCGTTAGCATTGGTCGACAGCGTCAAAGCGCCCCCGTTTGACCCCTGAGAGGAGGAGATAACGGCGCCGCTCGTGAACTTTTCGGTGACGCTGTAAGTTCCCGCAGCCGAAACGCTCAAGTGAGCGCTTAAGATGGCGGAGGTTTGAGAAGCGCTGAAAGTCACATTGGCGTTGTTGGATTGAAGCCCAGCAACTCCGATGATGCTGGAGAGTCCGGCTATCTGCGGCGCGGTCAGCGATTGTAGGCGAGCCGCGGTGTCGGAAACGCTCACGCCCGATCCACTTGGGGCTGAGACGGGAATGCTGTTGTTTTCCAACGCGACAGCCTGAGCTACCGTCAGGGCGACGCTAGCGTCGCTAGCGGAAATTCGAGACACGTGCAGGCTTCCGAGGCTGGTGATCTGCGCGGACGTGAGGTTTTCGATATTCGCGGCGGTGTCGGAGATCGTAATCGTGTAGTTGCTCTTGATTTTGGCGAGGGCGGCCGTGTCGTTCAAAGCCTCCGCCACGGTTAGCGTCAGCGTCGGCGTTCCCGCGTTGGTTAGAGTCACCGAGGCCAAATGAGGATCCGCGTTCAGCGCGTCGATGTTCGCGGAGATGTTGGCCGCCGTGTCGGTGACGGCAATCGCGTAGGACGAATTGGTGATCGCGCTGAGCGCATGCGTATCGTTGAGCGCCTGCGCCACGCTCAACGACAGAGTCGGCGTTCCCACGGCGCTCAGCGTGATCGAGGCGACGTTGGGGTCGATGTTGAGGAGGTCGAAGCCCGCAGAAACATTGGACGTTGTGTCCGCGATCGCTATTTTCCCCGCCGCATCGAGAGCGCCCCGATTCGCAAGGTAGCCGGCGACCGTAACTGGAGGATCGACAGACAGACCCGTGAATGTGACAAGCGCTCCAGCCATGTTTGCCGCGTTGCCGGCGCCGTCCGCGATCGTGACCCCCGATGGCAGGTTGACGGCGTTGATCGCGAGATTCGAGACTGAATGGTCGGTCGACTTGACCGTGTAACTGAACGTCAGGGCGTGGGTCCCTGAGCCGCCGGAGTAAGGCGCTGTTCCGCCGTCGTTCAAGGCCAGCGTCGGCGTTCCACCCGCGACGGTCACCGCTTCGCTCATGTTGACTGTGAATGTTATCGTGTTGCCGACGTCTTCCGTGCCGGTCGCCGGCGAGGCGCTGGCCGAAGTGACGGCGGGCGTCGCGGTGTCGATCTGCGGCCCAGTCTGAGCCACGCTAGACAATGACAAGTTGGCCGCATTGCCGGCGCCGTCGGTGATCGTGACGCCGTTCGCCAGGTTGACTCCGGTGGCCGCTAGCGACGCCGCATTTTGCCCGGCCGCCACAGTGTAATTGAAAGTCAGCGCGTTGGTGCTCGACCCGCTGGCGTATGTCGCCGTTCCGCCGTCGTTCAAAGTCAGCGTCGGCGCACCGCCGGCGACGGTCACCGCTAGGCTGAAGCTGAGCGTCAGCGCGACGGTCTTGCCCGCGTTGAGGTCGCCGGTTGCCGCAGAATCACTGATTCCGGTGACGGTGGCTGGAGATGCGCCGGAGCCATCATTCACCTCATAGATGTGGACGCTAGCTCCTGTCGCAAATGTATCCGTAAAGACGCCATTCGTAACCGGGATGGTCCGGTTCTCGCCGACAACGGTTACGCTGGTCGCGTTTTTGTCCGCAAGAGTGAAAGTGGCGGGGATGTTGGTTTGCGTCTCCGAGTCTCTCGTATCGGATAAGATATAGAATTGCCCATTGTCGTCCTTCGCCGTGACTTCGATGCCGCTGAAATCCGACACGGTTACTCCATCCTCATAGCCAGGATCGCTGACCGTGACATAGCCGTCAGCGGTTGGTGAATTGAGAACCGGCGCCATCTGCTCGACGAGCGCGTCCGTATTTTGCACCTGAGTATACATGGAAACAGTCTGTCCCGGCTGCACCGTCTGGAAATAGGGATCCGCAAGATTGTCGTCAGACTGCGCCGGGCCGGCGAAAGTGTGATTGAAGTAGACGATGCCCCTGGCCCCGTGAATGAGGGAGGACCACACCGCCCAGTTCAGCTCTGGAGGCGTGATATAAGTCGATGCCGAAGTGTCTGAAGTGTATGGTCCGCCATTCTCAATGATGGCGTATATTGGAGTGGAGCCGCCGGTGTAGGCGCGTTCTAGATCGATTTGCGTGCCATAATTACTGCCGCGAGCGCCTTGGTCCGCCGTGAGAGGACTCCAAGTTGGCGTTCCCGGCAGCAGACCATCGTACTCTCCCTGTCCGTACATCATTCCTTCCCAGTAGAGCACTGCCGAGGAATTGGATTTCGCTCCAGCGAACCAGTACACATCGACGCTGGATGTATCGATATGGCGCGTCGTGCCGTCAGGCGTCGTGACAGGAGTGTCGAGAACAGCTGCGGAACCGGCCGTTCCCCCGCCGTCCGGCCCGCCAGAAAGGCCGCCGTAGACGATGAAGTTCCACGTATTGTTCATCCACCAGAACCGTCCATCCTGAACGCTGTTCGGTGTCGTGCTGAGGGGGGTCACAACCCCCTGCTGGTAAGTCGGCGGCTCGTCGTAGGCCATCAGCCCCACCGTCTCGGCGCCGGTGCCCGGGAGCAAGCTCGAAGCGCCATCGTCGCCTGTGTACTGGATGACGGAGATGTTGTTGGCTTGGGCGACCGATATGTTGCTGTTGCTTGTCAGCGTATAGGCGGTGTTCCAACCGAGGTTAGCCCAGCGATTTGCGTCAGATTGGGTGATTAGCATATCAAACCAAGGGCCGATCGGGAAAAAGCTCGGATTATCCCAGCCCATATTCACCGCATTGGTGAATCCGTTATTGGCGTAGTAGTTTGGTCCGCCGTCGATTTGCTGGAGGGTTACGCCCCTCGGTAGCGTGGACATGGGAACTCCTGTTTAACGTCCCCGGGATACCGGATCGGGATGCAACCTTAGGATGCTAATCGTAAATAAAAGCAATTTGCGGTTGTTAAAGAACGCCTGGAGGCGCGTTTTTCGATTGTTCTCTCCATGCCTCCGGGTCTCATTTGTTCAATTTGATAAGTCCTATTTAAATAGTCTTTGCTGAAGTGAACTAATGTTCACAATGTCAATGCGTCAAAAAGCCACTAATACGCGAAATAATTGACGAAATACCACGGATAGAGTTGTATACGACTCGGTCAGTTGAGTCGTGACTTGCGGAGTTGAACTGCCTCTATTTATCCGGGGCCCGAGCATGGGGCGAGATCATCCCTTGGCCGCGTCGCAAGCCGCCCACGCCGTCGTTGCCGCTACCCCGCCGGTTGCCCACGAGCTCGCGATCGTTACGATTGCCTCGGCGGACACGTGCGGTTTCCATTTGCGGCGAATCGCCGCACGGCTTCGTTCGATCGGCTTGATGACGTAAATCGCGCCGTTGAATTGCTTGGCTCTGCAAGAAGGGAACAATTCGGGTCACGGTACATTAAGATGCGCGGAGAATAGTTGATAAGTCTCTGTCTAACTACTGTGTCGGGCTACGTGCTGATCAAGCATCCGACCTCAGCTATCCCCTCATTTTTTCGAGGGCCAAAATGCAACTGGAGGTTGGCGCTTCGCTGCGACGACTCTCGTATGACGAGTCCTGAAGCGCGAGTTCGGGGCTCCGAATTGTCGAGACAGAGGTCGCGCCATGCTCAATGTGGGACCTTAAGGCCATTCTTTCGCCCCGCATGAGGGCGAAAAAGCCTCGAAATCACGCCGTTTTCCAAATGAGGGGATTCCTGAGGCATCCGACCCCCTATCGTAAGCGGGGAGACCCACCCCGCTTCGACGGGGTGCCGAAGCAAGACCACATGGGACCGCAAATATCATAAAGCTTCATTCCGCATTGTCGGCGCAAGACGTTGTATCGAGAACGACGGCGTCATCATGGTAATTGTTTTCTGCGGAGCTTCTTGCAGAACGGCCTGAGCGAGGTGGATTATTCCTGGGCCGGGCGGGGCGAACCCCTCATGAATCCCCTCATTTTTGATCAACTCGAAATTGTCTGAATTGGCGAGCCACCGCGTGGCGAGGTCACGAATCAGCCGGGCGGGGGCTCATGCGCAAGTCGATCGAGCGGATGGAATTGGTTCATGATTTTCTGAAGCGCGCGTTTTCGGGGAGCCTGCACGCCAAGCGGATTGTTTCGCTGGCCAATGGGACGCTGGGGGTTCTGACGGGGGCGTCGTTGGCCGTTTCGGTCATCGGGCATGCGCTGGCGCAAGCGCGCGGTCTGGCGGACAGACACGCGATCAAACAGGTCGATCGCCTGGCTGAGCAACGCCGGGATCGTCGTATGGGACCTGTTCGCGCCATGGGCGCGCGAGGTCGTGGGCCGGCCGCAAGGCGATCGTCGTGGCGATGGAGGACCGATTTCGACGCCGACAACCAGGCCACGCTCGCTCTGAACCTCATCACCCGCCACGGCCGGGCGACGCCGCTCCTGTGGCTGACGGTCGACAAGGACGAACTGAAGGACCAGCGCAACGACTTCGAAGACCTCTGCCTGACGCATTTGAAGGCGATCCTGCCCGAGGGCGTGACGGTGACGATCCTGGCCGATCGCGGCTTCGGCGACGTCAAACTGTTCGAATTCCTCGAAAGCCTCGGCTTCGGCTACGTCATCCGCTTTCGCGGCAACGTTCATCTGACCGCGGCGGACGGTGAGACGCGCCTGGCCGCCGACTGGGTCGGCAAGAAAGGGCGCGCCTGCCTTCTGCGCGGCGCCGAACTCACCGCCGCCCGCCACAAGGTCGGCGCGGCGGTCTGCGTCCACGCCAAGGGGATGAAGGAGGCTTGGCATCTGGCCGCCAGCGATGCGACCGCGAGCGCCTCCCAGATCGTCAACCTCTACGCCAAACGGTGGACGATCGAGCCGGGGTTCCGCGACACCAAGGATTTGCGGTTCGGCATGGGCCTGAGCGTCCTGCGCATCGGCGATCCGCAACGGCGCGACCGTCTGCTGCTGCTCAACGCCTTGGCGATCCTCCTGCTGACCCTGCTCGGCGCCGCCGGCGAAAGCCTCGGCATGGACCGATCGCTCAGAACCAGCACGGTCAAACGCCGCGTCCATTCGCTGTTCCGCCAGGGCTGCCTGCTCTACGATCTCATCCCCAACATGCCCGAGCAACGCTTGAGACCGCTCGTCGAAAAATACGAAGAATTCCTAAACCGAAACAACGTCTTCACACAAACCTTCGGCCCCGCCTGAATGAGGGGATGCGTGAGGGCGAACCCGGCTGGGTCAGGTCAGGCAGGGGCGGTCCTGTAGTTGACGACGCGAATGATCTGATCGACGGCGAGCGCGACGATGCCGAACATGAGATGGCATTTGACCTTGAGCGCGCCGCGGACGCGGAGAAATCTGGCGCCGAACTCGTCTTTCAAACGGGCGTTGACGGGTTCGGCCATGGTGCGGAAATCGTAGATCAGGTCGTCGAAGTCGGGCATGTGGATGAGCTTCAGGCGCTCGACCTCGCGGCCCCATTCGGCCTTGCCTTCGTGGTCGGCGCGAAAGTTGCGGTCGACGATCGGGGCGTGGCCGAGCGCCCGGCTCTGGTCGTGGATCGCGGCGGCGTGGTAGGCGGCGTCCATGAGATCGTAGAGATAGGAGACGCGGGCGCTCGTCATGGTCATCAAGGGAATGGCGACCTGGCTGTCGTGGACGGAGGCCGAGGTCGGCACGCAGGAGACCGGGATTTGGCCGCAGGCCACGTCGATGTGGAGTTTGTACCCGGTCCAGGTCTCTTTGTCGCCCTTGCTGTTTTTCTTGCCGCCGACGTCGCAGGCGGTGGGCAGGTCGGCGAGCATCTGGCCGAGGTTCTGCATGACCTGCCGCTCGAGACGCGTCGGCTCCGGCTGAGCCCGTCGAAGCCTTCGGCCGCTGTTCGTCCTTGGGTGGACGTCCGCGCTTGCGCGGCGGCGGGGGATTATCGGGCGCCGGGGGATCGTCTTTGCCGTCGTTGGCCTTGTTCTGGACCGGCTTCTCGCGCGCTTCGATCTCGGTGGCGTGGCGCGCGATCGCCCCGATGATGCGTCCCCCGAGCGCACGCTCGATCAGCGCGGCGTGGATCTTGTCTGGCAGTTCGCCGCGCGCGAACTCGGCGAACGCCCGGGAAAACGTGGCTTCGGAAGGAACTTGCGAGCGTCGCTCCCAGCCGAGGATGCGACGCAGGGACTTGTCGACGTCGAGGCGCTCGATCAGGGCGCTGGTGGTGGGAACGCCCAGGACCGCCTTGGCCACGAAAGCTCGGGCGAGGGCGCGACGGTCCTCGGGCGGCCGGCCTGGCCCCCTGGGCGGCTCGGGAACGAAGGCTTCGAGGCCGATCACGTCGAGCGTGGTGACGACTGAACTGGACCCCATTCAGGTGCGTGGCCCCGCGAAGGTGATGTGCCATCTGATGTTCGGCATTCTGGTCATCACCGTTTCTCAGATCATCCGTCTCATCGCATAGCGAGCCGCATCGCGGCGCGAAAACGGGTCCGGAGCCTCCCAAAAAATCGGGAGGTCGACGAAACATGGCCAAAATCCACGCCAAAATGTCCGCGAAGGCAAAAAAACGGCGGAAGCGGCGTTGCAACCGTCAAAAACAACTCAAGCCAACACGTCTCAGCTATGTTCATTCGTGCGCGAGCCGACGCGCTCAGACGTTCTGCAAGTGGCTCAACGTATAAATCGAGCCGACCGTCCACCGCGTCGAACTCGCTGCGCGTCACCGTCCACGGCGACGAAAAACCAAGGGCCAACTGGAAAAGATCGGTGTCCTGCATCCCCCCAGGCTAAATGCGATCCCCCCTGAGCGATCACTAACCCGCCCCCAAATTCCGACTTACCCACTCCTTTCAGCGAGGAGCCACCTGACTGTCGTGGACGGAAGCCGAGGTGAGAACGCAACTGACGGGAATGTCGCCGTCCGCGGTGTCGATATGCAGCTTATAGCCGATCCATGTCTCCTGATGTCCCTTGGCGTTGCGTTTGACGCCGACGTCACAGTGCTGGGGCAGATCGGCGAGCATCTGGCTCAGCGTCATGCCGGCCTGGCGTTCCAGCCGGCTGGGCGGCTTGGGCGCGGGCCGCTCGCCCTTGCGCGGACGCCCGCGCTTGCGGGGCTTCTGCTCGAAGCGCAGACGGCTCGGGCTTCTCTGCGCGTTGCGGCTTTTCATGGCCTTCGATCGCCGTCGAATCGCGCGCGATGTGACCAACCAGCCGATCCCCGTGGGTCTTGCGGATCAAGGCTTCATGCAACCGCGACGGCAAGGCGCTGTCGGCGAACTCGGCGAAGGCGCGCGAGAACGTCGCCTCGCTGGGAACCTCGGACAGACGCGACCAACCGCACAAGCGCCGCAACGTCGTGTCGGCCTCGACGCGTTCGATCAACATCCGCGTGGTCGGCAAGTTGAGAACCGCCTTGGCCACGAAGGCCCTCGCCAATGCGGCCCGCTCGGCTGCCGGCCGTCCGGGAAAACCACCCCAGTCAGGCGCGAAAGCCTCAAGCCGCGTCATGTCCAGAACCGTCACCAGCGCTCGATGCGACTCCGTCAAGAACCCGACCGTCTCCTCGAGAAACGGGAAAAGTTCTCCTTGAAACTTCTGCCAGTATACGGATAGGGTCTCTCGTAGCGACATCGTCGGCGGTTCCTGGCTTTCTGCTTGTTTTTCCTCGCAGAATCAACATACCAGAAACCGGCCGCCGACGGTTCGCGACGCTCAAGAAATCACCCGAAAATTCGAAAATTCCGGCCGTCCGAGCCGTTTTGCAAGTGGCTCAATGAGAGCCTCTTGCAAAATTCAATGAGCGCGACGCAATTCGCCTTCATTAGGCGTTGTGAGCGGCCGAGGCTCAGGCCGGCGCGGGCCGAAACTGCGTGACGCGGAGTATTTGATCGACGGCGAGCGCGACGACGCCGAACATGAGGTGGCATTTGACCTTGATCGCGCCGCGCACGCGGACGGCCCGCGCGCCGAATTCGTCCTTCAGTCGGGCGTTCACGCGTTCGGCCATGGTTCGAAAATCAAAGAGCCGGTCGTCGGGGTCGGGTATGTGGATGAGTTTCATGCGCTCGACTTCTTTGGCCCATTCGGCCTTGGCTTCGTGCTGGGCGCGAAAGTTGCGATCGATGATCGGCGCATGGCCGAGCGCCTTGCTGTGGTCATGGATGGCGGCGGCGTCGTAGGCCGCATCCATTAGATCGTAGAGATAGGAGACGCGGGCGCCGGTCATGGTCATCAAGGAATGGCGACCTGACTGTCGTGGACGGAAGCCGAAGTCAGTACGCAGGAGACCGGGATTTGGCCGCAGGCGACATCCAGATGCAGTTTGTAGCCGATCCAGGTTTCCTTGTAGCCCTTGCTGTTCTTCTTGGAGCCGACATCGCACGCGGAGGGCAGATCGGCGAGCATCTGATCGAGGTTCTGCGTGGTCTGCCGTTCGAGCCGGGTCGGCTCGGGTTTTGGCCGTTGCTCGTCCTTGCGCGGGCGTCCGCGCTTGCGCGTCGGCTGAGCGCCATCGGGCGGCGGCGGATCCTCACTTTTGTCGTTCGGCTCCGTCTTGACCGGCTTCTCGCGCGCCTCGATCTCGGTGGCGTCGCGCGCGATCACGCCGACGATGCGCCCGCCGAGCGAGCGCTCGATCAGCGCCGCGTGCATCTTGGCGGGCAGATCGGACTGCGCAAACTCCGCGAGGGCGCGGGAAAACGTCGCTTCCGACGGCACTTGCGAGCGTCGTTCCCAACCGAGAATGCGTCGCAGCGACTTGTCGACATCGAGGCGCTCGATCAGCGCGGTGGTGGTAGGAACGCCCAGCACCGCCTTGGCGACGAAGGCCCTGGCGAGGGCGCGGCGATCGCCTTGCGGCCGGCCGGGGCCTCGGGGCGGTTCGGGAACGAAGGCCTCGAGGCCGATCACGTCGAGGGTCGTGACGAGCCGCCCGAGCGCTTCGGTCATCGGGTCGATTTCCTCACGAAGCCAAGGAAACAGAGTGCCCTGGATATGGTTCCAGCGGGCTTTCATGGCGTCGAGAGGATCGTTGGTCATGCCTGTTATCGCGAATCAGGGCGATGGAACCAAAACAATATTTCAACATCCGCTAAAGACAAGGCGTAATATTTTATAGCATATCACTTGAAACGCGCCGGACTTGATCTAAATATATTGCCTCTCTACGTTAGGATGTCCGAATAATTTTGCAACTGCCTCTCGAATTATATATTGCGTTATTATTGGCTTTTGTCAAGTATACCCCAGTATATCACCAGTATTAGCTCATCGTTAATCGTATACATTGCTTATAATCCACGGGAGATTTGTCACCCAACGTGACAAAAACGCCGCGCGATAGGCCGCAGCACGGCCGGCGAAGGCGAGATAACTTCGCAGTAACAGATGTTACTGGCGGCGATCGGCCAGGCCGGGCTGATCGCTAGCCGCCGATTAAAACTGGTTAATCGGACCAATCAGGCTTTTCTGGCTGCCTGCATAGTATGATACACTTTTTCTCCTATATCAAATCACGCACCCGATACGTCAGAGGTTCGGTCGCGCTCATCAGCGGCCCGGATAGCCGCGCATCCGGCGGCGAAGATGGGGCATGAGGGGCACTCGAGTGAAGCGCGTTTTGCGGAATATGTCGATTCCTTAGCAACGGTTTTGGGCCGTGAAGATCGGGCAGGACCTTTCAAGGATTATTGCACGGGGCTGTTGATGCCAGGCGAGCGCAAGAGCGTGGAGCCGATCGCGTCAGTTGTGGCGCCGGCTCGTGTCTCGGCGAAACATCAATCGCTGCTGCATCTGGTTGGGCAGGCGGCCTGGTCGGACGAGGCCTTGTTGGGCAAGGTGCGCGAGCTTGTCTTGCCGGCGATCGAAGCGCAGGGCAAGATCGAGGCTTGGATTGTCGACGACACAGGCTTCGCCAAGAAGGGCGTGCACTCTGTGGGCGTGGCGCGGCAATATTGCGGGCGGCTCGGCAAGACCGACAATTGTCAAATCGCGGTGACGCTGTCGATCGCCAATCACGCGGCGAGCCTGCCGATCGCCTATCGTCTGTATCTGACGGAAGATTGGGCGGCGGACGAAGCGCGGCGCAAGAAGGCCCATGTCCCGAACGATGCGATCTTCAAGACCAAGCCGCAGATCACGCTCGATCCGATCAGGGGTGCGCTTGCAGCCGGCGTCTCGCCCGGGGTGTTGCTGACCGATGCCGGTTACGGCGCTGACGGCGCGTTCCGCTCTGGCGTCACGGCCCTGGGTTTGCCCTATGTGGTGGGCGTGCAATCGACACTGAGCGTCTGGCCTCCTGACACGGCGCCGCTGCCGCCCAAGCCCAGGAGCGGGCGGGGCCGCCCGCCATCGCGCGTTCGGCGCGACGGCCAACATGCGCCTCTTTCCGCCAAGGAGCTGGCGATGGGGCTTTCCGAGGAGGCTTGGCGCGTCGTCCCGTGGCGGGAAGGCTCCAACGAAACCTTGACCTCGCGCTTTGCCGCGGTGCGGATACGACCAGCTTCGCGAGACTGGAAACGAGCGCCTCACCCGCTCGAATGGCTCCTCATCGAATGGCCTGAGGGCGAAAAAGAGCCAACAAAATACTGGCTTTCGACCTTACCGGAAGACACGCCCATCGACGTTCTCGTCGACACGGCCAAATTGCGCTGGCGCATCGAGCGCGACTACGAGGAATTGAAAAGCGAACTCGGCCTCGCCCATTTCGAGGGGCGAAGCTGGCGCGGCTTCCATCATCACGCAGCGCTTTGCATCGCAGCTTATGGCTTCCTGATCCGCGAACGAGCGGCGATTCCCCCCTCAGGCTCCCGGCGGGGCGAAACGTCTCGCCTATCCTCGCGTCCCAGACCCCGAGGCGCCGCCGATCCGACCCGAACGGCATATCGAAAACTCAATCGCGACCATCCGACGACAGATCACAGTCGTTCTGGCTCGAACCCTCATGCGCTGCCCATGCTGCCAAGCAATCCGACCAAGACAACCCTACAGAGGATCGTCGTGACGCAGTAGAACTCGGGGACGGTCACCCCCATGATACCCGGTGTTTGCGCCAGTAAACTGGTTTATTGCGAGGAGGCCGTTACCTCGATGATGCCGGCGCACCCTTACAAGTTGAATTACACCTGTAATTCAGCTCCGGCGGCGAGGAGGTTATGATTCCGGTGCCGGCGTTACAGCGCGACCCGCATTGAGACCTCGAACGCGTCGTAATCGGCGCGCAGGCCCTCGTCATCGCGGTCGAGCAAGCCCGCCGCCTCCAGCGCTTCCACGTCCTCATGCGCCCGGCGATAGTCGCGACGAAGCGTCTGCGCGAGCGCGCGGATACTCTTTGCCGGGTTTCGGTGAAGATGGCGCGGCAGTTCCAGCCGCTTGGGCGAGAGCATTGGCGCCATCGTCTCCCAGCTCTCGAAGCAGGTGTGGACTTCGGCGTTCTCCCCGTCAATTCGCCGCGTTCGGCGCGGCGCAAGGCGTCGACTGCGCGATTTCCGATCGAAGTCGAGGCTGTCGGCGAGGTGAAGTTGGATCGCTTTGCTCATGGATTGGCCTTCGACCGTAACTGCGCAGTCGGTTTGCACCGGCGCGCCCCAAATCCCTGAGGAGCTAGTGAAGCGGGCGTCTCGAAGGACGAGGGCGTCCAGCCGCGGCCAGCGAGTCCCGTCACAAGTCGATCACGATGTCGCCCTTGGGCTGGCTGCAGCAGATCAGCGCATTGCCGTCAGCGGGCGGCTCGACCGGGTCGGGCTGGTAGCTGACGGCGCCGACGATGAGCCCAATCTCGCAGGTGTGGCAGACCCCGGTCCGGCATGACCATCTCACGGGGACATCGCACGCCTCTGCAAATTGAGATCGCTCATGAAGCCGGGAGGCCCGCATAGATAGAAGTCGGCATCGCGCGGCGCGCCCAAGGCCTGAAGCGCATGCACGTCCAAGCGTCCGGGAGCGTCGAAATCGAGGGCCGGCCTGTCCGCGGGACCGGGTGAGCTGTAGCAGATGTGGCTATGGCTGCGAGGCAGAGCCTCAAGGAGCGTTCGCGTCTCCGCGGCAAACGGATGCTCGCCGCCGTCGCGCGCGCCGTAGATCCACCAGACCTCTCTCGGCGATGCCTCGGCGGCCAACGCGTGGAGCATGGCGAGCACGGGAGTGGCGCCGACGCCGGCACTGAGGAGGATCACGGGACGATCGCCTGATCTCAGGATGAAGCTCCCGCGTGGCGCGCTCACGTCGAGCACATCGCCAACCCGAACCTGAGTGTCGATGTAAGCCCCGGCCGCGCCAGGTTTCCCGCTTGACGCTCACACGATAGCGACTGTCGCTCGGCTCGCCCGACAGCGAGTAGCTGCGCAATAGTGTGGGCGCATCGGGCGCCGGTCTTAGCCGCAGCACGATGAACTGCCCGGGCAGGGCAGCCGCCAGAGGGCGCCCGTCAGTCGGCTCGAGCATCAGCGAGGTCACGCTGCAACTCTCTCGGTTCTTGCCAGAGACGCGCAGCGGGCGGAACCCCGCCCACGCCGGAGGTGGGCCGGCCGCCGCGGTGAGCCCGGGGTTGCCCGTCACCGCCTCGCCGCCCTCGGCGCGCTCGAGCAGCGCCTGGAAGGAGGCGCGCCAGCCAGTGCTCAGGGCCGGGATGCGCAACGCCTGGGCCAGCCGGTTCCTTGGATGACCGGGCCTGTACAACAGAGCATTCACCTCGGCGAGGCCATGCGCTGCGGATCCGAGGTAACCGGCACGATCTCGTCGCCCGCCTCGACCTCCCCCTCCTCAAGGACACGAAAATAGAAGCCGGTTCTGCCGTGCGCGACGAGCAGTGCGGCCATCTGCGGCTCGTTCATGCGGATGCCGACCCGGTAACATGTGACGCGCCGCTGCGTCACTTCAAACAGCGCGCCTCCGATCCGATAGCGATCGCCGATGCACACCTCGTCGTTAGACAGCCCGTCGACGGTGAAGTTCTCCCCGAACTGGCTATAGCTGAAGTCGCTTCGGCCGAAATGGCTTTGCCAATGGCGGTAGGACTCAATCTGGTAAACAAAGACAGCCCGATGCTCGCCGCCATGCCCGGCCAAATCCCCTTGACCATCACCGTCGATGTTGAGCCTCCGCACCATCCGCCGGCCTTGAACGGGGGCCTTCCAAACGGCGGTGTGAACCGTCCTTCCTCGCCATGCGACGTCGCGCGGCAGCCCGACATTGACTGACAGCAAGCGTGCCATTACTTCGTCCTCCCGTGCCTGCGAGGCGGCGTCGCTTAGTGTTTCCCCTGTCGGCTTATCTATTCCGATAAAGTAAACGTGCGACGGCCCAGACTGAAGCGCATTGGCCAAATATTCGCGTCCGGTCGCAACCTTTCCGTCCGTATGCGAGCCGGGTTCCCCGATAAATATCCCTCGCCTGACCTTCTTTGCCCAGCTGTGGCGAGTGATAAGGCGCGTGCGCAGAATTTGGGAAGTGGGCAAAGACCCAGGCGGGTTGGAGCGTTCCACCACGAGAGCGCGAGCGGGCTGTCGTGAACAGAGCCGCAAAGGGCATCTCCGCCCTTCGGGCTTCCATCCCTAACGCGCCATGTCTGTAAATTTCTACTAGCAGTTTGTCGGACTTGGTCTTTTCGTGCCGCGTAAGACGTTGATATCATTTGGTATTGTGTTTCTCACAAATTTGAAAAACGCTAATGAAATCAATGGTCCGAAGGTTAAGTCCGACAGGCTGCTAGCGCCAATCAGCAAATCAGTTCAAAATTCGCGGCTACAGCGCCCGGCGCGGGCGCTAAAGCGCGACCCGCATCGACAACCTCGAATGCGTCGTAATCGGCGCGCAAGCCCTGCTCGTCGCGATCCAGCAAGCCTGCCGCGTCGAGCGCCTCCACATCCTCGCAATCAACATTGTGTACTCATTCTAGATTGGCCAATTGTAGAGGGGATTAGGATCATGGCACTGGAAAGTCACAAACGTCTTGACCGGCGCGCTATTGTGTGTATGATACGCACTATGCGGAGCAGTGAACTTATCCGCGAGCTGGAAAAGGCCGGTTGGGTATTGAAACGCGTTCGGGGCTCCCACCACGTATTCACTCATCCGCAACGGCGCGGCCCCGTGGTTGTGCCGCATCCCAAACACGAACTCGGCGTCGGCCTCGTCGCCAAGATCCGCAAGCAGGCTGGCCTTCGCTAATGCGTTATCCCATCGCCATTGAACCCCGGACCGATGAAACTGCCTATGGCGTCGTCGTCCCCGATCTGCCGGGCTGCTTTTCGGCCGGCGATACGCTGGAGGAGGCCATCGCAGGCGCAGAAGAGGCGGGATTAGCTTGGATCGAGACCGCGCTCGACGCCGGCGATCCGATCCCGCCACCCTCGTCGCTGGAGGCGATCCGGGCCGACCCCGAATATTCCGGTTGGATTCTCTCGCTCGTCACGATCGATCCGGCGGCGCTCGACGATACGGTCGAACGGGTCAATATCACCCTGCCGCGCCGCATCCTTCGGCGGCTCGACGACGAGGCGCGCGCGGCGGGCGAGACGCGGTCAGGCTATATCGCCAAGCTTGCGATCGGCCGGTGATCCGGGAATCGGCGTTCGCCGCCCCGCAAATATTCTCGTTTTGTTCTGGACATTTTTGGAAATCCATGGTACTTTGCTGTAAGCGATCAACCGTCGTGGCGGCGGGAGGGAGAGCGAGGTTGGCATGCAGGGACTGGTGCCCAGCGTTCGTGCAAGCTGCGGTTCGCCCCTTGGCGGCATGATCCGGCGGGGGCGGCGCAGGGGGACCGCCGGGGTCGAATTTTTTTCTTGGATTGCCCCCGCAACCCATTGAAAAGCCTCGAATTGGACGAAGAAATCCAGAAGAAATCCAAGGGAATCCAAGGAAATCCAAGCCCAATTTCCTTGGCTTTTCTTGGATTGGCTTGGAGAAAATTGGCCCGAGGCGCGGCCCGCGATCGTGTCTGCCGGCTCGGCCGAAGAGGGCGCGCCGCGCTCGCTTTTCAACAATGCAACAAAGTTCAATTTCGGCGATCCATGCCGCCGATTTTCGGGTTCTCCGTTAACCCCGCCTCACCAGAACCGCACCGCCTCGCCGGTCGACGGCGCCGTAAGCTCCCCCTCCCACATCACGCGGCGGCCACGCAAAATCGTCCCGACCGGCCAGCCCGTCACTCTCTTGCCGTCGTAGGGCGTCCAGCTCGAGCGCGAGGCGATCCAGGAATCGCGGATCGTCTCGGCTCGCTTCATGTCGACGACGGTGAAGTCGGCGTCGTAGCCGGCGGCGATGCGGCCCTTGCCCAGAATGCGGAAGATCCTCGCCGGGCCGGCGCTGGTCAGGTCGACGAAACGCTGCAAAGTGAGCCGCCCGGCGTTGACGTGGTCGAGCATGATCGGAACCAGCGTCTGCACCCCGGTCATGCCCGAGGGGCTGTCGGGATAGGGCTTTGCTTTCTCCTCGAGCGTGTGGGGCGCGTGATCGGACCCCAGCACGTCGACGACGCCCTGCTCGAGCCCGCGCCAGATCGCCTCGCGATGCTTCGCCGCCGCGCACCGGCGGGTTCATCTGCAGCTTCGTCCCGAGGCGGGGATAGTCGTCGGCGCTCAGCGTCAGGTGATGCGGCGTCGCCTCGCAGGTCGCGACGTCCTTCGCCTCGGCCAAGAATTCCATCTCCTCCCGGGTCGAGACGTGCAGCACGTGCGCCTGCGCCCGCGCCTCGCGCGCGAGCCGCACGAGGCGCTCGGTTGAGCGCAGGGCGGCGATCTCGTCGCGCCAGAGGGGATGCGACGACGGATCGCCCGCGACGCGCAGCCCCTTCCTTTCGTTGAGGCGCGCTTCGTCCTCGCTGTGGAAGGCGGCGCGGCGGCGGATCTGCTTCAGGATCGCGAGCACGCCTTCGTCGTCGGCGACCAGCAGCCGCCCTGTGGAAGAGCCCATGAACACCTTGATTCCCGCCGCGCCCGGCAGCCGTTCGAGCTCGGGAATGTCGGCGACATTGTCGTGCGTGGCCCCGACCCAGAAGGCGAAATCGCAATGCATGCGGCCCTTGGCGCGGCGCATCTTGTCGGCGAGCGCCTCGGCGGTCGTCGTCGTCGGATCGGTGTTCGGCATCTCGAAGACGGCGGTCACGCCGCCGAGCACGGCCGCGCGCGAGCCCGTCTCGAGATCCTCCTTGTGGACCGGGCCCGGCTCGCGGAAATGCACCTGGCTGTCGATGACGCCGGGCAGCACGTGCAGTCCCTTGCAATCGATCCGCTCGCCCGCCGAATCTGCGCTCAAGTCGCCGATCCCGGCGATGCGCCCGTCGCGGACCCCGACGTCGCGCGGGAACGCGCCGTCCTGATTGACCACGGTTCCGTTCGCGAGAACGAGATCGAAAGTTTGCGGCATCGCTTTTCCTTGCGCAGGGGCGAAAGCGGCCTAATTTACCAGGCTCGGCATAGCAAGCGCGACCGGAGACCCGCATGACCAAGAAGGCTGCCCTCCTCAAGGACCGCGGCGTCATCGCAGTCGGCGGCGAAGAGGCGGCGAGCTTTCTGCAGGGGCTGCTGACGAACGACGTCGAGCGGCTCGAGGAGGGAGAGGCGCGCTACGCCGGGCTTCTGACTCCGCAGGGCAAGATTCTGTTCGACATGCTCGTCGTGCGCGCTCCCGGTGCGGGCTTCCTGATCGACTGCGCCGCGGAGCAGGCGGCCGATCTCGCGCGCCGGCTCGGCTTCTACAAGCTTCGCTCGAAGGTCTCGATCGCCGACCAGAGCGCGGACCGCGCCGTCGTCGCCTTCTGGGGCGATGAGGAGCCGGATGAAGCGCCGGATTCCGTGCTCTATGCCGACCCGCGCGATTCCCGTCTCGGCTGGCGGGCGATCATGCCGCGCGGCCAGGCGGTTCAGGTCGGCGAGGAGCACGCCCCGACCTACGAGACCCTGCGCATCGCGGCCGGCGTCCCGAAAGGCGGCGTCGATTTCGTGTACGGCGACGCCTTCCCCCACGACGCGAACTTCGACCTCCTTCACGGCGTCGATTTCGAAAAGGGCTGCTATGTCGGGCAGGAAGTCGTCTCGCGCATGAAGCACCGTGGGACCGCGCGCAAGCGCGTGGCGCGCGTCAAGCTCACGGCCGAGCCGGCGTCGCCAGGAACGCCGGTGCTCGACGGCGAGCTTGCGGTCGGAACGCTCGGCTCGTCGTCCGGACGCGAAGCGCTCGCCATGCTGCGGCTCGACCGGGTCGAGGATGCGAAGGCCGCGGGGCGCGAACTCAGCGCCGGCGGCGTCGGCCTGGCGCTGGCCGAGTGAGACGCCCTCAGCGGTAGACGAGCACCGGAATTGTCGAGTGGGTGAGGACCTTGACGGTCTCGCTGCCGAGCAGCAGCGCCGACACGCCGCGCCGTCCGTGCGAGGCCATCACGATCAGGTCGCAGCCCTTGGCGTGGGCCGCGTCGATGATGGCGCGATAGGGCTGATCGTGGACCTGCCGAATTGTGTCGCACGGCACGCGGGCCGCGTCGGCCGCGACCCTCACCTGTTCGAGCGCCTGTTCGGCGATGCGGCGCGATTCCTCTTCGTATTCGTCCTCGCCGACCGAGACCAGAACCGCGTCCATAGAAGCGACGTGATAGGGTTCCGCTAGGGTGAGCGCGGTCACCTTGGCCCCGCACTCCTTGGCCAGCTGTACCCCGTAAAGCACGGCCTTGCGCGAGAGATCGGACCCGTCGGTGGGGATGAGAAGATGCTTGAACATGGGCGCCCTCCGGTTCTGTTAACGGTGACGTTAGGCCAAGCGCGCCGGGGACGCCATAGGCTGCGTCAACGTGTCCCGAGCGGGCGAAAGCGCCGCGGCAAGCGGGCGCCGCGCTCGGAGTTGCGGCCCCCGAAGCGCGCCGCTAAACTTTCGCCCCCGACAGGATGTATTGTCCTCCGGCGTCCACTGCACACTCACCGCTACCGCCAAGGAGCCATCCCATGAGTTTCACGCTGCCCGATCTGCCCTACCCTTACGACGCGCTGGGCCCCTACATGTCGCGCGAAACGCTGGAATATCATCACGACAAGCATCACCTGGCTTACGTCAACAACGGCAACGCCGCGCTCAAAGGCACGGAATGGGAGGGCAAGTCCCTCGAGGAGATCGTCAAGGGCTCGTTCGGCAAGAACGCCGCCGTGTTCAACAATGCCGGCCAGCACTACAACCATATCCACTTCTGGCGCTGGATGAAGCCGAACGGCGGGGGCCATATCCCGGGCGAGGTCGAGAGGGCGCTCAAGGACTCGTTCGGCTCGGTCGACAAGGCCAAGGAAGACCTCATCCAGGCGGGCGTGACCCAGTTCGGCTCGGGCTGGTGCTGGCTCTCCCTGAAGGATGGCAAGGTCGAGGCGACCAAGACCCCGAACGGCGAGAACCCGCTGGTGCACGGCGGCAAGCCGATTCTCGGCATCGACGTGTGGGAGCATTCCTACTACATCGACTACCGCAACCGCCGGCCGGACTATCTGAAGGCCGTCGTCGACCACCTCGTCAACTGGGAATATGTGGCCGAGCTGTTCGGCCAGAAATGATCGGACCGGAATGAGCGACGCCCTCCGGCCTGGCCGGAGGGTTCGAGCGCCTTCAGTCG
This sequence comes from uncultured Alphaproteobacteria bacterium, assembly GCA_963768555.1. Taxonomy (GTDB): domain Bacteria; phylum Pseudomonadota; class Alphaproteobacteria; order Rhizobiales; family Beijerinckiaceae; genus Roseiarcus. Next base: position 43,661 of record CAVYIZ010000053.1, read on the forward strand.
GTCAGGTTGAACGTCTTGTCGGCGCAGACGTCGACGCCGGTCGAGTCCATCGTCTGGCCGTCGTCGAACGCGCCATGCAGATCGACCTGGCAATTGTCGCCGCGCGGCATGATGGCGATTGCCTGTTTGCCCGGCTTCAGAAATCCCAGAACCTTTTTCATCTTGGCGGATCCGCTGACCGCGGCGCTCAGTTCGACGAGGCTGGCGGGCCGCGAATTGGTGACCGTCACTTTGACGGTCAGGACAGGCTTCGGCGTCGCTTTGGCCTTGCTGGGCGCCTTGGCCGACGCCGCGGCCCTCATCGCCGCCGTCGCGGTCTGCGGCATGCCTGCGCCCGCGGCGATGAGCCCGCACAACACGCCCGCCGCCGCCATTCTCCAGCTCCGTTTCATGGGCGAACGCTCCTCCTCGACGAGCGCCTTACCATTGTAAACCACGAAGATGGCGCCCGATCACGCCGAGAAAAGGGATCGACCACGGTTGACGGAAATTTGATCGCCGCCGCTTCACGGGGTCACATGTTCTGCAAGGACGCGCTCTCTTGGGATTGGCGATCGCGCCGATGCCGCTCGGCCGAGCGCAGCATCGGAACGACGTCTTCGATCCTTTCCGCGACGAGGTAGCGAAGCTCGAAGCCTCGACGAACGAAGCTTGCGCCGTGCATATGGGCGAACAGGGCCAGCAGGGGGCGCCAGAAGCCGTTGACGTCGGCGATGAGGATCGGCTTGGCGTGGCGCTCGAGCTGCGCCCACGTCATCTGCTCCACCAGCTCCTCGAGCGTGCCGACCCCGCCGGGCAGGGCGATGAAGGCGTCGGCCCGTTCGAACATCGCCTGCTTGCGTTCGTGCATGTTCTCGACCACCAGCATTTCCTGCGCGGTGGTCAGCGCGTGTTCCTTGCGAACGAGAAAACTGGGGATGATCCCGGTCACGTAGCCGCCGCCCGCAAGGGTCGCGCGCGCCAGCCGGCCCATCAGGCCATCGCCGCCTCCCCCGTAGACGAGGCCGATCCCCTCGGCGGCCAGAGTGCGCCCGAGCGCCTCGGCCGCCTCGCCGAAGCGCGGGTCGTTTCCCTCGCTCGAACCGCAATAGACGCAGACGCTTCGAATGGAGCTCATGGAAAGCCTCGCTTGTCGCCTGCGATTTGGAGCCTGCGCCCGAGCGCCGTCAAGGCGGACGCCCGCTATTCGAGCCCGATCTCGCGCAGGATGTCCGCCTCGTGCTCGCCGAGGTTGGGCGAACGGCGGCCGAGCGAAAGCGGGGATTCGCTCATCACGATCGGACTGCGAAGGCCGGGGATTCCTTCGGGGTCGATTCGCATGCGGCGCGCGACGAATTGCGGATCGGCGAAAAGGTCGGCGACGGTGTTGATCGGCCCGGCCGGGACGACGGCCTTTTCGAGCGCGGCGAGCAATTCGCCGCGGCCCTTGAGGCGGGTCTTCGCCGTCAGTTCGCGCGTCAGCTCCCCCCGGTTGGCGACCCGCGCCGCGTTGGTCGAAAATCGGGCGTCCGCCGCGAGCGCCTCGAGGCCGAGCGCGGCGCAAAGGCGGGCGAACTGGCTGTCGTTGCCGACCGCCACGATCACCCAGCCGTCGGCGACCGGAAAAGTCTGGTAGGGGGCGATGTTCGGATGGGCGTTCCCCATGCGCCGCGGGGAGACGCCCGAGGCGAGATAATTCATCGCCTGGTTGGCGAGCATCGCGCCCATCGTGTCGAACAGCGCGAGGTCGATATGCTGCCCGCGGCCGGTGCGCTCGCGTTCGATCAGCGCCGCTTCAATCGCAATGACGCCGTAGAGCCCGGAGAAGAGGTCGGAGACGGCGACGCCGACCTTCTGCGGCTCGCCGTCCGGATCGCCGGTCACGTCCATGTAGCCGGACATGCCTTGGATGAGGAAGTCGTAGCCTGCGCGCTCGGCGTAAGGGCCGGTCTGGCCGAAGCCGGTGACCGAGCAATAGACGAGGCGGGGATTGGGTTCGCGAAGGCTAGCGTAGTCGAGGCCGAATTTCTTCAGGCCGCCGACCTTGAAGTTCTCGATCAGCACGTCAGACCGCGCCGCGAGCCGCCGCACGATCTCGCGCCCGCGTTCGGTGCGAAAAGTCGGCGACGACCGACCGCTTGCCGCGGTTGCAGCCGTGGAAGTAGGCCGCCGCCTCTTCGCCGTCGGACTCGATGAACGGCGGGCCCCAGCGGCGCGTGTCGTCGCCCTCGGGGCTCTCGACCTTGATGACGTCGGCGCCGAGATCGGCCAGCGTCTGCCCGATCCACGGGCCGGCCAGAATGCGCGCGAGCTCGACGACCCTGATCCCGGAAAGCGCGCTCATGCCTTTGGCGCTTCCTGCGTTCGGGGCCGCGTGCGCCCCGCCCCCGATAGCCCGCCGAGAGATGGGCGTCCTTTCGGAAGCCCTATGGCGGGGCGGGCCGGGGGGGTCGCGCTGGCATCCTCGTTGTAAGCCGGTACCGCCGGAAAGGGTCTCATGGGCGGACCGCCCCGGCCTTCCGCAGGAGCCGCCAAGCTGCAGGAATTGGCGAGGACATCTAACGCCATGAGGCTGGATTGGAGAGCCCAAGTCAAGCGGCAGGCGGCCGAATTTGCAAGACCGCGTCCGGACGCGCCCTCGCGCTCGTGAAACGCGCGTGAAGCAGCGAAAGTCCTTTCATCGAGGCGGACCGATCCGCTGGTAACAGGGGCAAAAACAGCGGATTTCGCAAAACGGGGGCGTTCCAGCCGGGGCTTTTCGACCAATATGCCTGCAAGTTCAGCAGCTTGGGTGAAGACGCCGCAGCAGACGGAACAGCGGATTTGTTCGCGGCAACAGCGGATCTTGTCGGCCGCGGCCGGATCTGGACAGCAAATGGCAGAGCGGGAGACGCGACGCCGCTTTTCACCGGATCGAACTGGGCCATGGAATCTCGCGGCGCTTCCGCCGGCGTGACGCCGGCATCAGGACCGGAGTAGGCGGGACGTTGCCGTCGCAGTCCGCCGCTGATCTCGAAAAACTACGACCCTGTCCAAAAATCCGATTACTCGGACAAATTCCTAGCGGTCAGAATTTAAGGCTTGCTACCCATGTGGGAACGATCCAAATGGGAGGATAGCGGCCGTAGGCCCAACGGCAGGAACGGGCGGATAGCGCGCCTACAGGGGTCGCCTCGGGAAGGACCGCAGTCTGGGCTAAAGCCGGCATTCCAGTGCGAGCGCGAAATAGGCTTCAACGCCTAAAGCGGGAGTTCCAGTCCCTCCGTCGACCATCTCGCCTCGACGCAAAGGCGACCTCCAGAGATCGCGTGAGGCCCAATCCTACGCGTCGCGGACGCGGAACTCCTGAACCAGGCATCGCTCAGGGCGTCAGCCGCTTCAGCTTCGCCACAGAGCCTTGACATTCGACAGTGTCTTTCGGGCACGAGTTGACGGCGGTCTTTGCAGGGCTAAGGCAGCGCGGGCGAGGTCGCTGTTGATGAGACGCCACTCGCCGCCGTGAACTGCCTCGCAACGCTGGTCGGCGTTGGCGGCGGCGGCTAGCAGTTTGTCGGACTTGATCTTTTCGTGCCGCGTAAGAAGTTGATATCATTCGGTATTGTGTTTCTCCCAAATTTGAAAAACGCTAATGAAATCAATGGTCCGAAGGTTAAGTCCGACAGGCTGCTAGGAGTTCGTCTGGCGAGCGCTTGGCGCGCAGAAGCTCGATCACCGGATAGGGCCAGTCCTTCGTCTTCAACCCCGCGGCGCTAAGCAGAGATTCGTGGCATGGCCAACGGATCGGCGATGCGCTCGCGGTTGAGATCGATGAAGGCGTCATGCATGGCTTGGTCGAGCGCGGCGATGTCTGTGAAGGTCCGGTGGGCGAGTGAAAACCTATCCGTTGGTTAGCCAAACGGAATTTGCTTAGCCTCGAGTTCCGCTTTGCCGTTCTCGCCACCGCCTGGCGGGCGAGGTGCAGGAAATATCCGCGCCCGCTGATGGCGAAGATCACGGCGGACCAAGTTGGAGAGCCTGATCGATGTCCTGCCTGGCGCGATCGCAGGCCGGACTGAGACCTTGTCGGTCCTACCCAGTCGAGAGGCAACCGCGGCGCGGCGATTTTCGCGATCGGCTCTTTCACCGTCCGACTACGGCGCTCTGAAGGGCGCGCTTTGTGGCCGAGTTGCTACGCCGGCTGATGCGCCCGTACTCGGAACGGAACTTTTAACGAAAGCGAATCCGGTCGGATTGAAGTTGATGTTGTCTGGCCAATAAAGACTGCCGGAAAGCGCCAGATAGCTTTGCACGTTCGGGAAGCCCCCGGTCAAACCCACAGTTCCGACGTTATAGACGCAGTTCGGAAAGTAAACGTTGGCATCGACGTCGTCGGAAAGTCGGGCCGCCTTGGAGTTGGTGGCGAAAGACCAGGGCGGCGACGTTAATCGTTGTCAGCACCGAGGGCTGAGCGAGAGCCTAAATGAAACTCAACTAGTAGGTAAATCAAGAATCCCCAGCATAAAGAGCCAGGTTCCTGTCTTTTCGAGCCGCGCCGCCAGGCACGCTGCGGCATGCTGCCGCCGCAATATGATAAGTCAAGTCAATAGTTTGGCGATCTCTTCGGCTATAAAAAATGCGGACGTGGTCAGCGAGCCGATGTCATGCGATCGTTCGGCAGGCCGGCATCACGCGCTGGCGCAAGTACCTGCCTACCCAGGTCACTGCAGCCTCCGGACGATGCGGCGGACTGCAGCGGCGGCACGCTGCGGCCAAGTGCGCCGAGATACCGCTATGTCGCTGCGCGAACAGGTCCGTTCCGGCATCGGCCACGCTGGCGGCAGCGGCTTCTAAGACGGCGGCGAGGATGGCGGTGACGGCAGCTTCCAGGCGGGGCGCGATCGGCAGCGCCGAGATCGCGATGGCCGGTTGCGCCGACACGCAGGGTGGGAGGGAAGCGGGGCGGGTCCCGGGTCGTTGCGGTGAGCAGGCATCTGGCGTCCTGTTTACGGCTCCGCCAGCAGCTTCTCGACTTCGGCCATCAGCGGGCTGGTCAGACCGGCTTCGCAAGCTCTGCGAAATTGTTACGGACGGCAGTCGCCCAGGTCGTGCCGTCATCCAAGACCACGGCGTTCCTGTATTTCGCATGGAGATCGAGGCAGGTGGTGCGATCGCCGAGGAACATGGCCGCGGGCGCAACATTGGTCAGTGCGGTCGGGAGTGTCGCATCGAGCGAAAAAGATTCCTCTCCTGCGGTTTTGGCTCCGGCAAAGTCGCGGATGAACAAAGAGTGCCACGATACATTCAAAAGGGCTTCCGCCAACTCGGCTGAGGGCGCGGATATACTGCGTTCAATCTGCACGGCGCGGCGGGCGAGATCCGCCGCTTCGGCATAGGCATGCAACTGGCCCAGGTTCGTCGCGATGATCCGAAGGCTCACGGCCAAGTCGCTCTGCCACTGGATATTGGCCGGATCCTTGTCGGCGAGAGACTGAGCGATGGCCAAGCCCTCACGGAACTCAGTTAGGGCGCCCTTCAGGTCTTTCTGGCCGAGGCCAGCCCTCCGCCAATTTTGTTGTGGCTGACCTCAAGGTCCCGCTGCCACTCTGTATTGGTCGAATTTTGGTGGAAAGAGATTGAGCGATGGCCAAGCCCTCGCGGTATTCGACCACGGCGCCGGTCGAGTCTCCCTGCTGCTGCAGCGCGTCACCGACGTTATTATGGCTGAACTCAAGGTCCCGCTGCCACTGGATATTGGTCGGATCCTTGTCGGCGAGGGACTTGGCGATGGCCATGCCCTCGCGGTATTCGGCGAGCGCCCCCTTCAGGTCTTTCTGCGAAACCAGCGCTGTGCCAACTTTGATGTGGCTGATCTCAAGGTCGCGCTGCCACTCGGTGTTGGCCGGATCCTTGGTGGCGACTGAGCGATGGCCAAGCTCTCACGGAATTCAACCACCGCGCCGGTCGAGTTCCCTGCCGCTGGAGCGCGTCACCGAAGTCATCATGGCTGTACTCAAGGTCCCGCTGCCACTCTGTATTGGTCGGATCCTTGTCGGCGAGAGACTGAGCGATGGCCAAGCCCTCACGGAACTCAGTTAGGGCGCCCTTCAGGTCTTTCTGCGAGGCCAGCCCTCCGCCAATTCTGTTGTGGCTGACCTCAAGGTCCCGCTGCCACTCTGTATTGGTCGAATTTTTGGTGGAAAGAGATTGAGCGATGGCCAGGCCCTCGCGGTATTCGACCACGGCGCCGGTCGAATCCCTGCTGCTGCAGCGCGTCACCGACGTTATTATGGCTGATCTCAAGGTCCCGCTGCCACTCTGTATTGGCCGGATCCTTGTCGGCGGGAGACTGAGCGATGGCCAAGCCCTTGCGGTATTCGGCCAGGGCTTCCGTCGAATTCCTGCTGCTGCAGCACGTCACCGACCTCACTGTGGCTGATCTCAAGGTCGCGCTGCCACTCGGTGTTGGCCGGATCCTTGTCGGCGAGGGACTTGGCGATGGCCATGCCCTCGCGGTATTCCGAGCGCTCCCTTCAGGTCTTTCCGCGAAACCAGCGCTGTGCCAATTTTGTTGTGGCTGGACTCAAGGTCCTCACGCATCCCCTCATTCAGGCGGGGCCGAAGGTTTGTGTGAAGACGTTGTTTCGGTTTAGGAATTCTTCGTATTTTTCGACGAGCGGTCTTAAGCGTTGCTCGGGCATGTTGGGGATGAGATCGTAGAGCAGGCAGCCCTGGCGGAACAGCGAATGGACGCGGCGTTTGACCGTGCTGGTTCTGAGCGATCGGTCCATGCCGAGGCTTTCGCCGGCGGCGCCGAGCAGCGTCAGCAGGAGGATCGCCAAGGCGTTGAGCAGCAGCAGACGGTCGCGCCGTTGCGGATCGCCGATGCGCAGGACGCTCAGGCCCATGCCGAACCGCAAATCCTTGGTGTCGCGGAACCCCGGCTCGATCGTCCACCGTTTGGCGTAGAGGTTGACGATCTGGGAGGCGCTCGCGGTCGCATCGCTGGCGGCCAGATGCCAAGCCTCCTTCATCCCCTTGGCGTGGACGCAGACCGCCGCGCCGACCTTGTGGCGGGCGGCGGTGAGTTCGGCGCCGCGCAGAAGGCAGGCGCGCCCTTTCTTGCCGACCCAGTCGGCGGCCAGGCGCGTCTCACCGTCCGCCGCGGTCAGATGAACGTTGCCGCGAAAGCGGATGACGTAGCCGAAGCCGAGGCTTTCGAGGAATTCGAACAGTTTGACGTCGCCGAAGCCGCGATCGGCCAGGATCGTCACCGTCACGCCCTCGGGCAGGATCGCCTTCAAATGCGTCAGGCAGAGGTCTTCGAAGTCGTTGCGCTGGTCCTTCAGTTCGTCCTTGTCGACCGTCAGCCACAGGAGCGGCGTCGCCCGGCCGTGGCGCGTGATCAGGCTCAAAGCAAGCGTGGCCTGATTGTCGGCGTCGAAATCGGTCCAATCCATCGCCACGACGATCGCCTTGCGCTGGCCCACGACCTCGCGCGCCCATGGCGCGAACAGGTCCCATACGACGATCCCGGCGTTGCTCAGCAGGCGATCGACCTGTTTGATCGCGTGTCTGTCCATCAGACCGCGCGCTTGCGCCAGCGCATGCCCGATCACCGAAACGGCCAACGACGCCCCCGTCAGAACCCCCAGCGTCCCATTGGCCAGCGAAAGAATCCGCTTGGCGTGCAGGCTCCCCGAAAACGCGCGCTTCACAAAACCATGAACCAATTCCACCCGCTCGATCGACTTGCGCATGAGCCCCCCGCCCGGCTGATTTGTGACCTCGCCACGCGGTGACTTGCCAATTCAGACAATTTCGAGTTGATCAAAAATGAGGGGATTCATGAGTTCAAGGTCCTCCTGCCACTCGGTGTTGGCCAGATCTTTGGTGGCGAGAGACTGAGCGATGGCCATGCACTCGTGGTATTTCGCCAGGGCCTCGGTCCGATCACGGAGTACCCAGAGCGTGTCGCCGGCTCGGCCGGTAATAACAAAGAGGACTCTCTGCCACTTGGTGTTCGTTGAATCCTTGGCGGCCAGAGCCTGTCCAATTTTAGACGCTTCACTAAATGAAGCAATGGCGCTCTTCGAGTCATTTTCGGCCTTCTGTACATCCCCCCATTCGAACACGCTGTACAGGAGCGTTTCTTGCAAGTCCGAATTCAACGGATTACCTTGCGCGAGTGGCTTCGCCAAGCGGAGTGCAATTTCCGCGCGCTCCCGCGCCACAGTATTGTCACCCTGGTTCAGCCTCAGGAATCCCCTCATTTCGAGAACGGCCTGATTTCGGCGCTTTGGATTTGCCTCCACGGGCGGCTTGGCGAAGGTCGCTCCAAGCTGGGCGGATGTCCGCGTTGTCTCGGCGGCTTGGGAGGAACGGCCTTTGGGCTCTGGCTCATAACAAGGTCTTGGTAACGAACCGGCCCATGCGCGACGGCAAGCTCCAGGACCCGGTAGAACAGCATCCCTCTGCTACGTGAGCGGCGGCGGTTGAAGCGGAACACGAACTCGTCCAGGTAGCTGGGCAAGTGTTCGGAATCCATCGCTCCCTGGTGGGTGCCCAGCAGCCACCGTTTTGCAAGGGACGCTATTCGATGCACGCCCGGCAGAAGTTCTCCGGGGTCCTCGCCTCGCGCTGATGCGGCCCGCTGGCTACGGCGGTCATGGATGTACCCATTCTTCTCCAACCATCGGTAACCCTGCCAGGCATCGGTGATGACCGTCGCCCCTGGCTTGACGTTATCCAACACGAAGGACTGAAGCGATTTGAGGAGGCATCCGCTACGGGCGCCATTCGACAGCGCCCGAATCCTTTCGGCTCCAGGATCTCGACCGCGATACACGTCAGGATCTTCTTCCCCTTGGCACGACCTCCCGAAAGTCCAGATTTTTTGCCTCCGATGTAGGTCTCGTCCACCTCCACCTTCCCGCAAAGGCGCTCTCGGTCGGGGTTAACCAGCACAGACCGCAGGCGATGAAGGATCGCCCACGCTGTCTGGTAGGAGCCGATCTCCAGGGTCCGCTTCAAACTCAGCGCCGAGATCCCGTCTTTGCCGGTAGCGAAGTTCCAACAGACCGAAAACCAAACCGTAAGGGGAGTGCGGGTCCGGTCAAAGATGGTGCCTGCCATCACTGATGTGCGGTTACCGCATCCCGTACACATGAACCTGCCATCCCCAAGCCGCCATCCTCCCGGATGACCACAGGACGGGCAGATGAAGCCGCAAGGCCACCGCGCCGCCGGACGGTAATCTCCCGTCCGCAGCGCTCGCGACAGCTCCGCCAGACACTCGCCAGCGTGCGCCGCGAACCGTTCGATGCTCTGCCTGTCCACGCCCGCCGCGCCGCCGTTGGCTTTGACTTTCGCCCAAGCCGCCGCCAGCGTCGCCGGTGCGTAGACCTTGTCCATCACGCTGTACCAAACGCCTCCTTTGACGCCGTTACCTAGCGCCCTCACGATCAGCCTGTCGTGCGGGATCGTATCGAAATAGCTCTTCAAATCGGCGTCCACCACAAAGCAGCAGCCGGATTTGACGAGGCGATCGACGACCCGCAGCGATGCGGCGGCTATATGCGCGGCGCTGTTCGGCTCCTCGTTCAGCGCGCGCCGCGGCGCTCGCGTCCAGGAACTCCAAGGCCAAATTGAAGTCGCCGTGGTAACGGGCGGCCCAGGCCGCGGTGGGCCGCGCTCGTTCGCGCCAGTCCAACCCCATCTCGAGATTGGGCGTGCCCCATAGCGCCATTTGGCCGTGGCGCCACAACTGTGCGTTCTGTTCCAGGAATTGGTATCTCTCCGCCAATTCAGCCTCGTCTTCGGCCCAGCTACGCAGACGGGCCCACTGACGAATCAATGCCTCGTGCGTGATGTCGAGCTTGCTCTCTGCTACGATTGGCTCGGGATAGGGCGGAACCACGAAGCAGCAGGCGGGCGCACGAAAGACGTCGACAACTCGCACCAGCACGGCAAGCGTCGTCCCCGCCAACTGGGCAACCTCACCAGACGTGACCGGACGACGGACGTCCTTTCCATCCGGGCGGTGTTCGGAGAGAGATCGGAACAGCGTCTCCGCCAACCCTTGCTGCGGCGCGTTGAGCCGATTGAATGCCTCGTCCGCATGATTGGACAGCGCATGACGCAGCCCGCCCACCGCTTCGTAGTCGACGAATGTCAACCTGCGCCCAGTGCTCTCGATCGCAACCACCTCTTCGCCCTGCTCCGACGGGGCGGCCGCGCTGGCGGATTGCGGCTCTTGCCATGTCCACATGCGCATGAGCAGGTGCTGCATGAGCGGCAACTGATCCGGGTCGGTTCCCATCTCGTTGAGCAGATGGTTCACCAGATCGGCCGCCACTTCACCATCAAAGAGCCGCGCCGGCCCAACGATCGCCGCCTCCCGCTGCTCGCGCGTGAGCCGCGGCGTGAGGTACTGGCTCTGTTGAGCGCCTCAGGCAGCCCAGTGAACTCCGCACAGTCGCCGAAATAATCCGTACGCATTGTGATGACGACGTAGATTGGCAGTTCGCGCTGCTCCGCAGAGGTGAGCAGCAGCGACACGAAGGTATCGCCCTCGTCACGACCACGCTCGCTTCGGAAACGAAAGATTTCCTCGAACTGGTCGACCATAACGAGCAAGTTCGTCTCCCCAGGCATGGGAGTTTCGTGCAACGCCTCGACCAAGCCGAGCGGGCCGCGGCGCAGCGTAGCGCCGAGCGCCTGTGTCTCTGCGTCGCGGTCACCGCTTTCGCTCGCCGGACCGCACTCGCCCGCCAGTTCAGCGGCAAGGCGCCCGATCGGATCCTCGCCCGGACGCATGACTGCAAAGCGCCATTGCGATCCAGCGTCGACCAGGAACCCAGACTGCAAGGCTGCAATCATGCCCGCGCGCACGAGCGATGACTTGCCACAGCCCGAAGGCCCCACGACTGCCAGGAAGCGTGTCGCACGGAGCCGCCGAAGCAATTCGTCGGTCTGCTCCTCCCGACCGAAGAAGAGGTGCGATTTGCTCGATACCGAACGGCCGCAAACCCGGATAGGGGCATCGAGACAGTTTCATTTCGGCTCTTCTTCCAGACTGCGCAGGAACTTTACGATGGCAGCTTCGTCCAGGCCTTGCTGGCAATCGAGGACCGTCATCGACGGGAGCCCCACAGGCAAAATGCCCTTGGGCGCCGGTGGTCCCTGGATGACAGCGAGCGCGCGCGGCGGCAAGGCGCGACGCGCGAATGCTTTGCGCGATTCCAGAAGGTGATTGCGCACCCAGTTTGCCGTTGTCGCTCCGTAGATCACGATCAGGGCATCGCAGGTGGCGAAGCTTTCGTTCAGACTGCTGACGATAGCCTCCCGGATCGGCGGTGACCTCCGGTTTATCGGGCGGCAGCAGGTATCCTACGCCATTGCGATACAGAATTCGCAGACCTGCTCGCCAAGCGGCCTGTCGGGAGAATCATGTCCACGAAGACGAGAATCTCCATTGGCGTCGAGAAGGGTCTCGGCGGCGGCTTTGCAGGCTGCTTCAGCTCTTTGAGCTTGTGCAGAATTGCTTCCTTGAAGTCCCCGATCCCCTCGGCGCGGACGGTCGGCGCATCCAGAAGCGCGCGCTGCGCCTCATCCTCGACCGTCGCTGGATCCAAGGAAAAGCTGCGCCAGTGCAGCACGGGCATTGAAGCGCCGAGCGCAAGCTGCAGTTGGCACTTCGCGTACCCCTCCGGGAGGTCTGGTGGCCGCTTGCCCGGCTGCCTTGCTGAGCAGTTGGACGAATAGATCAGCTGCTTTGATGTCGGTAGCGGCCGACTGACGGAACGTCTCCGGATTGAGCGAGTAGAAGCCACGCGGTACGACCTGCAGGCCGGCTTGTTCCAGAAAGCGCCGGACGCTGTCGCGCTCGCCCTCGAGATCGTCAGTTACCTCTGCGAGGTAGACAGTGCCTTTATCCTGCGGCGAACTGTTTGGTTCGAGAGCCGCAGATTTTGCGGTAGGGCCGTTGCATCGGGTTGGCAGTGGAGCCGCCGCATGGTCTCCGCGATCAGGTGCCCAAGGTCATCGACCTTACTGTAATATTCGTGGTCGCTCGAAGTGGGACAGGGCCATCCCAGAGTGTGTGATGAATCCTTGTCAGGATCGCGTGCCCAGAAACGGCTTACATCAAGATCGGAGAGCTCGGGCGGACGTTCATGCTCTTTGACGTGGTCCATCTCGACGACGAAGATGTTGCTTGACTGTCGACTGCCGAGAAGTATTGACGTATTCTGCCAGCTCTTTTCTGCACCACTCCGAGGCGATGTATCCGGGCGAGAGCACTACGACAAATATTGCCGACCGGCGGACGCTTTCGAGGATTTGCGGCGTGACGCGGTCGCATTTGTGAAGGTCGGGGTCCCGCCACATCGTGAAGGCGTCGCTGCGGCCGAGTTTACGCCCGAGTTGTTGCTTGAGGTTTCGGATGAAGGCGGTGACCCAACCGCTAAGCAGAAGATTCGCGGCATGGCCGACGGATCGGCGATGCGCTCGCGGTTGAGATCGATGAAGGCGTCATGCATGGCTTGGTCGAGCGCGGCGATGTCTGTGAAGGTCCGGTGGGCGAGTGAAAACCTATCCGTTGGTTAGCCAAACGGAATTCTGCTTAGTGTCTGGTCCGAAAGTTGTTGAATCTCGTGAATCGGTTGCGAGATCGTCAACGATTCCATCAGGCGAAAGCCTTAGTGACGCTGCCCAAGCGCTGGATCGTCGAGCGAACGATCGCCTGGCTCAACCGCTGCCGAAGACTGGCAAAGGACTGGGAGAATCTCATCCTCACAGCCCTCATGTTCCTTCGTTTCGCCTCCATCCGCCTCATGTTGCGAAGGCTTTGCAATCCCTCGTAGACTTTCGAGTCAGAGCTCTTAGAGAAACCGTCGGCTGCTTCATCATCCACGTGCGCGTAGCTCACGAAGATGTCGTTCTCATACCCTGCCAGATATGTCATCGCCGCTCACCTCCTCGGTTGGCAAACGGCAGCGCCGCCCGTGCGTTATCGAAGTCCAGGAACACCCGTTCGAAGCCGAGCGTTGCGAGGTCGGACTTGATCTCGTCCACCTCCGCCCGATCCAGATTCCAACGACTAATGAGAAACCGCAGGATCACCCGTAACGACCCATCTGCCGCAGGTTTCGAAATCGGCCCCGATTTTGTTTAACATTAACGGGCGGACTTCAATGGCGCCTTGATGTAGATCAAAAGCGAGCCTAGCGCTCCGGTAACCGACACTTCCTGGGTGGATTCGGGAGGAAGTGAGAGCCGGCCACGGTACTGAAATCGCTAGCCCTCTAATCGCGGACGTTATTCCGAAAACGAATGTTTGTTCCTGTGCAGGTTTTTGGCGTTCGGCCGAAGACCGCTTTCTCCCGCTTCCCGCCCGTTCATACTGCCGATCCTGAAGGGCAGCAAAGGTGAAGGGTTTCGGACGCTCGGGTGGTGGACCCAGCCGGGGGCTAAGCGTCAGACTCCATCCACTCTAGAAGAACGCCTGCAGGCCGGTCTGCGCGCGGCCGAGGATCAGCGCGTGCACGTCATGGGTGCCCTCGTAGGTGTTGACCGTCTCCAGATTGGCGAGATGGCGCATGACCTGATACTCGATCTGGATGCCGTTGCCGCCGTGCATGTCGCGCGCAAGGCGGGCGATTTCGAGGGCGTCGCCGCAATTGTTGCGCTTCATCATCGAGATCGTCTCGGGCGCCGCCCGGCCTTCGTCCATCAGGCGTCCGAGGCGCAGCGCGCCCTGCAGCCCGAGCGTGATCTTCGTCTGCATGTCGGCGAGCTTCTTCTGATAGAGCTGGGTCGCGGCGAGCGGCCGGCCGAACTGCTTGCGCTCGAGCCCGTATTGACGCGCGCGCATCCAGCAGTCCTCCGCCGCCCCCATCGCGCCCCAGGCGATGCCGTAGCGGGCGCGGTTGAGGCAGCCGAACGGCCCCTTGAGGCCGGAAACGTTCGGCAGGAGCGCCTCCTCGGGCGCCTCGACGCCGTCGAGGACGATCTCGCCGGTGATCGAGGCGCGCAAGGAGAGCTTGCCCTCGATCTTCGGCGCCGACAGCCCTTTCATGCCCTTCTCGAGAACAAAGCCGCGGATCTGCCCGTCGTGCGCCGCCGACTTCGCCCAGACGACGAACACGTCGGCGAGCGGAGCGTTGCTGATCCAGGTCTTCGAGCCGGTGAGCCGATAGCCGTTCGCCGTCTTCTCCGCCCGGGTCTTCATGCCGCCGGGGTCGGAGCCGGCGTCCGGCTCGGTCAGGCCGAAGCAGCCGATGAGTTCTCCGCGCGCGAGACCGGGCAGGTATTTGCGCTTCTGCGCGTCGTCGCCATAGGCGTAGATCGGATACATGACGAGCGAGCTCTGCACGCTCATCATCGAGCGGAAGCCCGAGTCGACGCGCTCGACCTCGCGCGCGACGAGGCCGTAAGCGACATATCCGGCGTTGGCGCAGCCGAACTCCTCCGGCAGCGTCAGGCCGAGGAGGCCCGCTTCCCCCATCAGGCGGAACAGCGCCGGGTCGGTCTTCTCCTCGAGATAGGCGCGCTCGACGCGCGGCCTCAGCTCCTTGGCCGCGAACTCCCGCGCCGTGTCGCGGATCAGCCGCTCGTCCTCGGTGAGCTGGCTTTCGAGCAGCAGCGGGTCGTCCCACTGGAAGGGACCGAGGCTCGGGCCGTGATGGGCTGTCATTGTTCGTCTCTCTTAAGGAACGTTTCCCCGATCTTTATTCCGGCTTTCGAGGGGCGTCGAGGCCCGCGGCTTCCGCTGGAAAGGCCACGGCCGCCAGCCTATCATCGAAGGGGAAGGATTCGAGGCGCGATGCAGAACGATCCGCTTTCGCATGGGCTCTGGGAGATGACGGCGCCGCCCGCGCCGCCGACGTCGCCGCTCGCGGGCGAGGTCAAGGCTGACGTCGCGGTCGTCGGCTGCGGCTATACCGGCCTTTCCGCCGCGTTGAGGCTCGCCGAAGCGGGCGCCAAGGTCGTCGCGGTGGAAGCGGTCGAGATCGGCTTCGGCGGCGCGGGCCGCAACGTCGGCTTCGTCAACGCGGGCATGTGGGTCCTGCCGAGCGAGATGCTGAAAGTCTTGGGGGCGGACTACGGCGAGCGGGCGCTGACCTTGCTCGGCGCCGCGCCGGCCGCGGTGTGGGAGACGATCGAAAGGCACAAGATCGACTGCGATCCCATCCATAACGGGACGCTGCATTGCGCCGTGGGGCGCGCCGGGCTCGCCGAGATCGAGGAGCGCGCGCGGCAATGGGGCGAGCGCGGAGCGCCGGTCAAAGCGCTCGACGCCAAGGAGGCCGCGGCGCGGATCGGCTCGGACGCCTACGCCGGCGCGCTCATCGACATGCGCGCGGGCACCATCCAGCCTTTGTCCTACGCGCGCGGCTTGGCTCACGCGGCGATCGCCGCGGGCGCCGCCATCCATACGCAAAGCCCGGTGCGCGCGGCGGAGCGGACCGGCGGAAAATGGACTCTTTCGGCAGGCGAGGGGACCGTCGTCGCCGATTGGGTCGCGGTCGCGACCGAGGCCTACGGCGGCGCGCCCTGGCCGCAAGCGCGACGGGAGCAGATTCGGCTGCCCTATTTCAATTTCGCCACGCCGCCGCTCGACGCGAATCTTCAGGCCGCGATCCTCCCCGGCCGCGAAGGCTGCTGGGACACCCGGACGATTCTGAGCTCCTTCCGCTTCGACCGCGCCGGGCGGCTCGTGTTCGGCAGCGTCGGAGCGTTGCGCGGAACGGGCCTTGCGGTCCATCGCGCCTGGGCTCAGCGCGCGCTCAAAAAACTCTTTCCCCGCGTCGGCAAGGTTCGTTTCGGTCATCAGTGGTACGGCATGATCGGCATGACCGCCGACAATCTGCCGCGCTTTCATCGCCTCGC
Organism: uncultured Alphaproteobacteria bacterium; assembly: GCA_963768555.1. Lineage (GTDB taxonomy): Bacteria > Pseudomonadota > Alphaproteobacteria > Rhizobiales > Beijerinckiaceae > Roseiarcus. The sequence continues at coordinate 59,510 of CAVYIZ010000053.1, forward strand.
CGACAACGTCGTGACCTTCTGCGGCTACAACGGGCGGGGCATCGGCCCGGGCACCGTGTTCGGCCGCGTGCTCGCCGATCACATTCTCGGGCGGGTCGCCGAGAAAGACCTGCCGCTGCGGGTCACCGCGCCCGACGCGCCGGCGCTTCCGTCGCTGCGGGAAGCCTACTACGAGGCGGGCGCCCAGATCGCCCACGCGGCCGGCGGATGGCTGTGAACAGGCAGCGACTGCGACGAAAGTCGCAGAGCCTTATATTCACCATCTTCCCCCGCTAAGTTAGTGTATCGATGTCGGCCGACGACGTGGTTTCGCGTCTTGAGACGCGCGCCGACGAAAGCTTCCGCACCGATAGCGGACGCCGCATTTCGCGCTTTCGCTCGACTTAAACTGCACTACGGGAAGATTCTATGGCTACGGGAACCGTGAAATGGTTCAACGCGACGAAGGGGTTTGGCTTCATTCAGCCTGACGACGGCGGGAAGGACGTGTTCGTCCACATCAGCGCGGTCGAGCGGGCCGGATTGCGCGAGCTCAACGAGGGCCAGAAGCTGGCCTATGACATCGTGCCCGACAAACGCACCGGCCGCTCGTCTGCCGGCAATCTCAAGGTCGCCTGACCCTTTTCCACTCGCGTTCTGACCTTATCAAAGCCTCGGCCTTACGGCCGAGGCTTTTTGCTGAAAGGCTGCCGCCACGTTGGCCGCGACGACAGGTCCTGGCGACAAGAACGGTCCCTCCGTCTATGCTCGAGTCGGCAATCGGGAGGGCGGCCGCCATGGCTCAGCACGCACAAGCAACTTATCTCGGGCTCGACATCGGCACGTCGTCGGTGAAGGCCCTTCTGATCGACGCCGATCAGCGCGCAGTCGCCGAAGCTTCCGCCCCGCTCAGCGTGTCGCGCCCCCATCCGCTGTGGAGCGAGCAGAACCCGGACGACTGGGTCGATGGCGTCGAGGCGGCGGTCGCGGCGATCCGCCGTCAGGCGCCGTCCGCCTTCGCGGCGCTCGCGGGAGTGGGCCTCTCGGGGCAAATGCACGGCGCGACCCTCATCGACGCGAACGACAAGCCGCTCCGACCCGCAATTCTGTGGAACGACGTCCGCTCCTTCGCCGAATGCGCGGAGCTCAAGCGGCGCGTGCCAGACGTCGAGAAGCGCACCGGCAATCTCGTCATGCCGGGCTTCACCGCGCCGAAGATCCTGTGGGTCGAAGCGCACGAGCCCGAGGTCGCGAAGGCGACGAAGCGCGTTCTCCTGCCGAAGGACTACGTCCGTCTCCGGCTCTCGGGCGAGGCCGTGTCGGAAATGTCGGACGCGTCGGGGACGTCCTGGCTCGACGTGGGCAGGCGGCGCTGGGACGAGGACCTGCTCGCCGCGACCGGGCTTTCGCTCGCCGCCATGCCGGGGCTGGTGGAGGGCTCGGAGGCCTCGGCGTATCTGTCGCCCGCGGTCGCCAAGGCCTGGGGCGTCGAGGGGCGCAAGATTCCGATCGCCGGCGGGGGCGGCGACAACGCCGCCTCGGCCATCGGGGTCGGCGCGACCGAGCCGGGGTCGGGATTCGTCTCGCTCGGCACGTCGGGCGTCGTCTTCTCCGTCACCGACCGCTTCGTCAGCCTGCCCGAACGCACGCTGCACGCCTTCTGCCACGCGCTCCCCAATCGCTGGCACGGCATGTCGGTGATGCTGTCGGCGGCCGCGGCGCTGTCGTGGATCGCAGCCGCGCTCGGTCGCGAGCGCGACATCGGCGATCTTGTTGCGAGCGCGGAAGCCTTCTCCCGCTCCAAGAGCGCCGTCGCCTCGGCGCCCGTCTTCCTGCCCTACCTCAGCGGCGAGCGCACCCCGCACAACGACGCCGAGGCGACCGGCATGTTCGCCGGACTGCGCGCCAGCCACAGCGCCGACGCGCTCGTCTTCGCGGTGATGGAGGGCGTCGCCTTCTCCTTCGCCGACGCGGTGGACGTGCTCGACGCCGCCGGCGCGCGGCCGGTCCGGCCGCTCCTCGTCGGCGGCGGCGCGCGCTCGGATTTCTGGGGCCAGATGATCGCCGACGTGACCGGCCTGACGATCGACCTCGCACAGGGTGCCGAGGCGGGCGCGGCGCTCGGAGCGGCGCGGCTCGGCATGCTCGCGGCGGGCGCCGGAAGCGTCGAAGAGATCTGCACGCGGCCGCCGACCCAGCGCGCTTTCGAGCCGAATGCGGCGAGCGCTGCTCTCCACGCGCCGCGTCTCAGGCGCTATCGCGTGCTCTACAAGGCGGAAAAGGCGGCGCGGATTCCGTGAGAGGCGCTGCGCGGGGCGCATCGCCCGCGCATCAGGGGGAGGGCGCGATGGCCTTGTCTTACGGATTCGTCAAAGCCAAGATGACCTCGGAGCCGGCGCTCAAATCGATCCGCCGCCGCTCGGAAGTCCAGTATCACCAGCATTTCAGCCTGCTCGTCGGCGGAGCACGGTGGGACGTCGCCGTCAACGTCGGAACCAACGACGCCGACGACTTGCTGAAATACAAGCTCGTCTTCGATTTCCGGCATCCTTTGATCGCCAAGCTCTCGGCGGCGCCGGCGGGATCGAACCCGCTGACCGGCGAAAGCGCCCTGCCGGCGCTCGATTTCATCCGCAGCGATCTCTTCATGAACACAGGCGACTGGCGCAACAGCGACGTCATGGACGGCTCCGATGCGCCCGAGCCCGTCGCGTCGCTGAAGCGGCTGCTCTCGAGGGCCTATCAGCAACAGGCGGATGTCTATGTGTTCGGCCGCTTCTACCGCGAGGGCGACGGCGTCCATGACACGCATATGAATCAGGGCTCGACCGGCGAGTTTTTGCATCGGGCGGGCGACGATTCGAACGATCACAACGACGTCTGGCAGGACGGCGCCGTTCTCGTCGATCTCGGCGAACCCGAATGGGCTGCCTATTTCGCCGCCTTCAACCAGCAACTCGTGCCGACCGACGATCTCGGCAATCCGATGCCCGGCGCGGCGACCATCTAGCGCGCCTCGTAGCTAAACGGCGCGCCATTTCACCACCAGGTCCCCGATGGCGGTCACCAGAATCTGTACGCCGATCGCCATGAGGAGGAAGGCCGTCAGCCGCAAGACGACGAGGCGTGCTGTCGGGCCGATGAGCGCGGTCACGCGATCGGCGTAACGATAGGCGATCCAGATGATCGCCGCATTGGCGACCGCGGCGAGACTTACGGCGACGAAAAAGGGCAGCAGGTCGACGCGGAAAGGCGGGCGCTCGGCGCCGAGGGTGATGGCGACCGCGATCGTGCCGGGCCCCGTGGTGAAGGGCAGGGTCAGGGGAAAGAACGCCAATTGCATCGGATCGCCTTCGACGTCTTCCTCCGCAACCTGCTCCTCTCGGCTTTTCCGGTCGGCGTGCCGGTCGCCCGAAGTCAACATTCGCCAGCCGCTCGTCGCGACCACCAGGCCGCCCGCGATGCGCAGTGCGTCGAGCGAGACGCCGAAGAAATTCAGCACGTAGGCGCCGGTCCACACCGCGCCGAATATGATCAACAGGGAGTAAAAGCCGACCCAGGCGGCGATCCTCGTTCGCTCCGCGTGGGTGAAGCGTTCTGTGTAACTCTCGAAGATCAGCGTTCCGCCGACCGGGTTGATGATCGAAAACAGCGATGAAAAGGCCAATAGAAAGACGCTGTTCGCGGCCGCCGCGACTCCCACCCAATCCGTCCCCGTCATCGGCCCGTTCTCCGATCAATCCGCCCGAGGAGCATACAGACGAACAGCGCGCCGCGGAATCGAGGCGATTCAAGGAAAAGCTAACCTTTTCGAAGCTCTCGAGCGTTAGCGTCGCTCACGGCCCTCGAATCCAAGCAGGAGCGGCGTCATGCGCGCCTTCGCCGCAATCTGGACCTCACTTGAAAGCGCCGTGGTCGGCGCCTTCGGCCCGTCGTCGGCCTACGGCGCGCCGGCGCTTCTCGGCGCGCTCGCCTTCGCCGCGCTCTACTATGTCGGGGAGAGGCGCGCGCGCGGCCGACGCGTGAGCGCCCGCGGCTTCGTCGGTTCGATCTTCCCGCAGCGCATCGTCCTCCATCCTTCCGCGCGCGTCGATCTGCGCCTGTGGCTGATGAACGGCGTCGCGCTCGCCTCCGCTTACGGCATGCTGAGCGGGGGTCTGTTCTTCTGGCGCGATGCGGTCGACGCCGGCCTCACGCACGCGTTCGGGCCGCGCCCGCCGGCGGCCTGGCCGATCGCGGCCGTGCTCGCGCTGGCGACGGTGCTGCAGGTTCTGGCTTACGAGCTCGCCTACTGGCTCTCCCACTATGCGCTGCACAGAATCCCGGCGCTGTGGGAGTTCCACAAGGTCCACCATTCCGCCGAGGCAATGACCATCTTCACCGAGCTGCGCCAGCATCCCGTCGAGATCCTCATCGTCGTCAACCTGGTCGGCTTGTCGACCGGCCTCGTCTTCGGCGCGATGGCCTACGCTTTCGGCCCGGGCGTGCGCCCCTTCACGCTGCTCAACGGCAACGTCCTCATAATGACGTTCCTCCTGACCTACGGGCACCTGCGCCACAGCCGGATGTGGATCGCCTTCACCGGGCCGGCGGGCCGAATTTTGCACAGCCCGGCCCATCATCAGCTGCACCATTCTCTCGACCCGATCCACCACGACAAGAACTTCGGCTTCGCGCTCTCGCTCTTCGACTGGGCGTTCGGCACGCTTGTCGTTCCGTCAAAGGCCCGCGAGCCGATTGCGATCGGCGTCGGCGAGGACGCTAAGCTCTACCGGTCGGTCGTCGCAAATCTCGTCACGCCCTTCGCGTTACTTGCCGGGCGCCGCGGCGCAGCCGTTGCGCGGGCGGGTAGGGGCGGGGGGTCGCGCTACTCTTTCAAGTCTCGGCTTTAGAGTAAGAACGCCGCGTCGATTACTCGGCGCGGCGCAAAAACTCGCGGGGATTGCATCTTGCTAAGCAATGCCACATGTTTTCTGCGGGCAATGCAATGGCCTACCTGCTGAGAGTCCGACTCGAAATTTTATGCGGGATTGCAGAGTTTCGCAACATGAGGCGGATGGACGCGAAGCGAAGGAACATGAGGGCTGTGAGGTTGAGGTTCTCCCAGTCCTTGGCCAGTCTTCGGCAGCGGTTGAGCCAGGCGATCGTTCGCTCGACGATCCAGCGCTTGGGCAGCGTGACGAAGCCTTTCGCCTGATCGGATCGTTTGACGATCTCGATCTTGACCCGAGACAGCATTTTGGCGAGCGCATCGGCGAAGATCGGCCCTTGATAGGCGCTGTCGGCGAACAGTTTTTCGAGATAGGGGAACCGGCCAAACAGCGTCGCCAGCAGCAAAACGCCGCCGTCGCGGTCCTGGATGTCGGCGGAATGAACGATGGCCTGCATCAGCAGCCCTTGCGTGTCGACGAGAACATGACGCTTCTTGCCCTTGATCTTCTTTCCCGCATCGAACCCGTGCGGATCGATCGAGGCCCCCCCTTTTTCCGCGCTTCTCACGCTCTGGCTGTCGATGATGGCGGCGGTTGGGCTGGCCTCGCGTTCGGCCTGCTCACGACACTTTTCGTAGAGCGCGTCATGGATGCGATCCAACACGCCATCAATGCCCCAATCGCAGAAGTATCGATAGACGGTGCTGCGCGGCGGAAAATCCTTGGGAAGGTAACGCCATTGGCATCCCGTGCTCAGCACGTACATGATGGCGTTGAGCGCCTCTCGCATGTTCGTTTCGCGCCTGCGGCCTCCCCGCCTCGCCGGAGGAATGAGCGGTTCGACATGCGCCCACTCCTCATCCGTCAGGTCGCTCGGGTATCGCAAATGATCCCGCTTGTATTTCGCTCGGTTCTCGTTCGTCCACATGGCGGCCCCGAATCAGTCCGCCTTCTATGGAATCACAACTGATTCATGGGACTCAACAACTTTCGGAACGGACACTGAGCAAACGTAGGTAATTGCGGCCCGCTCCCGCGAGACCGCTGAAGTCATGGCGTTTTGACGTCGATCTTGACATTGAAGAGCGTAGCTCCGTCCGTCCATTTCGTAGGGACGCTGTCGAAGACGCCTGCGCCGGTCGCGTTGCTGTAAGCGCCCGTGCCCGAGACAACCGTATATTCGCCATGCAGTCCCACTTCTTTCGACTCGGCGACATAGCTCAAGGTAAGGGTAGCGCCGTCCTCGAAAGTGTAGGTGCTGTAACCTTTGAATGAGCCCTTGCCTTTCAAGAGATCGGCTTCGCCGATAAAATCCTTGACCGCGACCCGGCCGTCCTTGAAGTACGCGACCCCGAAGTATTTGCCAGACGCCAAAACGCGACCGTCAATGTTCGGCGCCGGCGAGATTTTCACATCGGTTCCGATCGTGACGAGCTTGAACTCGAGGTGATCCTCGCCGGCTAGCGCAGCGGTCGGAACTGCGAACATCGCGAGAGCTTGAAGCAATAAGCCAAACTTTTTGAGGCCTCGAACGTCTCCCATGTGCGTTTCTCCTTGATCGGCAGTCTGCGCTTTAACGCGTCTTGATCCGGAATGAATTCCGACATCTGCGAACTTGTGAGCAAGGACATTCCCAGCCTCAGCGAAGTTCGCGACGAACTTCTCACCTGAAAGATCACGACGCAGGCGTAATTGCTCACCCCTGCGGTTGGCTGGTTCAAGCGGGGCGAGGGATTGGTTTTCCTTGGAGGGTTAGGCGGATGGCGTCGATGGCTCGGATCGAGCGTCGTCGTGCGGTTTCGACGACGGAGCGAATGTCGGCGTAGAGCTTGGCTCCCCACTGGCTTCGAAAGCCATTGGTGATCTTGCGGTAGACCGCGCTGGGGCGCAGCGCCCGCTCGGAGCCGTTGTTGGTCGCTTCGAGGTCTCGGTTGGTGACGAAGACGAAGAGATGTCGGCGGACCTTCCGGATGATTTTTTGGATCCGGCGTCCGGGTTTGTCGGTCGGGTTCAGCCGCATGAGGCGATCGAGCCTCCGGTTCAGGTCGGCCTCGTAAGTTTTTAGCGTGCTCTCGGCGAGCGCATCGCGTCGCCGCCCAATGGCGCAGGCGCGTTTGAGCAGGCCCTTCATGCCCGGCGCGAACACGGCGTCGCCCGCGTCGATGGCGTATTGGACGTCGCGGATCAGATGGGCCAGACAAACCTGATGCTCGCGCTTGGCCCAGCCCATCTGGCTGGCGAGGCGATCCGAGATCCAGTAATCGGGCCGCCATTCGCCCAGGAACGCCTGCACGACCGCCTTCGAGCGATGGGCGTCGGCCACGAAGACGGCGCTGTCGCCATGGTGGAACACCCAGAGCCACCAATTGGCTTTGCCGACCCTCATGCCGGTTTCGTCGGAGGCGAGCGCCGTGCCGGCCAGAAGCCGCGCCTTGATCAGGCTCGTCTGCGCCGCGAAGGGCTCGCGGCTGGCGGAGAGAATATTGACCAGCGCGCCTTCGCTGATGTCGAGGCCGAACAGGTCTTTCAGCACGTCGCTCAACCGCGCCAGCGGGATGCCCTGGACCGAGCGCAGATAAATCACGAAGGCGCGCAGGTTCGGTCCGAACGGCGATCCCGGTTCCAGGCCTTGCGGCGGCTCCGCCTTGAAGCGCTTGGCGCAGCACGGGCAGACGCCGCCGTGCAGCGTCACCCGCGTCACGTCGGGCTCGATCTCGGGGATTTCGACGCGGTCGTAGCTCTCGCAAGGGCTCTGCGCCACGCCCGAAACATCGGCGCCGCAGCCTTGGCAGCGCAAGGCCCGGAATTCTCGCTTCGATGTCGGATCGGGATGAAGCGGGCGATGCGCCCCCGCATGCGGGTTGGCCTTCGCCTTGGGCGCGGCCGGCGCCGACGGCTTCTGTCCCTTCGATGGCGGAAGGCTCGAATTGTCCGGCGTCTTCGGCGGCAGGCCCAGCTTGGCCTCGAGTTCGGCGACCCTCGCCACAAGGGCGGCCACCTGCGCCGTCAGCGAGGCGATCAACGCGTCCTTCTGCGCGTGCGAGAGACCCGATATGTCCGGCCCGACCGTCATGGACCGAAAAATTCAAATTCGTCGCCTCCCCGCCAGACCCTTCACAGCCGGTAAGTCAATTCGCCGCACCCGTCATGCGGAAGCCAGGTGAGGACAGGTGAGGTGAGCAATTACACGCAGGCCACAGAGGCCCGCTAGTATGACTTGCTCCTCCACGCCGTCAATGAGGTTACGTCGAGATAACACGGCTCGGAATCCAGGTTAACAAATTAGGCCCGGCGCCCGTGGAATGGTTGGATCGACCGTGCCGAAGACCCGCGATGTGAGAATTTTCGACTGCTTGGCGACAGCCTTGACGCTGCTGTCATCGCCTCGCGAGCCTCTTCGGCGTTGCTATGCCATCAGCGTTAACCTGACTTCCGAGCCGCGGTCGAGATAATGACGGCGCGCACCTGCAGCAGCCGAAATTCAGGGCGCCGCATGAGTGCGTTACGCCACTCCTGATTTAGGAGGAGCCATCCGAGAGGCCTGGACTGGCTTTACCCCCTCCCTAACCCTTCTAAGCAAGAGCCCGCAAGAGGGGGAGGAATTGAGGCAGGGCAATCGCATTTCAAAATTGCGCCAGCAATTTCGAGAGATAGGCGTCATTCCAACCGGCTTGCTTGATCTTTCCGCGCAGAGAGCCTTTCGATCCCTCTTTTTGCATGGCGTTCAGGGCCATGTGTCGCAGGATCGCCAGATTGTGCGGGGCGTTGCCCAGGCGGGTTCTGTCCTGGTCTTCGTTCATGACGACGTCGAGGCGCGAATGTAGGCGATTTTCGACGCCCCAATGCTGGCGCACAACTGCGTTCAGGCGTTCGGGCGAGAGCGCGACGCTGAGCAGATAGTAGGCTGTTTCCGTTGTTGTTTTCTCGGGCGTTGCGCGGATCCGCACGACTTTGCCGATGGCGGCCAGCCCGGGCCATTGGTGGCTTTCCTGCAACCAGTCGATATCGGTCGAGACCGTAGCCGTTCGCGTCTCGATGCGGCCATGATCGGCGTCGACATCTGGTTTGGACACAGCGGCCTCGCATGCGGGATCGTCGAGATACAGGCGCACGTCGTCGGACAGATTTGCCTGGTTTCCCTTCAACGCCAACGCATAGTCGCCGCCCTGTTTCACGATCTGTTCCGCGATCGAGCGTTGGCAATTGAGCGCGTCGACGGTTACGATCGTCCCTTTCAGCGACAGCATTTCCAGCAGCTTTGGCACGGCCGTGATCTCGTTCGACTTCACGTCGGTGGCGATTTGCGCCATCACCAAGCGTTGCTCGCAACCCCAAGCGCTGACCATGTGCAGGGGCGACTTGCCGCTGGCTTTGTCGAACGAACGGCGCAACACTTTGCCGTCTATCGCGATAACACCCTGACATTGCGTCGAAAACTTCGTCATGAAGCGCTGAAACACGGCTCGGAACTGATCCGGATCAAGTCGGCGAAACAGCCGGCTGAAGGTGTCGTGGCTGGGCAATCCGTTGGCGAGTTTGAGGAAACCGCGCAAATAGGGTTCCTTCGACTTCGCAAACAACGCCATGTCGACGGCGCCCTGACCACCGCACAGAACCGCGCAAAACGCGATGATCAAGAGTTCATGGAAATCGTGAAGAGCGGCGTTCCCACTTCGAGGGTCTTCCAACTCTTCCCAGCAGGTCGCAAACTCCTCCAAAATCGTCTCCCGAAGCATGATTCGCATGCCCCCGGGTAAAATCGATCAAGCCCCACACGCGCAAGTCCCGGACATTTCCTCAAGCTTTTTCCGCTCTTATATCGAATTCTGTTGATATGGACCCAATCCGGCGGCGCCCATGATCCAGGCGTCCGGGACCGAGTCTGTTGAGAGGGCCTCGATCGTTCGCCGCCAGCTCAGATAGCTCGGGAGGTTCTTGGTGGCGACGCCATGGAAGCGCCGCATCCACTCCTTCAGCCGGCCGTGGTAGGCGTTCACGTTATTGATGTGGAGATCTGGCGCCTCCGGCTTGGGCGTGCCGGGTGCGGGCAAGACATGGAACTTGACCCGGGCGCGCCGAGCGAATGCGGTGATCGCCGCACCTCCATCGCAGCACAGTTCCGCTGGCCGGGTAATGACCTGCCCGAGCGCGGCTGTGATGCTGGCGGCGTCGAGCCGCGGCAGGACGGCATCGATGGTCGCGCCGGTGCGGTCGCGGGCGACGATGACTGGGATCTGCTCCGCCGACAGACCCCGCTTGGCGGCCTTGCCGCCCCGCTTGCGCGATGCTCTCGGCAGATCGCGGCGTTTGCCCTTGAAGGATTCGAGGATGAAGGTCTCGTCCGCCTCGACGATCCCGGACAGGCGCCGCGGCTTGTCGAGATTGAGCGCGGACAGGAACCGATGTCTCCACCGGAATGCGGTGGTGTAGGCCACCTTGCAACGTTCCGCAGCTTTCGCGATCGTCTCGCCGGCGATCAGCGCCTGCGCCTGGTCAGGCCAGCGATCCTGGTGATGCAAGCCGGCCAACGGCGTCCCGGTCAGCGGGTTGAATGTCTTCCGGCAACTCGTGCAGCGGTACCGAGGCTTGCCGCCAGCCTTGCCCCAGGGACGAACGTCATCCCGACCGCAGTGCGGACAGCCAAAGCGCGCAATCCGATCCCGCCCGACCTTCGACAACAGGTCTTCCTCAGTCGCGGCATCGTCCGTCTCCGCGACCGGGAGCGAGGGCGCAACAGCAGCCTCAGAAGGCCGCACGGCGGCATCGACAGGGTGAGCCGAAAGGTCGATCGGATCGTCCGCTTCGGCCAGCGCCAACTCCCGGAACGCCTCGGCGCGTTGCGCCGGGTCCAAAAGCCCAATCCCGCCAAGCCAAGTCGCAAACGCCGCGGTATCCATCCTCATGCAGCCCTCGAAGCCCGACCCAACTCTCTCATCTCTCAACAGACTTTGATATAAGAGCGTTTTCAAATGCGATCCGGGAATTGAGGAAGGCTTTCGGGTTTCCTCGGCGGGCGAAAGTCCCTATCCTCGGCGTTCCCCCACGTGAATGAGGAGAGGCCCCGTGCCGCGCGAAAGGTCCGCGCGCCGGCGCGGCGTCATTCTGGTGCTGACGGCGACCGTGCTGTGGAGCCTGGCGGGCCTGTTCGCCCGCCTCCTCGCCCATCTCGACGTGTGGACGGTGCTCGGCTGGCGGGCACTGCTCGGCTCGGCCTCGATCTCTGTCGTCGGCCTCGTCGAATGGCGGCGCGGGCGGCTCGACAATCCATTCGGCTTCGGCCCGCTTTCGCCGCTGATCGCGCTCCTCGCGATGATCGCCGTCTCCGCCTATACCGCCTCGGTGATGACGACGACCATCGCCGACGTGATGGTCATCTACGCGACCTTGCCCTTCGTCGCGGCGGCGATCGGCTGGCTCGTCAACCGCGAGCGCGTGTCGCCGCGCACGCTCATCGCCTCGGCCGTGGCGCTTGCCGGCATCGTCTTGCTCTTCGCCAACGGGCTCGGTTCGGGGCGGCTCCTCGGCCAGGCGCTGAGCGCCCTGATGACCCTCGCCTTCGCCGGCATGGTCGTCCTGCAGCGCCGCCAGCCCAAGGCGTCAATGATCGCCGTCAGTGCGATCGGCGCGCTTGGCTCGGGCCTGTTCGGCCTGATCAACTCGCCGCACCCGCCGCTCGGCCTCTACGACCTGGCGGTGCTGTTTGTCTTCGGGCTGACGACGGTCGGCCTCTCTTTCATTCTGTTCATGGAGGGCGCAAAATCCATCCCCTCGGCCGAGGCCGGCCTCATCAGCCTGCTCGACGTTGTGCTCGGGCCGATCTGGGTGTTTCTTGCCTTCGGCGAAAACCCCGGCGCGGCGACCCTCCTCGGCGGGGCGACCGTGCTGGGCGCGGCGCTGTGGCGCATGGCGCCGGACCTGCGCCGGGAACGGGCGCTTTGAAACGGAGGGATGCATGCCGAGCGAACATTTTGCGCTCGTGACCGGGGCGGGCGCCGGGATCGGCAGGGCTACGGCGATGGCGCTGGCGCGCGCTGGCTGGCATGTGGCGCTCGTCGGGCGGCGGCGCGACAAGCTCCTCGAGGTTGCGCGCGAGATCGGCGGCGTCGGCCGGCGGGCGATCGCCGCGCCTTGCGACGTCGGCGACGCGGAGGCGGTGAAAAGCCTGTTCGCGACGATCGAGCAGGATTTCGGCCGACTCGACCTCCTGTTCAACAACGCCGGCCAAGGCGCGCCCGCCGTGCCGTTCGACGAACTGAGCTTCGCGCAGTGGAAGGCCGTAGTCGACGTCAATCTCACCGGCGCCTTTCTATGCGCGCAACGCGCCTTCGGCCTGATGAAGCGGCAGGACCCGCGCGGCGGGCGGATCATCAACAACGGCTCGATCTCGGCCCATTCGCCGCGGCCCTTCTCCGCCCCTTATACGGCGACGAAGCACGCGATCACGGGGCTCACCAAGTCGATCGCCCTCGACGGGCGCGCGCACGACATCGCCTGCGGCCAGATCGACATCGGCAATGCGCTGACCGAGATGGCCTACAAGATGACCCAGGGCGTTCCTCAGGCGGATGGGCGGATCGCGGTCGAGCCGACAATGGAGGTCGAAGAAGTCGCCGCCGCGGTCGTCCACATGGCGAGCCTGCCGCTCTCGACCAACATCCTGACGATGACGATCATGGCGACCAAGATGCCGTTCGTCGGGCGGGGGTAGGGGAGGGCGTTCCTCCCCAGCGGAGCATCAGCGGGGTGGGGAGGGACCCGCCGAAGGCCGGGCGAGGGGCTTCGCGTGCTCCCCCTCCCCCGCGCTCTGCGCAGGGGAAGATAGGAGCCCGTCGCGCAGCGTGATGCGGCTCACATCGCGCTCGCCTCGATCGTGCGACAAGCCCCTTCGTTGGCGCCCAAGGCGGCGACAGCGTATGGAGGCGAGGTTGGGTAAGCTGCTGGTTCTTCTCGTGGTCGTCACGATCGGGTGCGGGGTCGCGACCGGGGTCACCGTCTCTCTGGCGCCCGCTTTCGCCGACGCCGCCGCGGGTTATTGAGGCGCGACGGCTTCGGCCGGAGCGACGACCTTCGCGGCTCCAAGCTGACCCGCCTCGGTCAGTCGTTGGCGCCTCGGCCGTTGCGGGTCGCCTCGTAAAGGAACCAGGTCCGTCGCTCGGTCTCGTCGAGCCAGACTTCTATGAGGCTTGCCGTCGCGACATCATTGTAACCATCGCAGACGCCGTGAACCTCGCGCAGGATCGATGTCAGGCGCTCATTGTCGTCACGCAGTTCCGCGAGCATGTCCTGCGGGTCGACGTACTCGGCGTCGTTGTCGGGGATGCGCTGGCGCCGCGCGATATCCCCGATCGAGCGCAAGGTCGTGCCGCCGATCTTGCGCGCCCGCTCGGCCACAGGGTCGGTCATCGCGAAAATCTGCTCGCCGTGCTCGTCGAGGAGCAGGTGGTAGTCGCGGAAATGCCGGCCGCTCATGTGCCAGTGAAAGTTCTTGGTCTTCATATAGAGTGCGAAGACATCCGCCAGCAATCCCGCCAAGGCGGCTGAGATGTCCCGCGTGGCCTCCGGCGTCAGGTCAGTCGGCGTGCCGAGGCGCTCGCGCGTGTGGGTCTCTTTCGATGGCGTCTTAGTCATTCAGGCCTCCTGTGTGCGCTCCGGTTTCATCTGCGTTTGGGCGCGTCCTGAGTCGAAGACGAGCCGCAATTCGGGTCGCTGTCGTTCGGATTCGTTGCGAGAGGTCGTCTTCCATCGGATGGATAGTGACCGGCTCATCGTGTCTTTTCGAGGGAGAGCTTGTCGCTCAGTGCGGCCAGCCCTATCGTCCGGCGCGTAATTCTTGTTGCGATTCTTCGACAGAATAAGGCGGAATACGGGATACCGCTGGCGCGCGCGTCCATGTCCGGTTGGACGCGCCAGCCATGGCGGAACTTGTGACTGCCGGGAAATGCCTCCAAGCATTTCCGGACTTCCCTTTTCTAGTGACAGGGTTGTCCGTTGGGCAGCACGCAGCCCTTCGGCCCCGGCCTTGCTGAAGCGGGAGGCGGCGCAGTTGGTCGTGCAGCGAGGGGCGCCGCTGCTCGCGCAAGCGGAGGCGGCGGGTGATAGCGGCGTTGAGGCGGCGCGTGGATAGCCGCCGCAGGAGGCGCCGCATGGACAGCCGGCGCTGGAGGCAGCGCATGAACCGCGGGCGGAGGCGCATGCAGTTTCGCCGCGGCGGGCGGCGCCGACGGAGGCGTTAGCGCAGGCGGCGTTGCGGCCGGCAGTTTCGCCGCCGGCGGCTGCGGGAGCTTCGCCGCGGGCGGCGGGAGGCGAAGCGGATTTGAGGCTCGCCGCGGGCGCAGGCGGTCCGCCCTTACCGCCGGCAGGCGGCGTTCCGGCTGGCGGAAGCGCAGTTGTCGCGGGCGGCCTGCCGTTCAGGGGCGGCAGCGGTTGGCCGCGTCCCCAGCGAAGATTTTCGCCGTCGGGCGCGGCGCACAGCCGCTTGAAACAAGGCAGGCCAATCCCAACGTGAAAGTCATGACAGCGCAGCCACTGCCTCAAAACGACGAAACGGAAAGCGGAGCCCCGCGGAAAGGGCGCCGCCGCTCCTACGACGAGAGCCTCGACGAGCCGGCGAACCTCATTGGCGACGAACCTGTCGACGTCGAAAAGGAAACTCCGGCGGAAGAGAACGAGCCGGTGGAAAGACCGGCGCCCGAGGACGCGAGTACCCCCGCCTTCGAGGACGACGAGCCGTCCGGTTGAGCGCGGCGGAGCGGCAGGTTTTCACTAAGCCGCAAGCCCGTGACCGCTACGCTTCCGAAGCGAGAAGAAAAGCCTCATCCCTCCGGCACGCCGGCGAGCCGCATGCCCTCGAGAATGCGCCGCCGTTGCGCGAGATAGGTCGGATTGTCGCTGAGCGCGTCGTCCGCATAGCGGCGGACGGTGAAGTTCGGCATGAGCCCGAGCCCGCTCTTCGCTTCGAGGGCAGCCTCCTCGGTTCGCCCGCAAAGGGGCGAGAGCGGCGGCGTAATGAAAGCGCGCGATCGGATAGAGGCGGTTCGCTTCGACCGACCTCCGGCTCCAGGGGAGCGCCTCCGCCTCCCGCCCGAGCATAATATTAGCGATGGCGACGAAGTCGCACCAGATATAGGCCCCGACGTCCCGCGGGCTCAGCCGCATGGCCTCCATGACGTGGCCCTCGGTCTCTTCGGCGCGGCCGAGAACGGCCTTGGCGAAGCCGATCTGGGCGTGGGCGAAGGCAAGGTTGGGGTCGTGCGCCAGCGCCTGCTCCAATTCGGCGATCGACTGCTCGGCGCGTCTGGAAAAGACGAGAATGAGCCCGAGACAGTAGTGCGCCATCGCGTTCCTCGGCTCCGCGGCGAGCGCCTCCAACGTCAGCGCCTCTGCCGAGGCGAGGCGTACGAAATCGGGATCGAACGAACTCACCGGGGTCGAGATCACGTCGACCAAGACGAGGCCGAGCATCGCGTCGACATTGTCGGGATCGATCGCGCGCGCGCGTTCGAAGCATTCGCGCGCCTTCGCAAGCGACTCCGGATTGACGCCCTTGTTGATCCAGTCGTGCCCGCGAAACAAATAGTCGAGTAGGTCCGGGCTCGCCGCCTTTTCGCCCCGTCGGGCCTCGACTCTCGTGATCTGCGCGCGGAGCTCGTTGGCGATGCGCGCGACGATCTCGTCCTGCATGCCGAACAGCTCGGCGACCGGCTTGTCGAAACGGTCGGCCCAGACATGGGCGCCGGTCTCCGCCTCGATCAGCTGCACGTTGACGCGCATGCGTTCGCCGCTGCGCTGAACGCTGCCCTCGAGGACGTAGCGCACGTTGAGGTCGCGGCCGATCTCACGCACGTCGACCGGCTTCCCCCGATAGGCGAAGGCCGTGTTGCGGGCGATGACGAAGGCGCCCGAGATGCGCGACAGGTCGGTGGTCAGGCTCTCGGTGACCCCGTCGACGAAATATTCCTGCTCGGGGCCGCCGCCGAGATTGGCGAAGGGGAGCACGACCAGCGATATTCGCGGAGGCGCGCTGTTCGTCGCCGCGGCCGGAAGGTTTCCGTCGTCCGCGCCGCCCGGCCCGGCGGCGACGGCGTAGACGCGGACGGGGCGAGCGATGTTCTTCAGCGCCTTCACGCCGAGGTCGGTCAGCCGCGCCTCGAGCCGTCCCAGGACGTTCTCATAGGCCGCTCTCGAAATGAAGACACCGCCGGGCGCCGCGATCTGTTCGAGCCGCGCCGCGATATTGACGCCGTCGCCGACGAGGTCGTCCCCCTCGACCAGCACGTCGCCGAGATGGATCCCCATCCGGTAGCGCAGGCGTTTGGCCTCCGCCGCGCCCTCGTTCAGCCGCGCCGTGTCGGCCTGCAGCGCGAGCGCGCATTCCACGGCCGAGACGACGGACGCGAATTCGGCGAGGAATCCGTCGCCCATCGTCTTGAACATCCGCCCGCCGTGCGCGGCGATGATCGGCCCTGCCGCCGCGCGGCTCTCGCGCACGGATTTCGCCGTGCCCTCTTCGTCCTCGCCCATCATGCGCGAGTAGCCGACGACGTCGGCGGCGAGAATGGCGGCGAGGCGGCGGGCGGTCATGCTGCTGGGTAGCACGGCAGGCCCTCGCAATCATCCGGATGCGGAGAGCGGGGATCTTCCGCCTCGCCCGGCGGGCATTCAAGTTGACGTCAATTCACATTGCCATCCGTCAAATAGGATGATGAGTTGGGGCAGCGTCGCCCGGTCGCGGGGCGGCCGACGCCGGCGCCTGAACTCCCCCGCCCGGAGGAAATGTCATGATCAGGCTTGCGCGCATACAATTGGCGATGCCGGGAAAGGGTTTCGAGTTCATGGCGGTGGTGAAGGAAGCGGCCGGCGTCGTGAAGGCCGTAACCGGGGCGCGAGGTCGCGACTTTCGCCAGCATGGGGCGCAGGTCGGCGAAACGGTGAGCGTGGTGAACTTCGGCAGCTGGGCCGACTACGAGGAAGCGATGGCCAAGCTTCTCGCCAGCCGAGACTATCAGGCGATCGTCAAGAAATTCGAAGGCCTGACCGTCCCGGGCGCCTCCCGCGATCATCTCCTGCGTCAGATCTGACAGGCCGGCCGTCTCCGCTCTTTCGCAGCGGGGACGGCCTTCTGCGCGAAGGGCATCCGCGGTCGCCGATCGTCGACGCTACGCCGTCACTCCGGGTTGTCGGCTTGTGGCGACGCAAACGCGCAAGCTGACCAAACGATGATGGAGCAGGCGATGCCGAGGCTGCCGAGCGCGATGGCTAAAATCGTCATGGTTCCCGATCCGCCCGGAGAGTCAGGGCATTCCGTTTCATGTTCGTGACCGGCGCCAAAGGGCGCGGGTGAACGCATACCGCAGAAATCCGTAAGCCGGGGTTACGATTATGATGCAATATTGAATTCGAACGAATTTAGAATTGCCTTTTTCCGTCGTTCGGTCCCCTATTTGCTTTCGTTTACTTCTTGGCTCAGGCGAGTTGAGAAGCTACGCAAGGAACGCGTAATCGCCTATAGCCAAAATTGAAGAGATCAGAAAGGGAACAAATCCAATGGCTTCGAGCGCCTATGCGGCGGCGCCCGGGACGATGGGACTTGCGCCCCGAAGGTCCCGGCGCCATGGATCGCTTGTTCGATCACCTTTCGGGAAATCGCCGATGGCGCCGACTCTCTCAGGCAAGACCCTGTTCATCACCGGCGGCTCGCGCGGCATCGGGCTCGCGATCGGGCTCGCCGCCGCGCGCGACGGCGCCAATGTCGCCATCGCCGCCAAGACGGCGAAGCCCAATCCGAAGCTGCCCGGCACGATCTATTCCGCCGCCGAGGAGATCGACAAGGCCGGCGGCAAAGCGCTGCCCTTGATCGTCGACGTCCGCGACGAAGCGCAGGTGCGCGCCGCGCTCGACGAGACCGCCGCGGCGTTCGGCGGCCTCGACATCGTCGTCAACAACGCGAGCGCCATTTCGCTCACGAATTCGCAGGCGACCGACATGAAGCGCTTTGATCTCATGCATCAGATCAATGCGCGCGGGACCTTCATGACGTCGAAACTCGCCGTTCCGTTCCTCGAGAAATCGGACAATCCGCATATCCTGATGCTGTCGCCGCCGCTCGACCTCAAGGAGAAGTGGTTCGCCGGCCACACCGCCTATTCGATGGCGAAATACGGCATGAGCCTCGTCGTGCTCGGCCTCGCCGGGGAGCTGCGCGCCAAGGGCATCGCGGTCAATGCGCTCTGGCCGCGCACCACGATCGCGACCTCGGCGGTCAAGAACCTGCTCGGCGGCGACGCCCTCATGCGCGCTTCCCGCACGCCCGACATCCTCGCCGACGCGGCGCGCCTCGTCTTCCTCAAGGACGCCAAAACCTTCACCGGCAATTTCCTGATCGACGACACGTTCCTGTTCGAGAACGGCGCGCGCGACTTCGACCGATATCGCGTCGATCCGAGCGTCGATCTCGCCCCCGATTTCTTCGTCCCGGACGACTCGGTTCCGCCGGTCAGCCTGGCGAAGGTCGGGTCCGATTCCGGCGGCTCGTGACACGTTTTCTGGTTGATTGATTCTGGAAGACGCGTTGGGGAGCTTCCGACGCCGATCCTATTCTAGGCAAGTCATTGTCATTCGTAGCGGCGCTCTCGCCACCAGGGGAAGAACGCCGGCATGTCGCGCAAAACCCTGTCGGAAACATGCGGGGTGCGCTTCTCCAGGAAGGCGCTCACTCCCTCCCGTACGTCGGCGGCGGCGCCCCGTGCAAACATCGCGCGGCTGTCGATCTTGTGCGCCTCCATCGGATCGTCGGCGCCGAGCATCCGCCACATCATCTGCGCGAGCGATCGCGACCGAAACCGGCGCGGCGTTGTCCGCGATCTCGCGGGCGAGCCGCCTCGCCGCCGGCATCAGCTCGTCAGGGGGATACACCGCGCTCACAAGCCGGCCGGCCAGCGCCTCCTCCGCAGGGAACACCCGGCCGGTGAAACTCCATTCCAGCGCCTTCGAGATGCCGACGATGCGCGGCAGGAACCAGCTCGAGCAGGCCTCGGGCACGACGCCCCGCCGGACGAAGACAAAGCCGAAGCGCGCGTTCTGTGAGCGATGCGGACGTCCATAGGCAGTTGCATCGTGACGCCGACCCCGACTGCCGGCCCGCTGACGGCCGCGATCACCGGCTTGAGCGACGAGAATATCCGCAATGCGACCTGTCCGCCGCCGTCGCGCGCCGCCTCGTCGCTCAGATCCGGCGCGCCGTCAGGCCCCGCCCGCGGCGCGGGCCAGTCGCCGCCCGCGGCCGGGTCGAAGGTCGCGCCGCCGGCCGAAAGATCCGCGCCCGCGCAGAACGCGCGCCCCGAGCCGGTGACGATGCTCGCGCCCACCGCGTCGTCGGCGTCCGCCTGGTCGAACGCCTCGATGAGTTCGCGCTGCATGACGAGCGTGAAAGCGTTGAGCCTTTCGGGCCGGTTGAGCGTGATGGTGAGGATGTTGTCGGAAACCTCGTAGAGAATTGTCTCGTAGGCCATCGGACGCTCCGCGGCGGCATGGGTTCAGAATGCGCTGTAGCCGCCGTCGATCACCAGGCAGTCGGCGGTGTGATAGGACGAGAGCGCGCTCATCAGATAGACGGCGATCCCGCCGAAATCCTCCGGCTTGCCGAAGCGGCGCATCGGAATCCGCGGCAGCATGTTGGCGACGAACTTTTCGTTGGCCCTGGCGGCCGGCCGTCATGTCGGTCTCGATCCAGCCGGGCAAGATCGCGTTGGCGGTGACGCCGTAGCGCGCATGCTCGACCGCGAGCGCGCGCGTCAGCGCGTTCAACGCCGCCTTTGTCGCGGCGTAATTCTCGTTGCGCGCCACGCCGTAGCGCGAGGCGATGCTCGACGTCGCGACGAGGCGGCCGAAGCGGTCGCCGCTCTCGGCGCGCTTGACCATGTGCCGGAGCGCGGTCTGGAAGACGAGAAAGACGCCGTCGAGATTGATCGCGAACATGCGCCGCCAGTCGTCCTCGGTGCGGTCGAGGAAGGCTTGCCGGCCGTCGCCCCCCATGCCCGCATTGGCGAAACAGCCGTCGACCCGGCCGAAGGCTTCGAGAGTCGCGGCGAAAGCGTCCTCGATCGCCGCGCGCTCGGTCACGTCGCACGTCCGCGCTTCGACCGGCGCCCCGTATTCGCGCAGTTCGGCCAGCGCGTCGCGGTTCTTCTCCGCGTTGCGGCCCCAGATCGAGACCGCACAGCCGGCGCGCGCGAGAGCCTTGGCCATGCCGAGGCCGATCCCGCCATTGCCGCCCGTGACGATCGCCGCCCGGCCCGAAAGATCGAAATCGCCCGCCATTGAAAGGCCCTCCCTCGCGTCGCTCTCACTCTCGCGCCGACAGTCGAAGCGAGAGAGCACGGAGCGGCGCGCATTTCAATCGGCGTCTTCGATCGGGGAGGATTTCTCGAGCAGCCACAGGGCGGCGGGCCCGAGCATGCGGATCGGCGTCGTCAGCCCCACCCAATCTGCGACGGAAATCGAGCCGCTTTATGGAGACGCGGCCCCGGGATATCGCAACGACATTTTGTCGCGTGTTCGCGATCTGGCGCGGGCCCGGCATTGGGCGTAGGGATTGCCGGCCGCGCAGCATCGCCGGCAAGAGGGGTTCTCATGATCATCAATCGGCATTCTCGCATCGGCGGCGCGCTCGCGGCGTTGACGATCCTCGGCGTTCTCGCGAGCGCCGCTCCCGCCAACGCGGTCGTCGCCTGCAAGCGGGTCGGCTACCCGAAGGGCTGCGTCGCCGCCGCGCCGGTCGTGCATCGTCCGGTCGTCTATTGCAAGCGCGTCGGCTACCCGAAAGGCTGCGTCATGCGCTGACGCCCGAGGGCGAATCCCTTCTCCCGCTCGCGGGAGAAGGTGGCGCGAAGCGCCCGATGAGGGCCTTCCCGGAAGCTACCGCCAATTCAAGGCCGTCGCCAGGCGGCTCAGATTCTGCGGCGGCACGAGGACGAGGCCGCCGCGCGGGCTGTCGATGTCGGCGATCAGGAAAAAGGCCACCGAGACGGTCGCCGGCACGACGAGCAGCAGAAACGACTTGAAGCGCCGCGATCCAAATCCGAGCGTGACGTTGCAGGCGACGCCGATGACGACCATCAGCCACCATGCCGTCGTCGGGATCCGGTTCAGCCAGGCGGCTTCCGTATAGTCGGCGGAATTGAGCACGTCGTTCATGCCCGAGGCGACGAGCGCGCCGACCGCCGTCCGGTCGGCGCGCGGCGGACCGCGCCGAGGCCCAGAGTTCGGCCGCGATTTTGGCGGTCTCGACGCCGATCGCGTCGAGCTTCCCCTGATCCTTGGTCACATAGAACAGGATGCGCTGATCGAGGTATCGCTTCAGCAATCCGCGCGTCGCCGCCGCGCCGCTCTCCGGCATCAGGTCCGCCCGCACATATTCGGTTCCGATCGCGTTCGCCTCGGCTTCTTCCAGGTTCTTCCGCTGGTCGTAGCGGCTGACCGCCATGGAAAAGCTGAACCCGACGATGAGGCCGAGCAGCGTCAGCGCCGCGGATTGGACGATGTTGAACTCGTTCTGGTCGCCCGACTTGATCGGGCTCCATACCCTCTGGGCGACCACGCCGGACAGGGCCGCGAACACGAGGCCGGCGAACGAGACCAGGAACATGACGAAGGGATGATCGACGAGCGCCGCCATGTCCAATTCCTGTTGAGCTTAGGCGAATCGCCCTGGCGGAGATCCGTTCATCAAGCCTATCAGCGGAGCCTCCGCGCGAGCGAGGGGATTTGGCGTCGAAGTCGCCCGTGCGTCGGGTCGGAAAGGTTGATCGTGAGCGCCAGCTACGAGCGGCATTTGGTCGCAGGAACGTCCCATCCGATTAAAAATGTGGATGTAGTTAAACTTTAGTCTAATTTGGCTCCTAACAAATCCGGTCAATCCGCGTTCATCTCCTTGGGGGAGGCGGCAATGCTCAAATTCGAAGAGCTTGTCCTGAATGAGCTTCATTGGGATCTTGCGGTCCCACGAAATCGGCTGAGGGTCGCATTCCATAACGGCTATGTTATTCTGTCCGGCGAAGTCGAGTGGCCCTATCAAAAGAGCTGCGCTGAGGCGGATGTGCGGAGGGTTCCGGGAGTGACGGCCATCGCCAATGAAATCGCCGTCCGCCGGAACGCCGTCCCAAGCCGCGCCCAGTCGTCATAAGACGCATGGGCGCCAGCGCTCGCATCGCGGCGACCGCCGTCACGAGCCGGCCGGTTTGGCGCGGCGAGCCTTGTGCGCCGCATGGAAGCTGACGGCCATGTCGAAAGACGCGCCGACGAACTTCAGCACATGCGCGAACTCCTCGTCCGTGAGGCGGCGCGCCGCGTCGTTCGCCCGATAGAGGTTGGGAAGTCGCGTTCGCGGCCGGCCTGGACGACCAGCTTTCCGACCCCGAGCTCGTCGAGCGCCTGCCATATTCCGGGGTTGTAGGAGCGCGTGAGCTTCAGCGCGAAGGAGATCGGATCGTTCCGTCCGAGCACCCCGGCGAGGCGCAGGATGAGGTCGAACGGCAGGGCCGCCTTGCCCTCCTCCGCTTCCTCGATCAGCGTCGGGTCGGGAAGGTCGACCGCCGTTCCGAGTTCCTCGACCGTGATCCCGGCGGCCTCCCGGGTCGCGCGCAAGAATTCGCCCGCCTTGCCGATCGCCGCCTTCTGGCCGGGCGTGCGCGCAAGGCTCCGCGCCGCCGCGATCGTCGTCTCCGTCGCCCCCTCGGCGACCCCGAGCGCCGAATTCGCCCACGAGGCGAGCTCGTGCGCGACCCGCATGATCGCCGAAGGCCCGGCGGGGGCTGCGGGCTCGGCGGCCGGCGCGGCCGCCTCGGCCGGACGCGCCTTGGCGCGCTTCGGCACATTCGCTTTCGGACGGGACGCGGACGGCATTGTTTTCCCCTCGGGCTTGTTGATGCGCCGTGCGGATTTCGATCCGCCTTTCCGAGCCGGTCGGAGCGATATCATCGCCACGGCGCATGTAATACGGCGGCACTTTCCATCGCAGCGAGGCTTCGTGCAATCCCCAGGCGGCCTGCCCCTTCGGCGGCGGCTGCCCTGTCTCAGGCGTTGCCTTGGAGGCTGGAGCGTCACGGCCAAGCGAGCGTCCGGGTGGTAATCTGTTACTCAGAAACTGGAGGCAATGTACTCCGTTCAAAGTCTACGATACGCTTCACCTGATACCCTTGGCTACGTCTTTGTGATCCCAGCCAAGAGCTTCAGTCAGGACGCGTATGATTATTTGTAGCTTGGCATCTTCCTCGGTCGTGATATGCTCACGAATACTGTCTGCGGTGGCGAATATCTCTTTGATTTTCGTGAAACCCAGACCGTCCATGGCATCATCCCAACAGGGACCTCCGTTGTGAGCGGGACGCAGGTACCGCATGACGAGGCTACGCTAAGTCAGGATAGAAGTCACACTGGCTGGCGAGTTCCAGTTAGGATTAACGAGCCGAAACCAAATCTTGCGCTTCGAAGGCCATTGTTGGGTGGGGAACACAGCGCGAACATTTTCTTCCCGAACAGCGGGAGTCCGTGCTACCTTGTCTCTCATGACGAAGATCGATTTCGGCGGTTTCCCGACGTGCGCATGCGCCCTCGACCCTGGACAGGCTTCGCAGGCTGGCGGGCCCGCTTTGCCAGTTCGATTATTAAACAGGCTGCTATCGAGGTGTGGGGAAGGGGCCATAGAAGAAATTTTGCCCCCCCCCGCACAACCCTTTGATATGTCCCGATTCGCGGTCAGAAATGGAAGGAAAGGGAAGGACATTTTCGCGGCACGCGGCGCGAAAAACGCGTTCCCGGCGCGTCGCGATCGCGTTTTGGAAGGATCGGCCCCTGCGGCTCAGCCGCCGGCCGAAGGGCGGAGGAAGTCGAGTTTCAGAGCGACGCTAAACGGGGTCGCAAGCCTTTGAAAAACAAGAAGCCCGCCGCTAAAGCGGCGCTAAAGGCCCGAGCGGCTCGATTGCCGCCTCGCTGACCTCCTCGCACAATGACGGCGGCGCCGCGGCCTATTCCGGCGCCTTGCCGAGCGGGATGCCGTTGACCTTGATCGAGCGGTCCGGGCCGAGTTCGACGACCCAGCTCAGACTCCCGTCGTCCTCGGTCTTGGCGAGGCCCTTGGCCATGGCGAGGCCGGGCAGGGTATTTGGCGGCGGCCTCGGGGCCGAGCGCCTTGACGGCGGCCATCGTCTTGTCGAAGCCGCGCATGCGGATCGTCATCCGGCCCGACGGCTTGCCGACCTCCCAGCGCATCGCGCCCTGGAGGTCGGCGTCGATCGCCGGCGCGGTCACATGCGAGGGGGCGAGGACGAGCTCGAGCGGGCCGGCGCTGAGCAGAGCCTGCGCGACCTTGGCGGAATCCGCGTCGGAGATGGCGGGACCCGGGCCGCCGAGCCGCATGTCGGCGATCGCCTCGTTCGCCCCGGCGGCGATGTCGATCCCCTTGAGGGTCGCCGTCAGGTCGATCTTCGACGGCGTGAGGTCCGACGGCGCCGGGCGGCGCGAGGCCGACCGGCAGGCTCAGGCCCTCGGCCGCCGCGGTCGCCTCGATCGCGCTTTTCGGGCCGGCGTTGACGACGCCGATCGCGAGCTTGAGGGCGCCGAGCGCGATCGCGCCGTAGGGCGAGGAGACCATGAGCTTCGAGGCTTCGCCGCCCTCGGCGAGTTTCAGCCCCGGCGCGGCGAGCTCCTTCAGCAGGCCCTTGAGCTCCGCCTCGTGCGCGGCGAGATCGTCGCGGTGGGCGGAGAGCAGGCTCGCGAGGTCGAACGCCTTGCGCGTCTTCAGGCCGTCGGCGCCGACATGGAGCGCGGCCTTGTCGAGCCGGCCGCTGGCGTTGACCGGCTTGCCGTCCTCGGCCGCGCCGGCGATCCTGAAGGCGATGTCGTCGATCTCCTCCTTGACCGAGGTCGAGACCGTCCGGTCGGGGTTGACGGTCGTCGCGTAATTCCCGCTGACCGGGCCGAAATCGAAGGTCTCGTCGGCCTTCGGCGCATGCAGCGTCGAGAACGCCCTTGTCGGCGCTCGCCGATCCGCTGACCCACCAGGCGAGCGCCGGATCGACGACCAGCGTCTGCTTGTAGTTGTCGATCTCGATCGCGCTCGTCGTGTCGCCGGCGTGCGAGACGATCCTGGGGATGAAGTCCTGGACGAGCCGCCATATGCCGTCGTCCTGCTCGAACAGCTTGTAGACGAGGGTCGCCGGCTCGTAGGTCGCCGCCGCGCCGATGGCCTTGAGGACGCCGTTCAGGGCGCCGAGGTCGGCCGATACGAGATAGTCCTGCCCGCCCGGCTTGACCGTGATGAAGGCGGGGTCGCCCGCCGGCGACGCCGGCAGGAAGCGGTCGAACAGCGCCTGCAGCTTCTGGGCGCCGTCTTGTGTCGCGGGCTTGTCCCCGGCGAGCGCGGGCGAGGCGGCCAGCGTCGCGCCGAGCGATCAGCCAGGCGCGCGCCGCCCGGGCGGCGAAAGAAACTCGCGGACATGGTCGGGCCTTTTCGGGTCAGGGGGAAGACGCGCGCCAATCCTACCCCAATTTCGATTGAAGCGCGCCTAATCGCAATCGCATCGCCCGACCTTGCTGGCCTTGTCAGCGCGCCGGCAGCGCCGCGGGAGCGGACCGCTTCGGCAGCTGCGCCTTGGCGACGCCGGCCTTGACCGCCGCCTGCACCTTCTCGAACGCCCGCACCTCGATCTGCCGCACGCGCTCGCGCGAAACGCCGAATTCGGTGGACAATTCCTCGAGCGTGATCGGCTCGTCGACCAGGCGGCGCGCCTCGAAGATGCGCCGCTCGCGCGGATTGAGCACCGAAAGCGCGCCTTTCAGCGCGCCGAGCCGGGCGTCGAACTCCTCGCGTTCGGCAAGCAGCAATTCCTGGTCGGCGGTCTCGTCGACGAGCCAGTCCTGCCACTCGCCCTCGCCCTCCTCGCGCAGCGGCGCGTTGAGGGACGCGTCGCCGCCGAGGCGGCGGTTCATATCGATCACGTCCTGCTTGGCGACGCCGAGGCGCTTCGAGATCAACTCGACCTGCTCGTCGCGCAGATCGCCCTCGTCGAGCGCGGAGATGCGGCTCTTCGCCTTGCGCAGGTTGAAAAAGAGCTTCTTCTGGCTCGCGGTGGTGCCCATCTTGACCAGCGACCACGAGCGCAGGATGTATTCCTGGATCGAGGCGCGAATCCACCACATGGCGTAGGTCGCGAGCTTGAAGCCCTTGTCGGGCTCGAAGCGCTTGACCGCCTGCATCAGGCCGACGTTGCCCTCGGAGATCACCTCGCCGATCGGCAGGCCATAGCCCCTGTAGCCCATCGCGATCTTGGCCACGAGCCTCAGGTGCGAGGTCACGAGCTTGTGCGCCGCCTCGCGGTCGTTGTGCTCGCGCCAGCGCTTGGCGAGCATGTATTCCTCTTGCGGCTCCAGCATCGGGAACCGCTTGATTTCCTGAAGATAGCGGGCGAGCCCGGACTCGCCGGCGATGATCGGAAGGGAAGCGGCCATGATATCCTCCAGTCAGAGACCGGTTTGGCTGGCCGTCTCCGTCGGCGCTATGGCCGGACGACTATCTTGGTCCAGAAAAGCGTGGCCGAAAAAGGGCCACGCGCCCAGACTATACGAAAGCGTAGGCGGCCCAGGGTCACTCCGAGGTTTGAGCGCGAGCGCCCGGTTCGTCGCGATCAAGCCCGTAGAGCATTGAGGAGCTTCGAAAAATCCTCCGGCGGCGGGCGCTCGAAACGCATCGCCTCGCCGGTGATCGGATGTTCGAAGCCAAGCGCTGCGGCGTGCAGCGCTTGACGGCCTAACGCCGCAAGCGCGTTTTTTGCTCCCTCGGAAAGCTGCGACGCCTTGGTCTTGTAGCCGGCCCCATAGACCA
Source organism: uncultured Alphaproteobacteria bacterium (assembly GCA_963768555.1). GTDB lineage: Bacteria > Pseudomonadota > Alphaproteobacteria > Rhizobiales > Beijerinckiaceae > Roseiarcus. Next base: position 86,294 of record CAVYIZ010000053.1, read on the forward strand.
AATCACCGAGCAGCGGATGGCCGATCGAGGCCATGTGGACGCGGATCTGATGCGTCCTCCCGGTTTCGAGCCGGCAAGCGACGAGGCTCGCGGGGCCCGAGCGATTCGATAAGTCGCCAGTGGGTGACGGCGTGGCGGCCGCGCTCCTCGGTCGAGACCGCCATTTTTTCGCGATGACGCGGATGGCGGCCGATCGCCGCGTCGACCTTGCCGGCGGTCGCGTCGAAGCCGCCCCAGACGAGGGCGAGATATTCGCGTTCGAGCGAGAAGGTGCGCCCGTGGTCGGCGAACAGCAGGGCGAGACCCAGGTGGGCCGCGTCGGTCTTGGCGACGACGAGCAGGCCGGACGTGTCCTTGTCGAGCCGGTGGACGATGCCGGGCCGCCGCACGCCGCCGATCCCCGACAGGCTCGCCCCGCAATGGCGGATGAGCGCGTTGACCAGCGTGCCCTGGGCGTGGCCCGGCGCCGGATGGACGACGAGGCCCGCCGGCTTGTCGATGACGATGAGATGTTCGTCCTCGTAGACGACGTCGAGCGGAAGATCTTCGCCGATCAGCTGGGAATGCTCTGGCGGCGGCGGCTCGAAGGCGATTCGCGCGCCTTCCCGAGCCGCATCGCCGGGTCGCGGACGATTTGTCCGTCGACCGTCACCTCGCCCGCTTCGATCAGCGCCTTGAGGCGCGTGCGCGACAGGGCGACCCGCCGCTCCGAAGCCGCCTGGCCGAGGTAGCGATCGAGACGCTCGCCGGCGCCCGTGGCGCCGACTTCGAAGATCTGCGGCCCGGACGGCTGGACGAGCGGCGCCCGCGGCGACGCTTTCGGCTCGGGCTCGGCGCCGCGACTGCGAGGCCCCCCGCTTGGCCTTGGCGTTCACGTCCGGTCGCGGCGACGGCTGCGGGCGCCGGATTCCGCGGCGGCGGGCGCGACGAGGGGGCCGAGCGCCGCGACGATGGCCTCGACCGTCGGTCGCGGACCCGCCCGATGGGCGTCGAGGCCGCGCCGCATCGCCGCGACATGGGCCGGCTTGTTTCCGCAGCAGCCGCCGATGATCCGCGCGCCGCAGTCGACCGCCAGCCCGGCGTAGCTCGCCATCAGCTCCGGCGTGCCGGAATAGTGGATTTCGGCGCCATGCCAGTGGGGGACGCCGGCGTTCGCCTTGGCGATCAGCGGGGCGCCGGGATTGGCCGCGCTCATGGCGAGGATCGCGACCAGGAGGTCGGCGGCGCCGACGCCGCAATTGGCGCCGTAGGCCAGCGGCTTCGGATCGAAGTCCGCGACGAGCGAGCCGAGCGCGGCGGGCGATACGCCCATCATCGTCCGCCCGGCGGTGTCGAAGCTCGCCGTGATCGTATAGGGCATGCCGGCCTTGGCGGCCGCCCTGGCGGCGGCGCGGATTTCCTCGGCCGCCGACATGGTCTCGATCCAGACGACGTCGGCGCCGCCGTCCCGCAGGCCCTCGATCTGCTCGAAGAAGATCTCGACCGCTTCGTCCTCGCTCAAGGGGCCGAACGGGGCGAGAATGTCGCCGGTCGGCCCGACCGACCCGGCGACGACGACGCGCCGCCCCGCCTTGTCGGCGACCGCTCGCGCGTCCTGCGAGGCGAGGATGTTGAGCTCCCGGACGCGCGCCTCGAGGCCGTGCAGCGCGAGGCGGCGGCGGTTGCCGCCGAAACTGTTTGTCAGGACGATGTCCGCGCCGGCGGCGACGAAGGCCTGGTGCAGCGACCGGATCCGGTCGGGATGGGTCTCGTTCCACAGCTCCGGGGCGTCGCCCGAGGTCAGGCCCATGGCGAACAGATTGGTGCCGGTTGCGCCGTCCGCCAGCAGCGGCCGGCCTTCGGCCAAAAGAGTTTGCAGCATCGGAGGTCTCGTTACTGCGCCGGTTACGCGGCGGCGGCGCGAATCGCGCCTCAATTAATGGCCCTGGCGCCTCGAGGCAAGGCCCGGGACCTGCCGTCGGCCGAAGTTCGAAGCCGATCTGACGCCGGGACAACCGCAACCCCGGAAAACCGGAATCGCCGAATGAGCCGTGTCTCAGCGACGGGCGCGGTCCATGCAGTCCAACCTGTTTCTCCGCTGTTTCTCCCTGGAAACAGGAAGAAACAGGGAGAATTACGCCCCGTTGAGATGCCGTCTGAGGTAAAAACTCTTATAAATCAGTAGCTGCTCCAAAAATATTGATGTGCTGCAATAGCAAAAATAACAGGGAGATTATTCTCCCTGTTATGCCAAATATCAGGGAGATTATTTGGCGGGAGCGGGGACCATAGAACGCGCCGCGCGAAGCCGAGCCCGCGATTCCGGTCGCGGCAGTACTGCCCGGAGCCCGGTCGGCTTGCCCCGTCAACGATTGCTTAACCATGCCGTTCGCATCGCCGCGGCTTAGGCCCGTCTCCGGCGATTGTGCCGCCGCCAAAAGGCTGCTATCGCTCCGCCACCGAGCGACCATAATTATGGAATCGCGGGGGCGAGGCGGAACATCTATTCGTTTCGAGGGAGCCTGACTTGATGTTGGACACGCCCAAGCGCCGCAGGTTTGTGCTTTTCCTGGTCAAGCCGTCGCATTACGACGACGACGGCTACGTCATCCAGTGGATGAAGTCGGCGCTGCCGTCGAATTCGCTCGCCTGCCTCTACGGCATCGCGCAGGAACGCGATGGAGACGGCGGCGCTCGGCGAGGACGTCGATATCGAGATCTTCGCCCGTCGACGAGACCAACACCCGCAGTCCGCCCCGACAAGATCGCCCGGCAGATCAAGGACGCCGGCGGCTTCGGCATGGTCGGCTTCGTCGGCGTCCAGTCGAACCAGTTTCCGCGGGTGATGGACTGCGCCCGCCCGTTGCGCGCCGCCGGGATCCCCGTCTGCATCGGCGGCTTTCACGTCTCGGGCTGCCTGGCGATGCTCAAGGAAACGCCGGATTCGCTGAAAGAGGCGCTCGATCTCGGCATCTCGCTGTTCGCCGGCGAGGCGGAAGGGCGGTTCGCCGACGTGCTTTGCGACGCCGCCGCAGGGACGCTGAACCCGATCTACAATTACCTCGACGACCTGCCGAACCTCGACGGCGCGACCCACCCGATCATGCCGCGCGAGAACGTGAAAAACACGATCAGCATGATCTCGAGCTTCGACGCCGGGCGCGGCTGCCCGTTCCTCTGCTCGTTCTGCACCATCATCAACGTCCAGGGGCGCAAGTCCCGCTACCGCAGCGCCGACGACATCGAGGAGATCGTGCGCTCGAACCAGAAGAACGGCGTGCGCTATTTCTTCATCACCGACGACAATCTGGCGCGCAACCGCAACTGGGAGGCGATCTTCGACCGGCTGATAAAACTCCGGCAGGAGGGGCTCAACTCGCGCTTCGTCATCCAGGTCGACACCGCCTGCCACAAGATCCCGCGCTTCATCGAGAAGGCGGCGGCGGCCGGGCGTCAAGCGCGTGTTCATCGGCTTGGAAAACATCGACCCGGACAATCTCCTCGCGGCGAAGAAGAAGCAGAACCACATCTCCGACTACCGCGAGCTTCTGCTCGAGTGGCGAAAGCACCGCTGCATCACCTATTGCGGCTATATCATCGGCTTCCCGGGCGACACGCCCGAAATCGGTCGTCCGCCGCATCGAGATCATCAAGCGCGAACTGCCGCTCGACATTCTGCAGTTCTCCTGCCTCACCCCGCTGCCCGGCTGCGAGGACCACGCCAAGGCGGTCGCGGCGGGGGTCGACATCGACCCCGACCTCAACAAGTTCGACCTCGAGCATGTGGTCTGCGACCATCCGCGCATGAGCCGGGCGGAGTGGCAGAAGCTCTATCACGACGCCTTCCGCGCCTATTACACCGACGACCACATGAAGACGGTGATCCGCCGCGCCGCGGCCGGCGGCGCCGCGGGTCGACACGGTGGCGTTCCTGCTCGTCACCTTCTGGGCGGCGAGCACGCTCTACCACATCTATCCGCTGGAAGCCGGCCTCATCCGGCGAAAAGTGCGGCGCGACCGCCGGCCGACCCTGCCGATCGAGAACCCGTTCGTCTTCTATCCGAAATACGTCTGGGGCCTCCTCTCCATCCACGGCCAGGCGGCGGTCAAGCTGGCGAAAATCTGGTGGTTCATGCGCCGGTCCTGAAGGACCCGAACGCTAAGGCCTACACCGACGAGGCGCTCCGGACTTCTGACGATTACGACCATCAGGAGATGTACCAGCTCTCCGACGCCGCGCGGCAGGCGGCGGCGAAGGCGAAGCACATCGAGGAGCGCAAGCACGCGCATGCCGCGGCGCGGGTGGAGGCGGCGGAGTAGGGGCGGCAAGGGCGGCATCATATTAAGCCCTTACCGGGCTAAGTCGCGAACTCGGTCACTGCTCAACAATGCCCGGCGAAGTGCCGGCGATCATCTAACTGGTGGCTTGCGCGTCAGAGTTCGCCCAAAGGCGCACGTTACCCTTCACCCGTAGCAGCGCACCAAGACGTCGCGCCTGTTAGCCCCCGAATGAAGCCAGACCTCAACCCCGCGTTCCGCCCGCGGTTCGTGCTGCTTCTTCGATACGCTTTGCGAGCCGCTGAGGATCGATATCGCCATATATCAGAAGATCTCGGCGGAACAGCCTTGCAGGTCTCTGGGAGCTCGGGATACGGACTCGGCATGGACGCACCAAGTCAATGTTTCATTTCGTACGCACACCATGATCATGCAAGTTTTCAGAGGCTGCGTGTTCACGTTGCTTCGGTCGCAAAGCAATATCGGGTCAAGCTTTGGAAGGACAGGGATATTCGAACTGGTCAGCGTTGGAGCGAAACTATTGCAGACGCAATAAAGCATTCAGATATTTTCGTGTTACTGGTGACAAATGATTTTTTTGCGTCTGATTACATATTTAATAACGAGTTACCTGCTATAATCGATAGGCATGCGTTTTTCGCGAGTCGTGCTGGAGGAGTTATTTAGGTTCATATATCGAGGTTGCGCCGAAAGACGTTAAACACAATTTGGTGCCGGTTTGTAATTGGAAAGATCGTGAAAGAGCACTAGCGACTGCAGCAAATTCTCTCTCCATATCCATTGCAGAATGGTTTGGTGTAATTCCGTTTTCCTTATTTCAACGTAGGTGATATTTAGGGATCATGTGAGGACACCGGTGTCAACTAAGTTGGAAAGAATAAGGACTTTAAAGGGATGCATTGAGGAGCTAGAGCGTGCTCGTGCGTCAATGGAGTACGCTTTGCGTGAAAGTAACGACATTGTTCATCAGGAATCACTTTCGCCGGTTCTGCAAAGAATAGAACTTATTATCTTAAATGAGCGCCGAGGAATTACATATTCTCTTGCCGATGATCTAATGAATGCCCGTAGTGCTCTCAGGCGGGTACCGCTGCCAGACATCGACCCTGATCTTGAAGCATCAACGCCGGCGCTGAAGAGTTTACGAGGCGAGCGGGGCAATTTAATAGAAGCTATAGATAATTCGTTGCGTGCCTATCCGGTTAACGCAGACACCCACTACATGTAGGGTGCGCCCATTCGCCGGATATAGCTCGGCGAAGGTCGGTGACTCCGCCCCTCCGGCGATACCGAGGAGCGAGCGGAAGGCGCTAAAGGGGTAGAAGCGGCGAGTGAACCGGAACGCGAACTCGTTGAGGTCGAGAACGTCCATAGCAGCCCCATATCCGCTTCATGCATACACCTTGTGCCATGGGCGGGTGTGCGTCAAGCGGACAAAGTGCCGTCACTAGATATGGGGGGTGTCTGTGTTAACCGGATAGGCACGATTCGTTGGAAGCGGCTGGCTCCTTGCGATTACGTCCCAGAAATGCGGACTTTGGCCCTCTGTTGGTTGATCGACGGGACATTGCAGGGCAGCTATTACGCTTAGATGAGCGATTGAGACAAGTTTCTCAGGCGGTAGGTGAATTGAAAAATGCCGCACTTGGAGCCGACAGCTCACAACTTCGGGGCCACAACAATCAATCGTCACTAGTAGATTTTCACGTAAGAACCTTAGATGTCGAAATTAACGCTGCGAGTTTTGAGACACGTATGTCAGATGGCGCACGAAACGTACTCGACACTGATCTTTCCGCGCTGGTCGAGCAACAGAAATAATTAAGGAGATCGCTGACGATCTACGAGCAGCTGTTGAAGCATTGGGTAACTGGATGGTGCAGGAGGTCAAGGTTGCGGGTTTGGCGGTAGCAAAGGCAGCAGAACGCTCATGGCGGGGAGCAAGAACCGTTGTTTCTTGGGCGAGACGAAAGTTTATGCGGGTTACAGCGGAGCAGTTGAGTCAGGAAGAGGAGCGCCACCCGGGTGTTGGCCTCGCGCTGTCGCTGCCAACCGTCTCGACGAACGCCCTCGCCGGCATGCTAGAGGAGATCGCCACTCCGCCATACAATGGCAAGGCCGATCTGCCCCATCTCGCCAACTCGCTCGGCTTCGAGATTGACGATCTGTTCCCACTCGGCGAAACGTTGCAGCTCCTGAAGCTGGCCGACTTCGAGGAGGCCTACATCAAGCTGACGCCGCTCGGCCAGCGCTTCGTCGAAATGGACGTCGACAACAAAGAAGGTGATCGGCGAGCAGGCTCTGGAGAACATCCCGCTCGCTTCCCACATCAAGCGGGTGCTCGACGAACGTCCGAGCCACCCCGCGCCCGCCTCCCGCTTCCGCCAGGAGCTGGAAGACTACATGTCCGAGGATTACGCCGATCGGACGCTGCGCACGGTGATCAATCTAGGGCGTTACGGCGAGCTGTTCGCCTATGACGAGAATGCCCAAACCTTTAGCTACGATGAAGCCGGCCCGCCTCAGCAATAACCCAACAAAATTATTGGGAGCGGGAGTTACAGTGACACTTGCTTTATTCCCCTATTCCGTCCTTTGTCTGCGATCCTGGAGCGCCCGGCCATGGCCCGCATCGCCCGCTACGTCGTCCCCGACCTGCTGCATCACGTTACACAACGTGGCAACCGGCGGGAACGCGTCTTCTTCGGGGACGACGATTACCGCCTTTACTGCGATCTGCTGCGGGAGGCCTGCGACAAGGCGGGCGTCGGCGTCTGGGCCTATATTGCCTGATGCCCAACCACGTCCATCTCATCCTGACGCCGACCACGGCCGACAGTCTGGCGCGCGCGTTGGGCAAGGCGCATCTACGCTACAGCGCCTTCGTCAACGCGCGGCTGCGGGTGACCGGACATCTGTTCCAGTCGCGCTTCGGCTCGGTCGTCATGTGATTACGTTGATTACGGGTCGCGGTAGGGACGGTGATTACTCACCGCCCCCCGCGCAGATCCCGGCGTGCGGCTTTCCCGCACCGGGCTCCTGCCGAAGGTCGGACGTGACCGGGGTTGGGGCCTTCAGTGCCGGCCCGTACTCGATCCGTGCAAGAGCAGCGCCTTTGAGGCATGCGGGTTCCGGTACTGTGCCCGGAGCATGCCGCCCCACCCTCGCTTCCTTCGGCCGCGCCCCTTCCCTCCACGCCCTCCGCCGCCGCTCATCACAGCCTTGTTCGGGCGCTTCATCGGTACTACGAGCGCGTCCAACTCCTCATCCGTTCCCTGACGGATTGCCCACTAGGGTTCCCGCCACGGCCCGGGATCGCCAGCGCGACTGCGGGCCGGATGAGGTCTCCCAGGTTCCGACGGCTTCCTTTCGTGCGTGATGGGGTCTTCGACCACGGCAGAGCGTCAGCGCCTCGCAAAACGGCGCCGCACATGTTGCCTTCGGCTGTGTCAACGGACTCGGCCTCTGCGACAGGGCAATCGCATTTCAAAATTGCGCCAGCAATTTCGAGAGATAGGCGTCATTCCAACCGGCTTGCTTGATCTTTCCGCGCAGAGAGCCTTTCGATCCCTCTTTTTGCATGGCGTTCAGGGCCATGTGTCGCAGGATCGCCAGATTGTGCGGGGCGTTGCCCAGGCGGGTTCTGTCCTGGTCTTCGTTCATGACGACGTCGAGGCGCCAATGTAGGCGATTTTCGACGCCCCAATGCTGGCGCACAACTGCGTTCAGGCGTTCGGGCGAGAGCGCGACGCTGAGCAGATAGTAGGCTGTTTCCGTTGTTGTTTTCTCGGGCGTTGCGCGGATCCGCACGACTTTGCCGATGGCGGCCAGCCCGGGCCATTGGTGGCTTTCCTGCAACCAGTCGATATCGGTCGAGACCGTAGCCGTTCGCGTCTCGATGCGGCCATGATCGGCGTCGACATCTGGTTTGGACACAGCGGCCTCGCATGCGGGATCGTCGAGATACAGGCGCACGTCGTCGGACAGATTTGCCTGGTTTCCCTTCAACGCCAACGCATAGTCGCCGCCCTGTTTCACGATCTGTTCCGCGATCGAGCGTTGGCAATTGAGCGCGTCGACGGTTACGATCGTCCCTTTCAGCGACAGCATTTCCAGCAGCTTTGGCACGGCCGTGATCTCGTTCGACTTCACGTCGGTGGCGATTTGCGCCATCACCAAGCGTTGCTCGCAACCCCAAGCGCTGACCATGTGCAGGGGCGACTTGCCGCTGGCTTTGTCGAACGAACGGCGCAACACTTTGCCGTCTATCGCGATAACACCCTGACATTGCGTCGAAAACTTCGTCATGAAGCGCTGAAACACGGCTCGGAACTGATCCGGATCAAGTCGGCGAAACAGCCGGCTGAAGGTGTCGTGGCTGGGCAATCCGTTGGCGAGTTTGAGGAAACCGCGCAAATAGGGTTCCTTCGACTTCGCAAACAACGCCATGTCGACGGCGCCCTGACCACCGCACAGAACCGCGCAAAACGCGATGATCAAGAGTTCATGGAAATCGTGAAGAGCGGCGTTCCCACTTCGAGGGTCTTCCAACTCTTCCCAGCAGGTCGCAAACTCCTCCAAAATCGTCTCCCGAAGCATGATTCGCATGCCCCCGGGTAGAATCCATCAAGCCCCACACGCGCAAGTCCCGGACATTTCCTCAAGCTTTTTCAAATGCGATTCCCCTGCACGCTCGTCATTGTTTCAAAGGCGCGCGTCATACGCTCCTCGCCGCGCCTCAACCGCCGCTCAATTCGTATGATTGCCGAACTCGAAAAAATCCTCGGCTTCATCAAGCCATGCACGACCGAGCTGCTCGGAACCCTGAGAGCGAATCTTGTCACCCCGGTCCGAAATATCTCCAGCAACCCGTCCAACGATTACCTCGTCGAGCCATTCCTCTAGGCTTACGCCTGCACGATGGGCGGCCTCCTCGGCCAGGCGCCGAGCTTGGGGACGGACGCTCGCAAAGTTTCACGCCATGCTCTCGTTCATTCTTTCAACCGTGATCGGCGCTGCGATTTACCGCGCCAGCCATGGCGCCGCGGCGCAAACTTTCGATCGGCATGGTGAAGAAAGGGTTAAGCCCGCGGTGCGGCAGCCCGGCCTGCTTCGCAAAAATCCGCAGGGTTGTAGATAGGTTCAGTACAACTTTTGGTTGCAATCTGATTCCGGTAGGGCATATTGGAGTCGCAACGCGCAACAGCGCGCAAATCGGCAAGCCGCGCCAAAGAGCAGGTCTTGATGAAACAGTCAGCCCACCGGTCCGTCGACGCGAGTCCGATCGACGCAGGACTACGAGCGTTGTGCGGAATTGCCGCTTATTACCGCATCGGCGCCGATCCCGCCGGGCTCCAGCGCGAGCTGGCGCTCGGAACGCGGGAGGCCGACGAATTCGATCTCATCCGCGCCGCGCAGCATATCGGCATGCGGGCCCGCCTGGTGACCGGCGCGAGGGCGCAGCGGATCGGGAAGATGCCGACCCCGGCGATCGTTCGGCTGAGGAGCGGCGCGCTTCGCGTCTATGCCGGTCGCGTCCCTTCCGGGCTCTGCCGGCTGGTCGACCCGATCAGTCACGCGGTGACGGAGATTCCGCTCGACGAACTCGCCCGCGAGAGCGGCGGGCAGGCGCTATTGGTCGCCCGCCGCGTCGGCGGTGCCGGCGCCGACCCGAAAACGTTCGGCATGCGTTGGTTCCTGCCGACCATCTGGCGGTACCGGCGGCCGCTCGGTCACGTGCTCGCGGCCTCCCTGTTTGTCCAGATCTTCGGCCTGACGACGCCGCTGATCTTCCAGGTCATTGTTGACAAAGTGTTGACCCACAAGGGTTACGAGACCCTGTTCGTGATGATCGCCGGCCTCGTGGTCATCGGCCTGTTCGACGTCGCGCTGCAGTACCTGCGGACCTATGCGCTGTCGCACACCACCAACCGCATCGACGTCGAACTCGGCCAGCGCCTATTCGCGCATCTCCTGCGGCTGCCGATAAGCTATTTCGAGACGCGCTCCGCCGGGCAGACCGTCGCGCGGGTGCGGGAGCTCGAGACGATCCGCACCTTCCTGACCGGGCAGGGGCTGTTTTCGGCGATCGACCTCTTCTTCGCCTTCGTTTTCATCGGGGTGATGTTCGCCTACTCGGTGAGCCTAACGCTGATCGTTCTGCTCGGCCTGCCCGTCTACATTCTGGTCGGCTTCCTCGTCCGGCCGCCGCTGCGGGATCTTGTGAACGAGAAGTTCAACCGGGGCGCGGCGAGCCAGCAGTTCCTGGTCGAGGCGGTCGTCGGCGTTGGCACGATCAAGGCGGCGGCGGTCGAACCGATCATGCGCGCGCAGTGGGAAGAAAAGCTCGCGGCATATGTGAAAACGAGTTTCGCTGCGACCATGCTCGGCTCGGGCGGCCAGCTCTCCATTCAGTATGTCAGCAAGCTCACCACCGCCGCCCTTCTGCTGTTCGGCGCCAAGGCGGTTATCGACGGCGAGCTCAGCGTCGGGGCGCTTGTCGCCTTCAACATGATCGCCGCGCAGGCGGTGCAACCGATCCTCCGGCTGTCGCAGATCTGGCAGGATTTCCAGCAGGTGCAGATCTCGATCGAACGTCTGGGCGACATTCTCAATACGCCGCCGGAACCAGCGCCGCTGGCGCGCCTGGCCCCGCCGGTTCCCCTCGGCGCCATCGAGTTCCGCAATGTCAGCTTCCGCTATCGGTCGGCCGGCCCTGATGTGCTCAAGAACGTGTCGCTTGTCATCCGAGCCGGCGAGACGATCGGCATCGTCGGCCCGTCCGGCTCGGGCAAGTCGACGCTGACCAAACTCGCGCAGCGCCTCTACTCGCCGACCGAGGGTCAGGTCTTCCTCGACGGCGCGGATCTGAGCCAGGTCGATCCGGCTTGGCTGCGCAGCCATATCGGCGTCGTTTTGCAGGAGAATCTGCTGTTCAACCGCACCATTCACGAGAACATCGCCTTCGCTAATCCGGCTACGCCGCGGGCCAAGGTCATCGAGATCGCCCGTCTCGCCGGAGCCGACGAATTCATCGACAAGCTCCCCGAAGGCTACGACACCATGATCGAGGAGCGCGGCGCCAATCTGTCCGGCGGGCAACGGCAGCGGATCGCCATCGCCCGGGCGCTGGCCACCAATCCGCGCATTCTCATCCTCGACGAAGCGACGTCGGCGCTCGATTACGAGAGCGAGCGCGTCATCCAGCACAACATGCGCCGCATCGTAAAGGACCGCACCGTGATCATCATCGCCCACAGGCTCGCCGCCGTTCGCGGCTGCAATCGGATCATTGGCATGGCTGAAGGACGCATCGTCGAGGTCGGCGCCCATGAGGAGCTGATCCGTCGCCCGGGCGGGCTCTATGCCTATCTCTGGGGTCTCCAGACCCAACCTGTCGACCTTGCGTCATGAAGGAGGCGAGCCAATGACCGCCACTGCTGAAGTTTCCCGACCTCCGGACCCCGCCTCTCCGCCCGATGCATCCGCAACAGAACGGCCGGAGTCCCGAGCGCTGACGCTTCCGGGATCGTACAGCCGCAGCCTGTCCGACCGGGAGTTCCTTGCGCCGGCGCTGGAAATTCTGGAGACGCCGGCATCGCCGGTGCATCTGTCCTTCCTGTGGGTCATTTGCGCGCTGGTCGTGGTCGGTCTCGGGTGGGCCTATTTCGGCCGCATCGACATCATCGCTTCTGCACAGGGCAAGTTTCAGCCGACCGGCCGAGTCAAAGTGATCGAGCCCCTCGATACGGGGCGGGTCGCGGCGATCCGGGCGACCAACGGCAGTTCGGTTGCAAAGGGCGACGTTCTCGTCGAACTCGATCGCTCGGCCGCCGAGGCGGATCTCGCCGCGGCGAAAGACGCGTTCGCCTCTGCCCGCGCCGAGACGCTGCGGCGGCAGGCTGCGCTCGCGGCCGCGAAAGCGCGCGCCTTCTCCCCGCCGCCGGCGATCGAATGGCCGAGCGACATCGCCCCGGCGTTGCGCGAGCGCGAGGATCGGGTGCTCGCGGCCGATCTCGGACAGCTCGGCGGCGACGCTCGCCTCGTTCGACGCGCAGCGAGCGCAGAAGACCGCCGAGCGCGAGATGCTTTTGCAGACGATCGCGACCCAGAAGAATCTGGTCGCGACGTTGCAGCAGCGCGTCGACATGCGCACGAAGCTCGTCGAGTCCCAGTCCGGCGCCAAGGCCGCCGTCATCGACGCGACCGAGACGCTGCAATATCAGCAGACCCAGCTCGCGACCCAGGAGCAGCAGCTCGCGTCTTTGTCGGCCGGGCTCGACGTGATCGCGCGAGACTTCGAGAAGGCCGTCGAGACCTTCCTGTCCGACGACGCGCAGAAGCTCGACGACGCCGAGCGCCGCGTCGAAGACGCGCGCGAGAAGCGTCGCCAAGGCGGAGGCCGCCGTCGACCACCTGACGCTTCGCGCCCCGATCGCCGGGCCGCGTGCAGTCGTCGGTGATCGCCAACGTCGGCCAGGTCGTCACCAGCGGCCAGGAGGTCATGCGCGTCGTGCCGCAGGATTCGAAGCTCGAGATCGAGGCCTATGTGCTCAACCGGGACATCGGCTTCGTCAACGTCGGCCAGGAGGCGGTCGTCAAGGTCGAATCGTTCCCGTTCACCCGCTACGGCTCGATCAAGGCGCATGTGACCCGCATCGCCAAGGACGCGATTCCCGCCCCCGACGCGAGCGCGATCGAAGGCGATCCCGCGCGGCCCGCGCGCGCGGACGGCTACGCCGGCGGCGAGCGCACGCAGAACCTGGTGTTCGCCGTGGAGCTCGAGCCCGACGTCTCGGCCATGTCGGTCGACGGTTTCGAGCGGCCGCTGACTTCGGGCATGGCGGTGACGGTCGAGCTCAAGACCGGCTCGCGCCGTCTGCTCGAATACCTGTTCTCTCCCCTGATCGAGGTCGCATCGCGGGCGATGCGGGAGAGGTAGGACTCTACCCTCTCCTCGCTAAGGCCCCTTGCAGGAGAGGGTGAGGGGGTCGCTCGTTTAATCGTTTATACGAGCGTTTTCGATGGTCTTGTTAGTTTCCGTACCGTGAGCGTGAGGTGGCGGCGCCTCAGGAATTGTCAGGCTGCTGCGACTGCGGTCCGCCACGTGGTCATCGCGACAGCGCGAAGCGCGCGGTGCATTTGCGCGGAAACGAGATGGCGTTGGACGTTGAAGGTGTTGTAGACGGCGGCGTGTGTGGAAAGAAATTTCTGGGCTGAACCCGGGTTCTTGAACCGCTGCATCTTGCGCTCCCGCCGCCGCGTCGGCTGATGCGAATTCTCAGCTCTATTGTTCTTCCATCGCCCGCGCTCGTGCCGGCGTTCAATCCCAAGCTCTTCAGACCGCGGCGCTGTATGATCGCAAGTCGTCGGTGACCATCCGCTCCGGAACAAAGGCATACTTCTTCAAGAGCTTGCGCATCAGTTTCAGCGCGGCGTGCTTGTTTCGCTTGGACTGGACCAGCACATCGAGGACCTCGCCCTCGGCGTCGACGGCCCTCCAAAGGTAGACCATTCGGCCGTCGATTTTCAGATAGACCTCGTCGAGATGCCAAGTCGTGTGAGGCTTCGGGAGACGCTTTCTTAGGTCGGCAGCGATCATCGGTCCGAAATGGGTCACATTCAGCAAGCGATATGGCTCTACCTACGGTTCACCCTCAGCCTGCGACGATATCCGCCCCGTGTTCGATCGGCCGCAAAAGGATAGGCGTCGCCACGGTATTGTCGACGATCAGCGGCAGGCCGCGGGTGTGTGCGACTTCAGCGAGCGCCTCGATGTCGCAGACGTTGCCGGCCGGGTTGCCAACAGATTTACAGAAGACCGCGCGGGTGTTCTCGTCGACCAAGGGCGCGATATCCGCGGCGCGGTCACTCGAGGCGAATCGCGCCTGGATGCCTTGTCGCCTCAACGTGTGCGCGAGCAAGGTGTGCGTCGTGCCGTAGAGTTGGGGCGGCGCGACGATGCTTCCGCCGCGATCGGCGAGCGTCAGAAAGGCGTAGGCGAGTGCGGCTTGGCCCACTTCGACGCCGAGCGCCGCAACTCCACCTTCGAGTTGGGCAACCCGTTTCTCCAATATGTCCGTCGCCAGATTGGCGATCCGGCCGTAGCGAAAGCCGGGACTCTCCAAACTGAACAGCGCCGCACCCTGGTCCGCGCTCTCGATTATGCGTGAGCGCGCGCCGGTTCCTTCTCTGCAATTGGGGGGACTGCGAATGCTTTTTCATGCGCGGGTCGAACTCGACATCCAGCCTATGCGAGATTGAGGTCGTACGAACGGAGCAATAAGTGACGTAGCGGCTTTTCGACATATCGATAGTGAATAGCCGCCAGCGCCACTACTACCAGGGCGGTCACGAATAACTACAGTCGCGCGCTCAGCGAATTGAGTTGGCTAACGGAATGACGACTTGCAGCGAACGCCACCATCGCAGCGCAATGAACCGGCGCGTGCAAGAGATAAACCGACTACGACCAGTTACCAAGGGCAACCAGGGGGCGCGAGTTGAGCAGCCCAGCGAATAGGCCCGTAGCGTTGACCTATAGTAAACCAGGCAAGCAAACGAGCATACGGCAAGAAAATCCATTCGAACTATCGCTTCCAAGCCGGCGAATACGACTGCGAGAAGCCCAGCCCAATTGCGCGGGAATTCCGCGCGCCGAAAATGCGCTCGATAGATGAGAATGCCGAGAGAAAATCCGGCGAGCGTACGAAGCAGCGCTCGGACTTCCAACGAAGTAATTGATGCTTCCCCCATTATCAATGCTCAATGCCGCCAGCACGACGATGCAGCAGACGGCCATGAAGCGCGGATGTTTTCCTGCGAGAAGCAAGCCGGCGAAGAAGAGGAAAAAGAGATAGGCCTCGGCTTCCGTGCTGATGGACCAGGATGGATAATTCCAACTCAGGCCCGAAGACCATTGCTGCAAGAGGAGCGGCTGGAGGCTGGAGCGCCAGCGAATGTCCCCTGTTCTCGATTACGACATTTGCCATGGCGGTATTGGTCGCCCTACGGCACGCTCCAACGAAGCAGGTATCGTTCTCCGGTCACTCCCTGACCAAATTCATGGGCGGCCATGGCGCCGCGATGGGTGGCGCAATTGTCGATTTGGGTCAGTTCGACTGGACGTCCCAGGCATCGCGGTTTCCCATGTTTTGCGAGCCGGACGAATCCTATCATGGGCTCGTTTATGCCGACCGGTACGGCCGCGAGGCGTTCATCGCCCGCGCGCGCAGCGTCTATCAACGCACGACCGGAGCTGTTCTCGCGCCTATGAGCGCGTTCCTCATCTTGCAAGGCATCGAAACGGTCGCGCTGCGCATGGAGCGTCATGTCGAGAACGCGAGCGAGGTCGCGCAATTCCTTCGCGCCGATCCGCGGGTTGCGCGGGTCGACTATGTCGGTTTTCCCGACAGCCCCTATCACGAACTCGCGCGCAAGTACTTGGGCGGGCGGCCACCTTCCTTGCTCACATTCGGAGTCATGGGCGGTTTCGAGGCCGCCAAGGCGTTCTACGACGCGCTGAAGCTCGTCAAGCGACTGGTCAACATCGGCGACACCCGCACCCTATGTTGCCATCCGGCCTCGACGACCCATCGCCAAATGACCTCGGAGGAGCAGCTTCGGGCAGGCATAAGCGCCGAAACCATCGGCTCAGCGTCGGGATCGAACACGCGCAAGACATCATCGAGGATCTTGATCAAGCGTTGAACGCGGCCGTGCCGGCCGCGGGTCGGAGCGCGTCGGGGTAAGGGTCCACGCCGCGCTACATCCGGATTGCGACTGGGTTGCATGGACGCAACCGTGTCACCGAAACCGAGCGCGACGCCGCAACGCCATAAGTCAGGAAGCCAGGCTTCTAATAGTAGGACTATTATTTACGGCGATAATTCTCGCTGGAACCCCGATCACCGTCGCGCCTGCAGGGACATCGGAGATTACAAGCGAATTTGCACTGACGAACGCATTGTCGCCAATGGTCACGGCTCCCAAAACGCGAGCGCCGGCCGCGATTGTCACATTGCTGCCGAGCGTCGGACGATCGACCGAGTTATTGACATAGCCGACCGTCACCAATTGGCTGATCATGCAATTTGCGCCGATCTCCTCAACAGAGACCAGCGTTCCGAAACCATGCTGAATGAACAGTCCTGGACCGCATTGTTTCGCGCTGATCTTCAAGGAGTTCATCGGCCGACATAGGAGACCGAGGATATGGCCAAGAGTTTTGTGACGAAGATAAAACACATTCCTATACTCCGGGAAAAATGTCATCATATTGATGAATAAAATGATCCTCTCTACGAAAGTCTGCGGCTTCCCGCTGCTATAAGCTTCACCATATCTGTCTAAATCCTTCCACAACAATTCTCGCTTCGGACTGAATACAAGTACGCTGATATGGGGCAGCAGGCGGATCGCACTGAGCGTGGCGACTCCGATCTTGGACACCGCAATAAAACTGTTTGAGGGTTGAGCCTTAGTCATTTTTCTGAATCCTGCTTTTCTTTGACCTATGCATGTGCGGTCCTCTCCGAGCAGCCTGAAACTAGAGTTATCCGACATCCGATCAAATTAACTAAGCGTTCATGCGGAGACAAGCGGTGGGGCGAAATCGTGAGCATTTCAAATTCAAACGCCCTATCAAAGAGACGCCAGTTCGGATGCACCTTCGGGGGTCCAGATACGCCACGAGACGACACTGCCAGCTCGTTCAATCCAGTTTTAACCCACACTGTTTAAGCTCTGGTATAAGCCCTAAACTCCGGCGACATGATGAAAACATCCTTGCTGCGTAAATTGACGCCTGCCTCAAATTCCGGCGGCTCCTTCTCGACGTATCGGAGTCGGACCCGGCTCGCGGCCATTATTAAACGCACCTGCATTTGCGTGCGAGCAAAGAATTCCCCGATGCAGTTTCTCGGGGCCGACAGAAAATTGCAGCGTCGCTGCCGAACGTTTTTCTCGAACGGTCGTAAAAAGGAATCGCTCGGGTTGGAAAGCATTTGGCTCCGCCCACAAATCCGGATGCCTCTGGATGATGTACGGCGAGATATAGACCTCCGTGCCCGCAGGTACGAAGTACTCGCCAAGCATATCATCCTTCATCGCTCTGCGTGTCATCAACCAACCAGGCGGATATAGCCGAAGCGCTTCATCGATAACCAAACAGGTATAGGTGAAATTCGGCAGATATTCGATCTCCGGAAATTTTTCTGCAGCCAGATTATCGATCTCGGCCGAAAGCAATTTCTCGACTTCCGGATTTTGGGAGACTAGGTACCAGATCAGATTCAACGTGCTGGCGGTGGTTTCGTGCCCAGCGACAACAATCGTTGTTATCTCCTTGATCAATTGGTCATCCGGCATGGGTTGGCCACTTTGGTCTCGAGCTTCCATCAAGATGCCCAGAATGTCGGCGCCCTCTCTTGCATCGCAGCGCCGCCGCTCGATGACTCCAGCCACAATTCTTCTTAAATCCACGAACTTTTGCGCGAAATCCAGGTCACGAACGGGGTTATCGTGCAGTATATTGAAGAACGGTGCAACCAGCGGGTAGTCAGCGCCGAAGAGCGCGCGGAGGGTGACCTCCAGCACCATGAGGCTGACGTCACTGGTTATGTTCGTGGTCTCTTTCTGTTGAGCAGCCTTTTCCCATTTTTCCAGCAGCTTGAAGTTGGCGGTCCTCATGACATCGTAGAGGCCGGCGACAGCGTCCCGTTTAAATGCGGGCTGAATCATTCGTCGCTGACGTTTCCAGAAATCGCCTTCACTCACCATCAAGCCATTCCCCAAGAGGAGTGCAATTCGCTTGATGGTTTGACCTTTTCGATATTAGTCCAATTATCCCTAAGGACGTGTTGAGCATATTCAAGGGAGCTGACGACATACACATTTCTCCCGAGCACCTTAGCCCGATATATATTGCCATATAATTTAATCCACACCCGCAAGTCCATTCCAGAATCAAATTCGTCTCCCGGCCCTTCGGGGATCCTCTGCTTTTGCTGGGTCAGCGTCATTGGCCCTCCACCGAATCAACAGAATTGAAATGAGACTCAATTTAAGAAGCCAGGACCGTTTCCGCCGCAAGAAATTTTTGCCGAAAGGCCTATCTTTTTTGCTCTTATTGAAGAAACGCTCGACGGAATCCCGCCGGCCCGCCTACGAGCTCACTACGAAACTATAGCCGCACCATCCACGCTAGTGGATAAAATCAGACGCTTCGAATCTCCGGTCCCGTTGCTATTGGAATCGCGACGGGGAAGCCGGACTTAACCGTTCGATTTTTTCCACTGGCAACATTCGAAATGGACCAGTCGAAGGAGTCCATCGCCGCGGTTGGCCTTTAAATCCTCGCTGGCAAGTGTTCGTCCCTGAGAGTTTGTTTCGAAAGTTGTTGAGTTTCGTGAATCGGTTGTGATTTATGGAAGGCGGTCTGATTCGTGGGGCCGCCGATGTGGACGAACGAGAACCGAGCAAAATACAAGCGTGATCATTTGCGATACCTAAGCGACCTGACGGATGAGGAATGGGCGCATGTCGAACCGCTCATTCCTCCGGCGAGGCGGGGAGGCCGCAAACGGGAAACAAACATGCGAGAGGCGCTCAACGCCATCATGTACGTGCTGAGCACGGGATGCCAATGGCGTTACCTTCCCAAGGATTTTCCGCCGCGCAGCACCGTCTATCGTTAGTTTTGCGATTGGGGCATTGATGGCGCGTTGGATCGCATCCATGACGCGCTCTACGAAAAGTGTCGCGAGCAGGCCGAACGCGAGGCCAGCCCGACCGCCGCCATCATCGACAGCCAGAGCGTGAGAAGCGCGGAAAAAGGGGGGGCCTCGATCGATCCGCACGGGTTCGATGCGGGAAAGAAGATCAAGGGCAAGAAGCGTCATGTTCTCGTCGACACCCAAGGGCTGCTGATGCAGGCCATCGTTCATTCCGCCGACATTCAGGACCGCGACGGCGGCGTTTTGCTGCTGGCGACGCTGTTTGGCCGGTTCCCCTATCTCGAAAAACTGTTCGCCGACAGCGCCTATCAAGGGCCGATCTTCGCCGATGCGCTCGCCAAAATGCTGTCTCGGGTCAAGATCGAGATCGTCAAACGATCCGATCAGGCGAAAGGCTTCGTCACGCTGCCCAAGCGCTGGATCGTCGAGCGATCGATCGCCTGGCTCAACCGCTGCCGAAGATTGGCCAAGGACTGGGAGAACCTCAACGTCACAGCCCTCATGTTCCTTCGCTTCGCGTCCATCCACGGGTCGGAAGTCAGGTTAATGGGAGATTGAAGTAGCTTTGCGCGGTCGGTGTTGCGTGATTCCCTGGGGCTCCGATTCGGGCAGGGAGCGCGACGATGGACGATGTTGTTTTCAAGCTTGCCGACGAAGATGTCCCTCGAGACCGGCTGGCGTTGTTGCTCGAGTATTTTTCCAAGCTGTCCGACGGGCGCGAACCGTGGCGGGTGATGTATCCGCTGGCTGAGGTCCTGCTGCTGTTGACCTGCGCAACCATATGTTCTTGTGACGATTTCGATGAGATCGCCGCCTGGGGCCAGAGCCATCTCGCCTTTTTGCGCCGCTTCTCGGAATTTCACTTCGGCATTCCCAGCCAGCGCTGGCTGCGCGATCTCGTGAACCGCATCGATCCGAGGCTCTTTGGGCGGTGTTTCGAGAGCTGGATCGCAGCATTGTGGCCCGATCGTCACGACCTCATCGCCATCGACGGGAAGACCTCGCGGCGCACCCACGATAAACGCAAGGGCCTGAAGGCGCTGCATACGCTCAGCGCCTACGCTACCAACGCCCGTCTGACCCTGGCGCAGCTCTCGGTTCCGGAGAAAACCAACGAGATCACCGCCATCCCCGAGCTGCTCGACCACCTTGCCCAAAACGGGCAACTCGCCGGCGCGCTCGTCACCATCGACGCCATGGGTTGCCAAGTCGAGATCGCCGACACGATCGTGGATCACAGCGCTGATTATCTCCTCGCTCTCAAAGGTAATCAGCCCAACCTCGAAGCCGATGTCGCAAGCTATTTCAAAGATGCGCCGGCCGCCGAACTCGTCGTCAAGACGACGCTCGAAAAGGGCCATGGCCGTATCGAGACGCGCACCTACACCGCCTCGAGCGTCGTCGATTGGATAGGCTCCGATCGCAGCTACCCCGGACAGCCGCGCTTCACCACCATAAAGACGATCCTGAAAGTGCATGATCGCGTCGAATACGCCGACCGCTGCAGCTTCGAGACGCGCTACTATATCTCGTCGGCGACACTCGACATCGAACGCCTTTCCGCCGGCGCCCGCGGCCATTGGGGCGTCGAGAGCATGCACTGGCTCCTCGACGTCGTCTTCAAGGACGATCTGTCGCGCTATCGCACCGGAAACGGGGCTAAAAACATGGCCGTCGTGCGTCGCTTCTCCCTAAATCTCATCCGAGCCAACAAGGCCAAGGGAAGCATCAAGACCAAGCGTAAGGCCGCAGGATGGGATCCCGCCTTCCTCCTCGAAATCCTGCAACAATAAACTGTTAACCTGGATTCCGCGCCGTGCGTCCATCCGCCTCATGTTGCGAAGACTCTGCAATCCCACATAGACTCTTGAGTCAGACTTTGAAGATTCGGAGCACAGGGAGGCCCCTCCGTGTCTTGCACGGTTGACCGAGTGTTCGAAGTGTCCGAAATCTACCCAACGGGGTGGCAGGTGCCCTATATCGACATTCAAAATGCGAGGCGAGGCTTGTTGGGTCTCTTTGGGCGGTCGAAACGTACGAGCGTTGCGCGGGTTCCCGATGGGACGCGCGTTTATGCCCTCGGAGACGTTCACGGCTGTGCAAATCTCACGCGGGGTGCCATAGACAGAATTGTAACTCACGCGCGTGCGCGTCCGATCAAGAAGACCAAGATTGTTTTTATCGGAGATTACATCGATCGCGGGCCAGACTCTGCGGGCTGTCATCGATCAGTGTATCCAATTATCGAAAAGGTATGACACAATATTTCTTCGCGGAAACCATGAAGAGTATTTCTCGCAAACGCTGGAAAAGCCAGAATTATTGTCGTATTGGGTTCGTGTTGGCGGTCTTTACACACTAAGATCCTACGGATTAACTTTGGATCCTCATGCCAATGCATCCCAGCAGGCGGTCCTCTGCGAGCAATTGGGTCAGAAGGTCAGAGAGGCAGGCCATTTCGAGTTTTTTCGCGAACTGCGCGACTTATACGCCTGCGGCGACTTCCTGTTCGTTCACGCAGGCCTGCGGCCGGGAGCCTCGATCGAGCGTCAGAGCAGGTGCGACTTGCTTAACATCCGTGGCGAGTTCCTCCGCAGTCGGCGTCACTTCGGAAAGGTTGTCGTCCATGGGCACACACCCGTTTCGCGGCCGGATGTGAGGGTCAACCGGATCAATATCGACACAGGGGCTTACATCTCGGGACAGTTGACCTGCCTTGCTATCGAAGGTGAGGCCATCGAATTCATATGACAAGAGCGGGCGCTTCGGCTCCGCTCTGTGTGGACGAGCTCTAAACTCAGACCGCTCTGCGAAAAGCGTACATGCATAGCTCTCGGAAGTTGAATTTAACAAATGACTAAAGTTCAGCGATCGAATAGACTAATTGTGATATCCAAGTTCGCGGTCGCCACGCTCAGTGCGGTCCGCCTGCTGCCTCATATCGCCGTATTCATATTGAGTCCGAGGCGAGAATTATTATGGAAGGATTTAGACAGATACGGCGAGAATTATGATGAGGGAAAGCCGCATACCCTGCTAGAGCGGGTAAATTTATTCATAAAATTCATGACGTTTAACTCTGAGTATAGAAATGTGTTTTATCTTCGACACAAAACTCTTGGCCACCTCCTCGGCCTCCTATGTCGGCCGATGGAGTCGTTGAAGATCAACGCGAAAACATGCGGCCCGGGCCTGTTTATTCATCACGGTTTTGGAACCCAGGTCTCCGCTGAGGAGATCGGCGCAAATTGCTCCATCGGCCAATTGGTAACAGTCGGCTATGTCAATAACGCGGCCGACCGTCCGAAGATCGGCAACTATGTGACGATCGCGGCGGGCGCTCGCGTGTTGGGAGCCGTAACCATCGGCGACAATGCGTTCGTCAGCGCAAATTCGCTCGTAATCTCCGATGTCCCTCCAGGCGCTACGGTGATCGGGGTTCCATCGAAGATAATTGCTGTGAGAGAAAAGTAATAATACAGCTGTTATCGCTGGCTTCACTTGGGATCGCCGAAGGCGTTGGGATCGATTTCCAAGGGCCGAAACCATCTCGTCGGACGCGCCTTGCCGCCGCCGGCAACAACTTCCAACGCCTGCTCGAATGGCTGGCTCAGTTGCTGTCCGGGTTGCTGACCGCCCGCAACGCCTCGATCGTGGTCGCCCCATTCAATTGCACTTGAGTTCATTCATCACGGGCGACCCCCAAATGCCATAATTTGGCCAAAGAGCATTGCGAACTACCTTGAGGGTCGAACTGTCTTCTTAATAGCTTCAAGGCGATGTAAACGAGGAGCCCATGTTAACATGATATTCGTTTCTATTGCAACCGGTGAGGCTGTGCATTGTCACGACAACAGGGGTTGTTAACAGTTGTGCAACGTCGCGCCGCATTACGCCTCCATGGGGGCGGTCAATATAATAATAATATTTTCACAACACGAGGCGTTAGGGGCTGAACATTTTTCGTGCGTATCGGCAACCTCCGCGCGATTATTTGACTGAACTGATGCGCGGTCTAGGTGCTGCGTTCCTATACATTTTGCATCCTTACACCTTGTCGGTCGGCTACTATATGATATTAAGAAATTGTTTATTAGTGCATAACAAGTAACACGTCCGAGTTAAAGCCAAATTCGTTGAGTGCGTGTATGACGTGCGTGTATAGCACAGCATTGAAGCTTTACGTAGGGAGAATTTGTCTTGAC
This sequence comes from uncultured Alphaproteobacteria bacterium, assembly GCA_963768555.1. Classification (GTDB taxonomy): domain Bacteria; phylum Pseudomonadota; class Alphaproteobacteria; order Rhizobiales; family Beijerinckiaceae; genus Roseiarcus. Next base: position 109,512 of record CAVYIZ010000053.1, read on the forward strand.
GACAACGCCAATTCAACCGTTCAATACTCCTCGTGAGACATCCGAAGACCAGAGCGTATTCGCCCTGGGGAATATTTTGTCGGCGCCCGGTTCGAGCGATTACGGCGCGAACCTGCCGCTCTGGTTTCAATCGCAGGGCTTCGAGAATATTCCACTTCCGGTCGAGACCGGCCAAATGTCCCGCGGGAGCGAGGGCTCCTCGTCTGGACCGCGGGCGTAGACCGGGCGCGTCTCGAACGGCGGCTCCTGGAGGGCTGACGCGATCAGCTCCGTCGCGGTGGATGCGGCGGGTGATTCGAGCCCGCCCTCGGCCGCCGCGAGCATGACGAACGATAGCCCTATTCCGGCCGCGCCGGTGATTACCTCGGAAACTGTCGGCGCGGGGAATGTCGTGACGATTGCCGGCACGTCCGAGGCGAATGACTCCATTCGCGTTTACGACGGAACCGCCCTGCTCGGCGAGACGACCGCCAACGCGAGCGGCGCCTGGAGCTTCGTCGCGGGATCGCTGGCGGCGGGTCAGCACGACATTACCGCGACCGCCACCGACCAGGCGGGGGCCACGAGCCCGCATTCACCCGATCCGGTCGTGACGATCCCCGCGGCGCCGGTCATTCTGTCGGCCTCTCCCGATAGCGGGCCGTCGTCTGCTTTGACGACGACTTCGAACCAGCTGACCCTGGTCGGCACGGCGGCGGCGGGGGCGACGATCACCGTCTTCGACGGCTCGACCGACCTGGGGACGGCGACGACCAACGCCAGCGGCGTCTGGACGTTCACGACCAGCATCCCCGCTGACGGACGGGGCCCACAGCTTCACCGCGACGGCGACCAACGCGTCGGGCGGTCAAAGCTCGGCGTCTGCGGCGTTGGCGATCACGGTCAACCCCGACATCGGCTCGTTCTCCGCCTTGACCGACCAATGGTCGAAACCGATCATGGTCGGCGGCGCGCCCTATTACGTGGAAAACGCCAATGTCAACGGCAATGCGCCCTGGGCGATTTCCGAACCCAATGATCATACGTTGCAATTTAATTTGCGGCCTGGAGATTTATGGCCGGATAACACGAGCGCTCGAACCGAGATCGGCGGCGCCACGCTCTATGCGCCAACTTCAACCGTCAACATTTCCTACCAGGTTACAGTCCAACCGGGCTTAGCCGATTACAATCTTTCATGGGAAATCCTCGGGCAAATTCATTCGGACGACAATTCATCAATAACCCAGTCTCTGACACAGGATTCTCCTGTGTTTTCTTTCCATCTGACGGGTGCGGATGGGGTGGGCGGCGGCGACTATCTGGCCGTCGAGGGCATGTACGCGCTCTCTGGACAAACGACGCCGACTGCAGCGGCGCCGGCCGGCAATCCTTACAACGGTTATCTTTATGTATCGCCTGAGCCGATTGTGCGGGGCAAATCCTATTCGATTCAAGTCGAGGGAAGCTTCCAGAACAATTCGAACGGCTACGTCGAGGTCTGGGTCAACGGCACTCAGGTGGTGAATTATCACGGTCCGATCGGATACGGAGCGTCAAACTACTGGAAAGAGGGCGTATACGAGGGATGGACGACCACCCAGCCCATTACTGTCGATTACGCCAACACCACGGTCACCTCAAGCGCGTACACGGCAGATAATAATACCACTGTCGCCGGCGCTCCGGTTTCCGCACCCGTCTTTGTGTCTTATACAGCGAACGCGAACGGATCGTTCACCATAAACGGCACTGCCGCGCCGAATACGACCGTCCACGAGATACAGCAGGTCTTTGCTACCGGCGGCGACACATTGAAATTGGATGGCACGGCCACTGTCAACGCCAGCGGCAATTGGACCTATACAACGCCATCATTGATCAATGGCACGTGGGATGGATTTACGGCCTATGACGAGAACTCGGTCGGCGACGTAAGCGCGACGACAACGAATAATGGCGGCGGCGTCACGACAAAAATGTTGCCGAGCCCCGTCATCCAGTCAACCGATGTCAATGGCGACGCCGTGACGCTATCGGGCGTAATTCCCGTTGCTTATGGAGGCACGGGGCCTACCGGGGCGACCGTGCTTGTCTATGACGGCGCGACCGAGCTTGGCAGCACGACGACCACGGCAGGCGGTCTGTGGAGCTTTACGACGTCGAGCCTCGCCAATGGCGCGCATTCGTTTACGGCTGAGTTGCAAAATTCCTACGGCAATAGCGCGCCTTCAATACCCATTCCGCTTACCCTAGGCTCTTCGGCCGATCCGGCCATAGCCGAAGCCGATCCGGCCGCGGCGCCGACGATCAGCGGGGCGGTCGCCGGCCAGGCGACGACGTCGGAGGCGGCGGTCAAGCCGTTCTCCGCCGTGACGATCGCGGACCCCAATTCGGGGGCGAGCGACACGCTGACGATCACCGTCGGCGGGGCCGGCGGCGCGCTGTCGGGGACGGGCCTGACCGGGGGAACCGGCGGCGTCTACACGCTGACCGGAACGGCGGCGACCGTCACCAGCGAACTCGACGCCCTAAGCTTCAAGCCGACGGCGGGAGCGCCGGGGACGAACTCGACCACGACGTTCAAACTGAGCGACCTCAGCAGCGCCTACGCGACCGCGACCGTCAACATGACAACCAGCGTGGTCGAAGCCGATCCGGCCGCGGCGCCGACGATCAGCGGGACGGTCGCGGGCCAGGCGACGACTTCGGAGGCGGCGGTCAAGCCGTTCTCCGCTGTGAAGGTCACCGACCCCAATTCGGGAGCGAGCGACACGCTGACGATCACCGTCGGCGGGGCCGGCGGCGCGTTGTCGGGGACGGGCCTGACCGGGGGAACCGGCGGCGTCTACACGCTGACCGGAACGGCGGCGAGCGTCACCAGCGAACTGGACGCCCTGAGCTTCACGCCGAAGGCGGGAGCGCCGGGGACGAGCTCGACCACGACGTTCAAGCTGAGCGACCTCAGCAGCGCCGATGCGACCGCGACCGTCAACACGACGACCAGCGTGGTCGACACCGATCCGGCCGTGACGCCCGCGGCGCCGACGATCAGCGGCGCGGTCGCCGGCCAGGCGACGACGTCGGAGGCGGCGGTCAAGCCGTTCTCCGCTGTGAAGGTCACCGACCCCAATTCGGGGGCGAGCGACACGCTGACGATCACCGTCGCCGGGGCCGGCGGCGCGCTGTCGGGGACCGGCCTGACCGGGGGAACCGGCGGCGTCTACACGCTGACCGGAACGGCGGCGACCGTCACCAGCGAACTGGACGCCCTGAGCTTCGCGGCGACGGCGGGAGCGCCGGGGACGAGCTCGACCACGACGTTCAAACTGAGCGACCTCAGCAGCGCCTATGCGACCGCGACCGTCAACACGACGACCAGCGTGGTCGACACCGACCCGGCCGGGGGGGCGCTTGCTGCGCCGGTCATTCTGTCGGCCTCTCCCGATAGCGGGCCGTCGTCTGCTTTGACGACGACCTCGAACCAGCTGACCCTGGTCGGCACGGCCGCCGCGGGCGCAACGATCACCGTCTTCGACAGCTCGACCGACCTGGGGACGGCGACGACCAACGCCAGCGGCGTCTGGACGTTCACGACCCCATCCCCGCTGACGGACGGGGCCCACAGCTTCACCGCGACGGCGACCAACGCGTCGGGCGCTCAAAGCGCGCACTCTGCGGCGTTGGCGATCACGGTCAACCCCGACATCGGCTCGTTCTCCGCCTTGACCGACCAATGGTCGAACCCGATTACGATCGACGGCGCGCCCTTTTACGTGGAAAACGCCAATGTCGACGGCAACGCGCCCTCGGCGATCAGCGAGACCAATCCGCAGACCCTGCGGTTCGTGCTGCAGCCGGGCGCCACTTGGTCCGACAACGACAGCCATCGCACCGAGGTCGGGGGCGGAACGATCTATGCGCCGACGACGACCATCAACACATCCTACCAGTTCATGGTCGAGCCGGGACAGACGAACCAATACTGGACAGTCCTCGGGCAGTTCCATTCCGATGACAGCTCGCCAATTACCCAAAGCCTGACCACAGACTATCCCGACTTTGCCGTCGAGCTGACCGGGCCGAACGGCCACGGTCAGGGCGATTACCTGGCGATTTGGGCCGATTATGCGCTGCCCGGCCAGACCACGCCGACGGCGATAACGCCCACGGGCGGCGCGTCATGGGGCTTTGACTATATATCCCCCACCCCGATTGTGCGCGGCCAGAATTATTCGATGCAGATCGAAGCGAGCTTTCAGAACAACGCGAAAGGCTTTCTCGAGGTCTGGATCAACGGCGCGCAGGTGGTCGACTATCATGGTCCGCTCGGCTACGGGGCGGGCACCTATTGGAAAGAGGGCATCTACCAGGACCCCGCCGACACCACCCAGACGCTCGCGGTGGATTACAAGAACTTGACAGTTTCGGCCACGCCGAGCGCCCCATTGATCCTCGGCCACAAGGTCAGCGGCAATCAGGTCACGGTGACGGGAACCGCCGAGGCCAACGGTACGGTCACAGTCTACGACGGCTCGACAAAGTTGGGCACGACGACGGTCGCTGGCAACGGGACCTGGTCCTATCAGTCCGGGGCGCTGCCGGTCGGCCCGTTTACGCTGACAGCGACGGTCACGGATTCGGCGGGAAACGTCAGCGCCGTGTCGAACGCCGTCGATCCGACGATCGCCCCCGTGGCGCCAACGATCAGCGGGGCCGCCTCGGGCAAGCCGGCATTGCCTGACCCCTTCGCCGGGGTGTCGGTCGCCGACGCCAACGCCAATGCGACCGACACGCTAACGATTACGGTCGGCGGCGCGGGCGGCGCGCTCAACGGAGCGGGGCTGAGCGGCGGAACCGGCGGGGTCTACACACTGTCGGGGATGGCGGCGACAATCACGAGCGAACTCGATGCCTTGGCGTTCACGCAGAAGTCGGGATCGACGGGAGCCTCGAAGACGACGTTCACTCTGAGCGACCTGAGCAGCGCCTACGCCACGCCGACCGTCAACACCGTCTCCGAACTCTTCTCGAGTTCGAGGTGTCGTGGCCGCCGAGGCCTTCGATAACGCCGATGGGACCGGAGCGTTGGCCCTGTCAGGCAATGGTCTGGTCGTCGGGGATGGCCCCACAAGCATATCCGTGACAGACGGCAGTGCGAGTTTCAGCCTCGCGCATCATATGAGTGAAACGATCAACGCCACCGGCGAAACGAATGAGACATTGGCGTTTGCTTCCGGCTTCGGCCATAACACGATCACGGGCCTCTTGGCTGGCGGCAGGGCAAGCGATGTCATCCAGCTCAATCTGTCGATGTTCAGCGGCTTGAGTTCGAGTAATACTCCGGCTGAAAATCTGGCCAGTCTATTGTTGAGCGGCGCGGCGGCGCAATCTGGTTCCAACGTGACGATCACCAATTCAGCTCACGACGTTCTGACGCTCGTTGGCCTGACGACGGCTACGCTCAGCCACAACGCGGGCAGCGTTTTGAAATTTGTGTAGCTGGCTTGGATTGGTGGTCAGCGCAAATCGAGCTGCGCGAAGTGAAGCGGACCAGCAGCGGTCGACGATTTGGTCGTAGGATTTGAAGATGCGGTTCGAGAGCCAATTTTCGCGCATGAACTGCCAGACGATTTCCTGCGGGTTCAGTTCCGGGCACTTTGCCGGCAATGGATGAGCGCGATGTTGGGCGGGACGGTCAGGCGGCCGGAGAGATGCCAGCCGCCGGCCTATCGACGAGGAGCGCCCGGCGATCTGGGTGGCGATTTCGGCCAGGTGCAGGTTCATGGCTTCGGTGTCGCACCGCGGCATGACGAGCGCCGCGCCCTTGCCGTCCCTGGACAGATCGCGCCGAAGACATGGGCCGAGGCGGGTCCTCTCATCTTTTGGCGCGCTGGGGCGCGTTCCGCGCTTGGCCCAGCGGCGGGTGATCTTGTTCTTCTGGCCAACCCGCGCCCTCATCCTGAGCTTGTCGAGGGACGTCGGCGAACCAGACCTCTATCGCGCCGGGATCGACGCCCCTTTCGCGCCCGATCGCTTCCAGGCGCACGGAGAAACTTTTTAAAATCTTGGATTGCGCCCTCGACCTGCGCATGATGGCGCGGGTGAGCCGAGCCCCCGGACTTGGTCTTGGACTTGATCCGGGGGCCATGGCGCAATTCGCGGCTCAACGTCAGCTTGGCCACGACCACGCGGAATTCCTCGAAGCCCATTGGCAGAGATCGACGACCCGCCAGCGCACGACGCCGTGAACCGCCGGGATCGGGCCGCTCTCGATGATCGCGGCGAGCGCGGCGCGATGCGCCTCGTTCAGCCGGGGAAGCTGTGCAGGCCGCTTGCGAGCCCGTCCGGCCCGTGCGCATTGAACTTGACCACCCAGTTTCGAACGGTCTGAAGCGTCACCCGCCGGTCTTGGCCGCATCCGTCCAGCTGACGCCCTCATAAATCGCCGCCAACGCCAAAAACTGACGCACTTGCGGCCCATCCTTCGATCGCTTCGCCGCCGACCTCACCATTTGTCCCTCAAAATCAGCCCGAAGCGGAATGGGCGTGGCGAACCTTTCCGGGCGGCAGCGCTTTGCTGTCACACCCTCCCGCGCCGCGATCCTGGCGATGGAAGCGCCGCGATTGAAGAGACCGACCGGCTCTTCCCGCCTGGCATTCGGTATGCACGCAGCGCGGCGCGCATCGATCGATTGCGAGGGGCGACGGCGGAACGATCTCGACGGAACAGGACAACCCGGCGGTCTTGCAAGTAGGTATTTCCAAGCCAGTCGGAAGTAGTTCCGCGTCAGACAAAATGAAATAAAATCCATCTGTCTTCAATAGCTTGCGCGAGAATCGAACAAGTGAAGCCGCGCCCTCCGCCTATCCCTGCGCCAGGACTAGCGCCTCGCAGCAGCGCAACAGCGCGACTTGCCTGAGCCTTGCCCCTGTGACGCGTCGCCGGAACGCCATCACGACACGGCTCCAACCCCAAGGCCCACCGGAGACAATAAGCATCGCGAAAAGGCCCGCAAATCCCGCCGTGACGGTCCAACGAACCCCAAATGCGCCCACAGCGCTCCGTTCGAGAAAGGACTCTGTGAGAAATGCAGGCTGGTTGCATTCTGCCTTTACTCGACTTGCATAAGATTGCACGTTGACCAATAATGCGTGAAACTAGCATTGTACTAATACATAGGCTGTTACCAGTTGTGCTACGTTGCTCCGCATTGCGCCGCACTGCGCTTCATGCGGAGTGGTTAATATACATATACAAGCAATAGGAGACGTTAGAGCGTGTCGGCTGCGGGAACTTACAGCGTTACCGAAATGTTCACGAGCGGCGCCGTGATTTCGTCATCGAACCAGGGTCGAGCGCCGGCGCTTTGACGCTGTCGACCAATGGTAACGGACTGACAGTCAACGCGGGGGCTTCGACCTTGAGCGTGACGGCGGGAACCGAGACGATCACGCTGAGCCCTCATACGACCGAGTCGATAACCGCGACCAGCCGGACGAAAGACAGCTTTGTCTTCACGGCCGATTTCGGCAATGACACGATCACGGGCTTCGCCGCGACGGGGCCAACCATGACGTTATCCAGGCGGGGGTCTCGATGTTCAGCTATCTGACTCCAGGAATGTCGCAGGCTCAGGATCTCGCCGCAGTGCTCAGCCACGCCACCTCGAGCGGGGGAACGACAACAATCACGGATTCTCTGGGCGACGCACTGAAGCTGAACTCCGTAAGCGTCGCGACGCTCACCGCCAATCCCGCCGATTTCAAGTTCGTGTGACAAAACACGTTGTGCGCGACCGCCCCTGGCGGACTTCAATCTCGCACGTGAGTGGGGCTGTGCCTCAAGTTAACGCCGAGTTAGAAAGGGAATTGCCAAAATCGGCAGATGTCTGGACTCATGGGTGGTCGGCTTTTTGAGGGGCTGACCATGGATCGGGATGGATTGCGGGATGATGAGTGGGGGATCGGATCAAGGATTTTCTTCCTGGGCGTAGGGGCCATGTCGGCGGTACTGCGCCAGACGATCGGCTCTTCGTCGAGGCGGTGCTCTACCGCTATCGGACAGGCGTTCCATGGCGCGATTTGCCGGCGCATTTTGGTTCCTGGAAGAGCACGCACCAACGCTTCAGCCGGTGGTGCAGAGCGGGGTTTTCGAGCGTGTTCTAAATCACTGACCAGCGACGCCGACACCGAATACGTGATGATCGACGCCACCATCGTCCGCGCCCATCAGCACAGCGCCGGGGCGCGAAAAAACGGCGAGGACCAGGCCATCGGACGCTCCCGGGGCGGCCTGACAACCAAAATTCATGCGCTCGCGGACGCCCATGGGCAATCCGGTCAGACTTGTTCTGACGGCGGGTCACGTCCACGATGTTCGCGCTGCGGGCACTGCTCCAAGGCGTCGCTTGCGGCGCGCTGCTTGGCGACAAAGGGTACGATGCTGACGGCCTGATCGAACAGCTGCGAGACGCGCAAATCGCAGCCGTCATTCCGCCAAGGAGCAATCGCAAGCGAAAAGGGAATGCGACTTCACTCTCTACAAAGAGCGCAACTTGATTGAACGTCTCTTCGAAAAACTCAAGCAATTTCGTGCGATTGCGACACGCTACGACAAGCTCGCGAGAAACTTCCTCGGCGCAATCCGCCTCGTCGCCGTCGTCATCAGATCAACTGAGGACAGGCCTAGAATATCAATTACCTGCTGTCGAAAAAGGTTCTTACTGACGCCGGCGGGGCGTAGACGTCCTGGCCCGCTCAGCCCGTTCTAGGTCCCAATCGATCGGGCTGCGTGGACCTCTACCCCGACGCGCTCCGACGCGGCGCTGGGGCGGCCGCGTGCAACGCTTGATCAAGATCTTCGATGATATCCTGCGCGTGTTCGATCCCGACGCTGAGCCGAATGGTTTCGGCGCTTATGCCCGCTCGAAGCTGCTCCTCGCGGGTCATTTGCCGATGGGTCGTCGAAGCCGGATGGCAACATAGCGTGCGGGTGTCGCCGATGTTGACCAGTCGCTTGACGAGCTTCAGCGCGTCGTAGAACGCCTTGGCGGCCTCGAAACCGCCCATGACGCCGAATGTGAGCAAGGAAGGCGGCCGCCCGCCCAGGTACTTGCGCGCGAGTTCGTGATAGGGGCTGTCGGGAAAACCGACATAGTCGACCCGCGCAACCCGCGGATCGGCGCGAAGGAATTGCGCGACCTCGCTCGCGTTCTCGACATGACGCTCCATGCGCAGCGCGACCGTTTCGATGCCTTGCAAGATGAGGAACGCGCTCATAGGCGCGAGAACAGCTCCGGTCGTGCGTTGATAGACGCTGCGCGCGCGGGCGATGAACGCCTCGCGGCCGTACCGGTCGGCATAAACGAGCCCATGATCAGGATTCGTCCGGCTCGCAAAACATGGGAAACCGCGATGCCTGGGACGTCCAGTCGAACCGACCCGAATCGACAATTGCGCCACCCATCGCGGCGCCATGGCCGCCCATGAATTTGGTCAGGGAGTGTACGACGATATCCGCCCCGTGTTCGATCGGCCGCAAAAGGATAGGCGTCGCTACGGTATTGTCGACAATCAGCGGCAGCCCGCGCGCGTGCGCAACTTCAGCGAGCGCCTCGATGTCGCAGACGTTGCCTGCCGGGTTGCCGACGGATTCACAAAAGACCGCGCGCGTGGTCTCGTCGACCAAGGGCGCGATATCCGCGGCGCGGTCGCTCGGGGCGAATCGCGCCTGGATGCCTTGGCGCTTCAACGTGTGGGCGAGCAAGGTGTGCGTCGTGCCGTAGAGTTGGGGCGGCGCGACGATGCTTCCGCCGCGATCGGCGAGCGTCAGAAAGGCGTAGGCGAGTGCGGCCTGGCCCGACGCAACTGCGAGCGCCGCAACTCCGCCTTCGAGCTGGGCAACCCGCTTCTCCAATATATCCGTCGTCGGATTGGCGATCCGGCTGTAGCGAAAGCCGGGAATCTCCAAATTGAACAGCGCCGCGGCCTCGTCCGCGCTCTCGAATTCGTAGGCGACGTTCTGGTAGATGGGCGGCGCGACCGCTTTGGTCGCGGGATCGCAGGTAAACCCCCCGTGTATGGCAATCGTTTCTTTGCGCATGGGCTCGCTCCCGGCCTGTTCGCACTTCTTCCTGTGCGAAAACCAAAGTCAACCATTCTGTCTAGGGCGGCCACCGAGACCACCTCGCGATTGATTGTGCCCAAGATGTAATTTTTGGTCTCGCGGTGAAGGACGGCAGCTTGCCCTGGCCGGTTTGAGGAGGTCGTCGCAGGCGCGGAGCCGATAAATTTCGTATGGATGAATATAAACTGACATATGCTCCGCCAAGAAATCGCCCGCGTGGGGAAGGGGCCATTTGCATATAGCTCTCGAAAACAATCTCTGTCGGCTTCCATCTGAGCTTTGAAAGGTCTTTGCCTGCGGAGAGATTTACAATCTTCAGGCCATGCCCAATCGCCCATTTCAACGCTTCGGCAATAAGGATCGTTCCGACGCTTGCGTCCCGCCACGACGGATCATAGCCAGCATAATAGAAGTACAGAGTTCCATTTAGGTAAAATGACAGTCGTGACGCAACAACTTCGCCTTCGATGGTCAGTTCAAAAATGCGCAGACTGCCGCGCTTCGCAGCTTCAGTAATGTACTCTGTAATAAAGGCGCGATTTTTGGGTGCCGTGAATTTATCGGGATGCACAATCATGTTGGGCGCATGCGCCCTCAGCGAGTGCAGCTGAAAGAAGTGATCGAGCGCATCGCCAACATCCTCAACTTGCTCAATCACGCGGAAGTCGAAATTGTGTCCGGTAGACTGTATAGCCTCGTAGGCTTTGCGCACATTCTTTCTCATGTTTGACGAAACCGAAGCCATAAGGTCCTGCCAACTTTCGGGCAGCTGCATGAAGTACATTGGCGTTGGTACTGGCAGAGCGAGAGGCCCCGCTGTCTCCAAAATTGCCTTCGCGTCACCACCGGACAGGATGCCTTTCCACTCGATGAGATCCCAAGGCGGCTTCCTGACATAAAGAAAATCGCGCAAGGCCCGGAAGACTGCGGTTTCGTCCTTCCGTCTACAGATGACGCCGCGAACTTCAGTCAAGCTGGTGTCGGCGCCAAAAAACCTGAGGGCGCGCAGTTTAATCGGCCCAAACGCCGGTCGGCATGCGAGTGTTAATGGCGCAACTGCAAGCAACTTTCGATTCTCATCGCGAACAACATGGATAAAAAAATGATCAATTGTCCACCACTGCTCTCGACGAAAGTATTTCCACCATAATCGGATCCATAGTGGCGAAGTGAACGGCGTGCGTGGTTCGACTTCACTGTCAAGTGCCTCCCACTCTTCCTGAATTGCCATAAGTTCTTTTATATCAGCTACGGGCTCGATAACTAGCTTCATAGAGTCCTCAGAACGAAGCTATTAAATAGTTTCAGCATGTAATACTCTAACGCGCCATACTTAGAGAAGAACTTAGCCTGAGTGCGTCGACGTGAGGTCCCCGAATTAGACTTGACCGCTTCGCCTATCTCATGCCATCAATTTGTCCCATTTCAGCCTATATCATGCCACAACGGGAGTTTCCCGTCAACATGTTTTCAACCGCTCTGGGTGCATTCTCTATCTATCGGAACTGCCTTTTGTCCTCAGCGCGGCAGGTCCAGATCGGTTGTGACAACCAATGCAATTGCGTCACCCCTGCGTGTCCTCTTCAGCGGCCGCCACTCCTTGCGGACCCGCAGGGCGCGCAGTTTAATCGGCTCAAACGCCGGTCGGCATGCGAGTGTTAATGGCGCAACTGAGAGCAACTTTCGATTCTCATCGCGAACAACATGGACAAAAAAATGATCCGTTGTCCACCACTGCTCTCGACGAAAGTATCTCCACCATATTCGGATCCATAGTGGCGAAGTTAACGACGTGCGCGGTTCGACTTCACTGTCAAGTGCATCCCACTCTTCCTGAATTGCCATAAGTTATTTTATATCAGCTATGGGCTCGATATCTAGCTTCATAGCGTCCTCAGAACGAACTTATTAAATAGTTTCAGTATGTAATATTCTAACGCGCCATACTCAGAGAAGAACTTAGCCTGAGTGCGTCGACGTGAGTAGCCAAGGTCTCGGACGTCCGCCTCCGAGAGTACCGGTGCGTGCATAAGCGAAGGGGCGCCAATTCGATAGTGAAGAGATACGCGGTCCTCATAATGAGCTCCGAACTTCCTTACGATCCTCCCGAATAAGTCCAGGTCCTCTCTCAATCTGAGGTCAGGATCGAACCCACCCACCCTCATCATACATTCACGCCGCACGACTGCGGCCCCACAGACAAACAGCGCACGACCGAAAAGCATCTGCGCCGCGAAGCCCCACTTCGGACCGAAACGCAAACAAGCTGCCGCCCTATGGGCGGCGTCAGAAAAGAATTTCCTTTCCTGCTCGATTTGCTCCTTTGACACGGAACCGAACGGTTCCACCCGCCCGAAGACAACGCCGATATCGAGTTGATTGTCAAACACTTGCTTAGCCCAAGCATAAAGTCCGCTCGGCGCCAAATCGTCGTCATCCAGGAAGTGCAACAGCCGTCCCTGAGCGCGCGGCCAGCCCAGATTGCGAACGCGACTTGGAAGACCGCCGGTTGGCGATGGATTCACGAGATAAGTAATTCTAGAATCATTAAACGAGTTTGTGACCTCCCTCGCTCCTTCCTCCGGGCTATCGTCTACGACTATGGCTTCCCATTGGACGTCGTCTTGACGGCGAACGCTGTCCAGCGCCTCCCTAAGTTCGCGAGCGCGACGAAATGTCGGAATAATCACCGAAACGTCGATCGTCATCAATTATCCGCCTCGGCCAGTTAACCAAAACTTGGACGTAAACTATTACAGTTAGCGGGTGGGATTCGCAAAGGCTGTGGCGCCGGATTCAATCTTCGAAACGGGAGCTTGTCCATGGGGCGCCGCGGTCTGACGGGTGCCGAATGAGAGGCGATCGATCCGCATCCGCCTGACAAGACAGCCCGGAAAAGACCGCTCGGAACTTGACGGTCGTCGCGCTGCTTCCCCCTTCTTCGCTCGGGTTCGCCCTGGGCCGACGCGCCCGAACTGTACGGGCCGCGCACGACGGTTTACAACCGCTTCGTTCGTTGGCGAAAGGCCGGCGTCCGGGACCACTTGATGGACGCAATCGTCGCAGCGCATGAAGGTGATGTTCAGGTGACCGATACTTTCGCCGGGCGAGGGCTGCGGGGGCTGAATCATGCGGGCGGGCAATGAAACGGCCCTCGATTCCGCAGGAGAAGCTGGTGCGAGGCGATGCTCCTGCAAGCGTTCTATTCTATCCGCTCGGAGCGGCGGTCGATGGATAGGCTGGAGTTCGACCTGCTGTTTCCCCGGTTCGTCGATTCGACGACGGCTCAACCGAATCGAACTGACTAGTCCTCACCTGCCGACGCGCGGCTTTCACCGCATGGCGACCTTTAAGGTCCAGTTGTTCGCAATCGCGAGGAACCCAAATGACTTTTCAAGCTGCCTCCTTGTTTGTCAATTCTCTGAGAAAAAGAATGCCGACCATCCAATTGTATGTCGTCTCAACCGGCAGCATGATGGTCGGCCTCGCGGCACAGTCGCTCGCCTTCGTCATTATCGCGCGGCATTTGGGGAAAGTACAATTCGGGCAGCTGGCATCGGTGACTGCGGCCGCCAGCCTAGGGGCCGCCTGGGCTCAGCTAGGCACGGCCGAGGCCATGCGCCGCCGTGTTGGACGCGACGTCTCGATTTACAGACGTGTGCTCGGGCATAGCATAACACTGATCTTCGGCTGGGGCAGCGTCCTTGCATTGCTGTTTGCAGTCGCGGTTTCGCTCTTCGTTCATGCGGCGGAGCAACCGATAGCAAACCTCCGCATAGTCGGTCTGCTGGTCGTATGCAATCTTGTCTTGTATCCCTGGATCGTGTTGACGGAGCAAATTTTTCTTGCTCACGACAATTTCATTCGAGCCAACTTCACCAACGCCGGATTCGGGACGCTACGTGCGCTTGCGGCCTTCGTGGCTTGCTCCGGCTTCGGTGTGGATACTTTGTCAACCTGGGCATTCTGGAACTTCGGCGCCTATCTGCTTGGATCAATCGCCTGCGCTTTGGCGATTTCCCCTTACGGATCCCCGCGTCTGGGGATCCTGCGGGAGGAAATCGCTATTGGCGTGACTTTCGGAATATCCGGATTTTTGGCCAACTTGCGCGCCAACGTTGACGTGCTGTCATTGAGTGCGATCGCTCCGGCCGGGGTAGTAGGGACCTACGGGCTTGCACGGCGCGTCGTCGGCATCGCCGTTGTCACGGCCGCCTCTTTGGATAGGATCGTCTACTCACGACTTGTCGTCGCCGGCAAGCGCGGACCCGCAGCGACAATGAAGGTTGCGAACCGTTACGCATTGTACGCAGTCGGCCTCGCCGGAGCGACCGGTCTCGGACTATATCTTGCCGCAACACCATTGTTGCCGCTAATTTTCGGCGCCAGTTTCGTCGAGGCGATCAGAATATTGAAGGTATTGTGTTGGACACTTCCGCTGTTGGCGCTGCAAAATATAGCGTTTGATGCGCTCAACGCGGCCAATTTGCACAAGTTTCAAGCAACTATCAGTACGATCGCCGTTTTGTTCGGGGCAACCATTGTTGCCACACTGACCTATAAATTCTCGGTCAACGGGACGTTGGTCGGCATATATATTGGGGAAATCTCGCTTGCGATCGCGCTTTGGGCCGGCTTGACGTTCATAGCCGGACGGCAGTGAACGCGCTGCCTGGCAGAATTCGGTATTGCCCGCCATTGACTTCGGCGGGACCCAATCGCCACTCGGACAATACTTCTTCGACCGCTCTGCGAACCGAGGGAGCGCCAGTCTCGTCCAGCCAGTCATAATCGTCGCCAACCAAGGCCCCACCGCTTTTGACTTTTCGGAGCCAGGCAAGCAGATCAGCTTTGACGGCTTCGTAGGAATGGTCTCCGTCGATATAAACCCAGTCGAGGCTTTCATCGGGAA
This sequence comes from uncultured Alphaproteobacteria bacterium, assembly GCA_963768555.1. Classification (GTDB taxonomy): domain Bacteria; phylum Pseudomonadota; class Alphaproteobacteria; order Rhizobiales; family Beijerinckiaceae; genus Roseiarcus. Next base: position 124,532 of record CAVYIZ010000053.1, read on the forward strand.
ACTTCGCGACCGCCTCGAGCGACTTCATTCGAAGGATCCGAACTTCCGTCATCCGTTGAAAGCGCTTGACGACGCCCGCGTGAATCGCATCCATGTCGGATTGACTCGCGGCCTGGCGCCGCCGTACCAACGGGTTGGAAACGTCGGCCTAAATTCCCAAGGATCGATGAGATGGAGTTCGCTCGGATGAACCGTCGACAGAATCTGGGCGGAAAAATCTCCTTTCCACACCCCGACCTCGGCGCACCGCGAGTTCCGGGGAACGTCCTTCAATACCCAGGTCCGCCAGGAATTGTTTTTCCGATTCCAGAACATCGCCCATTTGTTTCCAGAACATAGCCCTTTAGTTTAACGGCATGCTCTCGCGTTCGCCATTCACATTGGCGTGACATTATGGATTGTGGAGCCAGCATCGAACGCGCCGGGCCTGGTCGAGGCGCCGCGCGAAGGCGCAACATCTCCACGTCGCCGCTCCCTCCGCCCGGGTCCCCGACCGATCAGGCAAGACGACGGGCGCCGGAAGCGGATCGTCGATTACGCCTCCCGCCGTCATCCAAGGCTGGGTTTGACCTTAGCCGCGCAAGTTTGGGGCTCCGGCTGGACGCCGCTGAAATACGCGGGCTATTGGGGAGGGGACGGCGCTTTCCCCTCAACGATATTCGAGCCTCTTCAGATTGAGCTCGCGGCGGGGCGCATCGGCGTGGGGGCCGAGAGCGGAGATACGGGAAATGACGGAATCGAACGCCGTGGGACGGTCTCGGAGGGTCTGCGTCCTATTCTTCCTTCAGGTCGTGATATATAGCGCCATCCTATATTTCGCGCGCTGGCGACTGCCCTATGGGACCCGTCTCGGCCCGCTGACCTGGACTTTTGCCACCGCCGACGTGATGCAGATGTGGTCCGTCGGCGTGGCGGGGCTGGTCGCCGTAATCGCGGCAAAGAGATCCCTGCGGGACCTTGGTTTGCAACGCGCTGCGCCGAGATTTCTTGCAATCGCCTGCGCCCTCCCTTGCGCGTATTGCGCCGCGATCTATCTGCCTTGCTGGGTGTCGGGCTTGGCCTCGTTCAAGGGGCTGCGAACGCTCCTCTACGCTGCAGCTTCAACCGCGGCGCGCCTGCCATGGCATGTTGCGATGGCGTCGGGAGAGGAAATTGGCTGGCGAGGCGCTTTCACGCCGAACCTGGCGACGCTGATCGGACCTGGGCGCGCCGGATTGGCGTGCGGTCTTGCGTGGGCGGCATGGCATTATGGCGATATTCTTCTTTTCGGTTACAACGTCGGCACGCCGTGGCCCTATGCGATTGGCTGTTTCACGATTTCCCTCATCGGCTTGTCTGTCTATCTCACCTGGTTGCGGCATGCGAGCCGCAGCGTATGGCCGCCGGCGCTGTTTCATGGCGTCCATAATTCCGTCATCTACGGAGTCTTCGATCGGTCCACGGAGAGGGGTCCGGAAGCAGCGCTTCTCACTACGGAATTTGGCGCAGGGTTAGCGTTGGCGGCCGCCCTGTTGGGGCTTGCCGGCTGGCGAGCGTTGCAGCGCGATCAAAACTCTTCCGCCTGGGCCGGGCTAGGTCGCGAAAACCCCAATTGAGTCGCTTCTGTGGAATGAGCACGCGGAAAACGATTACAATGCTCAGCTCTCCGACAGGCCATAACGGGTGTCGTATTTGGTATAGTAATATCCGGACAGATGGAGAATCGGAGCGAGCGACTCGCTTGATATCCGCTTTGTTCAACACAACGCCGGCCGTGGCATCGTAAACATCGGGCGCTGAGCGCAGCGTTTGGATGACAGTTTCGACTTTCGTCTTCCCCCATTCGACGATCAGAACATAATTGTCGACGAAGTGGGTGGTCGCTGAAGGGCGCGGTCAGGTGCGGTCGGGACAAATGGCCGATCCTTGACTTTCTTCGTGTCATTACAGCTATATTAGTTCTTGGGGTAATACACGGTTTCTTTATTTTGGCACTTCGCATGATGTCATACACGCGCTGAAGTAGACGGTTGCATTTTATTTTATTTTCGGTCTGAGTCATCAAGCCGTAGCCTTATTTTTTGTCATAAGTGGCTTCTTGGTTAGCGGACCAGCGGCGAAACTGATCAGCGAACACAAGTTCGACGTCTGGACCTATTTGATCAATCGTTTTTCCCGGATCTATATAGTCTTGATTGCTGCCTTGATTTTGGCCTTCACACTGGATCGAGTGAGTGCGGCGGTACTGTCCGGGACCAAGCACCACCGGGATCTGTTGGACGGGTGGGCGGACTTCAACTTGGCGTGTCATCTCGCTTCATTGCAAGGACTCGCCTGTATTTCGCACGCCGATCCGCCGCTATGGTCGCTCGGCTACGAGTGGATGCTCTAACTGGTTGGACCTGTCTGTATCGCGATCATCTACGCGCCGCTTGACTGGGCGCACGATCAATAGCTCTCGCGATGCTCGTCCTGACAGCTCTTGCCGTCCTTCCGGATCGCACGCAGTGGCAACTTCTGATTGCCTGGTTTGCCAGCGTCGCGGTTTATCGCTGGCGCGCGCAGGTGCGTGCGCCGCCAGCCGTCGGCCTCGCCGGATCGGCTCTGGTGCTCGTGGGTTGCATCGTCGCTCGCGAGCGAGGGCTTCCCACATTCGCTTCCGACGGGATCATCGTCGCGGGGCTCGTCTTGGCCTTCAGCTGCGAGGATCTGATGAATCCAGCGCTCTTCAATTCCGGTTTCTCGATCTTCGTCAGACCCCGCCAAATTTTCATATTCGCTCTATGCAATTTATTTGCCGGTCGTCGTCTTGTGCGCCCGCCTCCTGCAAAACTTCGGCGTCGTTGACGGAAAGCCTGCGCTCAATTTTTCCAACGGCGCCGCCTTCGTGATCAGCCTATGCGTCGCCCTGCTCGCGGCGGCCGGTTTTTCTCGCGCGACTGAAGCGAAAACCGGCGCCGTCCGGCGCGCGCTCCAGGCGCTCCGGCGGCCGCAAGGTTCGATGTTCCATCCGCCCGCCACCTCCATTATTCTCTCACGAGCGGCTTCCGGCGCGGGCGAGCGGGGTTGAATGAGCGACAGGTTCTCGATCTCAGGAATCCCCTCATTTCGAGAACGGCCTGATTTCGGCGCTTTTCGGCCCTCACGTAGAGCGAATGGGGAGCCCTAAGGCCCCGCATTTGTCGTGGCGCGACCTCTCTCTCGACGATTGCGAGACCCGAACTCGCACTTCAGGACTTGTCATACGAAACTCGCCGCATCAAAATGCCAACCTCCAGTTGCATTTTGGCCCTCGAAAAAATGAGGGGATGGCTGAGGTTCTCGATGCCAAGCGACAGCCAGAAATTTACAACGCTGGAGTTTTTTAGAGGCGTTGCAGCTCTCTTCGTCGTCCTATTTCACTATCAATTTTATACAACCGAGTATTTCGGTTCGCCCCCGTCATTAGCAAGATTGTTTGAAGGAGGACATGCTGGAGTAGAGTTCTTTTTTGTGTTGAGCTGGTTCATAATATACTATATCCATCGCCAAGACATCGGTCGGCCTGGTCAGATTGCAAATTTCGTGGAAAAGCGATCAATACGCATTATGCCGATGTATTGGACGATCATAACAATAAGCTGTATCGCGTTCTTGATTCATCCGTCGTGGGGAAAAGAAAAGGACTTGACTGCGGCTAAAGTAATTATGGACTATTTATTGGTTCCAAGGGACGGGCAATTGATCCTGGCGCCCGCGTGGACGCTCAAACAAGAGATGATTTTTTACGTAATTCTTGCTACAATTATTTCCTATTCTAGGATCGGGATCGGACTTTTTTGTTTTTGGCAAGCGTCTATTGTTTTGGCAAATCTGGTGGTTTTCTCAGGAGTTTGGAGCTATCACCAAAACGCGGTTTACACTAGCCTTCTGGATATTCATGATATAGGTTTTGGAATAGGCGTGATTTGCGCGTGGATCGCCACCAGCACTTCAGTGTGGCGACCGCGCCTGAGCGCCCTTCTTATACTGCTTGGATCTGTAATAATGTTTTCTATGATGTCGATCGAGTTGATTGAAGATAAGAACTTCTACGAATTGCAATCTTTTGTGGAACAGATTGCGATTTCTGCTTTACACCATCTCGTTCGCGATGATAATCCTGGGAGCGGTTCGTAGCTCAGCCATCCCCTCATTTTTTCGAGGGCCAAAATGCAACTGGAGGTTGGCATTTTGATGCGGCGAGTCTCGTATGACAATCCTGAAATGCAAGTTCGGGTCTCGCAATCGTCGAGAGAGAGGTCGCGCCACGACAAACGCGGGGCCTTAGGGCTCCCCATTCGCTCTACGTGAGGGCCGAAAAGCGCCGAAATCAGGCCGTTCTCGAAATGAGGGGATTCCTGAGTTCGTCTAGAGCAATCAGCCGCCATATCAATGAATAAGTATCTCATTATTTTCGGCTCTGGCTCGTACGTACTTTACCTTATTCACGACCCTCTCAGTCGTTATGGCGAAGATCCTGGCCTCAAGCGGGCTTAGACCTTTTCTGGCGGAGAACGTGGCCTACGCGTTAACCGTTTTCATCGCGGTCGCCGCAGCCCTGGTTGTCCACCTCAAATTTGAAGCTCCGGTCACCAGATACCTTAGGAAGCTCTCGGTCGCCAAACGCCACAAGTGGGCGGGCGCATCGGAGCTTCCGCTTGAAGTCGGCTCCGGCCCGCCAAATCGCCGACCAAGAGGACGCCGAGCGTCAAATTCGAACCGCTAGGATTGAGCCGACATGAGCGCGGCACACGGTCGGATCTCGGCGGACCCGGGTCTGACCGACCAGTCCGCGGCAAAGCGTTTCGCAGGCCGCGATGCGAATTCCAGGTTTGCGCTGGCAACCTTCCTTGAAGACGTTCGATAGCATCAGAGTTGCGCATTTTCGCTTTGTCGAATATAATTGAGTAGGTTGTTCTAAGGCGCAGGTGTTCCGAAGGGCTGAGTGGCGCGGCAGGTCGCCGTCCGCCTCAAAATGACCGAGATGCAGCAGCGGCGGCCGAGGAAAGGGCGGTTTGCAGGCCAAAGCGCCATGTCCCGCGTATAAGTTAAACGGATGGGTGCCTCGCTGCATCCAATCCGTGCAACCCGGGATAGCTCAACGCAAGAGCAACTGCCGCGTACGCAGGGAGACGGAGGCTCGACCCCCAGTTCAGGGGCCGGCAGCAGGGGCAAATCGTTGGAGAGCGTTGTGGAATTTAAAAACAAAAAGGCCTTTCGGACAATTCAATCCCATTTATGGTTTCTGAAGGACCTCAAGGACGAGTATTATATTGCCTATCGACGCTTGCGGCGCGTTTCCAGCGAACCATTCTTTCGCGCACTGCCGCTCGTCCGAGGACGTTTCCAAGGAACTTATGTCGATGTGGGAGCTAATATCGGGCAGTCTATTGAATCAATTAAACAATTAGTGCCAGACGCCAAGATATACTCATTCGAGCCGAACCCAAACCTCGCTGGAAAGCTCGTGAAGCGCTACCGTGGCAATGCAGGTATTGTGATAAGGCCGGTCGGCCTGTCATCTAGACCAGGACGATTTCACTCTTTATGTCCCGTCATATCGCAGGTTTGTTTATGATGGATTGGGTTCACTTGATTTTGAATCGGCGAGAACATGGATTAATGAGGAGACAGTGTATTTCTTTCGACCTGAGCGGCTTGTTATTCACGAGTACGACTGCGTCATCGAGACACTTGATATGCAAGATATAGGTAATCCGATTTTCATAAAAATTGATGTTCAGGGAACGGAGCGAGACGTAATCGAGGGAGGTTTGAAAACGTTACGGCGATATGAGCCCATTCTTCTTATTGAAGACTTTCATGAAAAACCTGACTTGCAAATTTTGGTTCGATCCTTGGGATATGAACCTTACCACTTTGATGGTAGTGCCTTTGCTACCGGCCCATCCGAGAACAGTTCATTTTTAATAACGCGGAGTTGAATGGACGTCCTTCGGTCGTGACGTCGAATCAATTCGGCGCAGGGCGCTTGGCGTGGCCGGCCAAAAGCTTCGGCAATGGCCGTCGCAATTCAATTTCTGCGTGCCAGGCTCGTCACGGTTGTTCTAGACTGGGCTTTCGTACTCGTCCATTTGTGGAGTTCCTTCCGTGTGAGTAACTGCTCACAATTGAACTCGCCGGACCGCTGGAAAGGTCAAAATTTACAGCCACCCCGCCAAAGCCGGAGGTCTCCCGCTTACGCCAGCCCAACTCGCAGACAATCCAGGCTACGGCATTAAGCAAATCGATGGTTAAGCAAAAAAGTCGGCACTCCTTTTTGGTAAGAAGTGCCAACCGAACTTCGACGAGTTGGTGAGCAATTTGAAGTTTTTTGACCCGCTAAGGTCTTGAAGCTGCTTTGGCGAGGTTTTCGAAAGGGCTGTAGTGAAGGCCAAGATTGTTTTCAGGGCCGCAGCCATCCGCTCCAGCCGTCCCCTGTAGTGAAGACCTTTGGGGGCCGGCTTCTCGGAATTCAAAGGGCTTAGCCTATTCGTATCCCTTGAACCGTCGAAGTTCGGCTTAAAGCCGCCGAATTCATGGACGCGAACCGCGTCTCAGGCGAAAAACAAGGGTTCCATCCATCCGTCCATACCCCCGATTGGCACTACACGTTCAAATCCTCCGAGCCCTTCCTACGACTACTTGACTTGGCCTTGCACCGCCTACCGCAAAATCGCCAAGTTCGCCCCAATCTGCGCAAGTTGGGCTAGGCGACGGAAAAATCGGACTTGCATGAAGCCCCTGAATGGGGCACTTTTTCCCGGGGTTTCGCAAGTCATCCACGGAGTGCCGGCCACCTTTATTCGTGTTTATCGCGTCATGCTCACGCAGGGAGAGACGAGCGGTTTCAGCGCCAACCGGAGTTACCAGTCGTGTATTTTATTCCGTCTGCCAGAGCACCGCGAAATTCTGCAAGGGAATTTGAGGCCGTTGACCAAAATCCATCCGGGTAAGCATGGCAAGACTCGACTGCTTGGGCTCGAATTTGGGCGCGGGATAGCTGCCTCAATGGTTGCGATGCATCACGCCAGCAACCTTTTGAGTCAGCAGCGTTATGGCGGCGTGGCGCCGTTCTTTGGAATCATGAAAGAATTCGACGTGGGGGTCGATTTTTTCTTCGTGTTGAGCGGGTTTATAATAACGTGGGTTCACTTTAGCGATATTGGACGACCTGATCGATTTAAATTCTACGTAGAGCGACAATTTACAAGAATTTATCCTCCGTATCTTAGTGTATTAATTCCGCTATATATCATTCACTCAGTGTTTCCTAACGTATTGACATCGGGAAAATATGATGTCAAAACTGTGGTTTGTTCGATTCTACTTTTGCCAAATACGAATCAGCCAACTCTTGGAGTTGCCTGGACATTGGTATACGAAGTGTTCTTTTATTTCATAATTGCCATTGTTTTACTGGTTGGGCGGCCAGGATGGGCGCTGATCGTCGCCTGGACTGCCGCGATATTGGTGTATTCTGGCTTCGGGGATCCAACCGTGTGGCCAGAGAGCTTTCTGTTGGACTCTCGCAACTTGGAATTTATCATCGGGATCCTGGTCGCGCGCTATTTGATCGCGAACGAACTCCCTATTCCAAAAACCTTTGTGGCCGGAGGGCTTGCGTCGTTTTTCGGGATGATCGCGCTGAAATATCTGGTCTCAGACAACCTGCAGCCGTTATGCGGGTATTTGCTGTTCGGGCTGTCCGCCGCCGCAGTCATCGGGGGAGCGGTCGAATTGGAGCGAAGGGGGCGGATCGCGTTCGGGCCAATGGCGCGCCTGCTAGGGGCCGCCTCGTTCTCGATTTATCTTGTTCATTCTCTCGTCGAGCCGCCGACCTGCGCCTTCGCGTACACACACCTGCGGGGATTGAAACCGGAAATTATCTGGGCGGCGCCAGTCCTCGTCGGCATTGGCGCCGGCATTCTCTTCCACATCTTCATCGAGAAGCGAGTGACGCGCTATGCCCGGAAGCTCCTGCTTGGGCCGGCGCCTGTAACAGCGTAAAGCAGAGATTGGTGGTGGCGCCGAACTAATTGGGGATGAGATCGACGTCCTTCGGTCGTGTGTCTTCAGCGCTGCGACGCCGCCGGTGAATTCGCTGCGCCACAGGCGACCGTATCTTCGCTCACGCCAAATGCCTCCGCGGTCTTGGAGCTAGTCCAAGCAGCCAGCCGCACTGGCGCCGCGGCCGCAATTCCATTAACAGTCAAATCGAGAGCGCTGGCAGCGGACATCTGGGTTCGTATGAGCTTTCGTTCGTCCGGTTCCAGTTCAGGATGATGGGTCTATAGGTGACAATTCGCCAGCGAGTTCATGGCAAGGCATTATAGGTTGCTGACTCTGTGAAATTGTTTTTTGCATTTGGTTTGTTATTCCTTCTGCCGGGGTTCGTGCCTCAGCTGGCGCTCGATCCGACGACGGGACAAGGGACAGGATCTGTCGTTCTGCAGGCGATGGCTTTGTACAACATATTTTTTGCTTGCACGATGATTTTGAGCTCACCGGAAATCAGAAATAATACGTTTAGGTGCAAACCTCTCATTGTATTCCTTGCTCTTCCGCTGGTATCGCTGATTTGGTCAATGAATCGGCGTTCGACATTGCAGGCGAGCTTCATATTTACCACGGCAATCCTGTTCGGCATTGCCATGGTTGGCCGTCTTTCGCCGAAAGGGGCGTTGCGATTGGCGATTTAAGTCATGTCCCTTGCTTGCCTTCTCAGCATCATTTGGGTTTTGGCCGACCCACAGGTCGGAGTGCATCAGGCCACGGACCTGATGCAAAATGTGCATGCCGGTTTGTGGCGAGGCATTTTCAGTCATAAACAGGCTCTCGGGCTGATAGCCGGTCTCACGATGGCAATGATTCTGTTTTACGGGTCTCTGGCATATTCGAATATTTCTCTCCGATTGGTCGCGCTGGGTTGCAGCTTGGCCTGCTTGATAGGAAGCGGTTCCGTCACTGGCCTTTTGACAGCAATCGTAGGTCTGGTGATTTTTCAACTAATGTATGCAATTTCTCTTGGCCCACCTGTCAGCAGAAAAGCCGGATTGCGCGCTTTTTTTATGGCGTTGGGTATGATATATCTGTTATTTCATTTTCAATTGCTTAATTTCCTTATGCCGATGTTGGGAAAGTCTGAGGATCTCACCGGTCGCGCGGACTTCTGGCCTTACGTCTTAGGCAATATCAATAGCTCCAGCTTGGCCTTGTTCGGCGGGGGACTTTTCGGCGGTTGGGAAGAGATCGTGGCGCCGGGCATGTCGGTCGACAATGGATACATAGATCTTCTAATTTATTTTGGGTATATTGGTGCCGGTGTCGTCTTGGCGGTGCATGGGTGGGTGCTCTGGCGCGGGAGCAAGCTAATTTTGTCCACTACGGTCGAGAACAATAAAGTGGATATATTTCCTATCAGCTATATAATTATCCTTCTTTTTATCAATATTTCGGAGGGGACATTCATGGACAGAGACATATACACCGTGTTGACTGGATGTGCGATCTATCAGGTCGCCAGCCAACGAAAAGACAGGTCTCCTAATTCGAACTTACAATTTGCCACTACGAGTACACTTGTTAGACGCAGAACGTTTGTTCGAGAGGTCACTGAAAGGAATTAGCGGCGATTTGGTTCGCCGCAGGCAGATGCTGGATGAGACAGGGCTGCTGTTGGACAATTATCCCTCGAATTTCCAGCTGCCGTAACGTCCTGCGCGGTCAGGTGGATACCTAGAAAGCACACGAGTTAACCTCAAACCATATAACGCAGTACCTTCTGTATTCTGCTGGATAAGATAAGACTTGGGCGAAATCGATCCGGCGTTGGTTCGTTAAGGATCTATTGACGCATCGCCCAAGGGATTTCAGGCTTGCTGCAAACGGCAGAATGGGTTTTCCAGGCGAGGTCATCCGCGGTAATGTCCACTTACTTGTCATTTCAAGGACTCTTGGGACGCTTGTTGGAATTACTCCCGCCGATCAAACCCCGCTCGACGCTTTCGCCGAGCCCCGCCAAAACCGCATCGCGGCGCAGATTCCCTCCTTCGCCGCGATCGGGCTCGTCGGCTATGCCGTCGACACCATCACTTACGTAGGCGCCAGATTTCTCGGCCTGTCGCCCGAGCTTGCCCGCCCGCCGGGATTCATCGTCGCGACGATCGTCAACTTCCTGCTCAACCGCGCAATCACGTTCCGTAACGCATCGAACTTTTCGTACCGTTCTCACTCTTATGCCAAAACTCGGTGATCATGACGCATAGAGCCAGTCTCGTAGGCCAATGGACATGATCCGCCAGGGCTGAACGATGAGCTTGTTCCAAGGGTCGCAGCAGTGATCGACGATGTCGTCGAAGGATTTGAAAATTCTGTTTGAGAGCCAGTTGTCGCGCATGAACTCCCAGACGTTTTCCTGCGGGTTGAGTTCCGGGCATTTCGCCGGCAACGGGATCAGGGTGATGTTGGGCTGCGGATTCCGACGAAGCCGGCCAGGCATTCCAATAGGAAGCCGGCCACCGATTCCGATTTGAAGGCCGTCCGGGCCGTGCGCGTTGAACTTGAGCACCCAGTCGCGAACGACCTGCAGTCCGACGCCGCCGATCTTCGCCGGCTCGGTGCGCGTCGACCCGTCGTAAATCGCCGCAAGAGCCAGCAATCGGCGCGCTTGCGGCCCGTCCTTCGATCGTATCGCCGCCGTCCGAAGCGCCCCCGCGTCATAGTCATCCCGAAGACCAATCGCTGCCGCCATGGCGAACCTCCTGCCGTTCGCCTCGCCGAAACAAATTTCAGCCAATTCGGGAATCCCCTTCGTGAGTCTGCATCAGCGAAGACTGGTATTAGCCGCGCAAGTTGGGGCTCCGGGTGGACGCCGCTGAAATGCGCGGGCTATTGAGGAGGGGACGGCGCTTTCCCCTCAACGATATTCGAGCCTCTTCAGATTGAGCTCGCGGCGGGGCGCATCGGCGTGGGAGGCCGAGAGCGGAGATACGGGAAATGACGGAATCGAACGCCGTGGGACGGTCTCGGAGGGTCTGCGTCCTATTCTTCCTTCAGGTCGTGATATATAGCGCCATCCTATATTTCGCGCGCTGGCGACTGCCCTATGGGACCCGTCTCGGCCCGCTGACCTGGACTTTTGCCACCGCCGACGTGATGCAGATGTGGTCCGTCGGCGTGGCGGGGCTGGTCGCCGTAATCGCGGCAAAGAGATCCCTGCGGGACCTTGGTTTGCAACGCGCTGGGCCGAGATTTCTTGCAATCGCCTGCGCCCTCCCTTGCGCGTATTGCGCCGCGATCTATCTGCCTTGCTGCTCACGCATCCCCTCATTCAGGCGGGGCCGAAGGTTTGTGTGAAGTCGTTGTTTTGGTTTAGGAATTCTTCGTATTTTTCAACGAGCGGTCTCAAGCGTCGCTCGGGCATGTTGGGGATGAGGTCGTAGAGCAGGCAGCCCTGGCGGAACAGCGAATGGACGCGGCGTTTGACCGTGCTGGTTCTGAGCGATCGGTCCATGCCGAGGCTTTCGCCGGCGGCGCCGAGCAGCGTCAGCAGGAGGATCGCCAAGGCGTTGAGCAGCAGCAGACGGTCGCGCCGTTGCGGATCGCCGATGCGCAGGACGCTCAGGCCCATGCCGAACCGCAAATCCTTGGTGTCGCGGAACCCCGATCGTCGACCGTTTGGCGTAGAGGTTGACGATCTGGGCCGCGCTCGCGGTCGCATCGCTGGCGGCCAGATGCCAAGCCTCCTTCATCCCCTTGGCGTGGACGCAGACCGCCGCGCCGACCTTGTGGCGGGCGGCGGTGAGTTCGGCGCCGCGCAGAAGGCGGGCGCGCCCTTTCTTGCCGACCCAGTCGGCGGCCAGGCGCGTCTCACCGTCCGCGGTCAGATGAACGTTGCCGCGAAAGCGGATGACGTAGCCGAAGCCGAGGCTTTCGAGGAATTCGAACAGTTTGACGTCGCCAAAGCCGCGATCGGCCAGGATCGTCACCGCCACGCCCTCGGGCAGGATCGCCTTCAAATGCGTCAGGCAGAGGTCTTCGAAGTCGTTGCGCTGGTCCTTCAGTTCGTCCTTGTCGACCGTCAGCCACAGGAGCGGCGTCGCCCGGCCGTGGCGGGTGACGAGGTTCAGGGCGAGCGTGGCCTGGTTGTCGGCGTCGAAATCGGTCCAGTCCATCGCCACGACGATCGCCTTGCGCTGGCCCACGACCTCGCGAACCCATGGCGCGAACAGGTCCCCATACGACGAACCCGGCGTTGCTCAGCAGGCGATCGACCTGTTTGATCGCGTGTCTGTCCGCCAGACCGCGCGCTTGCGCCAGCGCATGCCCGATGACCGAAACCGCCAACGACGCCCCCGTCAGAACCCCCAGCGCCTTGCTGGGTGTCGGGCTTGGCCTCGTTCAAGGGGCTGCGAACGCTCCTCTACGCTGCAGCTTCAACCGCGGCGCGCCTGCCATGGCATGTTGCGATGGCGTCGGGAGAGGAAATTGGCTGGCGAGGCGCTTTCACGCCGAACCTGGCGACGCTGATCGGACCTGGGCGCGCCGGATTGGCGTGCGGTCTTGCGTGGGCGGCATGGCATTATGGCGATATTCTTCTTTTCGGTTACAACGTCGGCACGCCGTGGCCCTATGCGATTGGCTGTTTCACGATTTCCCTCATCGGCTTGTCTGTCTATCTCACCTGGTTGCGGCATGCGAGCCGCAGCGTATGGCCGCCGGCGCTGTTTCATGGCGTCCATAATTCCGTCATCTACGGACTCTTCGATCGGTCCACGGAGAGGGGTCCGGAAGCAGCGCTTCTCACTACGGAATTTGGCGCAGGGTTAGCGTTGGCGGCCGCCCTGTTGGGGCTTGCCGGCTGGCGAGCGTTGCAGCGCGATCAAAACTCTTCCGCCTGGGCCGGGCTAGGTCGCGAAAACCCCAATTGAGTCACCTGTGAAGAACACGCGGAAAATGATTACAATGCTCAGCTCTCCGACAGGCCATAACGGGTGTCGTATTTGGTATAGTAATATCCGGACAGATGAGAATCGTAGCGAGCGACTTGCTTGATGTCCGCTTTGTTCAACACAACGCCGACCGTGGCATTGTAAACATCGGGCGCTGAGCGCAGCGTATGGATGACAGTTTCGACTTTCGTCTTCCCCCATTCGACGATCAGAACATAATTGTCGACGAATTGTGTGGTCGCTGAAGCGTCCACAATCGGCGCAAGCGGGGACAGGTCAACAACAATAAAATCGTAGTTGGCGCGCAAAACTTCAAAAAGCTTGACGATGCTTTCGCCCGCGAGAATGTCGGCCGAATAGGGTTGCACCCGCTCTTGCACCGTAGGGAGAAAGTCCAATTTGGACGACGGGTCTGTAAAGACGATATTTTCCACCGCAGTTCGACCCGTAAGAACCTCGACAAGGCCCAGCCCGGCATTGGCGCCGGGCGCCACCGCCTTCGTAAGCGAAGGGTTCCGCAAGTCGCAATCGACCAAAATGACTCTCGCGCCGCCGCGGGCGGCGAGCAGCGCGAAACCGAGCGCTACGGTCGATTTTCCTTCATTGGGAAGCGCTGAGGTGAAGCCGATGACGGCGCCGCGCTTTCCGGTCGCCAGGTCGACGGCAAGCTTAATCGCGCGCAGCGCCTCCGCATACCGTGAAAACGGCGCGTCGATTGCATACCATCCCAGCGCCCGATCGCCGCGAACCATAGTCCGCCGCCCGACATCCTGGCCAGTGGCGGTCGACGAGGGTGGGGCGACCGCTCGTCTCAGCCGTTTGCCGTTCAACCGTTTGCCGTTAACCTTGGGGACGATCGAGATACACGGCAAGTGTAGGCTCGACTGCACGGTCCAACTCGTCCAGAAGGCGCGGTTGACGCATTCGCGGAGGAATCCGATTGCGCCCCCGACGCCGAGCCCCAGCAATGGAAAAATGGCCGAAACCATCAGAAGTTTGTTGTAGTTACGGATGGCGGGCGGGGTCGCGGGCGAAATAACCGAGGCCGCGGCGATCGCCGATTTCTGCTCCTGCAAGGCGTCGGTATACCTATGCAAGAACGTGTCGTAGAGGTTCTGATAAGTTTGAGCCGAAATCTTGAGTTGTCTTAAAGTCGCTTGAGCCATGTTCGCCGCATGGGACTGGGCGACTGCCTCGGATAATTCTTTTTGAATCTCCTTCACGCGTTCTTGAGCAAGGTCGTAATCCCCCTTCAACGTCAATCGAAGCCTTGCGAACTCGCTGGGAAGCGAGGTGCGGATCTGCTGCATCTGCGCGCGCAGATTCACCAGGGCCGGATGCTCCGGACCAAGCTTGGTGCTGAGCTCGGCGTATTTGCTCGACGCATCCATATATTGCGTGCGCACCTTGGCGATCGTCTCGTCTTTGACGAGGTCGGTGATCGCGAGATTGAGCGCCGGATCTCGTGACTTCAACGGATCCGCCGCCGTAATTCGGTCCCACTGCTCGAGTTTGACGCGCGCATCGGTTTCCTGCGCGCGCGCGGTCTCCAACCGGCCGCTCAAATCCGATAGCCGCTGCTCCTCGGCCAGCCGCCCCCCGCCGAGATCGAGAATATCGTTCTTGGTCTCATATTCGGCGACCGAACGCTGTTCCGCAACGCTTTTCTGGCCGAGATCCCGGATGCGCTCCTCGAGCCAATCGCTCGCCTGGCGCGCCGCGTTATTCTGGCTCTCCAACTGGTCGTTTATAAAAGCCTCGGCGGTCGCATTGGCGACCTCCGCCGCGCGATCCGCGTATTTCGACTCGAACGCGATATCGAGCGCAAAAGTGTCCGCGACCCTCTTGACCGTCAGATGCTTGTCGAAAACCGCGAGCGCACGCTCAACCCGGTCGCTCTCCGAGGGCGCGGCGCCGTGTTTGAAAAACGGTCCGAGCAGCATCGCACGGACGCCCGCCCGTTTCCCGGCGAATTCGGGGTCGTCGGCGAGTTGCAGCTTTTTGACGACCGCGAGCGCGATCTCGCGCGACTTCAAGATCTGCACTAGGCTGTCAATGGCCGCATTCAAATCGTAAGACATACGCCCGACCACAGCCGACTGGGACTCGGGATATTTGCGCGTATCAATCAGCAGCGTCGCGTCGGCGACGAAATTCGGCTTGAGAAAATAAAGCACCCCTGCACCGATGGCGAGACCTACAGCCGCGCAAAGCAAAAGAATCCAGAGCTGCCTTCGAACGGCGCCAATCAACTCCGCAAGAGACACCGCAGAACCGTCATTCTCGTTGTCGAGCAGACTCGGCCGCGCTGGAGACGGAGAAAGCTGCAATTTGGTTTCCAACATCAGATTCTCACTCGGGCGTCCTGGCGATAAAGTCGGTCCGAAGGACTTCGGATCTTCTCCGCTCCCATTTCCTGCTACCGGGACGCCTCCCTGTCTCGCCATGTGGCCCATATAGCGCCGGCGCTCCCGGATGGTCCAGACTTCCGAAACGTACGTTCACTTTGCGCCAACCTCTAGGTCTTGGATCTTTCCGGCAGAGCCGCTTCTTCACCGGACACCGCCGAAAAGCAAATTCGCCGCGGCGTCCATTTGCACCTCGGAGTTGGAGGCCACAATCCACTCCTATATGGACCCAGTTAACGCCGATCCAAAGGCCCCGGGTGAACAAACAAAGGCCCCCGATCGCGCGCCT